>JANRIC010000102.1:0-19216 GCA_033765345.1 Microscillaceae bacterium
CCAATATCGACCCCAGTAAGTTTAGTGGAAAACCTCTGCTGATTCCGCTGAAAACAAAACCTGTGGAGCCAACCCTCAAAGAAAAATGGACGCTCACCGAGGAAGATAAACAGGAAATGCTCATTCATCCGAGTGATAGAGTCAAGGAGAATAACTATCTTGGTACTTTGAGGCAGCCCAAGCCCAGCCCGTTAATAGACTTGACTAAACCTAGCAAAGCTTGGTTTGTGCACGGGACATGGCAGGATTTTAATTATTTTCAGCAAAGTTTGATTGATAGGACAGTCAAGACTTTTGGAAGCACCAAAGATACAAGATTTAAGTGGTATGGCGATAATACACCGGGTGATAGAATGAGAGGAGCAATATCACTGGCGGAGGATATTTTAAAGAATCACGTATCAGGTGAGTTAATAGTGATTATGACGCACAGCCACGGGGGGAATGTAGCCAAATGGGCAATCAAAGAGCTAGTCCAGAAACTCAACATAGATGCTTCTGAAATCCTGTTGATTACTATAAATCTTCCTGTAAGAACTGAGTACGTAACTCCAAAGGGAATCACCCATATCAATGTCAGGTCAAAAGAACTTGACTGGGTGGCTTATTTTGGGGGAGTTGATCACGTACAAATGACTATGATACCGACTTTTTGGGATTGGGAAGATTCTTTTAGAGACGACCCCGATGCCAGTGCAAATATTGTATACGAAGATCAGTATCCTACAGAATACTTAAAAACTATTACAGAATATGGACAAATTGTAGATGCATTTCCTAAATTTAATGATGCTTTTGCCAATCACAATGGACCCTGGAAAAAAAACGTCCAGGTGTGGTTTCCTATAATGGAACAATATCTCAAACTCTTTGATTTACAAGCTCAAAGAGAAAAGCTATATCTACGTATGGAAATACTTGACAATCAGATAGCTGATTTAGAAAAACAATCGCTTCCAGGCACTCAGTCACAAAAAATATTGGAAGGAATCCAAATACTTATCGATATCCGGAGTGATATGATACATACAATCTATGCACTGGATACAGAAATCAATAATCTTCAAATACAAATCAAAAAATGACATATTATGAAAATTTCAAATGTATATTTTTTAAGTCCACTAATATTTTTAGTTATTACAACACTTTTTACATCCTGTTTTCAAGATGGTAAAGTGATAAGATCATACATGAAAAAACCTCAAACTTTCTGGGACTTACCTGAACCTGTTAAGAAGATTTATCTTTATGAGCTGCGTTTAAATCATAGCTCACAAGAGCGTGATATAATCAACCTTGATAGTAGTAAGGTTGACCTGAAATTGGAATCTTTAAACCCAAGTTGTTCAGAGTGTTCCGCTAGGATCACTCTGAACTAAGTAATGAAAGGAAGTTTTGCAAACTTCCAGGCGAATGCCTAAGGCCGTAGGCTGCTGAGAAGAAAAAAATAAACCCGAAAGTCTGCATCCAGAGGCTTTCGGGTTTTTATGTAAAAATCTGGCTATTTTGCAAGGAATATTGATAGTGTTAATTTTTAACTGATAACATTAAGATTATATTGATACGCCCAAAGTTTGAAATGTATACCCAGATTGAAGTGATTTGCCTGATTTTCTTGATTGATTAGCTTGATTATTAATGATTTAAAAGCTAAAATCTCGGAAAACCACTTCGGTTTGAGTATAAATTTAACATATACTCTTTTTTAGAAAAGGATAAAGTCTTTCGGACAAATCTGCTAAACCTTTGCCTAATGGTATTATTAAGTCTTTCTACGTGATTGATAAGTCCTGTTTCTTTGCCTACCTTTGTATGCGTTTCTTTGGGCAGGCAATGATAAGATTTCCAAAAATCTGAAAAACTCGTACAGCGCAAATAACTGTAGGGCAATTTTCGCCATAAACGTTTACAACTTTTCATACTGCCATCGCCTATAAAGAAAGATACGATTTGTTTAGTTTGTTTATTTTCAGCGATCCAAATCCTTATTTCATTGACTTTCAATAGCACATAGGAAAATATTTCATCTACTTCCAGGACGCTTTCAGGAGTGGCTCCCTGGATACTCGTCTTAAAAGGTTCTAAACTTTTGGCTTTTTTTTTAACCAATTATAGACCGTGACATGGCTAATTCCAAAAATTCTACCCGTAGAACGATAGCTATTTCTTTCCTCGAATGTACGCAGAACCGCCTCTTTATCTATTTGAGCAGTTTTACTTTTAGGTTCTAAAACCCGACAAACCCCACAATCTTTGCATTTATAGCGTTGCGTACCACAAGCATTTGTTCCATTCTTGACTATATTTGTACTTGAACATTGATGACATTGATATTCTTTACTGAGCATAATTTCTCTCTTTTTTTTACAAAGATATAAAATATTTATCAACTATTGCTTAACATTACCGGAATAGGGAATAGGCATCATTCCATCAGGCTTTAAACCTCAGAAGAGACACCTTTAATTTTGTCCATTACTTTCTCATAAAGATTCTCATAAAGAGGTAAAATTTTCTTGATTTCAAACTCCTTGGCGCGATTGAGGGCATTTTCACGAAATTTCTCGAGATTGTCTTCATTCAGAATATGCAGGGAGTTTTTGACCATATCTTCAATATCACCCACATCACTTACAAAACCGGATTCCCCGTGGATATTTAGCTCCGGTAATCCACCTGCATTGGAAGACACAACGGGTACGCCACAAGCCATAGCTTCCAAAGCAGCCAGCCCAAAACTTTCTTTTTCAGAAGGCATCAAAAATAAATCAGCAATGGAAAGCACTTCCTCTACTTCTGCGATTTTGCCCAAAAAACGAACATCATCGCAGATGCCTAACTGACGACAAAGCCGCTCCATATTCACCCTTTCCGGTCCATCTCCCGCCAACAGCAATTTACTAGGCATAGTTTTATTGATTTCTGCAAAAATTCGCATGACATCTTCAATTCTTTTCACCTTGCGAAAATTAGAAGTATGTACAATGACCTTTTCATCTGCAGGGCAAATAGCTTTTTTGAAATGTGGTTTTTCTTGCCTTTTGAAACGCTCAAGATCGATAAAATTAGGAATAACCTCTATCTCACGATGTATGTCAAAATGTTCATAGGTATCTTGTTTAAGACTTTCGGAAACAGTTGTCACCCCGTCTGATTCATTGATGCTAAAAGTCACCACCGGCTCAAAGGAAGGGTCTTTGCCTACCAGCGTGATGTCGGTGCCATGAAGGGTAGTGATGACAGGCACGTGGATATTTTCTGATTTTAGGATTTGTTTGGCCATATAAGCTGCCGAAGCGTGAGGAATGGCATAATGAGCGTGTATCAAATCCAGTTTTTCGTATTTAAAAACATTGACAATTTCACTGGTAAGGGCTAGTTCATAAGGAGGATACTGAAACAACGGGTAATTAGGCACATAAACGCCGTGGTAAAAGAGGTTCTCATTGAAAAAATTTAACCTGACAGGTTGATTATACGTGATAAAATGTACCTGATGACCTTTCTCGGCCAATGATTTTCCTAATTCAGTAGCTACTACGCCACTTCCTCCGAAGGTTGGATAACAGACAATCCCTATTTTCATCAAACTATATGTTGTATTTTACTTTACAAAGGTAAAACAACATTCTAATAAATTGGTTCTTTTTATTCTTGCCTAGTGTTAAATGGCTGTTAAACCTGATACATCGGTTGAAACTTAGCTATCGCTCTTCTTCATAATAAAACTTATAATATCTTAGATTTTTTTCCTCGTCAAAGCCTTTTTCTATTTTATTAGGCTCACCGTGGACATAGATGCTGAAGTTCTTATCAAGTTTGAGTACACTTTTGAAGATACGTTGATTTTTTTTGACAGCTTGGGTTGAAATATCAAAAGTATCCTGAAACTGAATTTCTTTTTCCTGCTCAAAGCTTTTCTTAAAGTTGCGAAAGGCATCAATGGTTTCAGGGTTTTGGATTACTTTCTCTTCAAAATCCTGAACATCAAAATTTTCTTGCTCTTTGAAATAAGCTACCGATTTATTCAAAAGTTGGATTTGATCTTTGCGATCCAACAAATCTTCCTGATTGACTTCCTCTATAAAATCCCTACATACTTGCATATAATTGCGGGTATGGTAGAAATTATCGGCTCGCGGGCTGACTTTTAAGAAATCATCCATCCAATAATGGGCTTCCTGGGTTTTGTTCAGGGCATCGATCACACATACTTTGTAGCCTAGCCGGGCTTCAGTATTAAAAATCAAACAGCCTTTATCTAGTTTTTGAATATTGATGCCGTTTTCAAAATCGATTACAAAGCTATCATTCCGGTTGGAGATTTTGAGAAAAGTATCTTTGGTTTCGGATTTGAAAAGCCCCAGTGCATCCGTAAGCTCATCCTCTACCATACAATTTTCCAGGTAGCAAAGATAAAACTCACCTGATTTGATCTTGGGATGCTGCGATTGCTCGTAGAGGTGCTGGGCAATGTGGACGGACTGCTCGTAGAAATTTTCTTGATTTTGAAAAATCAACGAGGCATAATGATACACCTCGTTTAGATTTAGGTCGCCGGGATGGCTGAAATTGTAAAAATTCGGCGTTTTAAAAGGAGAAAGGAAGTATTTGAGGATCAAGTCCTTGAGATCGGGATTATCCAAAGGAATCAGATCTCGAGAAAGCCTGAGACCTTCTCCGGCAGTTTTATGGCCGATCTGATGCAAGACCATTTTATTGAGTTCGATGGCAGAGAAATCCAGCATACCACAGTGAATTTATTTTGTGAATATGCAAAGTTACGTCAGGATATTTTATTTCTGCTCGCTTCGGGGCTATGATTATTGGTTGAATTTTCATCAGGGCGGCGTACTTGTGTACCCATCTTGACCAGCTCCTTCTCAAATTTATCCCATTTAAAATTGCTGAAAGTAATCACAGAAATACAATCTCCCGACTCAATGACATCATCTAGAGAGGGGCAAGCGTTATTTTCACCATTCTTGATCAGTGCCAAAGGATTGCAAGGCAGGTTGGTTCGGCGGGATACGGCAATGGATCTTTGCACGAACTCCTCCCAAGTCCAGCCGATGATGTCTCGAGGAGTTACAGTTTTGAGGCTTGCGCCACGGCTATTGGTTAGGAGCGTCTCTATGATTTCGGCAGAATATTTATCTTGTAATTCCTGCACTACGGCAAGCAACTCGAACCGTTCGGATACCTGCGTAGAATAACCGTCTTGAAACATCCAGGCATTCCGAGGGTCGGCCAGAATGTGCACGATCCGGGTTTGGCAGCCGGGTACACTTTTGACAAATTTGGTCACAAGGTCTACAATGGTTTTGGTTTCGCCGTCGGAGTTAGAAACAGAGGGTTTGTTAGGGAAAATAATAACGGCCTTATTGTCTGTAATTCGAGAACGCTCGTAGGTGTCTCGAATGAGAGGGCTTCCCTTGATGAAGTGAATATTGGGCAGAATGGCGATTGTTTCAGGAAGCCTTTCCAGGTTATTATCCACGATACAGATGCCCACGTTTCGTTCTACGGTTCTGAGTTCATTGATAAAATTAAATCCCTGATGAATTTCCGGGAAATTAAAAATTACATATCCGTCTTTAATGGGGTTTTTCATAAGTCCAAGATTTTTCTTTTCGACCATCAACCGGCGATGTTCAAAGATTTCAGAGAATATTCCAGCAAGTACAGCGATCCCCATGGTGCTGAGTACCATGGTTACGATTCGCCCCTCTAGAGTGCGTGCGGGCTGATTGCCATACCCTACCGTAGTAAATGTCTGCCAGCCCTGCCAGAGTGCTTCTTCCCAGCTTACTCCTTCGCTCCATTTATAGAGAATTAGAAAAACTGTGAAAATCAGCAGGAATAACAAAACAAACTCCATAAGTAAACTTAGGTTGCCGGATGTCCGAAACCTGCCGACCAATCGATTTAGAATGTTACGGATGATGGGAAACAATGTTTTCTTTTAATTTGCTTTTTTTTACACTCAAACTTATACGTAAATTTAGCAGAATATTTGCCGCAACTATGGTTTATTTTTGATTTTCTCTAAAATAAGAGTTGATTATTGATATATTTTTTACACCTCGGTGCAACCTCTTGCGTGAAGCCCTGTCTTTAAGTCAAAGAGTCATTAAGATACAAACAAGTGGTTTAATCCTGGAGGCGCGCCGACGAAATGCTGAAAATTTTGAATAAGAATTACCCAGAAATTCACAATGGACTCATTGAGGCTTTAAAACAAGGAGATCGTAAAGCCCAATTTCAGGTGTACAAGCTGTATTCCAAGGCCATGTATAACCTCTGTATGCGGATGACTAACCACGAGGCCGAAGCCGAAGATGTTCTTCAGGAAGCCTTTTTGGATGCTTTCCGCAAGATTCATACTTTCAAAGGGGAGTCGACCTTCGGTGCTTGGCTCAAAAGAATAGTCATTAATCGGAGTATCAATCACCTTAAAAAACGTAAATTGGATTTAGTACCAGTTGATGAAATGGATTTTAGGGATGATGAACCCGGGTACGCCCAAGAAGAGGAAATTAAATTTCAGGTAGATCGGGTACATCAGGCCATTCAATTACTGCCCGATGGGTTTAGAATGGTGCTTACCCTTTACCTTTTGGAGGGATACGACCACAGCGAGATTTCCGAAATTATGGGGATCAGCGAGTCTACTTCCAAATCACAATATAACCGAGCTAAAAAGAAACTGACGTATTTGATGCAAAGATTTTAAGAAAATGAAAAGAGAAGAACAAAATAGTTTAGAAAAATTTATCCGAGAAAACAGAGTAGATTTAGACCCATACAACCCTCCTAAAGGGCTTTGGGAGAAAATCGCCGAGGAACTCGAGGAAGATACCCATCCTATTCAAAAGAATAAGGGGAAAGTCATTCAAATTCCTGTAAAAATGTTATACCGGGTAGCTGCTACACTACTCATTATCTTAGGGTTAATAGCTGTGTACCAGTTAATCCCCCAGCCCAGTAACCAGAGACAAGAAATGGCTCAAAAAGTCAATCTCACAGAAATAGACCCCGAACTGGCCGAAGCCGAAGCTTATTACACCAAACTCATCTCCCAGAAAAAACAAGAGATTGAACAGTTCCGCTCCCAAAGACTACATATTGAGGGTGATTTCTACAAAGACATCGAGGAGCTGGATTCGCTTTACGTAGGCCTAAAAAACGAACTGTATCAAGTGCCTGCCAAAGAACGTGTGGTAGAGGCCATGATCCAAAATCTCAGAATCCGTATCGAGATACTGAACAAACAACTAGAAATCTTAAATAGAATACAAAAAATACAAAACGGAGAAGAAAATGAAAAGAATAAAATTAGTACCTAAATCCATCGGACTGATTGCCTTTCTGGTGGTGCTTTCCTGGACAAACGGAGCAGCGCAGCAAATCCGCCACGAGCGCAAAATTACAGAAAATTTTACAACCAATGCCTCTAGCACATTTGCCATCTACAATAAATACGGCAAGGTACATATCAATACCCATTCAGGCAAAGAAATCAATGTGGTAGTAACCGTAGTCGGTAAAGGCAGCACCGCCGAACAAGCAAAAAATATCGCCGAAGGTTTCCCGGTCAATATCAGCCGGGGAAATAATATCATCTTTAAGTCGGATGAAAAACCAAACTTCGTCATGACACCCATTGGAAAAGATCTCAAAGTAAACCTCAAAAAATCAGATTATGAAATCAATTACGAAGTCAATCTGCCTCATACTGTACCCCTCATCTTATACCATAGTTTTGGAGAGGCTTATTTGGGTGCTTATACTGGAAGTTTGACGATTCAAATGAGCTACGGACCGCTCAAAACAGATAAACTCACCGGAAATGATTTTAAAAATATTGAGGTTAAATTCGGCAGTGCCGACATTGCTTATGTGGAGCGTGGTAAATTAGCCGTTTCTTATTCTAACCTGAACCTAGCAGGTGCTGGAGATATAGAATTCCAGGGCAAAAACGGCTCTTTTGACCTGGGGGCAATCGGCAACATCCGGGGTGCAGTTTCTTATTCCTCTTTTGAAATAGCTTCTTTGAGCAAAAGCCTTGAGATAGAATCTCGCTACAACAGCAACGTGAAAGTAGAAAACATCAGTGCCGATTTTAGTAAAATCGCCCTTGAATCAAGTTACAACGGTGCAGATTTGAATTTCAGCCCCGGAGATAGCTTTGACTTTGATGTCAACACAAGCTTTGGCTCTTTTAATTTTGACCGAAATCAGTGCAAACTAAGCAAAGAAATCAAAGGCAATACCTCAGCCTCATACTCCGGTAAGTGCGGCGGCGGTTCGGCAACCTCCAAAGTCAGTATCGATGCCCGTTATGGAGACGTAACTTTCAGATAAGTAAAATCTTGATCCAAACCATATAACCCTTATAAATACATGAAATTGACGAAACAATCCGCATACATTGTGTGCGGATTTTGTTTTTTTACTGGTTACCTTATTTTAGGTATAGACAGTAACACGTGTATTTGCTTGCACAAACCGGATATATTTTCAAGTCCTCAAAAATTAATTATTCTTTAATCTGGTATATTTGATACTCAGAAAGCTTTGTCGTTACTTTGAACAAAGCTGAAGACAAGCTAGCCGATATGGAGCAAAAAGAAAAAAAATACTCTCAGACACAAACTCTTTTGTTTGGACTCAAAAAAGGAGATGAGCAAGCCTTTCATCAAATCTATCTGCATTATTGGAAGGGTTTATTTGTTTTTGCCTTCAAAATACTCAAAAATCAGCAGGTCTGCGAAGACATTATTCAGGAAGTATTTACAGATCTTTGGCAAAAAAAAGATCGAGCAGATATTCAAAATCTGGGGGCTTATCTGACCCAAATGACCAAGTATAAGGTTTTTCAATTTTTGCGCAAAGGAAAGCTTGCCCAAAAGTACATAGATCGCTTCAATGTCGTCCACATGGTCAATAGTACCGAAGAAAAACTTCATTTTGACGAACTCAGGGCAACCATCGAGCAGCAATTGGCAGAGGTAGCTCCCCGTTGCCGGGAGATTTTTTTATTGAGTCGTTTTGAGAATCTTTCTAATCATGAAATCGCCGATAAGCTTGATATCTCTCTGCAAACCGTCAAAAATCAACTTTCACTGGCACTCAATCACCTCCGACAATCCCTGAATCTCAATAATGAAGGCGTCAGTGTGCTGATGCTTTTGCTTTTTTTTGTAGAATTTTGAAAAAAAAACAATTCTTACATAGTACTTTTTTAGGCTAAGTTACACATCAGTTTGAAAGGCTCAAGAAGTACTCCAAATTTGGTTATACCCCTTAAGCCAAAACATTTTACTCAATTATAAAAACATAAATCAAAGAAATCGCGCTGGTCGGGTTTTATTTAATATGAGAGAAGAAGAAATCAGAGAATTATTGGAGAAGTACGAACAAGGAACCTGTACGCCCCAAGAAGCCAAACTCTTAGAGGAGTTTTTGAATTCTTTTCAAAATGAAGAAGATACTCAATTGGATCTCATACTGATGGATGAAACCAGACTTGAAAATAAAATCTTTGCAAATATTCGGCAAAATATCGCTCAATCGCAAAGCAAACAAATCTATAGGATGCCTGGGCTGATCCGATTGACAGGTATAGCGGCTTCTTTTTTATTCCTTTTGGGCTTGGCTTATGCCTTCTTTCAAAATTCAGAAAAAGCTTCAGAATCTCCCATGCTAAGCCATAGCACAAAGTCAGGGCAACGCATCAAACTAAAGCTCAGTGACGGCACTCAGGTAATACTCAATGCCGAAAGTACAATCAGCTACCCAAAAATTTTCAGCGATGATGCACGCAAGATCAAGCTGGAAGGCGAAGCCTATTTTGAAGTAGCCAAGGATGTCAGGAGACCCTTTCGGGTACAAACCAAAAACAGCCTGACCGAAGTACTGGGAACACAGTTTAATGTAAAAGATTATCCCGAAGACTCCATAGCAAGTGTTTCGCTCCTGGAAGGAAGTGTAGAAGTCAATGCCTACAATAACGAAAAGCCATTCCTGCTACAACCAGGTAAACAATGGAGCTGGAATAAAAACCTACAAGAAGAAAAACTTTTGGATTTTGATCCTATAAAAATAACAGGTTGGAAAGACAATATCCTGATCTTTGATGAATTGAGGCTTGTCGAAGCCATCCCCATGATTGAGCGGCATTTCGGCGTGGAAATTATACTGGAAAATCAAAAATTAGGGCAATGCAGGCTTAACCTCAGATCCAAAAATTATACCCTGGGACAATTGCTACAAGGGGTTTTTTATTCTGGTAACATTAAGTATGAAATTGTACAAAGAACGGTATACCTCCGTGGTGAGGGCTGTATATAAATCTAAATTTATGGTATCAAATACTAAACGAATGCTTATGTAACACGAAATACGATAAAAAAGAAGTGCCTGGCAGGGCACTTCTACAAAGATTAAAATTTCAATTTCCTGGGTATTTATCCAAAGTTCAATCTGTGGTAAGATGACCGAACTTCGAAGGATATTTTGTGCCCAAAAAAATATCTATTCTAACACTTTAAACGCAATTCAAATTTATGAAAAAAAATCTATTTAATGTCATTATTAAGATGTCACTTTACATGTATTATACAATTCGCCTGGCAATAGTCCCCTTACTTTTGGGTACAAGTATTGCCTGGGCTACGGGGCAAACCCTAAGTACTGTAAAAGTCAATCTGAACGTTTCCGACATGAATCTTAATGAAGTACTTCGGGAGCTGGAATCCAAGACCGACTTTAACTTCCTGTATTTACGTGAAAAAATACCGTATAATACCAAGGTAAGCATCAAAGCCAAAGGCAGTAGCCTCAGACAAGTCCTCAAATCACTTGCCCAACAAGCACACGTGGATTTTCAGCGTGTAGGTGGTTTGATCTATGTACGCAAAAGTAAAGAAATACAGCAGCCTGTGCTGAAAACAGCTACCTCTGTTGAAGAGTCTGTTTCTCAAAATGACCGCGAAATCACCGGAACGGTGACCAGTGCCAAGACCGGAGAACCACTGGCAGGAGCCACTGTGCTTGTCAAAGGTACGTCTATTGGTGTCGCTACTGATGTCTATGGAAAGTATACATTGTCAATTCCAGAAGATGCAGAGACATTGATTTTTTCTTATACAGGATTTTTTACCAAGGAAGTTAAAATTGGCACTCAATCTATATTTGATATAACACTTGAAGAAGATGTAGCTTCTTTGGGTGAAATTGTGGTGGTTGCCTATGGTATACAGAAAAAATCTGATGTGACGGGATCAATTTCATCCACCAAAAGTGAAGACTTTAACAAAGGGGTGTTTACCAACCCTACACAATTATTACAAGGTAAAATTCCGGGTATTAATGTAAGCTCGGCAAGCGGTGAGCCTGGAGCTTCTCAGGATGTGATCATCAGAGGTATTGGTTCTTTGAGATCAGGGACTACCCCACTTTATGTACTCGATGGATTTGTGCTGGACAATTCATCGGCTAGTGGACTGGCTACCAATCCGCTCAACTTCATCAACCCGAATGACATCACAAGTATTGAGGTATTAAAGGATGCGTCAGCCTCTGCATTGTACGGTGCAAGAGCTTCTAACGGTGTAGTAGTAATTACCACTAAGAAAGGACAAACTGGGAAAGCAAAATTCAACCTGGCAACCTCCACCGCGTGGTCTTCTATCGCCAATAAAATTGATGTCTTTAGTGCCGACGAATTCAGAATTGCTGTGCCAGCTAATGGCGGTAACCTCGATGATCTCGGCTCGGATACAGACTGGCAAGACGAGTTGACTCAAACCGGTTTTTCGTATGATGTCAATTTCTCCATGAGTGGAGGTACGCCTAATACCAGTTATTTTGCCTCAGTAGGTGTGCAAAACCAGGAAGGCATCCTCATAAACAGTAAGCTGCGACGCTATTCTGGTAAATTGAATGTCAGCCAAAAAGCTTTTAACGGACGTGTGACCATAGATTACAACCTGACAGCTTCACGGATTGAAAACCTTAGACCAGATAATTCCTCGATTGTTGTCAATATGTTACAACTCAATCCTACGATTCCTGTGTACACCGACGGAGAGCCTACCTTGCTCGATAATGCCCTTAACCCAATCGTACGCAATGATATCTTCAGTGATGAAGCCATCAATAACCGTATCCTGGCTAATATTGCTCCTTCAGTAGAGATCATCAAGGGACTTCGCTACAAAATAAATCTTGGCGTCGACTTTACGGCTACTACCAGAGATCAGCAATTGATACCCTACGCACTTTTGGAAGGTTTTGAAAATGGAAGTTTATCAACTGGTATTTTTGAAAATACCAACTATTTGGTTGAAAACACCCTGAGTTATGAATTCAATAAGGGAACTCATAGTTTTACATTCCTGGCGGGGCATTCTTATCAGGAGTTTTATTTCCATACCAGAGTTTTTTCCATGCAAGGTTTTGCTGATAATGGCATTGATCCGAGATTCCAGGATCAGACAAGCACCAATGTGACTCCTACTACCCTAAGCACAGTAGCTGAAAGAAATGAGCTGCAGTCTTTCTTTGGTCGTATCAACTATTCTTATAAGGGTAAATATCTCCTGACCGCTACTATGCGAGCAGATGGTTCTTCTAAGTTTGGAGATAACAACAAGTACGGTTATTTCCCTTCTGTAGCACTAGGTTGGAATATTGCCGAAGAGGATTTCTTTTCTGTTCCCTGGGTAAATAGTCTGAAGCTAAGAGCTAGCTGGGGACAAACCGGAAACCAAGAGATTCCTGCTAAGATTACTCAACAAAGCTTTATTGAAAGCAAAGACAATAACGATACTTATCCGCTAGACCCTGATGCCAACAGCCTCGATGAATATCCTTTTGGAACCATCTTCACCCGCTTGGCCAATGATGATATCCAGTGGGAGGTGTCTACACAAACGGATTTTGGTCTTGATTTCGAACTCTTTGGCTCAAGACTGATAGGATCTTTTGATTATTATCACAAAGTTTCTGATAACATTCTGCTTGAGGTAGTTCCTCCTGATCCTATTCAGCCTACTTCTACCTACTGGACAAATATTCCGGAGATGGAAATACGAAATTCAGGTATTGAAATTGGGCTGGAGTATAAAAGTAATCCTACCAAAGAATTTAAATACAGCATCGGAGGTAATATTTCTACCATTAAAAACGAAGTAGTTAATTCTCCTTTTGCTGTCCTTACGACTGGTGCTGCTCAGGGTGCCGGACAGACCGGAGCAACCATCAATGGCTACATTAACGGAGAGCCTGTCGGTTCTTTCTATATGTTGCAGTTTGATGGTATTGGTCCTGATGGGCTAAATCAATTTGTAGATACCAATGGAGATGATGTAATCCTTGAGAATGATAGAACAGTGGTGGGGGCTGCATTGCCTGACCTGATCTATGCATTCCAACTCAGTTTTGCATACAAAAACTTTGACTTGGGCTTGAATTTTAATGGATTAGCAGGTAATAAGATCTACAATCACACGAAAATGTCACTCTTCAATAAAGGAAATCTTGCTGCTTCTTCCAATACAACGGATTTTGCGACTCAGTTTCCCGAAGAAGATATTACTAACTCTAATACCGTCTCTACACGCTATCTGGAAGATGGTGGATACCTGAGATTGAACAATGCCACGCTTGCTTACACTTTCTTCCCTGGTAAGTTTGGCCTTGGAAATGGTGTAGAAAGCATTAGATTATCACTGACTGGGCAAAACCTCTTTGTCATTTCGGATTATTCAGGCTTTGATCCCGAAGTGAATACGGGTACTTCAAGAGGCGGTATCCAGACGTTTGGTATTGACCGGTTTACTTATCCGGCAGCCAGAACCTTCTTAGTGGGATTAAATGTAACTTTCTAGTAATCAAAATTTAACAAGACAAAATTTTCGTTTTCTTAAATCAATACAATCAAAAAAATGAAAAATAAAATCTTAACCTTTTTATTCCTTAGTTTCTTTTTCTTCGCCAACTGGAGCTGTACTGACCTCAATGAAGAAGTACTTGATGAGTCTTTCTCTGGTCTAGGGCAAGCAGAAGCGGTCAGTGGTGCTATTGCGCCTGCTTATGGTCAGGTGCGATGGGTCTGGAGACACACCAATTACTTCGGCTTACAGGAAATTGCTTCTGACGAAGCGATCCTTCCCTATAGAGGAGGTACTGACTGGTTTGATGGGGGTAAATACCTAGCCACGCATCAACACGAAATCACTCCTGGGAATGACCTCGTGACGGATTCTTGGAATGAATTGACAAAAAATATCTCCAGAACTGTTGCTGCCATCGAAGCCCTAAGACCATTAGCTGACCAAGGAAATAATGAAGCCAAAGGAGCACTTTATGAGATGATCGCGCTAAGAGCCTATCTCAATTTGCTGATGCTCGATAGCTGGGGAATTGCATTCAGAAAAGAATCCAGTACAGAGACCTCAGAAATACTCAGGAGACAAGAGGCCATCGATTATATCCAGAGCGAACTAGAGTCGGTTGTAAATGTAATTAACACAAATCGCGGCCCTGGGCGACTCACTAAAAATGCTGTATGGGGCTTTTTGGCTAGATTACACCTCAATGCCGCAGTGTATCGTGACCCTTATGGCACGCCCAACTTTACCCAGGAGGATATGAATCGTGTCATTGAATATTGTGACAACATCATCAACTCCGGTAAACACAACCTATCCGCTGAATACTTTGCGTTGTTTAATGATGACAACAACAGCAACACTGAGATCATCTGGTCACTTGATCTAAGAGGTGTTTTGAACAACGAAGAAAGCCGCTGGACTTATTGGTCGATTGCCGGATCTGTATTTGGCAGACCTGAATTCCCCAGCTCTGACGGAACGGACGGACCCGCAGCCACTCCAGATTACATTCAAACCTGGTTTGATGCTTATGGAGACCTAGAGGGTGCTAAAAATGATGCCCGTTTTTATCAGGTAAACAACATCATTCCCGCAGAATTACAAGACCTTACAGGCATATCACCCGCCAACGATGAAAATCATTATTATTGCATAGAAGCAACTCAATTTGAGATGGACAGAGGTCTGCTCAGTGGCATCCAGTGGGGACCCAGAAAAGGAAGTGATGGCAAATTCCTTACCTGCGGTGGTGGTACTACCGTTAGGATATATCCTGTAATTCAAACCAAAGGTCAGGGACCAGACCGCAACGTGGCTTATGTCAATCACACACTTGAGGTTGACTTTAGCAATGAGGGGCGTCGTCATAATACCGGATATCGATTCTCAAAATACCAGTTTAGCCGTACTTCTCCGAATGCAAACAACTTCAGTAGCGTAGACCTGGTCATGTTGCGATTGGGCGAAATTTACCTCATGCGTGCAGAAGCCAAACTTCGAAACGGTGACAGTGGCGGTGCATTGGCTGACGTGAATTTCCTGAGAGCTTCAAGAAATGCGCGCCCTGCTCAAACCCCTCCCGCATTGAGTGCCATTGGAATTGATATCTTGTACCGCGAGAGAGGTTTTGAATTGTATTGGGAAGGACTCAGAAGAACTGATCAGATACGATTCGGTAGATATGAAGATAGCTGGGTAGAGAAAACAAGTGCTGATGTAAACGATAGATTATTCCCTATCCCACAAAGAGCAATTGACGGTGCGTCCAATATTGATGGTTACCTGGTTCAAAACCCTGGTTATTAATCGTCGCTTGCTGAGTAGCTAAAAAAAGTTCGCCTTATTGTACTCAAACCAAAGTGGTTTTAAAAACAAGACTCTTGCAAGGAGCTTTTAAATCATTAAAAATCAAGCAAATCAATCAGGGAAATCTTGTAAATCACTTAAATCTGGGTATAAAATACGGTTTCTTGGACAAAACAAGGAGCTGAGTAATCAGGCAAAATTTTTATAAGAAATAAATGAGACAGCAGATTACTGCTGTCTCATTTTTAAATCTGGAATCTTCATCTCCCAAGATAAAAAAATTTAACCTATATCATCACAATGAAAAATCCACGTGTATTCTTGCTAATAATGTCGCTTTTAATCATAAGTAGCCACTCCAAGATAAGCCTGATTAGGTATCCCTATTTACAATCTATGCACAAAGACGGGCTTACAATTCTCTGGCGTACCAATCAGGGCAAAAGTTGCTACATTCAATACAAAATAAAAGGTGAAAAAACCTGGGATAAGACTGAAGGAACTCTGCGTGTGCTTAGCGAAAATGTCCTAGAAAATGAAGTAATACTTAAAGCCCTTGCGCCTAACCAATCTTACGAATATCAGATTTTTACGGATGGGCAAGCACTTTTAGGGCAAACTACGATGCAGTTCAACAGTTGGAAAGATAGGAGCGCAAAAGGGTTTAACTTCTTCGCAGTCGGTGATATTGGTGAAGACGTCAAAGATGAAGGTAAACCTGATAAACTAGGCGAAGCACTGGCACCCTATGCCTTGTCACAGGATTTTGGTTTGTTGCTGGGGGATATTATTTATCCAAATGGTGAAAGCAAATTATATGACACTCAGCTTTTTCAATATTTTACTGGGGTATTCCCTTATATGACTATCTGGACGGTGCTCGGTAATCACGATTGGGGCCTTGACCCGGAGGAAAATTACAAGAAAGAATGGAAATTGCCCCACAATGAGCACTACTACAGTTTTGATCATGCCAATGCACACTTTATAGCTTTGGACTCCAAAAAAGGCGATTTTTTTGAGTATGAAAAGCAAAAACTTTGGCTCATTGAAGACCTGGAAGCCGCACAACAAAAGGGCTTCGATTGGTTATTTGTTTTTTTGCACCACAATGGAAAGTCTTGCACTTATAAAAAAGACGAAGAAAAAGTAATAGCCCTCTATCCTATTTTTGAAAAATACCACGTAGACCTCGTTCTCAATGGGCATGCACATACCTATGAGCGACTTCAGCCTATGAATGGTCAGGGTGAACTTACTCAAACCTACCCCTATGGACAGTCAGATTATGAAAACCCTCAGGGCTTCATCAGTATCACCGTAGGTAGTGGAGGAAAATTAAGAGGGGTAGGTACTGATCCAGAAGTTTTTGAGCCAGATCCAGAAAATTGCCGCCACCCTAATTTGGTAGCCCAATCTAATCATTCCTGGATATTCCTGAATTTAAGTGTAGAAGGGAAAACGCTCCGAGCTAAGGCCATTCGTACCTTGGACCAGGCGGTGGTAGATGAATTTGAAGTTCAAAAAAATTAAATGATTTCTATTCCAAGTTGAAGATTAACCATGCAAGCTACCTCGTAGCCAACAGGGAGTGCTGCGTGCCTCCTAACCATCAGTAATTCCTTATATCAAAAAATAACATATCAAAATGAAAATCATACATACAATCTATCCAATCATTTTCATAGTCGTTCTCTTGGGTTGTGCCGGAAGAGAAGCCTTCAAAAAAAACAGCCAAGCATCCGGAGTGAAGTTTGCCTCAGTGAGTAATCATTACAATACCCAAACCTTGATTGTCCCCGAAGAGGCTCAAGTGGACATTATTTATCGAGGAGCGGCTGATTCTGTGATGACAGACGAGGGCATCATGAGGTTATCCAAAAATAAAATTGATTTTTTGGCTTATGTCCCTATGGATGGCAGTAACGAACACGGGCAGTTATTTATGAATCACGAACTTCGAGATTCCAATTCAGTGCTTGGAGATGGAGGTGGAATGAGCTGGCTTGAAATAAAAAAGATAAATGGCCAATGGAAACAAATGGGAGAGGCACATGATATTGATTTTGCTCATTTAGGAGGTACCTGGCATAACTGCGGCGGAGAAGTAAGCCCCCACGGAACTATCCTGACCGCCGAAGAATACCCACCGTTTAGCAACGAAGAACTATATCACCAAGGAACACATTTCAGAGATACCTCTGATTTTAAAGGTCTCAAGCGCAACGAGAATCTGGGATGGATCGTGGAGGTAGATATTGCTACCAAAAAACCTTTACACAAACTTTGGCATTTGGGTAGATTCTCTCACGAAGATACTTACAGCACTCCTGACGGCAAAACGGTATACCTTACAGATGATTACAGCCCTTGTGTATTTTTCAAGTTTGAAGCGGCTATTCCCAATGATTATACCAAAGGGCAACTTTATGCCTATAAACAATCTGAAGACGGACTAAGCGGTAAGTGGCTTGCGCTACCTATGGTGATGGATTCTCTTATCCACGCCCGGGATGTAGCGATACGTCTGGGAGCTACTATGTTTAAATCTCACGAATGGATTGATGAGTACCAGGGCAAAATATATATCTCTGAAAGCGGGGGAAGTTTTGATTATAGTCAGGGGGTGTCTCAGGGAGGTACAATGCCTCATTATTACAAAAGTGCACCTTTGGGAATAGGCAGTTACAAGACCAAAGACTGGTTTGGTAGAATTTTGGTTTTTGACCCTTCAAGCAATAAAATGGAAGTATTCCTTGAAGGAGGTAAAATGCCTGACGGTGGTTATTTTTCCACACCTGATGGTTTGGAAATAGTTGAAATTCAGGGAAAACCCTATCTTTTCGTCTGTGAAGATACCTCAGTGGATCAGCTCGTGGAGGCTAAAATCGAGTCGTATAAACAAAAGAAAACCTATCTTGAACTCTACATGATTCCGATTGTCAAGGATGGAATGGTCGACAAGGAGGGAATCAAGCGTTTGGCTATAGGGCCGAAGGGATGTGAAATGACCGGTCTTGCTTTTACTCCTGACAGGCAAACCCTGTTTTTGACCGTTCAGCATCCATCCAAAGACAATCCACTACCCTTTAATACTTGTACTATTGTAGCATTGACAAAGATTTTTAATGATTGAAAGTCTTTCTTACTCATACAAATTTAAAAAAAAACTCCCAAAACTGGTGCAAGCCTCCTGGCTTGCACCTAACTTTAGCAATTTATAGTGGCATCACCTGGCCTCATGGCGTATTTCCTAAAAAGTATCTCCCCAACACCTAACACCTAACACCCGACACCCAACACCCAACACCCAACACCCAACACCCAACACCTAACACCCAACACCCAACACCTAACACCCAACACCTCACACCCACACCGCAAAAATGTTTTTATCCTCAAAATGGATTTGTTCCTGCTTGTAGTCCTTTTCTTTTCTGAAATCATAAATGAGCAAAAAACCTTCTTTGAGACTGTATAAATCGAGGTAATCGCTGAGTTGT
>JANRIC010000108.1:0-20207 GCA_033765345.1 Microscillaceae bacterium
TCTGGTATATATAAGACTTTCCAGGTTGAATGATCATAGCTAAACGTATCACCAACTTCCACCTCAATCTTTCTTTCACCTTGATCTAAAAGGAGCAAACAGTCTTTACTACCGCACATCGCACAAATGATATCTCCGCCTGAGCCTTGTTCAAGCCATTTTACTCCTTCTTCGGAGAGTGCTTTTTCCAGTTCGGGACTCAATTTCTTTTTACATCCTGTAAAAAATAAAATTAGGACAAATATGAATACTCTCATGGTTTTAAAATTTCAATGATCCAGAATATCTTTTTTATATCTTTAATCGGGAAATCCTTGCAATGTGCATATCCCCAGGGATTTAATAAATCTATTTTCATATTTTCTCCAGTTCCTGTGATTTTACTCGGTAGGCTTAAAATTAGCTGATTTTCAAATTAATTCTAAATCTTTTTTCAACCAAGATCGCTCCACAAACTGTGGGAAGGAAAAAATCTGTTGGAGTTTGCCCCACAAACTGTGGGAAGGAAAAAAGCTGTTGGAGTTTGCACTTAATCCCCTAGTTGTGGCACGCAAAGCAGTAATTCCGACCTTTGCACCACAAACCAGGGAATTAACCTTTGCTATTTCTCACTCATACCTCAGTGCATGCACAGGATTGGTCATACTCGCACGAACAGCCTGATAGCTCACAGTCAGCAAGGCGATCAACACAGACAACAGACCCGCCAGGGCGAAAATCCACCAGGAAATCTCCACACGGTATGTATAATCCTCAAGCCATTGTTGCATCAGCCACCAGGTCAGCGGGCTGGCAATCAAAAAAGCAATGATCACCAAACGCAGGAAATCTTTGGACAAAAGCACGACAATCCCGACCACTCTGGCTCCCAGCACCTTGCGGATGCCTATTTCTTTGGTGCGTAGCTCGGCGGTATAGGCTGCCAGCCCAAAAAGACCGAGGCAAGAAATAATCACCGTCAAGAAGGCAAAAAGATTGGATAAAGTACCGATCAGTTGTTCGTTTTTGAACTTTCGGGCATATTCCGCATCCACAAAACGAGGCTCAAAGGGATAATAAGGATTATATTTTTCAAAAACCTTGGCCGCCTTTTTCATGGCTTCTTCGGTTTTTAGGTGTTTATTTAGCCGTATTGTGATTACCTGAAACCAATTTTCTGCCCGGACAAACATCGGCCGAATCGGCGCATAAGGCGAACCCCAGATGAAATCCTTCACTACACCCACAATTCTGTACCTATTCCCTTCATAATCTACAGATTTGCCTATGGGGTCTTTCATACGCATGGTTTTGATAGCGGTTTCATTCATTAGGCAGGCACTTGAGTCTGTTTTGAAGGTTTTTAGGTCTAAATCCCTACCTTCTGACAGTTGAATACCCATCGTTTTGGCAAAATCTACGTCAGCGGTCATTTGCTCAAAAAGGATTTTTTCCTTCGGGTTTTTACCTTCCCAATGTACGCCCCAGGTGTTGCTGTTGGCACTTGTGATGGGGTGATTGGTTTTACAAGCCGCTGTTGCAATGCCTTTGTCGATCAGCTCGGCTTTGATGAGCTCAAAGTTTTTTGCAATATCTCCTGTGAAAAAATGGAAAACCAAGCTTTCTTTCTCATAACCGTTTAGGCGATTTTTGGCATATTGAATTTGCTGATAGATGACAATGGTGCTGATAATTAAAGAAATGGAAAAAGTAAACTGAACCACCACCAATATTTTGCGGGGCAATACCGCCGAGCGACCAGCTAGGTATGTACCTTTGAGCACCTTGACAGGCTGGAAAGACGAAAGATAAAAAGCCGGATAACTACCCGCCAAAAGCCCCGTAAAAAGTATGAAAAACAGTGCAATTACCCAAAATAAGGGGTTTGTGTATTGAATAAAGAGCTGTTTTTCGGTAAGTAAATTAAAAGACGGCAAAACCAGTTCGGTAATTACCACGGCCAGCACCAGGGCAAAAGCCGCCACCAAAGTCGATTCGCCCAGAAATTGTAAGATTAAGGAAGACCTAGCCGCTCCAATGGTTTTACGGATACCTACTTCCTTGATTCTTTTTTCGGAGCGTGCCGTAGCCAGATTCATAAAATTAATACAGGCTATGAGCAGAATAAATGCAGCAATGATTGAAAACAAATGCACATACTCAATCCTCCCACCTGAAATTTTGCCGTTCTCGAATTCCGAATACAAACGCCAATTTTGGATGCTGTGCAAAAACACTTCAGTATCCTCTTCTTTTTGGCTGTTGCGGATCGTTATGTCACGTATTTTACGATTGACAGCTTCCGCTGATGTGCCAGGTAGGGTTTCAACATAAGTTTTGTAGCTGTTATTGCCCCAAAAGGCATAATCTTCTCCTATTTTTTTCAGGTATTCCCAGGAGATCAGAAACTCAAAATCAAATTCGGTATTCTTGGGAAGGTCTTTCATCACCCCTTTGACCGTAAAATTATCCCGATTTTCCAGACGAATCACCCGATTCATAGGGTTTTGCCTACCGAAAAGTTTTTTGGCAAGCGACTCCGCAATGACAATGGATTGGATGCCTTGGAGTGCTGTTTGAGGATCCCCCTGCAAGAGTGGAAAGCTAAACATCGTCAGGAAACCCGGGTCTACCTCTGCACCGTCTATGTGAAGCCGTTTTTCACCCACAGCAAGTAGTTTGGGGCTTGTCCAATTCATACGAGTAGTTTCTACGATTTCAGGGAATTCTTTCTTCAAAGCCGGGCCGAGAAGAGAGGGGGTAGCATGCCAACATTGTAGTTTTCCGTCGAAGACACCACGATTCATGGCTTTAAAAAGATGTGCTTCTTTTTGATGAAAACGGTCGTAGCTCATTTCGTCGGCCACCCAAAGCAAAATTAAAATTGTGCTACTCAGCCCAACAGCCAGCCCGAAAATATTGATAAAGCTGTAAGTTTTTTGCTGCCAAAGACTTCTAAGGGTAATTTTGAGGTAATTTTTCAGCATGATGGTGCTATGGTTATAGTTTTATAATACAAGGATTGTTTTGAAAGTGAAAAAGTTGCATAACCGTATAAAAATTTGATACTTATGGCAAATATATACGAACGATAACAAAATTGTAAAAAAATCAGTATTCATTTGATGTAAAGGCTCTTCTGAGTAATTGTAAAGTTGTGCTATATTTTATACACTTAATCTATCATTAAATCTTATGAAATTATTCTTAAAAACTACACTTATTTTGCAGATAACCCTGTCTTTATTTGCCTGCCAATCCGAAAAAACAGACGATGATGAACTCTCTCCCGAAAAAGAACCTGTTTTTCTTGTCATCGATGAAGAAAGCATAGACAATGGCAATGAACCCAATGATTTTTCGGATACCAATGTCAACGACCAGATCGCCGAAGTAGGTCAACGCACACAGCTCGCTTACTTTCAACAAAATATCGGCAAAACGATTGACCTTTTCACAGGTGAAGTAGGCGATGAAGGCTGGCACGCACTTAAGACCATTCCCAATGCCTGGAAAAATGCCGGACCGACTGCCAACGGTGCAAAAAATTTTTTGCAAGCCGGACCTGGGCTTGGCTCTGGCAACCCAGACGATGATAAGGAAGTACTGCTCGATAAAATACCCGATGTGACTCCGCTCAGAGCTACTGGATTGAAAAGGCTCAAAGGAAAAGTAGTCTTGGCAGTTGTATACGACAGCGACATCAGCATCAATTATTCTCCTTTGAACGGAAATTTGATGGGCGCAAATTTGGGCATTGTGGCCTTCAAGGTGTTGGAAGTTACCAAGCGGGAGGATGGTTCAGATTCTTCTCTGCCCAGAGTCACCGTACAAATTCTGGATGCCAATGTTGTTGCTGCCAATTCTTTACAGCTTTATTCCAATGCACCAGTGCCTCAGTCTTCTTCTACCCCCTTTGATGTGACACCACCCAGCGATACAACAAGCGCAGTATTGATACCTGCTCAATAGTCTTGAGGCTATACACCCTTTCTGTGTAAACTCATTTGCAGAAAGGGTGTGCTACTGCCTTAAACTTTTTGCCTCGGTTTTTGTCTTTGATCTTTTGAGGTACCTATCTTTGTGTTAATCTGATAAAAACTGTGTAGATTTAAGAATTAAATTAGGTCAATCATGGGAGAAGCACTCAAACAAACTCAGGAACGTTTTTTTGCCAGCCCAGAGGAATACCTGGAATGGGAAGAAAAAGCCACTTATAAAAGCGAATACAGGCAGGGAGAAGTCACAGCAATGGCTGGCAGAAGCCTAAATCATAACACAATCAGCGGAAATATATTTGGAAATTTTTTCACAATGCTTATAGGCAAAGGATGTCGCCCTTTTAATAGTGATATGAAATTAGATATTCCCTTGAGCCATTCTTTTGTTTATCCAGATGCGATGGTAGTCTGCGGCACTATTGAATTGATGGAGGGGCGACAGGATGTAGTCAAAAATCCCACTTTAATTGTAGAGGTGATGTCTCCGTCAACAGCCGATTATGACCGGGGTGAAAAATTTGTCAATTACCGATCTTTAGCCATGTTTAAAGAATATCTTTTGCTAGATTCTCGTCGTTATCAGGTAGATGCATTCTTTAGGAAAAGTCCGCAAGAATGGCAAATGTTGATCTATCAAGACTTGTCAGAGACCGTTTTGATCCAGTCTTTGGGGCTAAAATTGCCAATGTCGGATATTTATACAGATGTAGTTTTTGAATGATACCTTAGCTAAAACTTTTTTAAATAAGTTTTGCTTATAATTAGTTTATATAAGTTATTTTCATAATTGTTTGATAAACAGCGCAATTGTATTTGCTATGGACTATCGAGTAATTAAATGGACTACTTAATAACTGAGTATTCAAAACAAAAAAAACCACGAAGCAAGACTCCGTGGTTTATGGGTAGAATTTAAATATGTGAAATTATTGTAATTCGTAAAAATTCGTCCGTTCGTAGCGTTCTAATAATTGACTTACAGAGATCAGTCCGTTTGAGAAATCCACCCCGTGTTCGAGGTAGCGGATCGTTCCGTAGGGTGCAAAATGCATCGCCACAATCAGATTAGTTTTATGGAGCAAAATACCGTTATGATATTTAAATTCATATTTTTCAATGTCCAACATTTGCTCGTACATTTTAATGAGCTTTTTCATCAAAACGTCCTGATCTTCGCAAGACATCGGCATGGTATAGCCGTTCTTTTGAATCAAATGCGGTGTGATCTGGTATTTCCCATACGTGATATTGTAAGGGTCCGTGATCTGACATTGAAATCGGCTCTCTTTTTCGGCAATCAGATAGAGCAGCTTGTCATAATTATAATTGAGCTGTACATCCAAAAGCATTTTAAAAACCAATATATATAGCATAAGCAGAAAAATTGATTACACATGAATTGAGCAAAACCACCAAAGTTCGAAGGCTTGACACACAAAGAACCCTCTCAAGTTATGAGATGACTCTTTTCTGGTAGAATGTTCTTTTAATAAGTTTTTATGAAATTTGTGTGCTTTGAATATGCCTGGAACAATGTGTTTTTTAAAACACAAGGCTGTTCAAAAATACCCAGCCATATAGAAGCAAATCGGCGTGTTATAAACATGTTTAGTATTTTCCATATTTGCTGTTTTTTTGGTGTTAGTGGTTTAATTGTTGAATTATTGAATTTTGGGTATTTATAATGGCAAATCCACAATTTAACAAAAACCCATCATTCACTTTTTCATTTTTTAAGGCTAATTTTTTGTACCTGGGATCGGAGTCGAACCGATACGGGGTTGCCCCCATTGGTGTTTGAGACCAACGCGTCTACCAATTCCGCCACCCAGGCTTCTATTTAATAATTGGTCTGCAAAATTAGAAAAAAAAGAAATAGTGCAAAATAAAAACTCATTTTTTTTTAAGATTATAGATAAATCATGAGAATATTACAATTCTATCTCTTTTGAGACAGAAAATGCGAGGGGTTTTTCTGCAAATAATATTTTGGTTTGACCCCAAATTTCTTTGAATAAATCAGAATTTCGGTATAAATTAAGGTGTGCTTCTGAGTCCCAATGGCTGTAAGTATAAAACACGCAAGGGTTTTGGGTATCCCGCCAAAGTTCTAAATGGGTACAACCTTCAAAAGCCCGAATTCGTTCTTTGCTGGTCTGAAACTGGTTCAGAAACTGATCAATTTGATCTTTCCGGAAGGTCATTTGTACAACTCTGATTATTTTTTCCATTTTAGTGCTTGGTTTTAGGTTTTGGGAGGTATGAATTAAGATTGGATGATTTAAGAAATAATCTTACAGAAATACATGAACCCCAAGGACTCCATACCGAACACCTAAAACCTAAAGCTAATTTCTTAAATTGCTTTCAAATTTGCAATTTTGGGAAAAAAACAAGCTTTTTTGGGGTTCGTTTAGACTGATTTTAAACAATTTAAGCAGAAGCTTGGCATTTAGAATGAATTTTGCTAAATTTCAGTCGTAAAAAAACCAAACCCAAATCCGTAAAGCATTTGATAGAAAAAGTAATTCACTTAAACGACGTATCCTTAGTTGATTTTCTGGGAGTAGAAAACGATAACATCAAAGAAGTAGCCGCTGCTTTTCCAAAAAGTAAAATCGTGTCGCGTGGCAACGAACTTAGAATCCAAGGGACTACCCCGGAAATTATCAAAATCAACGAAATCATTAATTCCTTACTGCTGCACTACCACAAAGTTGGTAAAATTACCCGAGAACACGTTCAATCTTTCATTTTACCTAATGGAAACGGAATCACTCCACCCACCAAGGAAGAAGAATTAGGCAATAGCGAAGTACTAGTCTATGGCACAAAAGGTACTGCGATCAAAGCCAAAACTTCTAACCAATTGGATCTAGTGAATGCCTCCAAACAAAATGATCTGGTTTTTGCCATCGGTCCGGCAGGTACTGGTAAAACTTATATCTCGGTAGCACTGGCAGTAAAAGCATTAAAGAACAAAGAGGTCAAAAAAATCGTGATCACCCGACCAGCCGTTGAAGCAGGAGAGCACCTGGGGTTTCTTCCCGGTGATATGAAGGAAAAAATTGATCCTTATCTACGACCCATTTATGACGCTCTAGACGACATGATCCCCGCCGAAAAGCTCAAATATTACCAGGAAAATCGCATTATTGAAATTGCACCCCTGGCTTATATGCGCGGACGAACGCTCAACAACGCTTTTGTACTGCTGGATGAGGCTCAAAATACCACACCTATGCAGATCAAAATGTTTCTGACGCGCATGGGACCTTATTCTAAAGTGATTGTAACCGGGGATAAATCACAGGTTGACTTGCCTAAGAAGCAAAAATCAGGACTCGTAGAGGCTCTAAATATTCTCAAAGGCGTACCCGGAATCGGTTTTGTAGAGCTAACTGCTATGGACGTGGTAAGACATAAACTTGTCAAAAGTATCATTGATGCGTATACCCGTGCTGAAGCCGAAGAGGAAGAAAGATTAAAAAAATTTGAGAGATCCGAAAGAAGAAACCGAGAAAAAAATAAAGACAAAGACGAAGACTGAAATCCAGGTATGGGGTATTGGGTAGAATCTGCTTGAGCCGATACCTAATACCCCTTTTCAAACCCCGGCATAGGCTTCCTGTATTTGCTGCATAATTTTTTGAATTTTTTTATCGTCTTGCTCAAATTTTAAATCCTGAAGAAGCTCTTGGAGTTCGGCAATTAGTTCCTGAAGCCTGCGCCGAAGTGAGAGTTTGTCTTTGGCATTCTGAATGTTTGCTTTAGACAAAAGCTTATTTACCTTTACTTTCATACTTTTATAAAGGAGTTTCACCTTGCTCACAAGCTTCAAATCTTTGAAAAAAGTTTTGATTTTGCGTTTTTTAGGCTCAATATCGATGTTTTGTAAGGTGTATATACTATCTGCCAAATAAAGCTGAAGATTTTCTTGATCTAAAAGGTTTTGTATTGTGCTTTGATGACGCTGATAGCCTACCATAGAGAAAGTCAAGGTATCCTGGAGGGTATAATCTCTAAAATCAAGCTTAAAATATCCCTCATAATCACTCACTACGCCTATCAGATTTTTCTCAAAATAGACGTGTACCAATGGAAGTGGGAGAGAATCCGACCGACTGAGAATCCTGCCAGTCAGCAAAGTACTTTCCAGCTTATCTTTGCCGTTTGTACTTTCTTCGCTGAGAATCAGATAACGATTCAAGACCTCATAACGAACCGGAATGCCATAAAAAAGACTATCCAGGGCTTTTTCTAAGGGTGTTTGCTTGAGCTGAAGTCTGACTTTTTGTCGGATGGGGATAAATTCGGGGTTATAAGAAAAATGAATATCGTAAGCAGATGAAATTTTGCGGAGAATTTGCTCAATTGTTTGATTGGAAGATTGAATAGTAATTGGAATCAGTAAGATATTTTCCTGATTTTGTGCTTGTACAAAAGTGCTTGTCAAACTGCATAAAAAAATGAAAGTTAGTTTTTTCATAGTTATCAAAAGCTTTCCCTGCGTAAAAAGAAACCCGGTTGGAGTTTACCAGGGTTTGATTGATGGCTTATTATAAGGAAAAGACGGGATTTTTTAGAAGGTAGTTGCTTGACTTTCTGCAAATTCTTTGAACTCATTCAGATAAAGCCAGACTTTATCAGAATTGGAAAAAGACTATTCATGGTTGTCTAACCTTAACAAAATCCTCCGCTTTATCAGAATTGGAAAAAGGCTGTTAATGGTTGTCTAACCTTAACAGTCCTTCAAGCAATCAATTAGCCTCTTGCACCGTAATTTTGAGGATTTTATCTCCTTGTCTGATCTGATCAATTACATCAATACCTTCGGTGACCTTACCGAAACAGGTGTGTTGGCGATCCAAGTGTTGGGTAGCAGCACGACTCAGGCAAATAAAAAACTGAGATCCGCCCGTATCTCTGCCTCGATGTGCCATAGAAAGCACGCCTCGGTCGTGGTATTGATTGTTGCCTGTCAGTTCGCATTTGATGGTATAGCCTGGACCGCCTGCACCCGTTCCATTGGGGCAGCCTCCTTGCACGACAAAGTTAGGAAGGACACGGTGAAAAGTCAGTCCGTCGTAATAACCCGATTGAGCGAGTTTAATAAAGTTGGCTACCGTACCTGGGGCATCTTGGTCATAAAATTCCACGTGCATCGTCCCCTTTTCGGTTTGAATTTCAGCTGTTGACATACGATTATTGTTTAGAAGTTTTTGAAATAAAGCACCAAATAAACAAAAATCTTGAGAATTCCCTTTTATTGTGTGGTATTTCGTAGAAAAATTCTGCTTCTTCTATGGATTTAGTGCAAACCTTTTTTGAGGAGCTTGTTTCATCTCATTATGGGGGTATTTTTGCAATAAGTTCCTTGTTGTCCGCCAGGGCGACAAGAGATTTGAGTATTGAAGGTGTTTAGCATTTATGTTGCTTATTCAAAAAAGGGTTTTGAATACTAGCTAATTAGGCTGATCAGAAGCCTAAGACCTTTCTCACCCTGGCTAAGACCTGATAAGCCACTTCGCGGGCTTTGGCTTCACCTTCCTCGAGTTTGGCATTGAGTTCGGGGAGATTGAGGGTATAATATTCATATTTTTCTCTGGCTTCGGCAAATCGGCTCAAAATCAGGTCTAGAAGTTCTTTTTTGGCGTGGCCATAGCCATAGTTTCCTCCTTCGTAGTTTTTACGCATTTGTGCGATTTCATCGGGTTTTGCCAGCAAGCTATAAAGTTTGAATACCGTACAAGTATCGGGGTTTTTGGGTTCTTCAAGGGGTGTACTATCCGTTTGGATGCCCATGACTTGTTTTTTGAGTTGGTTTTGAGGCAGGAAGATGTCGATGGTATTGCCATAAGATTTGCTCATTTTTTGTCCGTCGGTACCAGGAATGGTTTTGACTTCTTCACTGATACGGGCTTCGGGAAGTACAAATATTTCTTCTCCATAATGTACGTTGATCCTTCGGGCAATATCACGGGTAATCTCTAGGTGTTGCTCCTGATCCTTGCCTACGGGTACAAAGTTGGCATCATAGAGCAGAATATCGGCGGCCATAAGTACAGGATAGTTAAAAAGCCCGGCATTGACGCTATCTTCACCCAGTTTGTCGGATTTATCTTTGAAAGAAGTTGCCAGACTAAGGCGGCTATAAGGATAAAAACAGGAAAGATACCAGGTCAGTTCGGCGACTTCCGGAATGCGGGATTGGCGATAGAATGTATTTTTTTGGGTATCGAAGCCACAGGCCAGCCAAGCGGCTGCAACGGCATTGACATTGTCGATGCGGGTTTGAGCTTCGCGGATGGTGGTCAGGGAGTGAAAATCAGCAATAAAAAAGAAGGAATCGTTTCCGGCTTGCTCCGAAAGCTCAATTGCGGGTTGAATAGCCCCCAAAATATTACCCAAATGTGGTTTGCCCGAACTTTGGATACCTGTAAGAATTCTTGCCATTTTTAGTATCTTTTTTCTTGCTTCAAAGTTAAAGATATTTTTTTGAATGGCAAGAGTTGCTTATCCGGCTTCTCCGGGTACTTCTTTGTCGATAATGACTGAAATAGAAAAAAAAGAATATTTGTCATCAATGGAATGGGCTTCTACCTGCAAAGGGTTTCCGGAGGTCAGGGCTACCTGAATCAGCCCGATTCCAGCACCTTTGCTTCGATCTTTTTTGGGAGAACTGCGGGTCTCTCTTTTGTACTCTCGGAGTTCCTCTCGGTCTAGGGAGTTGATTTTATTACAGCTTTCTACCAGATCGTTGATGTATTTATTCTCCACCATATTTCCACAGCCAAACGTAAAATGATCTTCTGCCTGCGTGATAAGAATGGTGCCTACACGGTCTCTTTTATCGGCAAAAAAGATTTCTTCGGAAGAATAATACAGTATATTCTGTGCCAGCTCAATAAAAACGGAGAAAAGTTTTTTGCTGATCTTAGGATTATCTGCCAGTTTGTTGCGGATGTCTCTGCTGATTTCCGACAAGATAATATCAGTGACAGGGCCTTTGTACGAGATCATTACATCATCCCGGCGGGTGAGCGAATAATAATCATAAAGGCTGATTTCTTTTTTAGAGCTAATGATGTCTTTTATATTCGGTGCTTTGCCAGCAAGCAAATCCGCCAGTTTGCGAAGTGTTTGCAACTGAACCTGACCGGTAAATTCCAAAAAATCAATCTGACTTTTTAAAATATCCTGAAAGTATTCCTGAAACGATTCCTGATTCTTTCCAATATTTTGATCCATGGGCTAGATTTTAATATTATTTATCCCGCAATTATCGGACTATATAACTATTTCGTGGTAAATTTTCCTATAAAATTTACTTACAAAATAGGAAATGCTATGTTTTTTATAGTTTTTGCTTGAAAAAATCAATCTTCTATCCGCAGAAGGTAATATTCTTTTTTCCCTTTACGAAATAAAAGGTATTTATTTTTGAATAAAGCAAAATTCGGTTTGGATTCAGCTTGGTTTACTGTAATTTTATCCTGATTAATACTTAAGCCATTATTCTTCAACAATCGTCTTACTTCTCCCTTAGACATGTCCAGGCTTTCGGCGATCAAATCTATGCTGTTGGCAAAGGCTTCAAAATTACCTCTGGATATATTTTTTTGAGGGATTCCCTCGAGAACTTCCTGCAAAACAGCTTCATCAGTAGCCTCAAAATCTTCCCAGGTAGATTTGCCAAAAAGCAGATTGGTAGCTTTTTGGGCCTGCAACAAATCCGCCTCTGAATGCACTCTTTTGGTAATATCTTCTGCCAGAATGCGTTTAAGCGCATTGGGGTTTTGGGCGTGTTCTGCTTCCCAAGCTTCAATCGTTTCACGGCTGTGGGTCGTAAAATAACGGATCAGCTTGGGCAGGTCGGTATCTTCTACATTCAACCAAAACTGGTAGAACTTGTAAGGGGATGTTCTATTTGCATCCAACCAGATATTTCCACCTTCGGATTTGCCGAATTTGGAGCCGTCTGATTTGGTCAGGAGGGGGCAGGTCAAGGCAAAGGCTTCTCCTCCGTCTTTGCGGCGGATGAGTTCGGTACCAGTGGTGATATTGCCCCATTGGTCGGAGCCACCCATTTGCAGGCGACAATGATGATGCTTGTATAAATGATAAAAATCATACCCCTGAAAGAGCTGATAAGAAAATTCTGTGAAAGATAAACCCGTATCGAGGCGATTTTTGACCGAATCTTTGGCCATCATATAGCTGACGGTCAGGTGTTTGCCGACTTCTCTCAAAAAATGAAGCAAAGATACATCTTTGTACCAATCATAGTTATTGACGAGTTCGGCGGAGTGCGCGCCACAGTCAAAATCCAGAAATTTCTCCAGTTGGGTACGAATCCCAGCGATATTTTCCCGAAGGACATCTTCAGAAAGTAAATTTCTCTCGGCTGATTTGCCTGAAGGGTCACCGATCATCCCAGTAGCACCTCCTACCAGGGCGATGGGTTTATGCCCAGCCCGTTGAAAATGCACCAAAAGCATAATCGGCACCAGATTTCCGATATGCAGGGAAGAAGCTGTGGGGTCAAAACCAATGTACCCAGGGGTCATTTCTTTGTTGAGCTGTTCTTCGGTGCCGGGCATATCCTGGTGCAGCATACCTCTCCAGCGCAATTCGGCTACAAAATTTGTATTCATGGTATCCTATTTAAATTCAATCTCAAAACTCTTGCACAGTTCACAATCAGTAAGAACAAGACTTATACTCAAACCGAAGTGGTTTTCCGAGATTTTAGCTTTTAAATCATTAATAATCAAGCTAATCAATCAAGAAAATCAGGCAAATCACTTCAATCTGGGTATAAAACTGTAAAGCTCTTAATTTTTCTCAAAAATATAAATTTTATGGACGGATAAAACAGATTAGCACGATTTCATAAATTGATTCGCTTGATTTTTTTATGATTTAAATTTTTAGCATAGCGTATATCACTTCATTTTAAGTATATATCTTTGAATTTAAGATTCAAATAAGGGATTTAAAAAATGCACATAGCCATTGCGGGGAATATTGGGGTCGGAAAGACCACCCTCGCCGAAAAATTGGCCGAAAACTTCGGCTGGGAAGTTTGTTATGAATCGGTACAGGACAATCCTTATCTCGAGGATTTCTACGCCGATATGCCTCGCTGGGCATTTCACCTACAGGTATATTTTCTGAATAATCGCTTTAAGCAAGTAAAATATGCCCAAAATACCCATCATACAGTCATTCAGGATCGTACTATTTACGAGGATGCTTATATCTTCGCCCAAACTTTTTATGAAAAAGGCATCTTATCACAAAGGGATTATGAAAATTACCTGAATATTTTTCATACCTTTTCAGCTTTGATCAAACCTCCCGATTTGCTCATTTACTTGAAGGCGGATGTCCCCAAACTTAAAAATCATATTCAAAAGCGGGGGAGGCACTATGAGCAAGATATTCCATATACTTATTTGGAAGACCTCAACCGACATTATGAAACCTGGATGAGCAACTATCAGGAAGGGCTTGTACTGATCAAAGACGTATGTCGTAAAGATTTTCTGCTTCATTCGGCAGATTGGGAAGAATTCAAGGCAGAGATACAGGAGCTCATTGCTGTTAAAAAATTGGGGGCTTAAAAAAAATATGGGGTGATTTTTACAGTTTATTTTTGCAAGTAAATCCATGAAAAAAGCTGTTTTCCATTGGAGTGGTGGTAAGGATTCCGCAATGGCACTCCATCAAGTCCTGAAAGATAAGTCGTATGAGGTACTTATGTTGTTGACATCGCTCAGTCAAGAATATGACCGGGTTTCTATGCACGGAGTTCGTAAAGAGCTATTATACAAGCAAGTGGAGCTGTTGGATATTCCTTTAGATACCTTATACCTACCCTCTGGAGTGAGTATGGCGAGCTATGATCTGCTGATGGAAGAAAAATTAAAATCTTTCCAAAAAAAAGGTATTGCGTATGCCATTTATGGAGATATTTTTCTGGAAGACCTGCGACGATATCGTGAAGTGAAGTTAGCTCAGGTAGGTATGCAAGGTGTGTTTCCACTTTGGAAAAAAGATACAAGGGCACTCCTAGAAGAGTTTATAGAATTAGGATTTAAGGCGGTGGTAGTTTGTACCAATGCCCGTTTGCTGGATGAATCTTTTGTTGGTAGAGTGATAGATGCCTCGTTTATCCGGGATTTGCCTTTGGGGGTGGATCCGGCAGGGGAAAACGGTGAATTTCATAGTTTTGTTTTTGATGGGCCGATATTTTCGGAACCGATACCCATACAAATCGGGGAGAAGATTTTGCGATCTTATGCTTCGGATTCGGCAGAGGAATCTTCTGTTAATTGGGATCAGAAGTTTTGGTATTGTGATTTGATGTTGTGTGAATGTCAGCATACTCTATCGGCAAAATAATTTCAAATACAGTGCCTTGTCCAAGTTGGCTTTTGGCATTGATCTTAGCTCCCAGGGCTTCTACTTGTAATTTTACCAGATGCAAGCCCATTCCTTTTCCTTCAATATTTGGGTGGAAGCGTTTGTAAAGCCCAAAAAGGCGATCGCCATAAATATCCATATCAATCCCTAAGCCATTATCTTGTACATAAATGATGAGTTGATGTTCTTCAAGTCGACTTCCAATATGTATTTCCAGTGGTCTGGAAGTATCTCTATATTTAAGAGCATTACTGATGAGGTTATAAAAGATACTTTCCCAATATAGCGGAATAGATCGAATGCTTTGGAAACTCGATAATTGCAGTTTAATATCGGCCTGGGCTTCCAGAATCTGAGGTTCAAGCAGATGAAGTGTTTTTTCTATCAGAATACCTAGATAAATGACTTCGGTAGATTTTTGAATATTCTTTCGGATTTCTAAGATTTTTCCCAAATCCCGGATTATTTGATCCAAAAGCTCGGCTGTAAAAGCTATTTTTTCCACATAAGACAATGTTTCGGCATGTGTTGGAGTATCTTCTCTGAGGATTTGACAAAGCCCCAAAATATTAGCAACCGGGGCACGTAGATTATGGGCAGTGATGAAGCTAAACTGTTCTAACTGATTATTATAATTAATCAGTTCTTTATTTTTCTCGGATAGTTCTTTGGTCCGAGTCAATACATCGTGTTCTAAATCAAGGTTGTAATTTTTGAGGCGTTCATTTTGCTGTAAAATTAGTTTTTCATCGTCCTGAATTTTTATCAGAGCTTCATCCAGGGCTCTTTTTTGGTGTTGAAGTTGCTCGTGAACTTTTTTGAGTTCGTTGTATTGTTGCTCAATTACGTTTTTTTGATGGAGGTTTTTTTCTTTCTGCACGGTCAGAATTTCATTTTGTGCGTGTAATTCTTCGTTTTGGGCAGCTATTTCTTTATTTTTTTCTTCAATAATCACATTTTGGCGAGAGATGATATTATTTTGACTTTGGAGTTTGGTATTAGTTTTTTTATACTGTCTGTTGGTGAAATAAGCAAGAATCAGCATACTACTGACAAATACACTAAATGCACCAAGCAGGAGTTGTTGGAATCTGTGTTTGGTCAAAACAAGTTTCTGATTTTGATTTTCTCTGGATAAGTTTTCTACCTGATGCTCCTTTTTTTCCATAAGCACATTTTTTCTCACCATTTCATATTCTCTTTGATAAGCAGATTGAATCATAGAATCTTGATAGATCAAAACTGTATCTAAACAGGCTTGTGCCTTTTCAGGTTGCCCAAATTTTCGGAAGCACTTTGCTAAACCTCGATGTAAATTAATGAACTGCGTTTGTTCTTTATTCCGATGATGGATTTTCAATAATTTAAGCCCTTCCCGATAGCTGGCAAGTGCCTTGTCGGTTTGATTATTCTCAAAGTAATAATCCCCTGAATAGATCAAAGAGACTACTGCATTGGTTGGCTGCCCGAATCGAAGACTATAACTAATATCAACTGCGAGAAGACTCTGCGCAAGTTCGTATTTTTTTAATTTCCCATAAGCCTGTCCCAGATTGCCATTCATGATCCCAATCCAGGCGGAATCCCGGTCAGTCTCAGCCAAATTCAGGGCGGTTTCAAAGTATGGCAAAGCTTCTTCGTATTTACTCAAATGAAATTGAATCAACCCCAATGCATTGTATGCATTGATCTTATTTCTGGCACTACCCAAAGGAATATTCTCTATGACTACCTTTTTGAGGTATTTTTCTGCTTTTTTATATTCTTTCATTCCATAAAATGCAATACCCATATCGAAATAGTTGAGCATGGCTTTTTTATGCAGATGGATTTGCTCAAAAATACGAACGGATTCCTCCGCATAATACAGACTCTTAGCAGGTACCTCTAGAAGATTATATATTAAAGCAAGTATTCTACAAATAAAGGCGCTTTCATATTGAAACTGATTCAATTGGGTATAATTCAGCATTTCCAGAAACTTATCCAAATTCAGATTTTTCTTTTTTAGATAAATACCTTCCACGTTTTTTAAATAAATATTAGCTAAACAGATGATTTGTGGAGATTTGGTTTTTTTAGCAATATCTAAGTTTTGTTTTGCCAAAGTCAGGGCTTCTTGCTTAGGAAGATGCCCTAAAAGAGAGTCCAAAGACTCTAGAATTAGGCGGTAATTGATTAAATTAGCTGTTAGAAGCTTTTTTTGCAAATCTTGTACTTTAGATTGACTTTTTAAATGGAACACAGCGGCTGTACATAAAAATAAGAAAAGCAGCAAATAGGTTTTTTGGATAAATGGCCGCATTACTTTTTTCATACTCCAAGCATTAAATTTAAAATAGCGATAACTGATTTTTCTTCAAGTTAAAAAAATTAAGAGCTAAATTTGTCATATTATAAAAAATATTTGACTGTACAATACTTGTTTCTTAAAAAAAAATAGATTTAGACGCCGAAATAAGGCCTATTTTGCCAAATTCAGCCATCGAGATGGATACACTAATCTGGGATGATGCATTCGTATATCGCATAGGTTTTATATTTTTGTATGACACTTGAAAAATTTATCCAATGAAAAAAAACAAACAACTATTTCTAACGGTATTAAAAGCTATTTTCTTGGGATGTGTGTGTTTTCAAAGCGGCTTTGCCCAACCCCAAGCCTCTCAAGGCAAGCTCGATATCAGAGAAAATTTTCCCTCCAAATTCATTCAAGCCAGGGGAGTAGCTGTCTGGCTGCCGGAAGGCTATGATAAAAATCAAAAATACCCAGTGCTTTACATGCACGACGGACAAATGCTCTTTGACTCTACCTACACCTGGAATAAGCAGGAGTGGGGTGTAGATGAAGTCGCTAGTAAGCTAATAGCCGACAAAAAAACGCTTCCCTTTATTGTAGTAGGCATTTACAACATCAGCGAACGCCGCCACTCCGAATATTTCCCCCAAAAACCCTTTGAAAGCCTGGCAAAACCTTACAGAGATTCCCTGGTTCAGCAAGCCCGAAGAAATCCCAACACAGCCTTGTTTGCTACCGAGGTACAATCCGACAAATACCTAAGATTTTTGGTCGAGGAGCTTAAACCCTTCATAGACCAAAATTATGCTACCCGAAAAGACCGCGCCAATACCTTTATTGCCGGATCGAGCATGGGCGGGCTGATTTCCATGTACGCAATATGTGAGTATCCCGATGTTTTTGGAGGGGCTGCCTGTTTGTCTACACATTGGGTAGGAACATTCACAGTGCAGAATAATCCCATTCCTGATGCCTTTCTAAATTATCTCCAGGCGCATCTGCCCAGCCCAAAAACCCATAAAATTTACTTCGACTTTGGCACCGAGACCCTCGACGCACTCTATGAACCCTTTCAACAAAAAGCCGATGTGATTATGCAGAAAATGGGATACACAGATTCCTCTTGGAAAACCATAAAATTTACAGGAGAAGACCACTCCGAAAAAGCCTGGAAAAAACGTCTGCATATTCCATTGATTTTTTTGTTGGGGAGCGAAAAATAAAATGCCTTTTTCTAAAATTTGGATAAATTTCTCAGAAGATTGACGTTAGACTTCTTGAGTTAGGCATCCTTAAATTGAGTACCATGCAAAAAGCAATTTTTATTTCTTCAGGTTTTGTAGTATTAAGCTTATTTGGTTCTCTGACAAATTTTGTGGGTGACACATCTTGATTAGACTTGCTATCCACTAAACATTTGAAAAAATTGCTTGCCACGAATGCACGAATAAGTGCGTTTATTCGTGCATTCGTGGCAAAATTGATCATCAAGAGAGGAAAAGTGAATGCACTTATTTTTTATAGAATTATTGTTTGAAAATACTTGCATGGATCATTCCCACATAAATTGTCAGAGAACCGCTTATTTTTATCCCAAACACTGAGGGCACAAGCATCAGTCGGATATAAAAATCCAGTCATAAGCATTGGTGTAGTGGTAGAAGATATGAACAAATCGCTGGATTTTTATACCCGTGTGATGGGCATGAAAAAAACCAGCGGTTTTGACCTCAATGCAGATTTTAGCCAACGCTCCGGCTTGACTCGTGGCATTCCTTTTACAGTCGTGGTGCTCAAGCTGGAAGACAGCCCCCAGGCTACCGAATGGAAGCTTATGTCCTTCGGCAAAAAAGGAAAACCCAACCGATCTAAGCATATCGAAGACGACCTGGGTATGCAATACATTACACTCTATGTAAATGCTCTGAGTCCTTTTCTTGAACGATTTAAGGCAAATAAAGTCAATGTGTTTTCTGAAACACCCACACCCATTGGTGAGAATAAATATTTGATTCTGCTCCAAGACCCGGACGGAATTTTTATTGAGTTGATTGGACCCTTGTAAAGCCTGTGGGCTTTCCAAAAACCTCATTGGTTTGGGCAAAGAGTGAGTAAGCAATTGTTGCAGATGCAGGACTAGTTATCAATAATTCAGTATCTTCGGCTGGAATTTTCAAATTTTTTGAATTCTTTGAGGTGATCCGAAGGAACACATCGAAGAAAGAAGTCAGAGTGAAAAAAAATAAATAATTTCAAAAGTAGAATATATGAAAAATACTTTTCGTGCCCTTTTGGCAAGAGGAGTTGATAGTGAAAAGGCAAATAAAATTGTTAAGGCAGGTTATACTATACAAAACCTTTCAACTTGTAAACCAGATGAATTAAAAGATATTGGAATTGATGAAAGTGATCTTGAACTAATTTTAAGCTCTTCACGTCCAGCAATTCCTGATGAAATAGTAGACAACTTACTTTACAAATCAAGAAGAACTTGTTGTATTTGCAGAGAAAAGGAAAAATCTGTAATTATACACCATTTAATTGAGTGGAATAAAAGTAAAAGTCATTTGGAAGAGAATTTAGTAATTTTATGTCTACATCACCACGATGAAGCACATACGAAAAGAGAGTTAAGTCTTAATCTAACTCCAGAGAGAATAAAAGTTGCTAAAAAAAAATGGGAGACTGAAGTTGAAAAACATGATAAGGAACTACTCTTGCTTGAATTTAAGGAATTAAAAGTAATACCAAAAAAGTTGTCTATACTTAAAAATAAATGGTTTAATTTTCTGCAAAAGATCGATATGAAAATTGAATTATTAGAGTCATCAATCTATGACTTTAAAATTTATGGGAAAAGGTCTCTGGTCTTGAAAGTTTACGAAATAAATGATATTAAAGAATTAGAAAACAATGATCTATTAATTCGAGAGTTTAAAGAAGATTCATTTTTTGACAACCTAATAATTTTAGGAAATGGTCCTTTTTTAAGTAACAAAGGATTCTATAGTAACGAAACTAATATCCAAATTGGATGGGTATATTCACATGGGGCGGGTGATTGGGATCTTGTAATGTTAAAGGAGGGGTTTGATATTTCAAATAGTATATTTTACATTGAAAATTTTTTGTATCCCCAAACAAATTATAAAAACTTTTTGACGGAGGCTGATTATGAGCTTATTAAAGAATATTGGAAACAAAGTTAAAAAAAATACCACCCCCTAAGTTGTTCAGGGTGTTCCGATAGGATCACCCTGAACAAAGTAATGAAAGGAAATTTTGCAAACTTCCAGGCGAATGCCTAAGGCTGTAGACTGCTCAAGAAGAAAAAAACAAACCCAAAAGTCTGTATCAACCGACTTTTCGCACCCTAGCGAAATATTTATATGAAATATAACTATTCTTATAAAACTTACATGCTATATTTTATCAAAACCCATATTTTGCGATATTTTATAGAGTTTTAGAAGAAAACTTACAAAAAAACTTACAAA
>JANRIC010000109.1:0-9059 GCA_033765345.1 Microscillaceae bacterium
ATGCACGAATAAGGGCGTTTATTCGTGCATTCGTGGCAAAATTGATCATCAAGAGAGGAAATTGAATGCACTTATTTTTTATAGAATTATTGTTTGAAAATACTTGCATGGATCATTCCCACATAAATTGTCAGAGAACCGGATTTTTTTATACTTACTTTGCATGTTTTTTCAAAAACCGATCTAAATATTTGTTTAACTGTATAATTAATTCTAAATTTGATTGTATTTAATTCAAAGTAACCTGCGTGCTTTTTTACAAAATCGGCAATTTAAAATTGATGTTTTTGTTTTTGATCAGTGTTTTTAATGAGTTATTTAGGTGATAACTCAAAAACTTACTTCAACAACTCAGCAAAATTTCAACTATTTTATTTTAGTAATTTATACAAAATCCCCATTGGTATTTTATTGTCTAAGGTTTTTGGCTTCATTAGATAAGCAATAAACCGTTCTGGATAATCTAATGAGGCTATTATTATCAGAATATCTGATTTTTGATTGTGCTCATCTCACAAGGCTGAAATGTTATGCTCTCTTAAAAAATATTGAAATTAACGAGATTCAGAAGAGCGTTCCAAAAGAAAAAATATTTTAATCGCAGTAAATCTCTGTATATCAATTCAATACACACTAAGCTAATTTTAGGGTGTTAGGCTTATATTCATATTATATCATTAATTCTAAATCTGTATTTTTATGAAACACAAGTGTACTGTCTTTCACAATCCAAAAGGAAAAGCACAAAAAGAGAGATGCCACTCCGGTTTGCCAGGTCGGTCAAGGCCTAGTACAACAAGATTCCGAGGGTTATTTCTATTAATCATACTCCTATGTTTAAGCTTTACTGGTACTTTTGCTCAGGCACAAGGCGATTTAAAAGAACTATTACGTATCCGGGCAGAACGTGATGCCTCTGGTACTCGAATCTCAGGAGACCTGCACGCCTTGGTAGCTCAGTATCAGCAAAAAAATCGAAGGAGTGTGACTGCTATCAGCAGTAGTGCAGAAATGAAAATCCTGAATGATAACCTGTACCTTACCCAAAAAGACGGAAAAGTAGGGGTTAGTTTAAGGGTAGAGAATATCAGTCGTATTCAGCCCGAACTTTTTCGTCTGGGTTTTGAGGTGAATGCCGTATCCAAAAAACACGGACTGATTGAAGGCATGATACATCCCGCAAATTTACTCCGTCTGGATGAATTGACTTCTTACGGTTTGCTTAGTGCCACAGCGATCTACAAACCTATCAATTATAAAGGCTCTGTGACCAGTGAAGCAGACGTAACGATGCGTGCAGAGCGTGCTCGCAAAGTAGCCGGAGTAGACGGCACCGGTGTCAAGATAGGAATCCTAAGTGATAGTTATAATATTTTAGGCGGTGCAAATGCTGGGGTGGCCTCTGGGGATCTTCCAGCAGGAGGTGTAACAGTTTTGGATGAAGGTGACCCAGGCAACAGTGATGAAGGAAGGGCCATGGCAGAATTGATTCATGACCTCGCTCCGGGGTCTGATTTGTTGTTTGCCACGGCTATTAGAGGCGAATCTGCGTTTGCAAATAATATCCAAGCTCTTGCCGATGCAGGCTGTAAGGTAATTGTAGACGATATCGGATACTTTGCAGAACCGTTTTTTCAGGATGGAATCATTGCCCAAAAGATTGATGAAGTGGCACAAAATCAAGATGTGGTTTATTTTGCTGCCGCCGGAAATCTCGGCAATCAGGCTTATGAATCTACCAACATTACGTTTGCACCTTTTTCAGGTCTGATAGCCTATGATTTCGAGCAGGGTACAGGCGGTTTTCTGCAAAGCTATACACTTGCTGCCGGGCAAAGACTGGTCTTATCTCTTCAATGGGATGACCCTTTTTATACCGCCAATGGTGTAGATACCGATCTAGGGATACTTATTCTCAATCAGCAATTAAATGCGCTCTTAGGCGGCTCTAATAATAATAATATCATGAATCAAACGCCTGTGGAAGTAGCCGGATACACCAATAATACAGGAGCTCCCCAAATTGTAAACGTATTAATATTTAAAAATGCAGGACCCGACCCCGAAAGAATTAAATATGTGAATTTCGGCTCTGATGTACGACCCAATGAGTATGATACTTTCAGCCCTACGATGAATCCACACGGTGGGGCAAATGGAGGAATAGCCGTTGGAGCAGTTCCCTATTTTAATCAGCGTGTACCCGAATCATTTACTTCCCAAGGTCCGCATACCGTTTTATTTCAAGCCAATGGTAGCCCCTTAGGCTTCGCAGACATACGCCAGAAACCAGATATATCTGCCATTGATAACGTAAACAATACATTCTTTGGAGTCAATCTGGGAGAAGATGCTTTCCCTAATTTTTCTGGTACTTCCGCGGCTGCCCCTCACGCAGCCGCGATAGCAGCCCTACTTAAAGAGAATAATCCTACTTTCACTCGAGATGATATTTACAATGCTTTGACCAGTACAGCCATCAATTTATTGACCCCAGGATTCGACGATATCACTGGTTTCGGTCTGGTAGATGCCTATCAAGCAGTTGTGGGCAACGCTAACTTGCCTCAAAGTTTGAATATTACAGAAGGATTTGAAACCGGAACATTGGGAGCAGGTTGGGACTTAAAAAGTACTGCCAATGGGCGGATACTCATTACTTCCACCAATTCCCCAGCCTCTGATGATTTTCACTTGACTATGGATAATTTTTTTGACTCAAGTCCTGCCTTTTCTGGCTTGAATGAGGCCATTTTACACTTTGATGCTTCTAATCAAACAAGCGTGATACTTACATTTGACCAGAGAGAATTTGATGATGTGGATCATCCTATGTCTGCGACTTTTTCAGGTTCTGAAAATTCAGACGGAGTAGCCCTGAGTGTAGATGGCACCAATTGGCACAGAATAGTGAGCCTAACAGGAGGAAGTTCAACCAATACCTATACTACCCAGACGTATGACCTCAGCCAGTTTGCCACTGACAATGGACTTATATTAGGAGTCAATGTCAGAATTAAGTTTCAAAATTTTAATAATTTTTCCATACCTGCCCCCAACCTCGGAGGTTTTGCCTTTGATAATATTGAGGTACAAGGCCTGAGTCAAAAACCAGTCGCTGTTTGTAAAAATATTAGCATACCATTAAAAGCAGATGGAACGGTCTCTATTACTGCCCATGATGTGGATGGTGGTAGTAGTGATGATGTAGGCATTGTCGGCAAAACTATTGACCTAAATAACTTTACTTGCGCTCAGGTTGGTCAAAATACCATTACGCTTACGGTACAAGATGCAGACGGACAAACAGCCTTTTGTACAGCTATAGTTACCGTAGAGGACAATATTATACCCCAAATCACCTGCCCTGCCAATATCAGCGAAACGGTCGCTTTTGGTGTTACAGGCAAAGTAATCACCTACACCGAACCTACTTTCAGCGATAACTGCCCTGATGCAAACATCCAAAAAACGGCAGGTTTGGCAAGTGGAGCAACCTTCCCACTAGGTACTACCACGGTTACCTATCTAGTCACTGATGCAGCAGGCAATACGGATGAATGTAGCTTTACAGTAACTGTAAATGCAGGAACACCTCCAAGCAATGCCGTAACCCAGCTTTTACTGATTAATGCTGATACCGATACACCTATCAAGATGCTTCAGGAGGGAGATGAAATCAATCTTTTTGCTTCGCCAGGATTAAGCATCCAGGCAATCACCAATCCGGCAACAGTAGGAAGTGTGCGATTATTCCTCACCCGAGGGGGGGTAACTCAACGAAACCAAGTTGAAAATATAGCCCCTTATGCGCTAAATGGAGATGCGAATGGTAATTTTAATGCATTTGTCTTCTCTACAGGTACTCACACGATTACGGCCACACCATATAGTAGTACAGGTGCCGGTGGAACAGCCGGAACACCTCTGACGATTAACTTTACAGTCATCAATCAGGCAGCCAATCAGCTTCCCATTGCCATAGTTACAGGGGCGAATCAAGTGACCGATACAGATAATAGCGGCAGCGAAGTAGTAAGCCTAAGCGGAGCAAACTCCAGCGACCCAGATGGAGGAAGTATCGTGAGCTATGCCTGGAGCGAAGGACTTACCTCTTTGGGAAGCGGCGTAAATATCAACCCAAGCCTGAGTGTAGGTACACACCTCATCACACTGACCGTAACCGATGATGAAGGCAGCAAAGGTTCTACCGATTTTAGCGTGACGGTAAATCCTGCGCCTCCTAACGGACCCAGTGTGAGTCAATTGGTGCTCATCAATGCCGACACAGATACACCGATTAGAAACCTGGCAGAAGGAGATGTCATCAACTTGTTTGGTTCTTCATCCCTGACCGTTCAGGCATTGACCAGCCCTAGTGCTGTGGGTAGCGTCCGATTTGTACTCAACAGATCAGGTTCAACTGTCAAAACCCAGATAGAAAACCTTGCTCCTTATGCCCTAAATGGTGATGCTAACGGTAATTTTAATGCTTTTGTCTTGAGTACGGGGAGTTACAGCCTGACAGTCACCCCTTATACGGCAGCAGGCGCAGGGGGAACAGCAGGTACAGCAAAGATCATTAACTTTACGGTAGTCAATCAAGCTCCCGGGCCTATCAGCGGAATAAGCTTTGTAAATGCCGGGGCAAGCGGTGACCCCGTAATAACTACACTTACTACAAACGGAAATGTAGTTGCTCCACAGGGATCAAAACTTAGTATTCTGGGCAATGTCACAGTTAGCGCAGGTAGTTTACGCATGACACTGGTAGGAGGTGCAGAGAATATCAATTACAGTCGGGTAGAGTCTATCCTTCCTTATGCTTTGTTTGGGGATCTGAACAACGGAACAGACATAGCGACCTACTTGGACGCCGTAGCCCCTTCACCATTGATCCAGCTTCCGGCAAGTATAGGCAGCTACAATGGGGTAATACCTCCGGGTACTTATACACTGACCTTGCAGCTATACAGCGGCGCAAATGCAAGCGGTAGTCTACTGGATACCCGCGTGATCCAGTTTAACTTGAGCTATGGAGCAGCACGTACAGTACAAGCAAGCATAGAAATACCTTTAGGCGAATTAGTGCGTGTAGAAAAAGTATATCCCGTACCAATGCTCCACGAAGAAGTAACTTTGGTGCTTTCGGAAGCATTGGAAGGTGAATTTGAATTTATAATCACCGACCTGAACGGAAGAACTCTGTATGAAGGCAATAAAACTCAGGAGAAACCGACCAAAGAACTGATTCTAAAACTACAACAGATCATCAACAAAGGTACATTCCTGCTAGAAGTCAGCCACAAACAGCTTGAGCCTACGGTGCTAAAGCTGATACAGGAATAAAATCCTAGAAATATCCATTCATTCAAAAGCCCGGACTTAAAAGTCTGGGCTTTTGTTTGGCTAGTCTCTGCCCCTCTGACAATACAGAAATTCGGGTCTTCGTGAAGGATGATGACTCTACATAACACATCGTAGCATTAGAACAAACCTTCAGCTTCGATTGTATCATTTTTTTCGCCCAAATCTTCGCGCATTGCCAGGATCACTTTTTCGCTTTGTTTGATAATATCAGGGATATGGGGCTTGTCTTGTAAGGTCATTTTAGTGAGTTTGTTATATTCTCGGAGGACTTCCTGACTAGCCCAGAGGATCAGGTGTTTTTTTAAATCCAGTAGGGAAAGGCGGTCTATGATGAAAGAAGTGTTTTCTGTCGAGTTTGCATAAGTAGCCGTAAACCAAGCTTCTATAAATCTAGTATACACCACTGATTTTTCTTCCTGTAGATTTCCGGATTTTTTGAGGCAGTTCAGATTCAGCCTGAGGAGAAGTAAATTGCTAATGGCTATCAAAACAAGCCCTATTCCTAGCATAACGCTCAAAATTTCTGTCATGAAATTAATTGTATTTAAAACCTGGGTGTTGTTAAACAAGTAATGTTGTTCGTTCAAAAAGGGGCTTTGTGAAGACACAAAGCCGAGCGTTTTTTATTTCAGCATTACATCTTGAATACTACCAAAACCTGATGATAACCATTTGAAGCTAAACACAAGGTAATCTAGCATAAATTTTCATATTTAAAGTACAAATGTAAACCTTCCAATTTTAATTTACAAGTTACTGAAATCAAGCATACAGGTCAAGTAAATAATACAGGTTTTTTCACAAGAATATTTAAAATTTATTTTGTATAAGATATTGTTTTACAGGTTTTTAACTAAGAATTATTGCCTTTGAATTTACACCGGAATATATTTTATTTTTGATTCGGTCAATTTTTACTCAGAAGCCATTCATCGAAGCGGATAAACTCATAGTGAAAGGGATTCCATAAAAAATTCAATTCGGCTTTTTGCAGATTCGTCATTTCAGCACAATTTTTTAAGCTTGGATGCTTAAAATTAAAAGCACAATGGCAGAGTGATTTTAGGAGTTTAAAAATATTTTCATATCTATCTGTGGACGAGTCTTTGTATTTTAGGATTAGTTTCCGAAAGGATTCCACTTTGTATTCTACGGTATCGAAGTATTTAAGCTCGATATTATTGATAATTTCCAGCAGTTTATATCCCAGACAATATTCTGGTTTTTTCTTTTGAGGCAGATTAGCCTGATTCAGGATACGTATAGACTGTTTAAAGTTGTTTTCTTTGAAGGCCAATAAGGCCTCAAGATAGTAGAAACGTATGGGATTTTCTTTTTTTAAAAGTTCAAAGTTCCGCATCAAAGCCTGTTTTGCCTGGGCTAAAAGATTCATTTTCAGGAATATGAGGTATTGAAGTTCCTGGGCTTTGTGTCGATAGCCTATTTCTTGATTAAAAAGTAGGATGGCTTCTTGGGTATATTTGGCGGATTCCTTCAAATGATTCTGCACAAAACATAGCAGACCAAAGTGAAGTTGCAAGAAACCCAGGTATTGATTGCCACGAAGCTCGCTGTGTTGGCGAATCAGTTTACAGGCAGCCTGCCCTTGCTCCCAGGCATTGTGATAATCTTGCCTGGAGTAATAAAAATTGGCCATGCTCAGTAAATACCAATAATCAAGAGCAGGAGTAGCCCAACGCTGGGTTTGCTCCTCAAGATTAGATAAATCGGCCTCGTCTACTTTATGGTATTTGTCGCATACGTGATGGTAGTTTTGTACCATCAGGTGGAAAGAAAACATCTTAGCCTGAGCCAGAGTATCTTGTACGTGTAGGTATTTGGCTCTTTTCTCAGGCGAAAACCAATTGAGCGTAACATCTTCATGCAGGAAAATAGAATTCAGAAGAGCATCATGGGTAGAAAATTGGGTATTGAGAAAGGTACAATTTTCATTCAGGCAGTCTGCTGTTCTTTGTAATTTAAGTGCTTCTTCATCCAGGTTTCTATCCATGAGTACTTTTGCCTGCCAATGGAGCTTTTGGTAGTAAAACTCACTTTCCTGAGGGATTTCTGCCTGATGGGACTCCAGGTACTGAAAGACTAAGAAGTTGAGAATTTCTTCCTTTAATCTTTTCTTTAGCTGACAAAAGCCCGAATCGGGTTTCTTTTTATAGATAATTTTGGCGGCTTCCAGGTCGGATTTTACCATACCTGAACAGAGTAACTCAAACAACTGAAGCTTTTTGTTAAGATGCCCGTGCTTATGATAAAAATAATTTTTGATGAGTTGTATTTCCTTTGCTTTCAAAGAAGCTACAAGTTTGATTAAATCTTCCACGATGTCAACGCATGATTAAGTTTTTGATATAGATAGTCTAGTATATTAGTCGTAAAAAGGTATTAGCCAGTAAATGATTTTCTGTTTAAATTTAAGGAAAAAGAACACGTCTACCAAATAAATCTGGAAAAACAACCTTGTGAAAGTTGGAATTTTTTTATCTGATTAATTATTTGTGCTAGTGTCCTTGCTAAGATGGCTTTGTACACGCTGTTTGGAATAGCAATCTAGTTTTCCCTTAGTACTTTCTGATGCAAAAAAGGTCTTTGCGAGATGCTAAGACGGATATGGAGATGCTCAGAGAGGAAGCAATTTTCTAGGGAAAATAGTGTAGAAATGTGTAAATTTGCTTAAAATGTATCAAGATGATAAAAAGTAATTTTAAAGAATGGACATTGGATAAGATCGACGAGCTACTGGGGCTACGCCAGGTAAGACAGTTGACAGCCTTAACAGAACTTTTAAATTATGCTTATCTGCCTAACGATTTTGAAAAAAAATATTTGACTGAATTACAAGAATTGTATGCTCTGGGAGGTGATGATTGGAATGAAGTAGAGCTTGAAAATAAATTTATCAGCCCAATGATTATTTTTGGCAAAATTGACAATGAGCGATTTGCCTATTTCCTCGAGCGGGAATTATCGGCTGTAGTGGGAGAATACGAACTCTCAGGGAAGGTAGACGGCATGATTGCCTCAGGGTTTCGCAGCCCTAAAAAGCCTTTTTTTTGCCTCCAGGAGTACAAAAGACAAACCGACCCCGACGGCGACCCGCGTGGGCAATGTTTGATTGCGATGCTTGCCGCCCAGGAAATCAATCAAAACAAACACCCGATTTATGGCTGTTATGTGATTGGCAAACTTTGGCATTTTATGGTTTTACAAGGCCGGGAATATAGCATTAGTAGCGGTTTATTATGCACAAACGATGAAATTTTTGATATTTTTCGGATCATCAAAGGGCTGAAACACCTGATTGAACGACAACTCTCAGAAATATCCTGAATGAATTAAAAATGTACGGGGCTTTGGAAGTGCACTGGTTTTAGGTCAATAGTCCTTGGTCCATGGTTTTATACATCCTACATTCCAAACTTGAATGAACACTAGGATATAGGTATTTAAACCGAGTAGCTACTAGTACTTACTTCAGATACCTATAGGTGTTTAATCAGGTAACTATTAACTATTTACCTTAGACACCTACTACCGACTTTTCGCACCCCCCTGTTTTTTTTGAGTTTTTTTGTAAGTTTTCTTCTAAAACTCTATAAAATATCGCAAAATATGGGTTTTGATAAAATATAGCATGTAAGTTTTATAAGAATAGTTATATTTCATATAAATAT
>JANRIC010000110.1:0-5697 GCA_033765345.1 Microscillaceae bacterium
ATGCACGAATAAGGGCGTTTATTCGTGCATTCGTGGCAAAATTGATCATCAAGAGAGGAAATTGAATGCACTTATTTTTTATAGAATTATTGTTTGAAAATACTTGCATGGATCATTCCCACATAAATTGTCAGAGAACCACATAAATAATAAAGCCTTAAACGTTAAAAAAATGTTAAAATATAGAAAAATTATTGTGAAATTTTTTTTATCCAAATTATTCCCCTACATTTGTCATACTACATAGCTGGTTGAAGGATAATAGGAGGCAACTGAGACGATCCCCTCGCTCAGGCCTCCTGTTTTATTGTAAGCCTGTCTTATCCAATAAACCCTTCCTAATAATTATATTTTTAAATATCCATGGCTTATTTTTTGCCATATTCACTCCAATATGCTTCAATTTTCCAACAATTATTTGTATATTTAATGGATTTTATTAATTATTAGACCTTTATGAATCAAATTGAAGAGATAAAACGCCCTTCTGATATGCTCCTTTTTCTTGAAACCAGAACTATTCTCGAAATTGGAGCTTATTTCGTTACAGTTCCTTTATTACGATCTTTGAATACCTTCCCTCGGGGTGATGGACACCCGGTGCTGGTATTGCCCGGTTTTGTGGCCAGTGATTTATCAACAACTATTTTGAGAAACTTTCTCAGCGATTTGGGTTATGAGGCTTATCCCTGGCGATTGGGGCGTAATTTGGCTGACTTCGATCAGGTAGAAGGTCTCATGCTCGAACGTGTCAAATGGCTTTATAAAAAGTATGACCGCAAAGTAAGTCTGGTAGGTTGGAGCTTGGGAGGTGTATACGCCCGTGAAATAGCCCGATCCTTGCCCGAAATGGTGCGCCAAGTGATTACTATGGGTTCGCCTTTTGCTGGCATTGGCAAAGAAAGTAATGCCAGTTGGCTTTATGAGATGATTTATGGCAAAAAAGTACAGGATATTCCCGAAGATGTGATCAACAGGGTGCTTGAGCCGCCCCCTGTACCTATGACTTCTATTTATACACGTACCGATGGTATTGTGGATTGGCGAAGCTGCATAGAGCGAAAAACAGGCCCGATTACTGAAAATATTGAAGTACTGGGAAGTCATTGCGGCTTAGGGCATAACCCTATGGTACTCATGCACATTGCCGAACGCCTGGCACAAGAAGAGGGCAATTGGAAACCATATAAAGAAAAAAATAATAATATATAATGCACTCTATTTTAGATTTGTTTGAAAAAACCTTTGAAGATCGTATACTTAGTACGGCCGAAAAAAAAGCCCTGCACGAAATCATCGGCGAAAAAAATCTGCAACATGAACAGATTGGTTTTATTCGAAACAAAATCTTTGAATTCGCACGAAAAGAGCTACATTCACTTGGTGCTGTGGAAGTGTTGGAATGGGTGCAACAAGCCAATAAAATATTGCTTCGGTATCAAAAAGAACAACATAAAGCAGAAGAAGTCTATTTTAGTCCCGGAGATGATTGCAGACAAGCAATTATTCATTTATTACAACAAGCTCAGCAAAACTTAGATATCTGTGTATTTACCATCAGCGATGACCTGATCAGTAATGCCATCCTGCACGCAAAAAACAAAGGGATACAGATCAGAATTATTTCTGATGACGACAAATCTTTTGATAAAGGTTCGGATATTTCTGCACTTGCCCGTCAAGGAATTCCTATCAAAGTGGATAATAGCCCAAATCACATGCACCACAAATTTGTGCTGGCAGATCAAAAAAAAGTTCTTACTGGAAGTTATAACTGGACTCGAAGCGCAGCAGTACATAATTTTGAAAATATAATTATTTCCTATAAGCCTGCTGTAATTCATCTTTATAAAAAGGAATTTGAGCGGCTTTGGGACGTATTTGATGTTTTGAGGTGCTGAAAAAATTGCAAGAGTTACTGGATGCCTGTTGTAAATTTTTTTTGATTTTCTGACAATCTTTGAATGCAGCGTGTTGTAGATTTAGCTCGGGTTATTCTTTTTTAAGCAGCATAAAAATTGTCAGAAAATCATTTTTCTATAAAAACCTTCTATTCAGATTAATTTTTCCCTTCGGATGCTAAGTTTTCAGTAATACTATTATAGAAATTAAATACCCTAGCCAGATCTTCTGCTTCTCTAATTTTAATCTTATTTTCCTTGATAAAATTATCTACTTCAGTAGGTTTTTTATCAAAAATCAAGAGAATATCCTTTTTGTTTTTTTCAAATAAAATAGTTTTTTCTGAATTATCCACATAAAACTGCTCTATAGCAGTATATGAAAGCGTAGAACCTAAATTTGGCATAGCAGGATTAAAACTATCTTTTTCAATCAACACATGCTTGACAAGCAGCTTATACTTGCCCTGATTGGTGATTTGAAAAAAGCCAGAAGTTCTACTTACATTCAAATTGAAGTTATTGGCATTGACAAAATACTCTTTTTTATTCGTCTTGCCATTCGTCCATTCAAAAGAATCTACTTCTTTGTCCTCAATTACCCAGGTTTTTTCATTGAGTTTTACCAAAAGGGTATTTTCTTTCAGATTAACTTTAAAGGGGCAGTTATTCAATTGGAGTTCGCTTCCCAAAGTAATCGAGCCGATATACCAGTCTTTGTTAAGGTAAAACGATTCGGGTTCAGCAGGGTCTAAAATTTTAATTTCCGCTTCTTTTACTTGACTCATGTCAATGGTTTTTGAAGCGTCCAACATTTCTTGAGCGGATAATTTAAAAGAAAAGCTCAAAAATAAACATATGATGGCTAATAAATTAACTTTAATTAATGTTCTCATTGCTAATGTTTTGTAAAATTCTTAATTTGTAGTGTTCAAAATATAAAATATTCTACAAGAATATACAAAACTACTTAAAAAAAAAGTAAAAATGCCAATACCAAATAACATAGTTGTATTTTCTGAATATTTTGAAATATTTTATTTAGGAAAACTCATATCTAAAAATTTCATTCAAGCTTGGTAGATACAATTTTATGAATCAGGCTTAGGCTTTTCTCAACCATAGATTCCTGATGATTAAATGGCTCGCGTAGTTGGGCTTCCAATTGTTTTTGATGAGTGCCTTCCAGCCAATCAATCACCACCGGAAAGCGATATTCCTGGCTGTTGAGTGCTTGCTCATAAACCCGATAATAAACTCTATAAATCTCCATTTCTTCTGAAAAATCATCTTGCATAATCGCATCCAGATTGTCAAAAAGCCTTTGAGCAGCCTCAAAAATGGTGAAAAAATCAAGTTTGTTTCGCTCCAGATTTAAGACATCCAGGAATTTATCCGGCTTTGCTTCCTTGATAATATTCTTAAACCGGATTTTAAGGTAGCTATTGAAAAGAGCGTGGATGGATAAACCATAACTTTCGTATTTTTTGCCCAAACCTTTCAGGCGAAAATTCTCCCCATGAATGGATAACTCATAATCTACTGATTTTTTGAGTACTTTTTCTTCAAATTCAAGCAGAAAAGGCTCTTTTTCCCTGACTTGTTTTAAATCTTTATAAAACCAACCGTAGGCACATTTGATCTGGGTGTTCTTACGGTCATAAGTAACCTGCGTATAAAGAGGATGGCATTCTTCTCCGTCAATTTCAATAAATTGCAGATTGCGGTTCAAGAAAAATTTTACGGTAATTTTCTTGGGTTTTTTCATAGAGTGATACAATACGTCTTAAATATGAATATCAACTTTGAGTGCTTTTACTGTCGAATTGATTATTCAGCCAGTATTTTTAAAGCTAGTTTACTGGCAGGTTCGTGTGCCAGTATTTCCAAAGAAAATTGCCGAGCTTTTTCTTTTTGTAGTAAACCTTCCTGATAAAATCCTAAGGCATATTCCTTTAACATCCAATCATGCGGATCTAATTTGATAGCTTCCAGAATATGATACAGCCCTGTATTGTGCCCCTGTGGGACTTTATCCAAGGATTCGGAAGCAATACAAGCCGCTACTTTGTGCCAAAAAGCTGTATTTTCTATCCGAATCATATAATTCACAAAAGCATAAGTAATCAGACCTGTACTTTGCTCGGTAAGGTTATGAAGGACTCGAGTCACTTGAGACGGCTGGAAAGCGGTTTGGATTAAATCTGCGGCCTGTGCAAAGTTTCGTTCAACAAGTAGGTGGGAAAGCTGTATGACTTTTAAATCCTGATCATTCATAACATTTTTGTTTACAGGTGGAATATAAAAGCTTTTTTGTTTGGGAATCATGTGCTAAAGAATAATTTTTAAGGTAAATATTCTTTTTTTTAGATTATTTATTTCAACATAGCAATAATTATTCGAATTTTATAATTTAAAGTAAATTATCCGAATATTTCTGCCTTTTTTTGCCCTAATAACCTTGAATGAATCCACATAAAAAGATAAATTTATGAGTGAAAACATACTTTTTCATATTTGTACGAAAAGCGACTGGGAAAGTGCCCAAAAAGAAGGTGTTTATAAAGCTAAATCTCTTGAAAGTGAGGGCTTTATCCATTGTTCTACCCCTCTACAATTGGTAGATACTGCCAATCTTTTATTCAAAGGACAAGGCAACTTGTTGCTTTTGTTTATTGATCAAAATAAAGTAAACGCTGAAATAAAATTTGAGAATACACTAGGGGGGGAGCAGCTTTTCCCGCACATTTACGGGGCATTAAACTTGGATGCCGTGGATCATTTCCAGGCATTTGAACCAAATTCGGATGGATATTTTGAAATTTCTATGTAAAATTCATCATATATTTGCTGAAAAAACTATGTTCGCCATCAATAAATCTGTATTCTTATTATTGTTTTTTTATTTGATCTTAAATGCTTGTAACTCGTCCGAAAGTTCTGATAATCAAACCAATTTGCTTTCCAAAGATAGTCTTGAACAGGCTACGGAAGGGGAGGAGTTCAAACTTCCTAAAATAAATAATGCCAATGTAAAAAAAATCTTGACGGATTTTGGCAAAAATAACCCTGAAACCCTGGTGATTCTTAGCACCAAATTCGGCGACATAAAAATCAGATTATACAAAGAAACGCCACTTCACCGAGCCAATTTTCTGCAACTTGTCAAAAGGGGGTATTATGAAGGTACGGTTTTTCACCGCGTGGTCAAAGATCTAATCATCCAAGGAGGCAATTTGGATGACCCGATTATCAAGCGAAGAAAAAATGAAGTGGGCATCTATGAGATACCAGCAGAGTTTAATGTGGCGCAGTTTTATCATAAAAGAGGCGCACTGGCCAGCCCCCGAAGGGATGAAGGAAACCCAGATAAAAAATCAGACGCTTATGAGTTCTACATCGTACAAGGCACTCCGCTTCAGGCTGCTGTCGTTCAAGCTCTCGGAATGCAAAGTAACATCACGTATTCGCCTGCTCAAATGCAAATGTATACCCAAGTGGGTGGTTTGCCTCATTTGGATGGAAAATATACGGTATTTGGTGAGGTCATTGAGGGTTTGGAAATTGTTGATAGTATCGCTTCGGTAGAGGTAGACAAAAGCGATGATTGGCCTTTTCAGGATGTAGTGATCTCTATGAAGGCGGTTCGGGAATAATTAAAGAAATTAAGGAAATTAAAGAAATTAAAGAAATTAAAGAAATTAAAGAAATTAAAGAAATTAAAGAAATTAAAGAAATTAAAGAAATTAAAGAAATTAAAGAAATTAAAGAAATTAAAGAAATTAAAGAAATTAAA
>JANRIC010000111.1:0-71642 GCA_033765345.1 Microscillaceae bacterium
TTTCTGGATAATTTTGTTTGTGTAAACTTACTTATTACACAAACATATTATATTTTGTTAAACCCAAAATTTTAAAAATAAATTTTCTTTTTTTAAAAATATGCAAATATTATTCTTTTTTACAACCTGAGTAGTAACAAAGTATCAATCCACGGACTACATATAATGGACTATTGACTCAACAAGCACCTAACATCCAAGCAATTTACAAAAAAACAGCTTATTTCTCTTTGAAAGCTCAAGCTTGCAGTAAAAAACCTTCAAAAGCTCTGTTTTTCAATCAAACTTGGGGTAAAAAACATCAAAAAGCTTTGTTTTTCAATCAAACTTGGGGTAAAAAACATCAAAAAGCTCTGTTTTTCAATCAAACTTGGGGTAAAAAACATCAAAAAGCTATTTTCAAACATCTATATAAGGCGATCATAAATCAAAAAAGACAAACTGACAGGGAGCGTACAATATTTAAAAATCCTCCGTAAGGAGTTCTTGGAAAAAAGTTTTGATATTCAGCTCAAAGCCTTCAAGAAGATAAGACTTTACCAGGTCGGGGTTTTCAGAAGGTTTGTGGGCTACAAGCTTTCCTTCCTGCAATACATACACAAGGCACTTTTGCTTTTTGGGATAAATCTCCCAGTATTCCTGCACGCCAAACTGAGCATAGATTTCTTTTTTTTCTTCACGCAGTTTTTTGTAATTGGCCGGCGAAATCACTTCCACAACCATGTCCGGCGCGCCAAGGGCTCTTTTACCATCCAGGATTTCCTTCCGAGAGAGAGAAATATACAAAATATCAGGTGAAAAAACGTTGTTTTCGTCCAAATAAACGTCAAAAGGAACAATAATAATTTTTCCAAGCTTATTTTTTTTGACAAAAGATTTCAGCACTGTGGCGAGTTTTAAAACAATGTCTTGATGCCATTCACTGGGATTGGGCATGATATGTAATTGGTCATGGATAATCTCAATCTTAGCTTGATATTCAAATGGGAAGGTTTCCTGAAGCAGGGTATAGGTCCAGGAAGTGTCTGAAGGATGTTGAGCGGCAATCTCCTGTAAATCTTGTATCGAATAGTGTACTTTGGATTTGGTTTTTGGAGACCTTTGGTTCGGAGATGCACCGTTTTGTTTGGTGTGTTTATGAGCCACCAACAGATCTACTAGGTTCTCGATAGCGATAATTTCCTTTTCCTCGAGCTTTTCCAGTTTCTCGAGCAGTGATTTTTTAATGGGTGTCCTGTTTTGCTTTGATCTTCCGATGTATCCAAACCCTACAAACTTGCCCTAAATTGTTGTTTTTTAATCACAAGGGTTTATGCGGAAAGGATATGAAAAAAAACCGTTTTAACGGTTTACCTGATTTTAAGCGCATAGCTACACATACAAAGGCGATAAAAGGTTATCAGCAAAGTATTTTAAAATGACGCACCACCTGGCTTTCCAAGGAAAGTCCTTAAACTCAATCATACATAAAACCACTCCGATTTGAGTATAACACATAAAATGTTATATTTGTAAAAGTCTTTATCTATGAGATTCAAAAAAAGTACAGCTTAAAATCGTACGGAATTTTTGAATCGTGTACAATCAACCCTTGACTGAAATGAATATGTTGACCCAAGCACAAAAAGAAGATACCCTCAAAACCACACAAAAATGGCTGGAAACCATCATCATAGGGCTTAATCTATGCCCTTTTGCCAAAGCTCCTTTTCAGAAAGGACAAGTACATTTTGAAATAGCAGAAGCAAATACGATGAAGGGTTTTGTGGAAGCTTTTATCAAAGAAGTGCAGCGATTGGATACACAGCCCAGCATAGAAACTACATTGATGATCGTACCGACCCTGGGCAACATAGAGCACTTTCAGTCTTTTATGCAGTTTTGTGAGGAGACGATTATCATCAATCATTGGGGCAGTAAGTACCAGATCGTATCTTTTCACCCCTTGCAACGTCTGCAAGGATTTGCATCTGACTCACCTCGAAACCTGATCAGTATAGCACCCTATCCGATAGTGCACATCCTACGCGTAGCCTCCGTAGAAACCCTGGGCAAAAACCTGAAAGAAGACGTACAGGTGAAAAATGACCAAATCCTTAATAATCTGAACTCCGAAGAGGTGAAAATGCTTTGGTATAGGATAGTGAGCTAGTTTCCTTTCAATTTTCCTAAATACCCTTAAAAAAACTTAAACAATCCAACTATTATTCCTTGTCTACGATTACGGTTAAGGGACAAATCAACAGCCCTCAACGTATGAAAAACGAAAAAATAAGAATTCTGAAAAAAGAATTATTATCTGACAACTGGTATTTGTTGCACAGAATCACTTTTGAATACCAAAAGAAAAACGGCGAATGGGAAACCCACAGCCGCGAAGCCTATGACCGAGGCAATGGAGCTACCATCCTACTGTACAACAAAAACACCCGAACCGTCATCCTGACCCGGCAATTCAGAATGCCCACCTTTGTCAATGGCAATGAAAACGGTATGCTGATCGAGGCTTGTGCCGGATTATTAGATAAAAATAACCCCGAAGATTGCATCAAAAAAGAAACCGAAGAAGAAACTGGTTACCTCGTCACAAGGGTACAGAAAATTTTTGAAGCTTATATGTCTCCAGGTTCAGTCACAGAACTGATCTATTTTTTTGTGGCAGAGTACAACAAGGAGATGAAAGTAAGTGAAGGAGGCGGACTAGCCGAAGAACAGGAAAATATTGAAGTACTGGAGCTCGATTTTGAAGAAGCCTGCCAAATGATCCATACCGGAGAAATCAAGGACGGCAAAACAATTATGCTGCTTCAATATGCAAAAATTCACGGGCTTATACCCTCATAAAATCTTAGCACCCTTGCTAAACACCCCCACGAAAAATTTGGTGTTTGATCTAAAAGAATCCATCGATTACCAAACCCGGAGGGCAGACTCCGGGTTAATGATTAAACATAAATACAATGCTCAAAAAACTAAGCCTCCTTCTGATAGGTCTTTGCTTCTGGCAATATGCCGCAGCACAGGATTTTTCGCTCGAAAACTACAACCGTGAACGCCTCCGAATCAATCGTGTAGGGATGATCGTACTCGGCACCTGGGCCTTGGGCAATATGGCCGTTGGCGGAGTCATGCTGGGAAGCCAGGATGGTGCCTCTCGCAAATTTTATGAGATGAATATTTACTGGAATCTGGTCAACCTCGGGCTGGCCGGCGCAGGCTTGTATCAAACCTTCAAGAGCGATCCTGCTGCACTTTCGCTTTATCAAAGCTTCCAAGCACAGCAGAGTATGGAAAAAATTTTGCTTTTTAATGCAGGGTTGGACGTAGGTTATATGGCGGCCGGCTTGTGGATGTGGGAGAAAAGCAAAAATCAGGAAAAAAACAAAGATTTGCTTGAAGGCTTTGGAAAATCTATTTTGATGCAGGGAGGTTTTTTACTGCTTTTTGATGTGGGGATGTATTTTGTCCATCAAACACATTGGCACAAAGCAGCCGATTTTTTTCAACATATACAATTTACCGGACAAAGCATAGGGCTGAGGTGGCAGTTCTGATGAGCCTGGCGTTTTAGTCATAGTATCAGTACGCCCTCGGTAAGCGATATAGGTATCTCGTTGGGTGCAGTTCTGTATGAAAATAGGCGAGAGGAGGGCAACACTTCCATAAAAAAACCCTCCGATTGGGAGGGTTTTAACTTTTGAAATGGTGGTCTAAGCTTTGTGTAAAGCTTAATCATTATTTATTGCTTACTACTACAAAACGTTTGGCTATACGCTTGATTTTGCCTGAAGCATCCTGATACGTAAGCCGGGCTATGTAAATTCCATTGGGGAAACCCTTGGTATCAATCATTACACTGTTTTCGCCGTTTTGTGCTGTAAATCCCTGATTCAGCAATCTAACGCCCATCAGACTCGTTACGTCTATCATCACTTGCCCAGCAGGTACATTAAAACGAACTTCTACCTCATCTCCCGAAAGTGTTGGGTTTGGAATAAGTTGCATATCCTCTTCATTATCTGCCATAATAGGTATTCTTACCACAGGGCCTAGCTGACCAACACCATCATTGCTCTGCATTTTAAGTCGGTAATACAGATAGTTTTGGTTTTCAGGCAAATTACGGTCGGTAAATTCGTATTGCGTCAGTGTACTGGCATTGCCTTTGGCATCCACAGTGCCGATGGCGAAGAAGTCAGTCCCATTCAAACTACGTTGCACTTCGTAACTTTTTACATTGGCTTCGCTCAATACCAACCAATCCAGATAAACGGCATCTCCAATAAGCTTTCCAGTAAAGTCTAGCATTTCTACTTTTAGCGGGTTTTGAAGCCTGAGTTGTTCAGGTCCGGTAGCCAATTCGCAGGCATCTCCTTTGAGCAATAGCTCAAATTGTTCAGCATTGAGCTCTGAGTTGGTACATTCCTGGAACTGGATGTTATCAATACCAAAGTCGTTGCCGTTTTTGGTGAGCGAAAGGTTTTCCAGGCATACATTCATACGAATCACACCTGCAGGTGCCCGGTAGATACAGCGAATCAATTGCCACTGATCGGGTCTTTCAGTAATCAGGAAAGATTGCCCCAAAACTTTCAGACGGAAATCACGGTTCTCATCCGGTAAATTACAAGGCATCGCTGCTCCGTAGGGCTGCTGACGACCTCCATTCACAATGGACTGCTCCAACTTGTAGCTATTGGGTATGGGTGGGTTATGCACGGTATTTCCTTTGGTAGGTCCCTCAGTAAGTATAAAATTAGTGATTCCCGGTAAGCGTGTCTGTAAAGGGCTTCCGCTTATCGGTCCGTTTACATCCTCTACTGTACCTGTTGCGCCTAATGCTGGAAGTTCTCCCGGATTGTTGGGATCTTCCATATCGCAGACCGTCATTCTGAGTAGAGGCACATCCAGGTTACGAGAGGCACTGATCATATTTTGCACCCATACAGAGAAAACATAATAAGTAACTTTTTCGGCAGAAGCACCCCTGTTGACGGTTTGGCACCATACCTTACCCGGAGGCAGGTTGGAGGCAGGGTTAAACGAACCGTTTACAATCATGAAGTTAGCATCCTCAGTAGTTGGGATCAAGGCCGGCTTGCCAGCCTCAAAAGAACCGAATGTACCTGTTGTAAAGGCAGTACCTGGCGGGATCGGTATTGGTACGCAAGGCTCATTATCGGCATCAAAAGCATTGGGGTTTCCGGTATTGCAATAAGCCGCATTGGGGGCTGAGGGAGAGTGACCGGAGTTGCCAAGGCTACCGCCATAGCCGGAGTATCCTTGGCCATAGCAATACCAGTCGGATTTATAGCTCCAGGGGCTTTGCGATACGGCATAAAGCCCTTCGGGGTTAAGCTCTCCTCTTTTTAAAAATAAATATTGATAAGTATTGGTAGCATTGTTGTCATTTCCAGTTCCGCTTCCTTTATCCCGCACATATCCGTAGTCGGTAGCGAAGCGGGCATATTGCTCGATGAAGGAAGTACGATTGGCACCAGTAGTCAATGGATTGGTATGTATCCAGGCATCCATATAGGTATCATAATCCCCAGTAGTAGCTAATGGATTCTGATTAGGTACGATAGCTGGCCAATTATCAAAATCTCCGTGACTTACCAGGTTTGCGCCTACGGTACAGGGTGCAAAGGGGAATACTCGAATTCTACCAGGCATATTGGCTGCTGTACCTGAGCCAGAAGTCACATTCATTACCCTGACAAAATAGGTCAGGTCAACCGTAGTATCGGGTATGGGGACGGTAAGCGACTCAGAGCCGTCAAAAACAGCATTGATGCAGCCCAAGATTTGTAAACCGTCAATATTCGGGTTAGCTGGTGCAGATTCACTAAAAGGAGTACTGAAATTATAAGCAGCGCAGTTTCCTCCGATTCCATCAGTCCAACGGTTCGGCATAATGTAAACGGCAATAGCAGCATTTTGTGGGTTATTAGAGCCAAAGCCACTGTTGTCGTATTGTACTGTCACGGCATTGGTATTTTCATCACTGGCAAATCCGGCGGGTACTTCAAACCGCATCCAGCCTTGAGAGCGGATAGGATTTGGCGAATTGCTAGCAGGTTTACTTCCACCAGGGAGTACACAAGGCACGTCATAGTCAGTGGTGATCGCAGCAGTAATGGCATCGCCGGGGGCACTGGGTATGGTGCGTGTAGGGATGTTGGTTTCATTTTTCCAGGCACCTAATACTTCAAAATCCTTAAATTCGCCGTCCAGCTCGCCATAGGTATTGGAAGGAGGGCATTGTGCCTGTGCCAGGGTCTCACCCCAAAGGACACACAATTTACCCAAAGAAGTAAGCTGGGAATCCCGATTTACGAGGCGTACAAAATACGTTTCTCCAAAAGTCACTCCATTGATGGTGATTTCTTCCAGACCTTCTTCTCCGGTTTCCAATACATCTGTACAACCGACCAAAGGACTTGGGACAACAGCATTGTTTATCCCAGCACAATCATTGGCTTTGAAGATTGCCATAGCCACATCGGCAGCGTCATCCAGGGTGAAATTGCGATTGTCGTATTGTACTGTGATTTTGGTATCAGGGAGCGACTTGACTGAGTTTTCAATACAAGAGCAAACATCAGCATTAGCGTCAACATCTGCCGGGTTAAAAAGCCCGTTGGCACCCGGATTAGCAACCAAATTAGGTGCGCCACAGTCTCCTACAAAAGGGTCTACCAAAGTACCCGACCCTGTATACGTAATGGTAGCCGAGACGGGGTCTACTTTGGGGTCACACTGCAAGGGTACAGTGAATTTAGCCCAAGCATCCGCTTCCGAACCAGTACAAGTGACTCCACCCGATAAAGTTCCGGTAAGCTCAAGGTCAAATACAGCATCTCCATTCGTAGCATCGCAGTTGTGCAACTCTACGGTGATTACGTTATTATCCCCGCTGGCATAATTTAATAAACCAGGCGTAACAGGCACTTCTACGGTGAAATAATCTGTTTCTTGAGATCCCCACAAGCAAGAGATGGCGTTGGTATTATGATTAATGGCACCGGCGGGCATTCGGTCACGAGCTACTTCTACGCCATTGACATAGATTACAGCACCATCATCGCGCCGCAGTCTGATCGTAAGTGCGCTATAAGGTCCGGTAGAGGCATCAAATCTTCTGCGGAAATAATAAGTACGATAAGGTATCCCTGCATTGTTGGGGAGTAGTGTACTTACACTAGTTTCAGTATTCGGGAATCCGAAAGCACCATTACCAGTAAGCCAGGCAGCGTCGTTGTAGTTCAATTGCGTCCAATTATCGCCTTCACCGTCGGCAGGAGGGGCTGCTGTCGGATTATTGAGATAAGACCAGACACTATTGGCAGGAAATACAGATTCTGGTCCTCCTGACAGACAGTCTACAGACAAAATATCCGCATCAGTATCTACACTACAGGTATTTACTTCATTGATTACGTTAATGGGTACACTACATTGGCCTACGCTTATTTCACGGGCTTCGGCACAATCATTATAATCCTGGCTACCGTCGGCAATACAGAGGATACCCGTCATTCCGTCATTAGTAGCATCTCTACCTACATCTATCAGGCGAAGTAAATAAACCCTCCCTGCTTCGGATTGGAAGCTCAGGGATTCGGTTTGAATACCTGCTGAGCTAACACCTGCGGTCTGTCTGGCAGTATCGGCACAGGCTAATTGGTTCAAAGTATTTCCGGCTCCGTTAAGCCCAAAGCTACAATCAATGGGTCCGGGTCCGGCAATGGCCGTATAGACTACTAGAGCAGGGTTACTGGTAGCTTCTTTATTTTGGTAAGTCAGTGTTATTTCGTTGCCGTTGCCTATAAATCGCATCCAGGCATCGCGAGATGGAATAAATGTAGTAAATAAATTGGTAGTCCCGCCAGAAATATGATCAAGCACATCACAGCCTTTATCTATTCTTGTAATTCCATCAGCAGTTAATTGGGCTACTGCTGTATAATCTCTGAAAGGAGGGTTAATTTCAATAGGTGTACCATTTTCAATGTCAAAGTTGGCGGGTACATCCAGTTGGATACTACAATCTCCTACTACTTTGGTAACCAGCTCATTATCATCACAGATATCCCGTTCGGTGGTATTAAAGATACAAAAACGCCCGGTCATTCCAGCAGCGACATTATTACGATCTATAATTTGGATAAAATATTCTACACCAGGGATAGTAGCAATTTTTAAAGCTTCCGGTTTTGTATTGGTAGCTACATCATTGGCGCATCCCAAAAATATCAGCGAAGCACCACAAGAGCCCCGGTACAAGGCAATAGCGGCATCTGTACCAGGCGAATCGTTGAGGTATTGAATGGTTGTGGAAGCAGCAGTGGCTGTAAATCGCATCCAGCCGTCACGATAATTACCCCCAAGGCTACTTAAGCAGGTAGGATTTATCCCGGTTTGGTTTAGCCCGAAAGTACTTAAGAGATCAAAATTGACATCACAATCACCTACTAGGGCAGGGATGGCGGTACTACAAATGTCTCCTTCAGGAATCACATCTTCACGGACACAAAGGCTACCAGTGGTAGAACTTTCACTGGACGTGTTCACGACCCTTACAAAGTATACATTATTGGCAACAAGACTTGTACTAGGTATTTCCAGTCTTTCTGTGCCTTCTTCTTCTTCGGCCACCAGGTTGGCGCAACTAATCTGATTGAGCCTAAACACGGTAATTTTGCCCAACATATCTAAAGTGCTGGTTTTATTCACGACCCTTACATAAATTTTGGTACCTGCCAGAGGAGGTGTAATGGGCAATGTAGAGGAAGGGAGAGAAAAATTTTCAGGTTCTGTAGAAAGAGAGTTGTCGGTACAAATTGGCGAACCTGTTCCCAAAGGAAAAGGTATCATGGTGCCACAAGTTAGCCCTTCATACAATTCAAAGGAAGCATCCTGATTGGTGCTCTCATATACTACTGTAAAAGGATTGCCATCTGCAATAAAATAAACCCAGGCATCACTTAAAGGGTCACAGGCTGCCTCTCCCAATGCTTCACTGGCAAAACTTAGAGGAAGATTTAAGGTGGTTGGTTGGTCGAGATTGATTTGAACAGCATTGTCACAAATATCCTGTGCCTGATCTGCCACTGTGTTGACTGCCCCTCCATTATACAGCAGAAGAGAAACATCATTTGCCAAAAGAGGGTCATTGTTATCGTTGCTGTATTCAATGATCAAATTTTCAAGGGTGGCACCTGTTTGAAAGCGTGCCCAAGCATCTCTTTGAGAAGAACCCAATGAACAGGAAATATCTGCACCCAGATGAGAATCTCCATCGGCATTGAAATTACCCAAAACGTTAAACTGCTCACCGCAATTAGAACCATCGAGGGCATATTGTTTGGCAAGTACAAAGCTGTCTTCTCCACGCACCAAGGATTGATACATACAAAGCCCTCCCAGCATATCTGTTCCGGTAGGGTTGATGATTTGAATATAATATGTAGAGCCAGCAATTGCTCTTAGAGTCATTCGCACACTTTTTCCTGAGGGAGGTACACAAGCGTCCGTCAATGAGCCGTCATCATTTACTCTGGTTGCTAGTTCTGTACTTGCATCTATATTGGCAGGATCGGCAAGGTTTTCAAAAACCAGCATACTGGGGGATTGCCCAGTTACAGAAGAGTATTCAAGTACCACATCTACATTGGCTGTGGCTTCATAAACTACCCACGCATCCGGTTGGATTCCTCCTCCTGTGGCAGTGCAACCTGCAGGAAGTGCTCCTGCTGTATAAGGTGTAGCGGAAAAGCCTTGTAATACATTGATTTTTACATTACAATCGCCTAGGGAAACTTTGGGGGCGGTAGTAGCCGCTGTAACAAAATCTCTGGCACTTACCTCATAAAGGCATAACCCACCTCGCATACCTGTAGATCCGGCAATATTCATAACTCGGATATAATATTGGAAGCCGGAGACCACGTCTAGTTCTACGGTTTCTGTTCCCAGTCCTACGATGTCATTGGTACAAGTTCCCGCAACAAAGGTCAGATTCCCACAAGAGCCTCTGTAGATTTCCAAAGCAGCGTCTCCTTCTAAGTTGGTATACTCTACCCCTACCCGCCCAGAGTTGGCTTCAAAAACCAGCCAGCCGTCATTATTCGTATCTAAGGCAGGATCAAAAACAAAGCCGGTACAACTCCCATTATCTTCCCGACCTTCATTATTGAAAAAACGTGCTTCCACGTCAAAGTCAAAGTCACAAGTTCCTATATCTATAGATAATGCGTCAGCACAAAGGTCGCCTTCGGCATTAGTTCCCTTAAATACATTCAAAATTCCTTGTAAATCTGCTCCCAACAAGTCTTCATCCGTTCCGACTCTGATAAAGATGGTTTCTCCAGCATTGGCATTAATCACTGCCGACTCTGTACCGGTTTGGTTGACAAAATTATTCACGCAAGCCAGTGGAGTCAGTGCGCCACAACCTCCACCCAGGTCTCGATAAACTACCAAAATAGCATCATGAGCGACTGGAATTACAGAATTGGTCGTGTACTGAATGGTATAACTCCCTGTTGAGGGGGCGGTAAATCTTGCCCAGCCATCAATCGTAAGTGCGGTAGGAAGACAAGGTACTGCATCAGTACCTATGATTCCAAGGGGAGCATCAAAAACCTGGTTGAGGTAATCGCTGACTGTGAGGTCAGGAATGACTGTGGCAGAAGAGCAAATATCTCCTGCTTGAGCGTTTGCTTGGTGAATAGTTAACGCCCATAGCGATAGACTTAAAATACATCCTGTTAGGAGTTTTAAGGAATAGTGTAACTGTTGCATATCCTAGATTACTTTGTAAGTTAATTCCTTGTGTAATTATCTTTCATATATTACAAGAACTCAAAAATAGTAAACAATCATTTAGGGAAGAACATAATTATGACCCATAAACTAATGTTCATGCTGACAAACGGATACGAAACTTTTATGTTATCTCTACGTAGCGAGGGGGGTGATATTACACAAGATAAAACGAAAAATATAATACATTGATTATCAAGTAATTATAGAAATAGAAAAATTAAACATAAAATATAACCTAGAAAAATTACACTTAACTTACACAAAGAGATTAAACATGTGTAATAATCAAGTAAGTTTTTTTATGTTAATGCAAATTTTTAGTTTATTTTCATCTGGATTTACTCTGTATAAAAAAATCGGATCTTTGGCAATAACTGCATATCTATATGTATTTTCTTGGTTTTTTAATGCATACGTGTATTGAATAATAAATGCCTGAAAGAAATTTTAATTATCTGATTGTCAATGCTATAAATTGTATTTTTATGTCATATTTAGGCTATTTTTTATAAAATAGTGTGCATTGCGATCCTCAATGCACACTATTCTGATCTTGGTGCAACACTTTATTTGAGGATAGCTACTCGTTTGGTTACTTTTTTCAACTGTCCATAAGCATCCTGATATCTTAATGTAACCAGATAGATTCCCTTGCTTAAATCATCCGTTTGAATAAAAGCACTATTCTCTCCCTGGATGACATCCAATACCTGGTTAGCCAATCGTACTCCCATTACATTGTACAGATCCAAAGAGACCGTACCCGTAGGAACATTAAAACGAACTTCTACCTGACCTCCGGCTTGCACAGGATTGGGGATGATTTTCATATCAAAATCTTCGCCTCCGATGGGTATTCTGACTACGGGTCCGAGTTGCCCTGTGCCATCAAGGCTGATCATTTTCAAGCGATAATATAAGAATCTCAGGTTATCCGGGATTTTATTATCTGCATATTGGTATTCGGTCAAGCTTGTTATATTGCCTTTAGCATCTACCTGGCCTATGGGATAGAAATCCTGCCCATTTAAGCTTTTTTGAACTTCATAAGACTTAACATTTACTTCACTGAGAACCAACCAATTGAGATAAACTTCTTCTCCGATAAGCTTACCTGTAAAGTCCAGCATCTGTACTCTAAGAGGTGCGTTCAAATCTTGCTGCACCGGATCGGTAGAAAGCTCACAGGGATCTCCTTTAAGAAGTTGCTCAAATTGCTCTGCGTTCAAATCCGAATTATTACATTCCTGAAACTGAATATTATCAATCCCAAAGTCATTTCCATTTTTGGTTAAGGAAAGGTTCTCAAGGCATACATTCAAGTTAACTACTTGTGCTGGGGCTCTGTAAATACACCGGATCAATTGCCAACGATCAGGGTTTTCAGTAATGAGAAATGATTGCCCAAGCACTTTCAGGCGTGTATCACGGTTTTCACCCTCTAGGTTACAAGGCATGGCAGCACCGTAAGGTTCTTGCCGCCCATAGAGGAGGGCGTGTTCAAAATTATAATCGGAAGGTGGTTCAGGGTTGTGAAAGGTTTCCCCTGTAGTTTGAAATTGAGTAACACCAGGAAGCCTTGTGGGAGCTCCATTGATGTCTGTGACTGTTCCGTCGTCTCCCAAGGCTGGTAAATCATCTCGAACATTCGGGTCTTCCATATCACACACGGTCATACGCAGCAGTGGTACGTCCAAATTACGGGAATAACTAATCATATTTTGTACCCATACTGAGAAACTGTAATAGGTCACTTTACCTACCGAAGCCCCTCGGTCGATGGTCTGACACCAAACCTTACCTGGAGGCAGATTATCGCTGGGATTATAGGAGCCATTAACAATCATAAAATTGGCATCCGCAAAGGGAGGTATAAGAGCGGGTTTGGCAGTTTCAATGGAGTTAAAAGACCCGATAGTAAAAACACCTCCGGGTAAAGATACCGGAATACAAGGTTCATCTTCTGCGGCGTAGGCGTTGGGGTTTCCAGTATCGCAATAGCTGGCATTCGGTCCGGAGGGGTAATGCCCCGAGCCTCCTAAACTTCCTCCATAACCTGAGTATCCTTGTCCATAACAATACCAGTCTCCTTTATAACTCCAGGGGCTTTGAGAAACTGCATAAAGCCCCTCTGGGTTTAATTCATCTCTTTTGGCAAATAAATACTGATATTGATTTTTTACATTGTTATTATTACTCCCACCGCTGACATTTACTTGATCTCTCAAATAGCCGTAATCGGTTGCAAATCGGGCATAATCTTCTATAAATCCGGTTCGGTCTGTTCCAGTAGCTTTGGGATTGCTATGCACCCAGTTATTCATATAAGTATCATAATCTTGATCTGAGCCAGTAGCCAGGGTTGAATTGGCATAACTTTTTGCACTGCCTGAGCTGGCTCCTACCTGTAATTTATTAAAGGTAGCACTGGCGTTGGTGGTATCATCCTGAATTCGAGGCCAGTTCTCGAATTGACCGTGTACGATCAGATTTTGGTCTACCAGGCAAGGTGCAAAGGGAAATATGCGTATTCTACCGGGCATATTGGCTGCGGTTCCCGAACCAGCGTTGACATTCATCACCCTTACAAAATAGGTAGTATCTTCTCCAACTACGACTGTTAAAGATTCTGTACCGTCAAATACGGCGTTGATACAACCCAGAATCTGTAAACCATCTATATTGGGCTGTGTCAGGTCGCTGTCATTATAGGGAATCGCATCATTGTAAGCGGCACAATTTCCATCCGTTCCGGTGGGATCATTCGGCATAAAATACACAGCAAGGGCTGCGTTTTGAGGATTTCCAGAGGTAAAACCACTATTATCATACTGTACGGTAACAGCAGTAGTGTTTTCATCGGTTTTAAACCCAGTAGGTACTGTGAATTTAATCCAGGCCTGGGATCGGATCGGGTCTGGGCTATTGCTGGCCGGATTACTTCCTCCTGGTAAAACACAAGGTACGGGATGATCATCTGAGATATCGGGGTCAGAACCCGGAACAGTAGAAGTAGGCAAATTATTATCATCATCCCAGGCACCTAATACTTCAAAGTTTTTAAATTCTCCATTCAAGGCGCCATAATCATTGGCGGGTGGGCATTCGTCTTGTGCCAGCGTAGTACCCCAAAGAATACAAGCTGTACCCAGAGAAGTTTTGACAGTATCTTGGTTGATAAATCTTATATAGTAAGTTAGTCCGAAGTTGACATTATCAATGGTAATTTGTTCAATACCTTCTTCGCCTGTTCCCAGCTCATCAATACATCCTACCAATGGAGAGGGAACAGCACTCGAGCTAATTGCTCCACAAGAATCTGCTTTAAATACAGTCAGAGACACATCCGCTGCCTCATCTAGGGTAAAATTGCGGTTATCATACTGCACGGTGATTTTGGTATCGGGCAATTCTTTGAGTGTATACGTTGCACATTCACAAAAATCATCCGTTCTGCTACCTGGGGCAAAAGAGCCATTGGGTCCAGGGTTGGCTTTCAAATTGGGGGCACCGCAATCCGCTGTATAAGGCCCTGAACCTGCATAAGTCAAGGTGCCAGTAGCAGGGTGTATATCAGGATCGCACTGGAGGGGGACTGTAAAAGTAGCCCAAGCATCTGCTTTGCTGCCTGTACAGGTATTCAGGTCATTGTCAACCCCGGTAATTTCTATATCAAATTGAATATCCGAATCATTGGCATTTCTATTATGTAATTCCACAGCAACTACATTGGCATCTGCCCCTGCGATCAAGCCAAGAGTACTCGCTGTAAGCTGGTATGTGGTATAATTGGTTTCGGCACTATTACTTATACCAGTGGAGGCTCTGGTAGTAGCATTAAAGGTACTGGGTAAGTTAGAAAGAATTACCTGTACGCCATTGATATACACTACTGCTCCGTCATCTCTTCTGAGTTTAACTTTCAGCACACTATAATCCCCGGGGGCAGCCGTGAAAGTTCTACGGAAATAATAAGTCAGGTTGTTATTATCAAATAAAGTAGTATTGAGTACTCCGGCTGATTCTCCAAAACCAAATGCCCCTTGCCCCGTTGCCCATCCTGAATCATCAAAGTCGACAGACTTCCAGTTATCTCCTTCGGTATCGTTGGGTGGATAGGTCTGTACCAGATTATCATTATATTTCCATCCATTGGTTTGTCGCCCGATAAGCATAATTTCTGGGCCAACCAAACAGCCAGTTGCTACCAGGTCTGCATCAGTATCGCCACTACAATTATTGACTTCATCGATGATATTGATGGGTACACTACACTGCCCTACTTCAATCTCTCTAGCTTCAGCACAGGTATTATATCGCTGACTACCATCAGCAATACATAAGATACCTGTCATGCCCAAATCATCTACCGCCCCTCGGTCTATATCCATAATACGCAGCAGGTATACCCGCCCAGCTTCGGATTGAAAGGTAACCACTTCGGTTTGTATACCTTCCTGACTGATCCCTGCCGTTGCATTGGCTGTATCGGAGCAAGCCAACTGATTTAAGATATTTCCTACGCCATTCAGACCCGAAGCATCACAGTTGATCGGTCCCGGTCCGGCAATCGCTGTATAGACAATCAAGCCGGGATTACTATTTGCTTCTTTATTTTGGTAAGTCATGGTGATTTCTTGACCATTCCCGATAAAGCGCATCCAGGAATCGCGAGAGTTGCCATTTACCACATCAAAGGGAGAATCCACGTCGGCGGCTCCGGTAGCATTTACATCCGGGTCACAACCTCTATTTACGCGTATAAAACCTCCTGCGGTAAGTTGAGAGGATGCGTTGTAATCCCTCCAGGCGGGGAAGGTCGGGTCATCACCACTATTATCAAAGCTACTTGGCACATCGAGGGGTATGTTACAGTCACCTACAACCTTAGTCACAAGATCATTATCATCACAAATATCTCGCTCGGTGGTATTATAAATACAATATTTACCTGCCATCCCACCTCCAAAATTATTCCGGTCTATGATCTGAATAAAGTATTCCAAACCCTCAACAGTATTAAATTTAAAAGTTTCTGGAATAGCTTTACCAGTGGGGCTTACATCTGTTTCATCGAGGCTGTTTTCGCATCCGATTAGAATTAAACTTGCGCCGCAAGCACCTCGGTAAACAGCAATCGCCGGGTCGGTATTGATGGGGTCTTCTGTCTGATACTGAATGGTAGTTTGGGTAGCCGTAGCGGTAAAACGCATCCATCCATCCCGAAAATTTAAAGGAAGGCAAGATGGGTTTACACCTTGCTGATTTATGCTGAAGCTGGTAGGCAGATCAAAATTCACATCACAATCTCCTACTAAGGTAGGGATGGCTGTATTACAGATATCTCCTTGAAGAATGACATCTTCCCGCACGCAGAGGCTTCCTGTTGTAGTGCTTTGGCTGCTTGTATTGCCTATTCTGACAAAATAGACGTGATTTGGGTCTAGGTCATTTTTGGATATTTCAATGGTTTCAGTACCTTCCTGTTCTGTAACTAGGTTGATACATTCCATCTGGGTAAGGGTAAAAACTGTAAGCGTTCCGCCTAGGTCTCCTGTGCCTGTTTCATTTACAATGCGGATATATACTCTACTGCCTATAGCCGGTACAACAGGGGTAGGATAATACTCTAATACAGATGGACTTGGGCTTTGATTGGTACAATTAGGAATACCTGCGCCCAAAATCGGCTGAATGGTACTGCAATTAGTTCCTTCAAATAATTCAAAAGAGGGATCTTGGTTGGTATTACTCTCATAAACGACTGTAAAAGGATTTCCATCTGAAACAAAATAAACCCAGGCATCATCCTCGGTATCGAGCCCGGCACCACAAAGTATATCTGTACCAAAGCCGACACGGGGGTCAGGGTCAGAAGCATTTTCAGTGTACGAGAAGGGTACATCCACCTGTGTAGGTTGATTAAGGTCTACTTCTACGGCATTGCTACAGAAATCTGCGGAAACATTGGGGGTAATGGTATTGCTGCTCCCTCCATCATAAATCACCACAGACACATCATTGGCCAGAAGAGGGTCATTGTTGTCATTGTTGTATTCTACAATGATGTTGTTGTTTACGGTTGCCCCAGTTGCAAAGCGAGCCCAGGCATCTTTTTGAATCGGGTTGGTAGCGCAAGAAATATCCGCTGTAAGATGAGATTCTCCATTTGGATTAAAATTACCCAATATGTTAAATTGCTCACCACAATTCGAGCCGTCTATATTATATTCTTTGGCAGAAAAGAAGTTATTTTCTGCTTTTGCTAAAGACTCGTACATACATAAATTTCCAAGCATCGGATTACTAATATCAGGATTAATGACCTGAATATAATAAATGGAGCCTCCGGTCATACTGATCACCATATTTACGCTGGGGAACGCTACAGAAGTCACACAAGCTCCTTCTGAGGATCCATCTTCTTTTACCTGTGTGGCTAGGTCAGTATCTGGATCAAGGTTATTTATGTCCATAGGGTCTTCAAATACCCGCATTAAGGGCGTACCCAAGGATGCGGAATACTCCACTACTACATTCATGGTACCTACCCAGGGTGCCTGGTATACCATCCAAGCATCGTCGTCGGTAGTCGTTGTAGCACAAGATGCACCTACCGGATAGGTTGTGGAAGTAAAGCTTTCCAAAACATTGAATTTCACATTACAATCGCCAAGGTTAATGCTTGGCGTTAGAGTTGGGTCGGTAATATCATCTCTACCTTTCACTTGATAAAGACAGAATGAACCTCTCATACCTCCTCCATCACCTTTATTGATGATTCTTATAAAATACTGCGTATTGAGCGTTACATCAAATTCTTTGACTTCAATCCCGATACCTGTAATATCATCGGTACAACTAGCCGGAACTAAGGTCAAATTGCCACAATCACCGCTATAAATCTCCAGGGCAGCGTCATCTTCTAGGTTTGCATATTCAATACCAGCTTTCCCCGTAAAATCTGCCGTAAAAGTCAACCAGCCATCCTGATTAGGCGTATATGTGCCGCAAGCTGCCGCACCTTTTCCTTCATTATTAAAAAACCTTGCGCCGACTTCAAAATCTACATCACAATCTCCAACAAAAATTTCAGATGCAGAAAGACACAAGTCCGCAGGTAAAGGAGTTCCTTTAAAAACACTCATCCAGCCAATCATATCCGAAGCCAAGGCTGTCTCAGTAGAAATTCTGATATAAACTCTTTTATTTACATTTACATTGATAATAGTAGATTCTGTACCAGCGGTGTTGATATTATTTACACAGGATATTTCTGTCAGTCCTGTACAGGCTGTACCATTATCAGTATAAACGGTAATGATGGCATTCTCAGATAGCGTAGTATATTGAATCACATAATTACCTGATTGAGGGGCAACAAAACCTGTCCAGGCATCATGATTAGGTGTGCCTGCGCCACAGGATGGATTGCCAGCCCCACTGTTGAGAAATCCAACGGGTACATCAAATGATTGATTTAAAAAATCACTGCTCGCCAGAGGAATGGCACCAACGGCACAGTTGTCTGTTTGTGCTCGAGACCATTGAAAATTCCCCAGTATCAGGGAAAAGCATATAAACAATCCTATTGAGAATTTTAGGGTATAAGTTTTTGTGTTCACTGTCATTTTGTTGATTAAAACTCAATACTACAAATATTGGATATTTTTCCAATATTCGCTTCACTGATTTGATGAAACCATTACAAGCTGTATATCTCGCTTAGGAAAACGAAGAGCTTTACACATTGTTATGGATTACAAGGGGGGCAAAATACCGATCTAATTCTTAAACCCAAGTATGTATATTTCTGATAATCAATTAATTAAAAAGATTGAAGTGATTTTTTAGTTTGAATATAACTTCTTTCTTACTTCTTGATGCGCTTTGAATGTCATGAAGAAGTAAGAATATTTATCAAAAAGTATCTAAAAAGAAATGCTATATATTTCTGATGTAAGGATTAAAAAGAAAACCCGCTTTTGTGCGGGTTTTCAGAAAGGGAATAAAAATCTCTTTTTGAACTAAATGATCAATAGTTTACCAGAAAAGGATTGGCCGTTATCGAGTGTAATTTTCAAAATATAAATTCCGGAGGGTAAAACGGCTGTATTTAGCTCAATGGTATTATCTCCTTCCTGAGTAGAGATAATTTTATGTTGAATTTTATGCCCCATCACATCGCTGAGTATAAAACCTGCATAACCCGTAGCTGCTGTAAATTTCACGGTAGCCACGTCGCCACGGTTCACCGGGTTAGGGATCAATTGCAAAGGTATTTCTTTGGATTGATTCACAGCTACACGAATTACATTGCCGATGCGGTATTTATTTTCTTTATTAACAATCTTTAAGCGATAGTACAAATAGTTTACTGTCCGAGGGAAAGTTTGATCTACAAAATTGTATTCCGATAGTGTACTTGTATTATTGTATGAATTTACCTCTCCGATTGTTGTAAAATCCTTTCCATTAGCACTTCGTTGCACTTCAAAATGACTCAGATTATCTTCCAGCAAGGTCAGCCAATTCAAAAAAACCTGATTTTGAATCATCTTCCCACTAAAGTCCAGGATTTCAGCCCTTAAATTAGCTCCTGGGCCTATTACTTCGGGTGAGTCGGCCAGTTCGCAACCCCCGCCGCGCAATAAATTTTCAAAGGCATTTACGTCAGGGTCTTCGCATTCGCGGAATGAAATATCATCAATGGCAAAGTCATTTCCATTTTTAGTAATAGAGAGATTCTCGACACAAATATTAAACTCCTCCACGTCTGCCGGTGCCCGATAAATACAACGTATGATCTGCCACTGATCGGGATTTTGCTCTAAAAAGAAAGAAGAACCCAGTACTTTGAGTCGGGCATTATTGGGCTCTCCGGCAGCATTACAAGGCATGGCGGCTCCAAAAGCAAAAGAATTGCTGGTTCTTGGTGCAGGTATAGTCATATCGGCACTATTGGGTGGTTCAGGGATATGCACGGTAGGCACCGAATTGTCCGGGTTAGGAATACTACTATATGTTTTGGTAATACCCGGCAAAAGCAGCGAGTCGCCTGTCTGAGGAGTCAGTGTCAGCCATTCAGACGAAGGGGGGATTTGACCTGTGGTAGGGTCTGCCATATCACAGATGGTCATGCGCAATTGAGGAACTTCCCCGATCTGATCTGCACTTTTTACATTTTGAAACCAGATAGAAAATATATAATAACCTACTTTGCCTACACTGCTAGGACTACGGTCAATGGTTTGGCACCAGATTTTGCCGGGGTCGTAGAGGTTTTCATCAGGAAACCATCCGTTAATCAGCATAAAATTTGCGTCCTCAGCCGTTGGGATTAGGGCAGGAAGTCCTGGTTGGGGAGTTCCAAATACCCCAGTAGTGGGGTTAATGACATCTTCCAGGCAGGCTTCGCTACTTGCTCCAGGGCCTGAGACACAATAATTGGGATCTAGATTGGCAAAAACTCCAGAAGAGGCACTTTCATCTAATCCGCCTCCATAGCCTGAGTACCCGTGGCCATAGCAGAACCAGTTCTTTTTATAATTCCAAGCGGTATGTGTGACCGAATAAATTCCCTCAGTACGCATTTCGGTTCTTTTAGCCCATAGATTTGCCTGTGTATTTATCCCTGTTACCTCACCTTGGTCGCTAATATAGCCATAGTCTGTGGCAAATCGTGCATAGCTGTTCATAACGGCCTTATCGGTGCCATATAACCTGAATCGCGGGTTGGTATGTATCCAGCCGTCCATATCGGCATAGTTTGTAGAGGAGGTAGCAGGGGAGCTTGCATCATTGATAGCACCCCAATTTTCAAAAGTACCATCTTTTACTAATTCAGCACCGATTTGGCAAGGAGCGAAAGGGAAAACCCGAATTCTACCGGGCATATTTTCGGGAGGGTTGCTCCCACTGACGTTCATAATTCTTACATAGTACGTTCTACCGTCCTGAATGGAGAGTGAAAGTGATTCTGTACCTTCCCAAACACTATTGACACAATCGAGCAGGAATAAGCCCCCGGGGTTGCTGTAATCGGCAATGTTGGCAAAGGCGTTGGCTGCGCCAGTGCCATTGAAGCTAGACAAAAGCCCGCAGTTGGGTGCGCTTCCATTGGGAACGGTATACACGGCGAGGGCAGCATTTTGTGGGTCACCGTCTACAAAATCCTCGTTATCATATTGGATAGTTACTGCGGAGAAACTTTGTGTACTTCCGGCTGGAACTTCAAACTGAAACCATCCCTGAGATTTGACCAACGGGAAAGAAGTAGTTGGAATACTGGTAGAAGATTCTATGACGCAGGAAGGGTCTTGGATATCTGCACTTGGGACGATGGCCGTACTCCAGTTGGAGGGTACTTCAAAGCTTTTCCATTCACCATCTAAATCGCCGATAAAAGCAGGTGTGCTACAGAGCTCCTGGGCAATATCTTTGCCGTAAAAAAGGCATAATCGCCCGAAGGCTGTTGCTCCGGCGGTTTGATTGATAAAACGAATATAATAGGTTTCGTCCCCGTCGGCAGCCACATTGAAGTTGATTCTTTCAATACCTTCTACTCCAGGTCCGAAATTATCCACACAAGCTACTAAGGTAAGCGCACCACAAGTTCCTCGGTAAATCGCAAGTGCCACATCGGCAGGTTCTGTGAAAATATCATTGCTATTTCCTGAATTGTCATATTCTACGGTGATATTATCTGCCGGAAGAGTTCCTGGTACTCCGGTGGAGTCAGGAGTTTGAAATACAGCCCAGACATCAGACTGGCAGCTAGTTCCGGGGCAATCAGCGGCTCCGCCGGGTAGATTACAGGCGGCATCATAAGTCACATTGATCTGGATGCTACATTGCCCCAGGCTAACGGTATCTGCTTGAGCGCAGGTGGTGTAATCTTGCTCGCCGTCAGATAGGCAAAGACTCCCTGACATTCCAGTCACCGAGCTAGCCATGTCCATAATCCTGATAAGATATTGCCTTCCAGGGCTAGTCAGGAAGGTAAGGCTTTCGGTTTGGCGGCTAGAGGTTTTGACTTTATCTACACAGGCGTATTCATTACCGATGTTGCCAGCACCATTGATACCGACGCTACAATCTATGGGTCCTTTATCTAGCAAAGCCGTATATACAACTATGGCAGGGTCGCTGATTTCGCTAACACCGTCGTGGTTATTTTGATATTGTAAGGTGACTACTTCACCGTTGCCGACCATACTGATCCAAGAATCTCTGGCAGGAACCCTAGGCATGTTCGTTCCGGGAGTGCCTGTGTTTGTGGTATCAGGGTCGCAGGTAAAGTCAGGGGCAACAAATGTGCTATAATGGCTTGGTAGCATTCCGGGAGCAGTGACATCCCGAAGAGCCGCTCCGTTGTTGGTAAAATCTGCGGGAACGTCCAGTCTGATATTACAATCTCCTGAGAAAATTCGCTGGATGGTATTGATATCACAGACATCACTTTCTTCTGTTTCACGAATACAAAGTGCTCCGGTTGCGGTACTTGCATCCAGGCTCATAATTCGGACATAATACTGTAGACCTTCTACGGTATTTGCCCTGAGCTTCTCGAGTCCATTTAAAGCCGCACTTGTATTGGCACAAGCAATCAAACTTAGGTTTCCACAACTCCCTTTATAAATCGCAATGGCTATGTCTGCACCAGTATGTGCGTACTCGATGGTATAATTATTAGAAGTGGCCGTAAAACTAGCCCAGGCATCTCCCAGAATATCTCTAGTGCCATTTGCATCCACACAGGCAGGTTCCTGTATATCTTCCAATTCATCTAAAGCTGTAGTGATATTAAAGGCACTGCTACACCCTCCATTATTAAAATTATCAGCCGTACTACACAAATCTCTGGGTTCTACTGGGGGGCGAATACAAAGATTACCTGTGACTCCATTCAAAGTACCTGTGCTGATATTTGCGATGCGGATGTAGTATACCTGATCTGTGGTAGTACCGTTTTCAAACAAAGTGAATGATTCCTTCCCTTCTCCGATGTCATCTCGGCAGCCTAACTCCTGGAGAGCAGTTAAAATTGCCAAATTACCAGTAAAAGCACCAGGTGTAAATTTTAGCATTCGGATAAAATACAAATCGTTTCCGCTAGGATTGATGCTTACTTCGGTCAGGTTTTGGGTTTTGTTACAACCCAGGTCATTGGGGCTGACCGCCTCTGTGGGGCTGATGAGTGCCAAGCCCGCACAATTGTTGCCTTTGTATACTTCTAGTTCAATATCTCCAATACTTGCCGAAGTAAACACAACGGTAAAAGGCACTCCTGCCTGTGCCTGAAAAACTGCCCAGGCATCTCCTTCGGCTGTATCAAAAAGGGGATTACAGGAAGAATCATAATCTCCCGAAGCAGTAAAGTCGGCTACAATTCCATTGCTAATCGTAATATTTTCAATATAGGTATTGCCTGGAGTCACGTCGGCGGGCAGATTGAGGGCTGTACAGTTATCTTTTATATAAGGAGTGCTGCTAAAATCAACCGTGTCTACTTTTTCCCCTTTATAAACTACCAAAGCTACATTTTGGGCTTCATCCAGATTATTGGTGGTATTATCGTATTCAATAATCAGCGTATCGGAAGTCGGCAGCTCAAACCTAGCCCAGGCATCTGCCTGAGAAGTACCGGAGCAGGAAATATTCAATGGGTCTGCTAGGGGCGCGCCTCCGTGTGCATTAAAACTCGGTTCAACATTCAGGGGGATGGTACAGTCACTGCCGTCGATATCCAGGAGATTGGCTTGAAAAAAATAGTCGGAGCCCGTTTTGGTCTGTCCATAAAGACAGATCACGCCTTCTACAGAAGCACCATTACTACTGATTACCTTGATGGAGTAGGTTCGCCCTGCAATGGCATCAAAAGTCAAAGAAGTAAAACTATTGCCTCCATTCACCGCACAGGCTATAGGAGCTACTGTAGTACCGCAGGTGAAATTTTCATATACCACTAGATCTGGTAGCCCTCCATTGGTAGACGCATAATCCAAACGTAACGAACTATCTGTGGTGGCGGTGTAGGTGATCCAGGCATCTTTATTGCCTGAAGCGCAGCCGTTGTCATCAGTAAATACCGAACCAAAACTAGCAAGTACATCGAGAGGGACATTACAATCTCCCAGATTGAGTGCGGGAGCAGTGGCTGCCAGACTACAATCATCTCTTTCTCTGACTTCTCGGATACATAGATTAGCAGCCAATGATTCGGTATCTTCCAAGTTCATCAGGCGTAGGTAATATGTGCCGTCTGAAGGTACTTGAAATAATATTCGTTCTTTACCCGCACCATTGATTGCATCTGCACATCCCAACAGGTTAAGGTTGCCGCAAACACCCTGATATACTGCAATTGCTGCATTTTTGTCTTGGCTTAAATAGGTAAGTTGGATAAATTGCCCCAATTGAGCATCAAATTTTACCCAGGCATCCAATTGCACGGTGCCTACTACACAAGCGGGAGCAGCCAATCCTTCTTGATTGATGAGTGCGGAAGTAATGTCGATTTCCAAACCACAGGTATTTAGGGTCACTTCCTGAGCGTTGGCGCATAGATCACTTTGATTCCCGTACCCGTTTTGGAGGCAAATCTTACCGGGGAGAATTTGAGCGGCATCCGTCAGGTTAGAAATTTTGATAAAATAGACCGTATCCTTTGATGCGTTGATGGTGACTTGTTCTGTACCGGGTCCTACCAAAGAATTTACACATTGCACTAGTGCCCCGCCAGTACAAGAACCTTGATAAATGCTGATTGCTGCATCAAGTGTAGTGCTTAGATTGCTGTATTGGATGGTTACAGGGGCAGAGGAAGTTGCTGTAAATCTTGCCCATCCGTTGCGAAGCCCTGTAAATATGCTTGCACAGGAATCCGCAGTAGGAGCAATGGTATTGTTGATGTTGAAATCTACATTACAACTACCTATGGTCAGTACTTGTGCGGCAGAGCAAAGCGCAGGTGCCTGGGCTTGGACATTAAATGCAAACCGACCAATCAATAAAATGGAAAATAATATAGGAAGTAGCTTATGTCGCATGTTGAAGTCTTATTGTTCTACAATTATGATCATTATGGAAAATGTTTTGTGTTGTGACCTCACAAAATTAAACCAAATTGTGGTTTTATAATAAGAACGAGCTTTGGGAATTTTTATTAATGCATACATACATTACATACGCAAAAAAATTTAAATTGGGTGCTTTCGCGAGGTTTGGTTTTCAGTTTTGAGGATATACCTGGTATGGTAAGTTTGTGGATATTTTGGCAGTATTTGTACTTTTCGCTAAAAATTAATGGAATCAAGGCTTGATAAAGCTTAAGATAAAGTCCTCATAAAAAAAACCGGATGATTATTTTTTATTGGCTTTATCGGCAAATTTATTCCAGCGTTTTTGCATTTCTCCCAGGAGGTAGAATTTTTCATCAGAGCTAAGTTCCTCTTCGGCATACACTAATTTATTGAATTTGACTTGAAAAGAGTGTTCTTGTGCTTTGGCAATACTATCCATGATAGTCAGATAAAATTCAAACATAAGTAAGATGTATTAAGATGAAAGATGAATATATTAGCTATATTATTGTTCAATATAAGTATTTTAAATATTTAAAACCAGGAATTGTTTAAGAATATTCTTAACGAAAAGAAAATGAGGTGGTAATTTTAAAAAAGGCATTATCTCTGAATTTATCCCTGGCATAAGCTCCATAACGAAAATAAACACCTGCTCCCAAACCCATGTAAGCCACATTGAGATATTTGAATCTTAGTATATGATTGATTAACAATCCACTTTCATAATATACACGATCCAAGGTATTAAAATCAATTCCTTGATGTGATTCTGGATGACTGAGGTTTCCCCAGCCTATGTTTTGTGCCAGTGAAAGCTCCGGCTTGAATATTTTAGATTTTGATTTATAAAGCAATTGTCCAAAATGATGGATATAAAACAGATAGACATACCTATCCGACAAAAATTCATAAAGCTCCATGGTTTGAAAATAGTGATCTACTGTCAGGGGTACTTGGCGTGTCAGACCTCTGCCCTGATAGAGTATAGAGTAGGGCACATCCCCTTTAATCATTCCAGCTTCGAGCTGAAATTCGGAAGCTCCTAGGCTTCTAAGCAACAGATTATACTGTATTTTCCCTTCTAGCTTATGATAATCATATTTGCCACCCAAAAATTCTCCTCCTCTGATATAATTAAAGCTAATGATTGGTGAAGCGGATCTGACGAACAATTTGCGTTTATTCAGCCCAATATACTCTTGCCCTCTGGCATAATAGACTTGTAGGCTAAACTCCGAAAAACGAAAGCGATTGAGTAGTTCATCTTGTGGTAATGCTTGAAAATGATAATCATATAAAGGACTCATTTCTTGTGTATTCAGTCCGATTTGCATCTGAAAATCACGCATTGGTCGCCAGAAGGCGTAGATATCCGCCCGCTTGAATTTGTCCATCCTTTCTGTAAGAAAATACCTAAAGGCTTGGTTTCCAAATAAGGGTTGGTTTTCCAAAAAATATACATTGGCAGGCTCTAGCACATCATCTTTATATTTTAATCCAATCCGAATATCAAAACGATCTTCCAGGGCAACCTCTCCTGAAAATCCATATTTAAACCGTCCGTCTTTGGTTCCATAAGCAGTATATGCTCCCAAAGTATAACGCTCGCTCCATCGATAGTTTGTAAAAAATGCAGCCCCCAGTCTTAGCCCTTCAAAACGATTGACTTTGAGTATATTGGTTAAGTCCAAGTCGAACTTCCCAATAGGGTAACGCCCATAAGAAAATGCTTCAGAGATCTTTACAATTTTATCCATTTTCATCCTAATCCCCAGGCTATCCAAATAGGTATAGGTTTTCATGTCTTTGGGTTCAAGCGGATTGACCCTATATTTCTGCCAGTATTCAGCAGGGCGATTTGCCAACTGGGTATCAATATCGAGGGTCACTTCATCAAATTCTTTTTTCCTAAGCTCCGGGTGTATTTGAATATCCTTGAGGTAAGTACGGGTGAAGCCTTTGAGTTTGCGATCTGACACACGGATTTCGTTAAAAACAATATCTGCTTGAAATTGTACCGGAAACCAATAATAATCGTCCAATTTTTCATAACGTTGCTCTATTTTAAACCCAACCATAGCTTCGGGATCATTGGAATAAGCCACCACATTTTGAATGGCATACTGATTTGTATTGATATAGAGCATTCCCGCTAGTGCGTCGAAGTTTTTGTCGGGATAAGGCTCAAAAGAAATGATGAACACGGTATCGCTTCCATAATAAGTAGTATCTTCTATGGCAAAAAAATATTTTTCGGTACTCCCTGGGCTCACCGGGTTCAGATAGTTAATATTCATCAAGGAGATAAAATCCTTATAAAACGAAAAAGGTTGAAAATCGGTAGCTACTGCTATAAAACCCGGATTTTTAAGCCCTCCGATGCGATTGGCCAATACGGTCTCTTTGTTAAAATCAGGGGCGATGTACTTTCGCTCAGTAATTGATTCGGCAATAAAAAGATGATGGGTCTTTAGGTGATTGAGTAAATTAATTTCCGAAGAATCTACGGTTTGCGCAATAATTTGCGCCGTATCCTTTGTGGCACTTTTTTCTTCAATAGTCACCAAAAATTTATGATAAGCATTGTATTGAAAAGAAGCTATTTTTTCAGGGTCATTCTTTTTTCTGTTTTTTACAGCTTCGCGAATGATCCGATTGGCAGGGTTTTCACCTGACTCTACCACTACCTCGGCAAGTTCGGAGGGTTTTTCCACGAGGCGAATAGTCTGAAAGCGTTGGAAAGGCTGTAGGTCTTCTGGTGTATTGATCGGGTAATCAAAAGTTTGATAACCTATATAGCTAAAACTTATTTTTTTGATTTGGTTTGAGGGAACCGTAAGCCGATACTCACCGTCAATATCCGTAGTGGTACCATAGGCTCCCCCATTGATGATGATATTGGCAAAAATTAATGGATTTCCTGATTTGGCATCAATTACTTTTCCCTGGATGACGATGCTTTGGGCAAAAGCCAACTGCCCCCAAGCCAACAAGCAGACCAGATATACCAGCCCGGCAATTTTCCTTAAACTCATATAAAATGCCTATTGGATTTAATTCAATTGCAAAGTTATCAATTTTAAAGCAGGATTTACATGATTTTGAGATTAATCTGAAGTGAAGTCTAATAGATAAACCCACAAAAAATCCCGGCAATATACCGGGATCATCTTTTTAGTCTGAGCCACGTAAATGTCCGGCTAATCAGTATTGCCCTTTGGGTTTTGGGAAAGATTTTTGTTCCGAATTGACTCTTACGTCAAAGCAAAAACCCAATAACTAATACCCAAAACTCAATCGTCTGAAGGCTATGATACGCCATAGACCAAGGGAAAAGCCAAAAATTTTCCAAATCTTAGAGATTTAGAAAAGTTAAGGTTTTCTAAATTTTTCGTATCTTTAAACAAAAAAAAACATAATATGGAAAACTCAATAGACTATCAGGAAGCCATTAAGCAGGAGTTGCAATACATTCCACAAGCGTATCTGGCCTCTCTTTATCAAATCATTGCTTTGATGGCACAGCCTTTTAAGCATGGGGAGGGGGAAGCTACTGAAAAACTAAGCAAAGGGATTTTGCAGGTGTATGCCGACAAATTCAGAAAAGGTTTTAGTCTGATGATGAGGCAAGAGCTTGGGCTGGACTTTTCTTTTCAGATTCAAGAACAGTTTACGATTCTCAAACTTACATTTCCTCTATTGGAGGCACAAAATGATGAAATCATTCCCGAAGAGTTTGACCTGGATCAAATTTGCAAGACAAAACAAGTAGAAATTATTTATTCAGAGGAGCAACAAAAATATGTACTTCACAATTTGCAAGAAGCCGAATCCGAAATTCAAGATAAACACTCCGAAAAAATGCTCATTTTTGATACCCTCACAGGCATATACCTGATAGAAACTTCCCAAATAGACAACTGGCAAGCTGAAAATGCAAGTAATGATGCCCGTAATTTGGCAGCTTTGATGTTGCTCGCCTTAGATAAGCGTCAAAAAATACACCAAACCGATTACTCGCTATGATTTTCTCCCTTGATGAAATTCTTGTTTTTTCTTTTCGTGCTATGGGCTATCAAGGCTCGATGGATTTTATGGAAAACCTTATACTAAAAGGAATCATAGAGGCTATTTCTTCTATGGAAGTCTCTCTCTCATTGGAAGAAAAGATTAGAGATAGTTTAGTATATTATTTGAAGACACAAAACACCAAAATTAAGCAGTTTACAACTGAAAAGTTTCTCTTTTTAGATTCTGAAAGAAGGCAAGATATTTCTGAAACAGAAAAATCAAAAACAGATATTAGTTTTTCTATGTCTGGATTTGAATTTGTATTAGAATGCAAAATTCTTAAATTCGCTGACAAAAAATACATTGAAGAAGGCCTCAGAAGGTTTATAGAATTAAAATACGCTGAAAAAGATGATTTTGCTGGTATGTTAGGTTTTATCGTAGCAGGTAATCCCGAAAAAATTGTCTAAAATCTCAAAAATAAAGTCAAAGACTTCCACCCTACAACAGACATAGAAAATTGGCTCGCAAAACAATGTGCAGACCGCCATCTTAGTTTTCAATCCAAACACCTCCGAAACAACGAAAAAACCATTCATATTTTTCACCTTTTTTTTGATCTAAGGCAAGACATGAAAGCTTAGGATGCTTACAACATCTCTTCGCCATTTCGGATTTGCAATCAGGGCAAAAACCCAACAGCCCAAACCCTAGGGAATACACCCAAGCACTAACACTCAATCACATTGATCGGAATATTAACGGCCAAGCCTCCTTCGGAAGTTTCTTTATATTTGGCATTCATGTCCAAGGCTGTATCCCACATAGTTTTGATTACAGCATCCAGTGATACGCGTGCTTTGGCAGGATCGCTCTCGAGGGCAATATTGGCCGCAGTAATGGCTTTGATGGCTCCCATAGAGTTGCGTTCAATGCAGGGGATTTGTACCAATCCTCCAATCGGGTCACAGGTCAGCCCCAAATGGTGCTCCATGGCAATTTCAGCAGCCATCATGGCTTGGTCAGGGTTTCCTCCCAGGCATTCTGTAAGTGCCCCAGCGGCCATGGCCGAGGAAACGCCGATTTCAGCCTGACAGCCACCCATCGCTGCCGAGATTGTTGCCCCTTTTTTGAAAATACTGCCGAATTCTCCGGCAACCAGTAAAAATTTAAGTATATCATCCTCTTTCACCTCCTCGCAAAAACAAACATAATAAAGCAATACCGCCGGAATCACCCCGGCAGCACCATTGGTAGGAGCCGTGACGACCCGACCAAAAGAGGCATTTTCTTCATTGACAGCCAGCGCAAAGCAACTAATCCACTTGGACACTTCCTGAAATGTTTTTTTACAATTTCGGATGTGATCCAGCCATTGATCCGGGGTATAGTCAGGAGACCTACCAAGCAGCTTTGTATTAAGGTCGTAGGCACGGCGACTCACACGAAGCCCTCCAGGAAGAGTGCCTTCGGTATGGCAGCCTCTAAAAGCACATGCTTTCATCTCAAGCCAGATGCGCCATAAATCTTCTCTGATTTTGGATTCACCCCGCCAGTATTTCTCATTCTCCCAGACAACCTCCCAGATGGCTTTTTGATGTGTATGGCAGCAATCGAGTAAATCCTGAGCTGTATCAATGGGATAAGGAATGGAGACAGTTTCACTCATATTCATTTCTCCTTCTTTGACCACAAAACCACCGCCAATAGAATAATAAGTTTCTTCTACTGTATAATCTGTATTCCAGTAAGCTTTTAAAGTCATACCATTGGGGTGATAAGGCAGGCTCTCCTGAAATTTAAAATCTATGTCTGTGCCATAATTAAAATATATAGGGAAATGTGCATCCAAAAAAAGCCTTTTTTCATCCTGGATTTGTTGAATTTTGGATGGAATCATCCGGGTATCAATCGTAACGGGATCTTCTCCACTTAGCCCCAGCATCACGGCTATGTCTGTACCGTGTCCTCTCCCAGTTTTGGCAAGAGAGCCATAAAGCTGTATTTCCAGCCGATTCACCTGCTCTAGGATGTTTTTTTGCTTCAAATCCCGAATAAAATATTGGGCAGCACGCCAAGGACCCATCGTATGAGAGCTCGATGGACCTACACCAATTTTAAAAATATCAAAAACACTGATTCTTTCCTGGGTCATGATTATATTTATTATACACAAAGTTGTACTTTTTAACTATTTCAAGCAAGAAATTTACTTGATAATTTATTTTTTGATAAAAATATAACATTATTTTAATCACATTTTAATATTATTTTGACAAAAAACAAAAGCTTTTTTTTGAGGTTTCTAAAGATTTTCAGAAAAAAATCAAACATATATTTGTTTTAGACCGTAATTACTCATAATTTTATAACATCAAAACAATATCAAAATTTTATTATTATGAATAACTCGAAAGATAAAAACTATAAACCCTTATCTGGATATGGTATGTTGATCATCCTATTAATTATGTTTGGAAGTATAGGAGGTATTATTGCAGGGCTTACCTCTCAGACCCTAAGCCCGGACGCCCTTTGGGTGGTTCTGCTGGTTATTTTAGCATTGATTTCCCCCTTTTTGCTGGCAGGTTTTTTCATAGTAAATCCCAATAGCTCTAAGGTGCTGATTTTATTTGGAAGCTATATCGGAACGGTCAAGTTAAATGGTTTTTTCTGGGCAAATCCATTCTTTGGGAAAAACTCTATCTCTCTAAGAGCCAGAAACTTCGAGAGTGAAAGGCTCAAAGTAAACGACCTGCACGGAAACCCCATCATGATCAGTATCATTCTGGTATGGCAAGTAGAAGATACCTTCAGAGCGGCCTTTGATGTAGACGATTATGAGCAGTTTGTACGTATCCAAAGCGATGCTGCCGTCCGAAAATTAGCCGGAGCTTATCCTTATGACAACTTTGAAGATCATAACGAGATTACGCTACGCTCAGGAATGAATGAAGTAAACCATCGTCTGGAAAGTGAATTAGCCGAAAGGTTATCTATTGCCGGAATCAAAGTGATCGAGGCTCGTATCGGTTATTTGGCTTACGCCACCGAAATTGCCAGTGCTATGCTTCGCAGACAACAAGCCACTGCTATTGTAGCAGCCCGCCAGAAGATCGTAGAAGGAGCTGTAGGCATGGTAGAAATGGCACTGGCCGAACTCAGCAAAAAAGAAATCATTTACTTAGACGAAGACAAAAAAGCGGCTATGGTAAGTAATCTGATGGTGGTTCTTTGCTCAGATAAAGACGCAAGCCCCGTGATTAATACCGGTACTTTGAATCAGTAATTGTTTTTCTCGGCTTTCACGGAACTGACAGTTTCATAAAAGCCCTTTAGCAAATAAATTGGTTTCAAAACCGAATTTCTCGAGGGCTTCAAAATAAGGTGGATACCCCTGTCTATTCTGATATAAAACTAGATAAAAACTTACAAGTTTCAAGGAAATATTAAATAAAACCTTGAAACTTTTATATTTTAAAACAATATTCGTATGGCTAAAGAAGGAAAAGAAGATGCAAAGAGATTTGTGCTTAGATTAAGACCGGAAACCATGGAAGCAGTTGAGAAATGGGCGGCTGATGAATTTAGGAGCATTAACGGGCAATTGGAATGGATCATTTATAATGCCCTCAGAGACGCAGGCAGGCTTAAAAAATCTCAAAGCCCTCAAAAATCTGATAGCACTCCTCCCGAAGCTGAAACATCTGATTGATTGATTTTTACTAGGATTTTAAGCTTATGTTGAAGGAATGGCAGGTCAGATTCATTCCTAGAAATCAACCAGGGCATTCGTATTAAGGCTTTCAAAAAGGCTAGATCGAGAAAAAGGTCGGAAAGTTTTTTTTTCCTGAAAGTTATCGGTTTATGATATGGTCTGTTTGAGCGATCACGTGTTTGGCCGTCTGAATTTGCTGCACCGATCTAAGAAATAACTTCAGAGATTTAAACAAAGCAAGCTTATGACTTAGGGAATAACTATCGATTTCAAGGCTTACTTTTTTTTCAAAATCCAGCCAGGTCTGCATCCTATCCGAATCTTGATTATATTGTAGTTGTATAGTCCTCAGCAACCGAATAATGGCTATTTTATGATCAATCTGCATAAGAAGAAATATTAAAATTAGACAGCAGCAATATTTAGTGTTTCTAACTGATTTTTATCATTTGCTGTTCTAGGAAATCATTACATAGACATTAAAAAGCGGATATTAATCAATTTTCAAGAAGCACAGGGCTTTATTACGGCATCTTTGAATTCTTCTAAAATAATTTGGGCGAAGTATGTGATCAATTACTCTTCTTTTTTGTCCTTTGTATCGGTAGTAGATTTGAATTTATTCAAAAAAATACGTGCATTATTGAGTTGATCTTTAGAATGAATAATCAGGCTCAAAGAATTTAACAATGTTTGCTTTTGATAATCTGATAAATGATCAAAACTATTTCTGATCTCCTCCCCGACTGTCTCCCAGTCTAAAGCACCGTGGGGTTTGTTTGTCTTTAAAATATATAGAATATCCTCAAGCTTATCCCGGTCTTTTTCCTGATCTCGCATAGACATAGTGTTTATTTGGTTAAGTAACCTTATGACTCTTGTTAAAGCATAAAGTCACAAAACTTTTCATTAATTTTCAGATAGTTAATTCTTGAAAACCTGAGCCAAGCCATGGCACTTAAATACGGACTAGGCACATTTTCTAGTGATTCATCACTCGGATAATTTCCAAAGACTTTATCACTTGAAAGTTTTCTATATGAATCTGAAAATATTCCAGGATATAATCAATAAGTTCACTGCGTTGTTTACCAGAAATCTTGATTTTTTCACTATAATCTGCCCTCAGTAAGCGATCTAATACGCTCCCACATGCTTGTTTGGATGGATGATACAAAGAGCTATGCCTAGACGAAGCGATTTGTTCAAAAATATCTTCGCTATTTTGAGGAGCAAAACCAAGATACCGAGTTAGTTTGAGCAAAAAAACCAAATGAAAATTCTCATAGTCCTCGGTCATTTGATCGAAAATCAGCAAGGAAGTATCTATAAACTCAAATAAATCCGGGTTTTTGATCTCCCCCTGGAGCGTTTTGGTGAGAATCTCCATGATAAACATCGCTACCACGGACTTCCGATAGTCAAAAGGAATGCTCTGGAAGGCATATCTACAGCGATGCTCCGAAATCCGATTGATCTTCGCACGATCTTCCCGAAAATATACCACCAACTCGAGCATAGTCAGCGGCTGGAAAAAAGCCATCCTGTTTTTGGATTTACTCGAGCGAATTCCATTGACAATATACGATTGTAAACCCAACTCCTCGGTATAAATCCGAACAATGATCGAGCTTTCGCTATATTTGAAATAATTAATTACAATTCCTCTGGTTTTGAACAACATACCTTATTAGGCTAATTTCTAACAAAATCAAAACTCTTGATTAAAGAACCAATTTTATGTATTTTTGGTCATTGAATAAAAACATTATTTCGTGAAATTACAAATCAAACTTTTTGGCATCGCCCGTGAAATGGCCGGTAGCTCCACCCTGGAAATCGAGTTAGAAGAAAGTGCCACCATCAAAGATTTCAAACAAACACTTTTTACCGTACTTCCAGACCTTGCACGACTCCGTACCCTCATGGTGGCCGTCAATACCGACTACGGAGAAGATGATACCATTCTTCGCTCTGATGATGAAATTGCTGTCATTCCACCCGTCAGTGGGGGATAGTTTTAAGGGAATTAAGGAAATTAAAATAATTAAGGGAATTAAGGGAATTAAGGGAATTAAGGGAATTAAGGGAATTAAGGGAATTAAGGGAATTAAGGGAATTAAAATAATTAAGGGAATTAAGGGAATTAAGGGAATTAAAATAATTAAGGGAATTAAGGGAATTAAGGAATCGAGTTCAAACATACAAAATCAGGAACTTATGAATTATAAAATTAGCAATCAAGCACTTGACCCGCAGGAAGTCATCCGACTGGCAGAGTCGGATAAAGCAGGGGCGGTAGCTGTATTTATCGGAACGGTACGCAATCACAGCCAAAATAAACACGTAGTCTCTCTGGAGTACGAAGCCTACGAAGCGATGGCCATCCGCAAGATGGAAGAAATCAGTGAAGAAGCCCGCCAAAAATGGCCTATTGAGAAAATTGCGATGCACCACCGCATTGGCAAATTATCCATTGGTGAAATCGCCGTAGTGGTGGCTGTATCCACACCACATCGCAAAGAATCTTTTGAAGCCTGTGAGTTTTTGATTGATACCCTTAAGCAGGTAGTACCGATCTGGAAAAAAGAAATTTATGAAGATGGCGAGGTTTGGGTGGCAGCACACGCTTAAATGCTGAGTTATCAACACGCTGCTTCTCCCTCTTTTTAGACCTGTATATGTATTTTTTAAAAAAATTTAATAAATTCCAAATAATATGATATTGATGATGTAAAAAAACTAATCAATGCAGAAGATTTATGGAAAATTGCCTGCTTTGACATTTGGGTAGAAAATGATGATCGTAAACCTTCCAACCCGAATTTATTATTGCAAATTACGGATAAAGGCACTAAAATATTTGCTATTGACCATGCTTTTACATTTCTTACACTTCCTTACAAAAATATAGACGTAAATTGGGGGGTTTCACAAGGCTTTAATGATAATATTCTGGAGACTGATCTTGCCAAAGAAATTCTTCAGGGAAAGGCAAGAAAAAGCGAATTTAGAGAAATGAGTAAAGACTTTTTCTTCCAAAAAGTAGAGGAAAGTAAAGCGGTTTTTCATCAAATATTACAAAATATTCCGACTGAATTTGAACTTGACACTGAGGATCATCAAAGCCTGGTTCATTTTCTTTTTGATGAAAACAGAAATCAACAGGTAATCAATTATTTTTTTGAACATTTAGACGAATATGCCTAAGAGTTATTACACACTTATCAAAATTGTCCCAAACCATATCTCAGGAGATAAATTGAGCATTGGCTTAATTGTATTCGATGAAAAAAACATCAAAATAAAATTTTCTGCTGAACGTCAAAACATAGCTCGTCGTTTGATTAATAACGGCAGTGATACCATAGCTTATGTATCACATCAAATTGAAAAAAACCTTAAAGACGGAGCGCAAAAGCTTCGGGAAAAAGTAGTCGTCAAAAGTCAGGATGGTCAATGGATTGCCAACTATATGGATTATTTACAACGTTACTCCAACGGTACTTTACAATTCTCTGAACCACGCCTGATTACCGAAGAACTCACCGACCAAAACTTTGAAAAGCTATTCCAAAGCCTTTTTGAGAATACATCAGGTTAAAAGTGTTTTGAAATTTGGTTCTTCCGTATTTTTAGAACAGGATTTTGGCAAAGGTTTAGCATTTGGGAAAATAAATTGCATAAACAACCTTGTAAAACTTGAGATGTATTATAATCTTATTTTATATTGCAAATAAATATTTAGACACAAATCAATTGCAATATTAAAATTTTAAGGGACAATGAATTTTTTGAAAACGATTCTCATTTTGTTATCTTCTTCTTTTATTACTGGCTGTGCTTTGTATGGAGTTCGAGTCAAAGAACCCAATCACATGCAATTGAAAGTCTATCCTCAAAAACTTAGAAAACTCAATACTCAATTAAAAAAAAGAAAAATAGTTATCATATCTTATGGTGAAAATTTACAAGAAAGCGATATTGCTAATATTTCCCTAACTGATTCTACACTTAGTTTTGAGTTTTTAAATACTGATGACAATGTTGATAATTTAAAAATGATTGAAAGTTTGGTATTCAAGGATGAAGATCATAACAAAGATAAGGAACATTGGGTCAAAGTACATAATCGCAAAAATATAAAACCAGCAGCAAAGATTTATATAAAGGGGGTGTTTACCCCATCCAACGGAATAAACACAATTCCCTTGAGTCAAATATCTAAACTCGAGATTTATGGATATGATAATCTCGAATCTATTATCATTACAAGTTGGGCAGGTAGCATCTTAGGGGTAATATTACTTTATCTTATTTTCTAATGATTTATATTCTTTTTTATTTCTATTTTTTAATGCTTGTTTTTGTTCACCATCTGCATAAAGTTCAAAATTAGCAGGCATTGCTCTTAATAATTTAAAAAGAAAATCTAATGATTTCTCCGATTTATGAAGACTTGTTCCTGAAATATATAACTTTTTTAGTTTTATAAGCTTCATAATATTTTCTGGAAGATCTGCCAATGGTTTATTATTAATTAAAAAAAGTTTTTCTAAGTTGGATAACCTATCAATAGAAGGGGATATTTGACTAATTTGATTATTTGAAATATCTAAGGTAGTTAATTGATCAAGCTTAAATACTACTTCTGGGACTAAACTTAAGCCACATTGTTTCATTTCTAATTTCTTTAATTGGTCTTTTACGTAGATTAGATTATTCAGAGAGTTACCAATTCTATTGACAGAATGACCATTAATTATGAATTCTTTTTGTGGAAATAATGGAATAGAATCATCTAATGCCTCTAAATAATTAATTAAAAGATCTGATTCATTTGGCTTGAAAAGACTTCGAGCAATCATCATTTTAGAAGATATAACAACAGGAGAGTTGTCACGATTAGAAACATTTTGATTTTCAGGTTTAGGGGGGGCAACTACTATATTAGTTTGTTTTTTGCCCGTATTATTGTCTTTTACAAAACTAAACCGAGTTGAAGAAGCTCTTTTATTAAAACCTATCATCCTATTTTCTTTGTATTGGTTTAGTACTTTAAGAGTGATGGTGTCTGAGCCAAGCATTAGACGATAATCGATATTTTTCCCTAGAAAACCAATAATAGAATCAAGTATTATAGCAGAACTTTCAGTTAAACGACCTTGTTCATCCCATTTCAAAGAATCAACTGTACCCTTGTGAATTTCAATCTTAGTAGATACAATGGCAGGCTTTTCTTTTAATTTGTCAAGTTCATCTTCAACTCCTTGCAGATTTTGTAAAAGTAGAGTGTCACCAGGTATGAGTCTATTCGCCTTTTTATAAGCTTCTTTTGCTAAGGTATAGTTTCCTATCTTGGTATAGCTATTCCCCTGGAAAAAATAGCAATAGAAAACATATTTTTTATTGTTAGAGTCTAGTCTAGTCGCACATTCTTTTAGCATCTCTGCTGTTTTAAGATAATCTTTTTTATAATAATGAATAGTAGCCTGCACAAATTCTGCCACCAAGCTTGCTTGCTCCCTTATGCTAAAATCAACGTTTTCAGGATCACGAATATCCAATTCTTGTATATTAGTAGATGATTTATTACCTGATGGATTTGAGGATGCCAAATTAATATTCCCAGAAAGAATATCTAAATTTGTAAATCGGATTTTACAATAAAAAAGAGAATCAATTCCAACTACATCACGATTCCCATAAATAAAAATCCCTGAATAATTACAATATTTTTTGGTGTATTTTTTTATTGATTTTTCAAGATTCAAAGGCTTTTGATTTGATTCAATATGTTTTTCTATTCCATAGGCATAAGCCATGGATTTAGAAATATTAGCATTTTCTAATAGACTATTAATACCAATTACTAAATTTTTTGAAAAAAGATCGTTTTTTTTATTTTCAACAAAATCTGCTACTTGTATAATAATTTTTGCCTCCTGGTTAAAACATTTCGGATAAAAAAGAAGTACCCCTACTATTCCCAATACAAAGACTCCTGCTATTATAAAGAAAGGGGATGTGTAGAATTTCTTTTTTTTCTTAGCTTGAGTGATTAATGATAAAGGTTTTTTATTATATTCTTTTTCTAACTCCTTGCCTAAAGACTCTCGGATTTTTTTCTTTTCCTCGATTTGTTTTTCAAGACGAATTTTTTCTGTAGGATTACTATCTGGCACATATATACGTGCCCTTTCTAATTCATGCAAAACCTGTTCTATTTCCTCTAGCTCGTTAGTTAGATTATTAATTCTTTTTTGGCTCATAACAGTAAGGATTTCTAATTTGAAGAAGCAAAATAGAAAATATTTATTATAAAATCTAATAATAAATTTAAATCATAAAATTTTAAAATTTCAACTTCTTTTATTTAATCTCTGGCAACCTATATCTCCCCAACAGACTCTTTTAACTCCCCCTCCTCCAATCTCCCCAACAAGCCTTTTAATCCAATAAACTCCACTTCTATAAACATACCCTCCTTGCATTTTTCAAGCTTTGGAGATACTTACTCATCATTGACTATATAAATCTATGGTCTATGGACTAAACACAGGGATAAAAAAGCCCCCCCTTTTGCCATCCGAGCAAATCCTGAAAAAAAGGAAAAAACCACCGCGAAATCCCCCATGCTACCATACAAAAAAACGATTTTTTTGCACTTACTGGTTTGCTGATTGACAATACAAAATAACCCCACGACATTGCTTTGTAAAATTTGAAGAAATCTCACAAAAATATGGTCGGAAAGTACAAAAAACCGATTCTCAGTACGTCAAACTTACTTGCTACATCCAAACGGTCTTCTCCAAAAATTATCCAGGGCTGTATGGGCTTTATGGGTATTTGTGTTAAAACAATTGCTAAAATAGGTATTAAACCCTAGTGGCTGGTAGGGGTTTCCATATAATAAAGGCAGCAAAATTCTTACCATTTACCGATGTGAATCCCAAACACAACTACATCTGCCGCATCAAAGACATTCAAACTTATGTTATTTTACTACAAGATCATTTTTAGATAAATTAAGAAAGTCAAAGACCCGAAGTGCTTTTTTGAAAGGCTTTCTTACACGTCTGATTTTTTAAAGCATAAGTGAATAATAGCATTTATTTATCCTTGATACTGGTGAATTTGGGATACAATCTAAAAAAGTAAATATCTTTAATTCAGGTAGTTAGCAGTGTTACATTCCCAAAATGTAAAAAATTTTCCCAAAAATCATCTCATTATTACACTTCTCCGATGAACGTCATCCCTTAAAAAATAGCTGACCGAGGAAAGTAAAAATTTAAAGCCCCATAATTATTGACAAATACCTGATAATCAATATTTTATTTTTGAATTCATAAAATATCACCCGTGCTTTTTTATTTGCGAATCAAGTGAATGTTTTTTTTAGGAAATAAAACCTAGACCTGAAAAGTATTGCTCCCCCTAAAAATAACACAGACACATGCTTTAAAACCTTACCCGACAGATCAGGGCGGAACTGCCATCTAAGTAACTGATTCATAATGACCTCGTTTCTCAAACTATCAATACAATCAAAAAATATTAATTATGAATATTATGCTACTTTCCAAGAAAATTTGGCTTACCTGCATGCTTCTACTAGGGCTTCGGCTTTGGGCAGAGGCTCAGGTTGTTACAAATTTTACCCTTGTGAATGCGGATAACGAACAGGATATCGGTCTGCTTACAAACGGAGGTCTCATCAATCTCGCCACCTTACCTACAAACAATTTGAACATTCGGGTGAATACCAACCCCGCTGTGGTAGGAAGTGTATCCATTAACTTAAACAATGGGAGTATCTTGCGCATAGAAAATGCTGCTCCTTATGCCCTGGAAGGGGATGACAATGGGAATTACAGACCCTGGATTCCTGCCTTGGGTGCTTATAATTTAAAAGCCAGGGCTTATTCACAGGGGCAGGCTTTGGGGCAGGCCGGTCCAGAAGTAAGCATCAATTTTACGGTGATTCGGGAAAATCCCCCCCTGCCCCCAGCAAATCTTCTGGCAAATGCCCTGAATTCAGGCAGTATACAGCTTTCTTGGGAAGATAAGTCAGCCAACGAAACAAACTTTCTTGTAGAGTTTGCATCCAGTGCGAACGGCAATTTTACACAACTCGCTTCTTTGGGAGCAAATACGACACAGTTTACCCATACCGGACTTAACCCTGGGCAAAGTGTGTGGTATCGAGTAAAAGCCAAAGGCACTAATTTGGAATCGGCTTATACCAACACGGCTACCGCCACTACGCCCAACGCTAGCAATCAATTGTCGGTGACTTCTCTTACATTAATCAATGCCGACAACAATCAGCCGATTACCCAACTGACCGAAGGTTTACAATTGGATGTATCGGGCTTGCCCTCCACCAATTTGAGTATTCACGCTCTCACCAATGGAGGCGAAAGCGTAAGAATGATCCTAAGTGGTGCATTAAGCCATAATCAAGTAGAAAGCCTTGAGCCTTACGCGCTTTTTGGCGATGATCCCAATGCAAATGGAGGAAGAAATTTTATCGGAAGAACTTTTTCATTGGGAAATTATACGATCAGCGTGACACCTTATGCTTTGAATAGTGCTACCGGAGACCCAGGCACCACACTAAACATTAACTTTAGCCTCATAAACCCTTCTCCAATCACTTATAGCTTGAGCCTAAGCAATGATGGTAAAGGAACCGCAGCCGCCAATCCTCAAGGGCCTTATGCACCCAATACATCAGTCACAGCCACTGCTACACCCAATACAGGCAACCAGTTCGTCAACTGGACCAATACAGCTGGTATAGTAGTCAGTACCACCAATCCTTACACGTTTGCCATCAATGCCAACACTTCGCTGAAAGCCAATTTCCAAGCAATCCCTCCAGCAACTTATACCCTGACCCTCACCAATGATGGAAAGGGCACAGCATCCGTTAACCCTGCCGGACCTTACACTGCCGGAACCTCCATTACACTCACTGCTACGCCCAATACAGGCTATCAATTTGCCAATTGGACTAATAACAACGGCTCGTTGATCAGCACGGCTAATCCTTATACTTTTGCTATCAATAGCAACCAAAGCCTCAAAGCTAATTTTAATGCAATCCCAGCCGGGCCTGCCGTGGTTAGCTTTACCTTAATCAATGCCCTGAATGATCAGGATATACTCACTATCCCAAATGGAGGCACGATTGATCTTACCACATTAGCTACCAATCAACTCAATATTAGAGCCAATACCAGCGGTACGATAGGAAGTATCGCTTTTCAACTCACAGGGGCTTTGGTGAGAACACAAACCGAAAGCGGTGCCCCCTATGCACTTTATGGAGATAATGCCGGAGACTATTATGCCCAGGCTTTTGTTGCAGGTGCATATACGCTGACGGCTACTCCTTATTCTCTTGCAGGTGCTCAGGGAAGCACTGGTACGCCCCTTATCGTGAGCTTTACTATGAGCCATGGAGGCGGACCTGTCATCGTGAACAACCCTCCTGTGATCAGCAATCCAGGAAACCAAACCAATGCCGAAGGAAATATAGTGAATCTCCCTATCTCTGCCAATGATGGAGATACAGACCAAACACAAAGCCTTACCTACAGTGCCTCAGGCTTACCTCTTGGATTAAGCATTAATCCTACTACTGGAGTCATCTCAGGTACTGTACTGGAACCTAGCACCGGAACCGATAACGGAGCTTTTGTGGAAAATAACGGACTGGTCATCATGGAAGTAGAATCGGCTGCGATCAAAAGCGGTTGGATAAAAAAAGCCGATGGCAGTATCAATTACTACGAAGCCACAGTGGATAATTTCAATAGCGTCAATGCAAACACGACACTAGATTACAGCATTCAAATTAATAATCCTGGGATTTATCGCATCGTCTGGAGATCCAGAATCAATGCCGGAAATAGTGCTACCGATCATAATGACAACTGGATGAAGCTCCACAATAATGCAGACGCTACCTTTTTTGCCTTCAAAGGAACTCCTGCCAATGAAGCAGCACTCCAAACAGCCCTAAACAACAAAACCGTACTTTATCCTGGAGGTAGCGGACTTACGCCCAACCCCGCCGGTATAAGCGTGTCGGGGTATTTCAAAATATACATGAACACCCTCAATACCTGGATTTGGAGATCAGTAACCAGTGACAATGACCCCCACGACATTTATGTCAAATTTGACAAAGCCGGAACCTATACCCTACAAATCGGCAATCGCTCCGCTGGCCACGCCATTGACAAATTAGCCCTCTATCGGGTCAATAATTATGGCTATAATTACAACAATAATTTAGATTTGCTGGCTGCCTTAGCAGAATCTCAAAGAGGTGGCGCAGGAAGCCCCGGCGCAGCCGCCAATAGCCCTTACAATACAACTATCACAGTGACCGATAACGGTAACCCTCCCAAAAGTAGCACCATCAATTTCACTTGGTTTATTACCGATGCCAACTCCGTAAGCCTCACAAGCCCCAGCAATCTTACCGCTCAAGCATTGGCTACAGATCAGGTACGCATTACCTGGCAAGATAATTCAGGGAATGAAAATAATTTTATTCTGGAGACTTCCGGCTCGACCTCCGGCCCTTTTACCGAACTTGCCGTACTGCCCTCCAATACAACGCAGTACACGCACAGAGGCCTTGCCCCAGGGCAAAAAGTAGTTTATCGGGTCAAAGCACGAAATGCAACCCAAGAATCTGCTTACTCCAACGTATATCAGGTGCAATCTTTCCCAAGCCCTCTGGCACCCCAGAATCTAAGCACATCTCAAATCACCAACAATTCACTGCTGCTTTCCTGGACACCCAGTGCCTTCGGAGAGGTTTATGTCATTGAGCAATCTACTCAGGCAAATACCGGATTCAGCAAAGTAGCCACAGTCAATTGGGGGACTAACCAAACCCAAATCAATGGACTGACCGCAAACACAATTTATTATTTCCGTGCCTCTACCGAATATAAAGGTCTTTCCTCCGCAGCAAGTAATACCGCTACTGCCACCACAGGCAGCGGAAGCGGTACTACACAGCAGGTGGTGAGCCTCACCCTGATCAATGCCGATACCGATGCGGAAATTGGGCTGCTTCAAGAAGGAGATACCATTAATTTGGCAGTCTTGGGAACTAGTAATCTAAGTGTAAGAGCCAATACCAACCCTGCTACCGTGGGAAGTGTAGGCTTTACTTATGATAATATTGAAAATTTCCAGATTGAAAATACTGCCCCCTACACCATTCGCGGAGATGCAGGCAGCGATTATTATCCCTGGGTACCCACACTAGGACTGCACAAACTCGTAGTTACACCTTACAGTGCCTCCGCAGCCGGAGGCACCGCCGGAACAGCACTAGCAGTCAACTTTACGGTCATAAACCAAAGCGGAAATACTGACCCCCAACCAAACGAGCCGCCTGTACTTAGCGGAGAGTTTAAAAAATGGCATAAACTTACCATCTCTTTCTTCGGACCCCAAAGCAGCGAACAGGATGCCGATAATCCTTTCCTTCATTACCGATTGAATGTCACTTTCCGAAATGGAAATAAAACTTACGTAGTTCCTGGTTATTATGCGGCTGACGGTCAGGCAGGTGAAACCAGTGCCAGCAGCGGAAATGTATGGAAAGTACATTTTAGCCCTGATGAAATCGGCGAGTGGTCATTCAGTGCCTCTTTTAGAAAAGGAAATAATATCGCCATAGACGAAAACCCCAATGCTGGTCAAGCCCTCGATTTTGACGGGCAAAGCGGTACATTTATCATCAACCCCTCCGATAAAATAGGGAAAGACCTCCGCGCACGCGGCCGACTCAATTACGTAAACGGACATTATCTACAGTTTAAAGATAGTGGCGAATATTTCCTCAAAGGTGGCGCAGATAGCCCCGAAAACTTCCTCGCTTACCGCGAATTTGACGGTACTTACACCCACGGCACTACCGATTATACCAAAACCTACAGCGCTCACCTCCAAGATTGGAACAGCGAAAGCCCCACCTGGAAAGGCGGCAAAGGAAAAGGAATCATCGGTGCTCTGAACTACCTGGCTTCCGAAGGCATGAACTCTGTTTACTTCCTTACTATGAATGTAAATGGCGACGGTAAAGACGTTTGGCCTTGGACATCTCATACAGAGCGTTACCGATTTGATGTGTCTAAGCTAGACCAATGGGAGATGGTATTCAGCCACATGGATCAATTAGGAATTATGATGCACATACTTACCCAAGAAACCGAAAACGACCTGCTGCTCGATGGTGGTTACCTGGGTACACAGCGTAAATTATATTATCGAGAATTGATCGCCCGATTTAGCCACCACTTGGCCATCAACTGGAACTTGGGCGAAGAAAACGACATCTATCAGGCACTTCCCGACCCAAACAATGCACAGTTGAAGAATTACTCAAGCTACTTCAAAAGAATAGACCCCTACAAAAGCTATGTCAATGTACATACTTATCCAGGGCAGCAAAACAACGTGTATGAAGACCTACTCGGATACGCAGACTTTAACGGAGCTTCCCTACAAATCGGTAATACCTCCGGCGTACACAATGAAGTAATCAAATGGGTAAATCTGTCGGCTCAAAGCGGCCTCAAATGGGTCGTCAATCTGGATGAAATCGGACCCGCCAACAATGGTGTAGTACCCGATGCCAATGACTTCTGGCACGATGCCGTACGCAAACAAGCCCTCTGGGGAACGCTCATGGGCGGCGGCGGTGGCGTAGAATGGTATTTCGGTTATTCCTTCCCCAATAGTGACCTGACCTGCCAAGACTGGAGATCCAGAGATAATTTGTGGAACCTAACCCGGTATGCCCTCGAGTTTTTCCAAACATACCTACCCTTCTGGGAAATGAGCAGCCAGGATGCCCTGACCTCTGCCACCAACGACTACTGCTTTGCCAAACCCGGAGAAGCGTATCTGGTCTATCTGCCCGATGGAGGCTCCACCAATCTAAACTTTGGCAGCAACACCGGCGATTATACCGTGATGTGGTTTAACCCACGTAGTGGAGAAACCTGGCAAGATAAAAATATGACCGTCAGCACCACTCAGAATATAATCAAGGTAGGTCCTCCCCCAAGCAGTATTACAAGCGACTGGGCTGTACTGATCCGTAAAAATGATTTTGTGGTAGCCAATACCTCGGTTTCATCGACTGTTCAGGATGTTTCTCAGGCAGTATTCCCGAACCCATCAAGCTATCATACCAATTTTATCGTCAAACCGGTACAAAGCGGAGATGTGCGAATCACCATTACAAGCATGGAAGCCGTAGTAATGGATAAAATCATCATTGATGTACCCGCAGGCGAGCAAACCATCACGCTCCAAACTCACGGTGTACCCGATGGTGCTTATACCTATCAGGTAAGCTATCCGGGACTCGACGGTACAGTGACCGAAAGCGGAAGACTTTTTATTTTACACTAATCTACATAAACCCTCATCTCAGTAAAAAAGGCAGCCTGTTTTAGGCTGCTTTTTTTTGCCTTGGAGCTTTGGAAAAATTTGGAAACGCCCCGCAGTTCAGTTTGATCGTTTTGGAAAATTCAGAAACGCCCCGCAGTTCAGTTTGATCGTTTTGGAAAATTTAGAACCGCCCCGCAGTTCAGTTTGATCGTTTTGGAAAATTTGGAAACGCCTCGCAGTTCGGTTTGATGGTTTTGGGAAATTTGGAAACGCCCCGCAGTTCGGTTTGATGGTTTTGGGAAATTTGGAAACGCCCCGCAGTTCAGTTTGATCGTTTTGGAAAATTTAGAAACGCCCCGCAGTTCAGTTTGATCGTTTTGGAAAATTTAGAAACGCCCCGCAGTTTGGTTTGAAGGTTTTGGGAAATTTGGAAACGCCCCGCAGTTCAGTTTGAAGGTTTTGGAAAATTTGGAAACGCCCCGCAGTTCAGTTTGAAGATTTTGGAAAAATAATTCTAGGAAAATCGCAAGCTTTGTTTTAACTTGTGTTTAAAAATTAATCATTCAATCATACATGATCAAAAAAATCCCTTATTCTTATTTAAGCCTAAAAAGCCTGGTTTCTTTCGCCGATCAGGTGATTGGCATTGTAGAGAAAAGCCACGCCGAAGAACTCATGCTGGCAGGAATGGTTCAGGCAATTCGTGAATCACGCGAAAAAGCCATTCAAGCAATCAACAGTACGCTCAAAGAAGACCTTACGGAGCAGGTCATTCAACTGGACGCACAAAGAGACGATAGTTTTGTGAGCCTAAGAAACCATATTGATGCTGGGCTTCTTCGGCATCGCCACCCTGAATATCAGGAAGCTTGCAAAAGATTATCCGTTATTTTTCTAAAAAATGGGCGAATGCTGAATAAATTAGGCTATCAGGAACAAAGCGCAGCACTTAGCTCTTTATTCATGGATTTGTCCGATGCTTTGGCCATGGAGGATTTAAAAAACATCCATGCTTTGGAATGGCTGGAGGAGCTTAAGAAAGATCAGGAGGAATTTCTGACCGTCTATACGCAAAGAGGCGAGGAAAAAGCTGGTAAAGATATTCCAAGAGATGAAGATGCCTTTAAAGAACTCAAAACAGCCATGGACAATCTTTTTATACTCCTGAATGCCTTTCAGATCAGCAAACAAGTAAGCGGACTTGATGCCACCATCGATACCATCAATGAAAGCATCGACCGGACACTGGCCTCAATGAGGTAACAACTTGAATCAATTAATAGAAAGCTCCTAGTTTTTCTATCAGTTGCACTGGGCTGTGTCTTCACAGCCCATTGTTTTGAACGAACAGCATTCATGTTACACACTACCAATTAATAAATAACACCTGGCTTTTCTATCAGTTGCCCTGGGCTGTGTCTTCACAGCCCATTGTTTTGAACGAACAGCATTCATGTTACACACTACCAATTAATAAATAACACCTAGTTTTTCTATCATTTTTTCTGAAAATGCTGCCTGCCGTCGGAATGACAGGCTTGATTTTAGCATCATACCTTTCTCCCCACACCCGACTTACTCCCCCACCATCACAAAAGCTCCCCAGTAGAAGGGATATTTGTATTCGGCTTTGAGCTTCTCCCGAGCGAGTTTGAAAGCCTCTCTTTTGCTCTTGCCGGAGAGCCACTGGGTATAAAACTCCGTCATGAGTTGCTGCGTGGCGGTATCGTCTACGCTCCAGAGCGACATCAGGATGGCCTTTGCACCTGCCTGCTGGAAGCCGCGCTGCAAGCCGTATACGCCTTCGCCGTATTGTACATCGCCTTCCCCGGTCTGGCAGGCAGAGAGCACTACGAGGTCGGTATTGTCCAGGTTGAGGTTTTGGGCTTCTTAGGCACTCAGGAAGCCGTCTTCGGTGCCGTATTTTTCTTTGTCTTCGCTCTTGGCGTATGTGCTGACTCTGGTGAGTACAATGCCGGAGCGCATCATAGGGTTGGTTCGGAGTTCCTGGATATTGGTGGTTTTGAATCCTTGTAAACCGGCCACATCAAAGTCCAGGTCTTCGGCTTCTCGGCTGAACTGGGGAGCTTTTTCATCGGGTTTCTTTTGGTTATTGGCAAAGAAAAAGCCGTGGGTAGCTATGTGCAGCACTTTGGGGCTTTGCGCTTGTTTGATGACTTCCTCGAGGGCATTTGCACCCAGGTAGAGGGCGGCTTTTTGTCCTTTGGTTTTGAATAACTCAAATATACGCTGGGTTTCTATTTCGGTGCCGGGGAGATCTCTGAAATATTTATTCGCCAATTCCTCGCCAGTGGTGTAGAAATCTTCCTCTCCACCGCCCCGGAGGGCTACTGCCTTGTTTTTGACCTTATCCTGGTGTTCTTGAGCATCGAGGTCGTATTGGGGGCGACCCATCACTACGGTTTCGCCTTGGGGGATGGTGGAGGGCTTTTTGACTTTTACCAGGTCTTTGGTGCTGCCCACCTGATGGATTTCCAGTTCTTCCAACAGGTATTTGCTGGTGGCGGGGTTTTGCAGGGTATTGAGATTGATCTGGTGGTAGACTCCATCGGCGGAGAGATAGACCTTGCGGATACCTGTGAGCTTTTCGGCGATGGGTTGCCAGTATTGCTCGAGACTCAATTGGTCGGACAACTTGATATGATTGCGGTAATAGGCCAGATATCTACCTTCCAACTCATTGCCGGTGGGAAGTATAACCATTTCAGGCTGAGCCTGGGTTTCAGGTTTTACAATCAGGGCGATATAGAGTACGGAGTCCGTCCACTTTTTATCAAAGTAGCGGGTACGGATGATCTCAATGGCGGCTTCGCCTGCCTGGAGCTTTTGGCGGACATCCGTCCAGGTGTAGCGGGTTTTGTCTCCGAGTAAACCGCTAAGGTCTTGAAGACCTTGCAGGCTTGCAGCGGCCAGGGAAAGTTCTTTTTCCAGGTCATTGGCTTCTTTCTCGAGTTGTTCGGTATGGATGCCTCGCTTTTCCCTGTCAGGGATAGGGATGTTATAGACCTGCGCCAGGTAGTTTCTTTTGACCAGGAAGGCTTCAAAGTTCTTTTTCAGGGTCTCATCGCCGCTACTCAGGATACGCTCCCGCATCTTTTGGCTGGATTGCAGCAGGAGTCCTTTGGTGGCAAGGGCATTGTCATAAATCCAGCCTGTGAGCGAGGGGATTTGCGTATAGGCTTTGAGGGTAAAGGAGTTATAACCTTCAAAATAATGCTTGAAGGTTTTGAAAAACGTGCCTTTTTCATCTTCGGAGAGGTTGGCAAAGTTATTTTCAGTTTGTCCGATCAGGATTTGGGATGCCTTACGCAAGAGCGGCTCGGCCTTGGCATAGCGACCGGTGGCATCATACAATCCTGCCAAATTGTTCAGGGAACCGGCATAGTCGGGGTGTTCCCCTGCGGGGCTGAGCTTTGCTCGGATTTTCATCGCTGCCTGATACAAAGGCTCTGCATCGGCATAGCGACCGGTGGAGTTGTACAAGTAAGCCAAATTGTTGAGGGAACCGGCATAGTCGGGGTGTTCCCCGGCGGGGCTGAGCTTTGCATAGATTTTCATCGCTGCCTGATACAAAGGCTCGGCATCGGCATAGCGACCGGTGGAGTTGTACAATCCTGCCAAATTGTTCAGGGAACTGGCATAGTCGGGGTATTCCCCGGCGGGGCTGAGCTTTGCTCGGATTTTCAGGGCTGCCTGATACAAAGGTTCGGCATCGGCATAGCGACCAGTGGATTGGTACAATGCTGCCAAATTGTTCAGGGATAGGGCATAAGAGGGGTGTTCCCCGGCGGGGCTGAGCTTTGCTCGGATTTTCATCGCTGCCTGATACAAAGGCTCGGCATCAGCATAGCGACCAGTGGATTCGTACAATCCTGCCAAATTGTTCAGGGAAGTGGCATAGTCGGGGTGTTCCCCTGCGAGGTTGAGCTTGGCATCTCCTCCTCTTTTTGTGCTGCCAAAGCCTGGAGTTTTTCAATATAAGGCAGTATTGCCTCATATTCTTTTTGCTTGCCTGTTTTTTGGTAGCAGGTGGCAAGGATGGTGTATAGACCTTTCAAAGATTCAGGCTCATCTTTTAGTGCATCCTCCAGGGCTTCTCGATATTTCTCAAAAATGGGCAAAGCCTCGGCATATTTTTCGGCTTTGTAATCTGCCAGGGCCTGGTCGATTTCTCTGTTCATATCATCCTGGGCATTGGCTGCTCCCACCCATAAACAACAAACAAAAATCCATACAAAAAGCTGCTTCATAGTTTTATTTATTTAAGGATTAAATCTGAAAACAAGATAAAATTTCTTTTTGAATATTCAGTGTGGTCGCAAGGGAAATGTTAGGTTTGCCTGGGGATTTTTTTCTTCAAAGCCTCTAGCCACAAGATCGCTTCGAGCGATCTTGTGGCTGCAAAGGCCGGCAACGACAAGGTCGCTTAAAGCGACCTCGTCGTTTGGATAAATTTATCTTCAAGTAAAATCATAAAGAGCCGATTTTTTAACATTCGGGAAGGCTAAGGTTTTAAATTTTGCGAAAAAAATCCGTTTTCGTATATTTACAAGAAAAATGCGCTCGATATGACAAGTATAACCTTTGATGCGGTTTCTAATAATGGAGTAATCAAAATTCCGGAGAATTATCAGGAATTTCTGAATGCTTCGGTAAAAATCACTTTAATGAAAAAACCAGAAAATACCTGGGAAGAAAAAAAGCTTAAGTTAATACAGCTTTTCAAAAAAGCCCGGGAGCTTCGTATATTTGAGTCTATTGAAAACCCTTCAGCCTGGCAGAGGAGCATAAGAGATGAGTGGGAATAAAGCATTATTAGACTCAAACACCCTCATCTATTTATCCAAGGGAGTCCTGGACATTGAATTGATGGTAAATGATTATCAGCTTCTTAGCTTATCCATAGTTTCTTATATGGAAGTATTAGGCTTTGATTTCAAGAGTCAATAGGAAAAGGCTTTGATCAAGGAAATCATTCAAATTTGCGAAATGATTCCCATTAGCTACGAAATTGCCGATAAAGTTATTGAGATCAGGGCCATTCTAAAAGGAAAGCTTCCCGACCTCATCGTAGGGGTGAGTGCTCTTATGTCCGGTTGTGACTTAATTACGCATAATGTAGGAGATTTTCAACATATCTCCCCCTCCTTAAAAATAATTGATCCGTTTCAGAAATACAAGGTTGTATAAGTCTACCCTTCCATAATAAGAATAGGCATGCCGAACGCTTGCTCCTCCTGGATTCCGGCTTTTTCATAGATTTCTTTGGCTTTTGGATAATTACTTGCCTGGTAGGCCTGCATCCCGGCTTGGTTGAGGCTTTTCCAATCCTGTTCTTTTACAATTCTCTCACATACAACAAACAAAAATCCATACAAAAATCCGCTTCATAGTTTTGATCATTTAAGGATTAAAATCTGAAAACAAGATAAAATTTATCTTTTGATATATGGTGCGGGGATGGGGAAAATATTAGGTTTGCCAGGGGATTTTTTTTAGCCATGAGGTCGCTTCGAGCGACCTTGTAGCTGTCGGAATAATTCCTTTAAAATTTTTGCCGCAGGGGTGCGGGAGATGCCTTCCATCGTTGCTCAAGGCTGTTGCAGGGGTGCAGGAGCTTCACTTAAAAAAATATATAGCTGTTGCAGGAGTGCAAGAGCTTGATAAACCTTCTTTCCTTATTTTTCTTTAGTCTAACTCTCAGGGCTTCTAAAAGCTAAGATTCCTTGCTATTGTTACCCTGTCATTCCGAGCGATAGCGAGGAATCTGAGCCTCTGTGCATCCGAGCATTCAGATTCCTCCTGCCGTCGGAATGACAGCGTAAACAGCAATTACTCTCTCACTTGAGCATTTAAAAAATCCCTATTAGGGTTCAAACTCTCAATTAAAAGGATTCTATAAAGGATAATGTGTTTAAAAAAGTGCTCACGGGGGGATTCGAACCCCCACACCAGTTAAGGCACCACCCCCTCAAGATGGCGTGTCTACCAATTCCACCACGTGAGCTTTGGAAAGGTTGGCAAATGTAGGGAAATTCTGCGGATAATCCAAACTTAGGCCTTGATTTAAATGATTATTTGGATTTCCTTGGTTAAATTACTTGATTTTTAATAATTTGAGGGTTAAGATTGTTGGTTTGAGTATACGTATTTGCAGGTGGTTACTTGTAGGTCTCATCCTGCCCATCTGATCATCCTAAAATCCCGATCGGTCTATTTAGAAGCATTATAAATTACTTTGCGGGCATTTTTTAAGCCATACAATTGCTCAAAATAATTCTATTTTCTAATATTTACTATAAATTTGCCCGTCGCACAAACACGCTAAGACCTTGAAAATCGCAATACCTAAAGAAACCCAGGAAAAAGAAAAAAGGGTAGCTCTCAGTCCTGATATTGTCAAAAACCTTCAAAAAGTAGGTTTTGAATGCCTCGTAGAAGCCTCAGCCGGTCTGGGGTCTTACTTTGCCGATGAGCTTTACACGCAGGCTGGTGCCCAGATCATCTCTGACAAAGCCCAACTTTACGCCCAGGCAGATGTAGTACTCAAAGTCAATGCACCTCTCCCCGATGAGGTGGCTTTGATGAAGGAGGGGGCTGTACTCATCTCGTTTATGTATGCCTACACCAACGAAGCTTTAGTCAAAGCTTGCCTACAGAAGAAAATCAGCAGCTTTGCTATGGATGCTGTGCCCAGGATTTCCAGAGCGCAGAAAATGGATGCTTTGAGCTCGCAATCTAACCTGGCAGGCTATAAAGCGGTCATTTTGGGTTCGGATGCGGTGGGTAAGATTTTCCCTTTGTTGATGACGGCTGCGGGTACGATTACGCCCGCCAAAGTATTGATTTTTGGAGCCGGAGTGGCTGGTTTGCAGGCATTGGCTACTGCCAAACGCCTCGGTGCAGTGGTAGAAGTCACCGACGTACGCCCCGAAACCAAGGAACAGGTAGAGTCACTGGGCGGCAGATTCCTGGAAGTAGAAGGCGAAGGAGTCAAAACCGAAGGCGGTTATGCCAAAGAAGTTTCAGCAGAATACCTCCAAAAACAAAAGGAATTGGTCTCCAAACACATCAAAGATGCCGATCTGGTCATTACCACGGCTTTGGTAATGGGCAAAAAAGCCCCGATCTTGGTCACCGGAGAGATGGTCAAATCTATGAAAATGGGTGCTGTGATCGTGGATATGGCTGTGATCTCTGGCGGTAACTGCGAACTCAGCGAGGTAGACCAGACCGTTGTCAAGCACGGCGTAACGATCATCGGCGAGTCCAATCTTCCGGCACTGCTGCCCGTCAATGCCAGCGAGCTCTATGCCCGAAACATCAGCACCTTGCTGCTACACCTGGCTGATAAAAACGGCTTTAAATGGGAAATGGACGAAGATATTACCCAAGGCTCCATCATTACGCATCAAGGAGCGGTGCTCAATCCGCTGACCAAAGAACTGCTCAAATTGTAATTTCAAATCAGATATGCTGCAAAATAAATTGAACCCTTGCGGATAAATCCTGCAAATTCTGAAAATCATTTAAATTCTGCTACATTATGACGATAGAGACATTAATTGTACTTATTTATGTATTGGCACTGGCCACTTTTGTGGGTGTCGAGCTGATCAATAAAGTGCCACCTACCCTACATACGCCGCTGATGTCAGGGTCTAATGCCATTTCGGGGATTACGATTGTGGGTGCCATTTTGGCTTCCGGTCCTGTGCCTTATTCGTTTACGGCTGCAAAAATTATGGGCATTGTCGCTTTATTTTTTGCAACGCTCAACGTGGTAGGGGGTTACGTGGTGACCGACCGCATGTTACAAATGTTTAAAAAGAAGAAAAAAAATTAATCCATAATGAATCCTCAATTAATTTCTATCATCACCCAATTGGGTTATCTCGCTGCTTCCATTTTGTTTATTATTGGTATTAAGATGCTGGGTAAAACTTCTACTGCTCGCCAGGGAAATAATTACTCCGCTGTTGCCATGTTTTTGGCAATCTTAATCACCCTGCTTAATCAAGGAGTACTGAGTTATGTGGAGATATTTGTGACTATCCTGCTCGGTTCGGCAGTGGGTACCTATGCAGCCCGCAATGTAGCCATGACTCAAATGCCCGAAATGGTGGCCATTTTTAACGGATTTGGTGGTTTGGCTTCCGTATTGGTAGCAACCTCAGAATATTGGAATAAAGTCTTGGAACTTCATACAAGCATAGATACCATTACCCTGATCACAATTATACTCAGTATCATCATTGGGGCAGTCACGCTGACGGGTTCGCTGGTAGCTTATGGCAAGCTCAGTGGTCGGATTAATGGCAATGCCATCGTATTCGCAGGGCAACATCCCTTAAATTTATTGCTTTTCTTGGGCATGTTGGCAGCCGGAGCGATGATGATTTTGGATCAGGCAAGTCCTTTATATATGTATCTAGTTGTGGCTATCGGCTTTTTGCTGGGCGTTCTGACGGTCATCCCGATTGGAGGGGCGGATATGCCTGTGGTGGTTTCTTTGTTGAATTCTTATTCGGGCATGGCTGCCTGCGCCACGGGCTTTGTGTTGAATAATCAGGTTTTGATCATTGCAGGGGCTTTGGTAGGGTCTTCGGGAATCATTCTGACGCAGATTATGTGTAAAGCCATGAATCGCTCATTAATCAATGTACTGCTGGGAGGTTTTGGACAAACAAATGCCGGGCCAGCCAAAGGCGGTGCTGAGATCGTGGTCAAGGAAGTAGGCGTAGAAGAGGCTGCCATGATTTTTGATTCGGCTTCATCGGTGATTATTGTACCTGGCTACGGCTTGGCAGTCGCACAGGCGCAACATATCGTTCGTGAGCTAACAGATTTATTGGAGAAAAAAAATATTTCGGTCAAATTTGCGATCCACCCGGTAGCCGGCCGGATGCCCGGACACATGAACGTACTGCTGGCTGAGGCCAATGTCTCATATGACAAACTCATCGAGATGGATCAAATCAACGGTGAATTCAGTAATACGGATGTGGCACTCATCATTGGTGCCAATGATGTGGTCAATCCCGCTGCCCGTACCAATCCACAAAGCCCGATTTATGGGATGCCTATCTTGGATGTAGACAAAGCCCGAACTGTCATCATCAGCAAACGAAGTATGGCCAAAGGATACGCCGGCGTAGAAAACGAGCTTTTTGGATACCCCAATGCTTTGATGCTTTTTGGAGATGCCAAGAAAACAATGACTGAGGTAGTATCCGAATTGAAGGGGATGTAGTTTTGGGTCAATAGACGATGAACTGTCTATGCCTAAAAGTTTATAAAAATAAGAGTTATGTATTGGAAAATACACAGCTCTTATTTTTATGGAAACCTGCGAGGGGTTCATCTTGTTTTTGAAATAAACCAAAAGAAATTTAAATATGCAGCTTAGATCAATGATATGTTATATCGCTTTTTCGTTGATTCCTTTTGTGTCTTGCTCACAAAAACAAAATACTGAAACCTCCACAGCAAGCGTACCCGTCAAAAGACCTGGTAATCTTCCGGATGCCGAATGGAAAAAAGTACTCTCTGAAGAGCAATACCAAGTATTGAGACAAAAAGGAACGGAGCGCGCCTTTACTGGTAAATATTGGGATTATAAAAAAGACGGTATTTATGTTTGTGCTGGTTGCGGACAAGAGCTATTTGCTTCCAACACCAAGTTTGATTCTGGTACTGGATGGCCGAGTTACTGGCAACCCGTCAATAAAAAAGCAGTAGCTTTTGAAGAAGACCAAAGTTATGGCATGGTGCGCAGTGAAGTACATTGTTCCAATTGCGGAGGACACTTAGGTCACGTCTTTGATGATGGTCCGAACCCCACGGGTTTGCGTTATTGTATCAATTCTGTTTCTTTGGAGTTTGTACCCAAACAAGAGGATAAAAAAGAAAAATAACCTATTTAGATTCTATCCAATATGCACAAAACCTTCACATTGAGCGTGAAGGTTTTTTTTCGTTTTCTGACACTTTTGTGTGAAAACCATTTGAGCTTCATTCTAAATCCTTCTTTTACCAAGAGAAGGGCTAAGGGCTGGGGATGGGTTAAATTTTACTTACTCTCGACTGCATTCAAGGGTGTGCTGAAGATTTTTAAGCTTCTCTCTTAAAGGGGAAAAGTGATAGGTTTGCGGGAGAGAAGGGAATCCTATCAGAACACGCTGAACAACTTGATTAGAATTGTTTAAAAGACTAAGTCTGTTTTAAACAAGCTTATTTTTTTGTGTTGATTCTCGATTTTTAGGCTAAATAAAAAACCTTACAAAACCCCATCGGGGGGGAATAGGTATAGAAAAGATAACATTCATCAAAAAGTTCTGTGGGAATAGCATCGAATGTCGTTCCTACGGAACTCAGGCGGATTGACCGATTTCTATACATATATCGCTCCTAGTAGAGCTAAAAATCAATCCTCTTTATGTAGAGGAATCTATCTAAATTCAGGCTTTAGATATAATTTTTCTGTAAGTGCCTTGGTAATAACCGGAGGAAGTAAGTTTACTATTTTATCAAATGCTCTTTTGAAATCATTATATTGTCTTTCTGTCACTCCATCTTTAAATTTACCGTCACCATGTGCAATACCATTCCTTCTTCCCAAAAATTTATTTAATAGTATTCTAAAGTTTTATCATCTAACCCAAATACATTTGCAGAAAAGCCTAATTTATAAAGTATTTTGTCAATTACCTCCGCAGTCAAATTTGATTCTGTGTAGAGAATAGAGTCTTGGTCATCATGCCTTGAACTAATGGGTAGATTTACCTTATTTGATAATTTTAGATTTTCAATTTCACGAAGTAAAAAATCACGGTTTTTCAATCTTTGCGTCGATTTATTCAATTCATCACTATCTAAATTTATTGTACGATTTTGCAACTCATATTGGCGAAAAATTTTATGAAGAGAGGTAGTTGTTAGAACATCTATAGCTTTGGAAAGATCAACTTTTTCTTCATGAATGGCATTCACATAAACTTCAAATGATCTTCGGAAAAAGCCTTCAAAATGAGCATAAAGGACTAATACCAACACCTTTCTAAAACGATTTTTATCATCTTCTACTTTTTGTTTAGAAGCCTCTGAAGAATCAAGAACACGAAAATTGTTAAGTTGGTTATTAAAAAAAGCTATTTCATCAAGTCTCCAGGTTAGCTCTTCCTCGATTTCCTGCCTATATTTTTGGATATCAGCGTTCGTCATAAATCGCTAAAAAAATTTTTAGCTATTTCAATTCTTTGCTCTAGATATTTTAGATATTGTCCACCGCTTGTCGCCTTATGATCTTTATTTTGTGTTACATCTGCAAAATTTTCATCTTTTTTAAGACTAGAAAATTGGTTTTTAAGTCTATCTAATTGCGTTGTATTATCTATATCAATTAGGTGAATCAGTTGAGACATAGCTACACTGATAGCTTCATAATGAAATGCTAAGAACTGTTTTGTAAATATATTTTGGTTGTTTAATTTTGAAAAAGCATTTTTACCTAGGCATTTATTAATAATTAAAAAAGTTTTTTGGAATACCTTTGTTTCTTTTTCATAATCAAAAGATATGTCTCCACTAGACACATCCTCGGCGTACTTAGTCATAAAATAAGCTAGAGTATCTCCCTCATTTTCCCTGCGATACTGTCTTAAATCAGCATTTTTAATAGTGAAAAATCTTAAAACTAACTCATCATCATATTGACGATCACGCTGATAATCAGTAACATATTTAGTACATTCTACAAAGTTAACATCTTTAGATAGATCTTGTATTAATTTTATAAAATCTTCTCCCAAGAACCTTATTGTACTATTTCTAATTTCTTGCGCCTCAAGTAAAGAACCACCCGTATTTAATCTTTTGAACATGTCATATTTTATTCTCGGAGGGCTTTCCTTTTTAATGATATACATTTTCACATAACTTCTTTTCACTTTGATACGCAGTCCGGGCGAAAGATCATCTACGTTAAGCCCATTAAGTTCAGGGACTATTTCACAATCCCTGAGTTCTAATTTATCTCCATCGGGATAACGTTTACTTTTCAGATCACCCATAAAATGAAGATAGGATGATATTCTCTGTAAACCGTCAATCAATTCATATTTTCTCGTTTCAGTTTCAATTACAAAAATAGGAGGGATCGGTAAACCTAGAAGTAGAGACTCGATGAGTTGAGATTGTTGTGTTTTAGTCCATCTAAATAATCTTTGATATGCCGGACGAATCTCCAGTTCACCGCCACTATACATAGAAGATATTTCTCCAAAGGAAATATCAAAAGAGTCCGTGTTAACCCTTAAAGCTTTGGAATCAATGGAATCGAGAAGACTTTCAGCTATTGTCATTGTTTCGCTTCAATTTAGCTTTGAAATTTATCAAATTTACAATAAAATATTGAAAACTTGTTGGGTTTTAAAAAAACGATAAAATAAATCCTTTAGATATTGTGCGTAGATTGCATCTAAACTCACAAATTACGTAAATCTGCGAACACATTGCCAGAAAGAAGCTAAGGAAAACTTCTTATTTTTCAGTCTTGAATTATACGGAGAATTGGGTAGATTTCACAAAAGCCATTTTATTCGATAATGAGGTTTGCGCTCAATAAACTACATAAGTAAACCAATCGAGTAAAATAAGCCCACTTAGTCTTCTTTACGGGTAATAGGATAATTTACATCTTCATAGAGATACCCTTCGGAGAACTTTTTTTCTGAACCTATTCCATCTTTCAAAATATGCAAGACCATCCATATAATCAGAAAATGAGATAAAGAAAAAAGCAGGAGGATCAATACATAAGAAGTATTAAAAAGGAGTAAGATTGTATACATATACACAAAACCTGTGGTGAATAAGATCGGAAATTGGATGGATTTCATAAATTTTGATTTTTATTTAAAAAAACAACAAAAACAGGCAAAAGTTTGGACGATTTTAAATTTGAAAAATGTGTTTTTTCTGAAATTATCTATATTTGGCTTACAAAATTCTAATCATTCTGCGTATGATCACCAAAGCCACATGGCTTCACCTTCGACTTCCCTTTTCATTGCTCCTGATGCCTGTTTTTTGCTTTGCGGTGGGCGTAGCACAATCCGGAGACTGGTATAGATTTGTGCTTGTCTTTTTTACCTTACACGCCTTGGTGTATCCGGCTAGTAATGCCTATAATTCATATTATGACAAAGACGAAGATAGCATCGGCGGGCTCAGAAACCCTCCTCCAGTGAGTAAAGAGCTACTTTATACGGCCTGGGTGCTGGATATAGTTGCTGTGTTTTTGGGGCTTTTGGTCAGTCTTTGGTTTGCTTTGGGTGTTTTGATTTATGGCTTGGTTTCCAAAGCGTATAGCCATGAGCGTATCCGCCTGAAAAAGTATCCGATTACAAGTTGGTTGGTCATTGGGGTATTTCAGGGGGCTTTTGTGTTTTGGATGGTGTATCAGGCTTTGTTGGGAGCTTCGTGGGAATCTTTGATGGAAAATAAAATTGTATATGCTGCCTTGCTAAGTACTTGGATGCTTTGGGGTTCGTATCCGATGACTCAGGTCTACCAACATCAGGAGGATGCACGGCGGGGAGATAAAACACTGAGCAGAATGCTTGGTATCAGGGGTACATTCTTTTTTGCCATTATCATCTTTGGCGGGGCTGCGGGAGGTTTTTTTCTGTATTTTTGGGAATTTTATTCTTTTTGGATGGCTGTTTTTTATGAATTGGCCATGCTGCCGATTGTGCTCTATTTTTTATTTTGGTTTTACCGGGTATGGCAAGATAAGTCCCAGGCTAATTTTGATTCTGCTATGCAGTTAAATATAATTTCAGCGGTATGTATGAATGGATTTTTTATTGTTTTTGGGATTTGGGTGGCTTTGAATGCCTAGTATAAAAAACAAAAACGCAAAGTCGCCCAACACTTCTTTACGTTTTTGTATGGAAATTCAATGATAAATCAAAGCTGGAAACAAATTATTGTTTCCAGAATTTCTTTTGGATAGTCTGCCCGCTTTCGCTTGTAATTTGCAAGATATAAAGCCCTGGTTTTAAATGGCTTACACGAATTTCTAGGGAATAATCATATTGATTGGCATTCAATCCTTCATAGTGTTTCCCCTGAATGTCTATTAGCCTGAAGCTTTGGATCTTTTCACCCGAATGTTTGATCGTGATTTGATCGCTGGCCGGATTGGGGTACAAATCCCAGTTTGGTGCTTGATTTACCTCAGAAACATTCTGTGATTTGACATTGCTAGACGTAACCGTGCTTCTGATCTCAGGCAAAGGAACTAGCTCCCAAAAGAAGGTTTCAAAAGTGCCGATTGTCTTTCGGTTGCAATTCATAGGGCTAAGACCGTTTTCGGAAGAGATATACGATCCATTCGTGGCTTTGAAGGCAACACGGTTGTCTCCTAAATCTATCCATTCAAAAGTCTCTGTGCTGCTGATATTGCTGCGATTGCAGTTCATCGCTTTTAGGCCGTTTTCAGAAGAAACATATTGATTATTACTTCCCTTCAGGGCAATTTTGTTTTGATTTATTTTGACGACTGTAAATTGCTCCCATCCAGCCCTGGAAGTGCGGTCACAGGTCATGGCCTTGAGTCCGTTATTAGAAGAAACGTATTTCTGATTATTTCCTTTCAGCCAGACGACCTGCCCCACAGGAATTGGGGCAGAGGTAATTCCCCAGTTGAAAGTCTCCCAGTCACCGACTTTGCCTCGGTTGCAGATCAAAGGTTTGTAGCCGTTTTCAGAAGAAACGTATTGGCTATTATTTCCTTTAAGTGCAAAGCGATAATTCCCCAGATCAATCCAATCAAATTTTTCATAGCTCCCGATTTTGCTTCGGTTACAATTCAGAGTAGTGCTTCCGTTTTCGGAGGATACAAAAAGCATATTGCTTCCCTGGAGGGCTATTTTCCCGTTGCCAGCGTCTATGACCTTAAATTTTTCCCAGTTTTCAATGTTATCTTTATCACAGCTAAGGGATTTGCTGCCATTATTGGAGCTGACATATCGCCCATTATTGCCCATGATCCAGATGGTTCTTCCGACAGGTGAGCTAATGAGTGAACTGCTGGATAAAAGATTACCCGGATAATTAAACACCATGTAAGCCATAGTTTCCTGGGGGTGATTGGTTTCCTGATCGCGAGATTTCTCTTCTTCAATAAATACCTCCATGCTGTTTGCCGTCACATTTTTGTAGCGTAATGAGCAGGTATCCGCCCCATTGTAACTTTGTATTGCCATCAAAACAACCGCATCGACATCATAACTTTGTTTGAATGTGAGTTTTTTCCATTTGTGATCTATGGAAGAGGTTGCAGCTTCAAATTTATTATCTGATCCATAAATGCTTGGTTCTAAGGCAATCCAGTTGACCGTCTCTGGGCTATAAGAACGATTAGCTTGGGCTTCTTCTTTTTGTAATCTAATTTGAAAAGAAGAAGAATAGACTTCTTTGTGGCGAGTAACCAATGCCGATGAATCACTGGCAGAGGCACATTGACTAAAAACAATCGGCGTACTTTTGAATTTTTCGGTGAAACTTACCTTACGCCACTGACTATCCACTAGGTATTGAATACCTGCCTGTAAAACTTTGCCATTGGCCAGGCGATGTACCCCAGCCTCCACTACCATATAATGGCACATTTCACCTAAGTGGCTGCCATTGAGGTAATTCCATTCATCAATTTGAAATTGAAAACTACCAGATGTTACATTTCTTACGCGCAAAGTAGCCGGAGCTTGGTCTTCGTATTTAAGTGCCCCCATAATGACTACTGGGTTGGCATAGCGGTTTCTTAATCTTACCAGATGCCACTGGCTTGCATTACTCTGCGTTATAAAAAGTTTGCCTACCTCTCCAACACCGCTAAAAACAGGCGATGGCCCTGGATCACTAGAGAATTGGTTATCCAGTAAGCTAAGTTTTTTATTTCCAACAGTAAATTGATCAAAACCCGTACTACGCATCGTCATAGCATCGGCTCCCAGCCAATCTATAAGCAAAGAGCCGAACACACTTCGGTAATCATGCTGCAAAACCCTGGGTGCACCTCCACTATCCAGGTCTGAAAGGTTGACATTGGTACCTGTCACGCCGGATTTGACACGTGGTCCGAAGACAAACATAGGACCAAGCGTACCGTGGTCAGTGCCTTGATTAGCATTTTCCTGGGCTTTTCGTCCGAATTCAGAAAAAGCTACCGAAATCACTCGATGATCTGCTTTGAGGGCTTTTAAATCATCATAAAAAGCTTTGACCGAGTCGGCAAGATGCGCCAACAGGTCGGCGTGTCGGCCTGCTTGCCCTGCATGGGTATCAAATCCACCCAGTGAAACCATATACACTTTGGTCTGGCTTCCCCCACTGATGAGCCTGGCTACGGTCTTAAGTTGCCCTGCAAGACTGCGATTGGGATAGCTCAACATATTTTTACCTTGATTAAATACCTCAGAAATGCGACCCGCAAACTCACCAGTATTATTCTGTATCTGAACGAGATACTCCAGCTCTGTGCCATAATCCGAATTGGGGAATGAAGAAGGGGGCAAACCACCAATCTGGTTGATCAAATTAAAAAAACCGCTTGGGTTTTGTCCGCTTAGTGTCAGTGCTACGGCGTGTTGTTCTTCGGTATGGAAGCCCAAAGAAAGGGTGTTTTCTCCAATTTGGATTCCAAGTGGGTCAGCTTGTACCGGAGTAGGTCCTTTTAAAAACTCAGGGTATCTCGATTCTAAGTATCTTCCTATCCAGCCTTCCCGGAGATTAAAATATTCTTCTCTCCCATCTCCTCCTGTAAGCCATAAATCGGTAGATTTGAAGTGAGAGCGATTGCTCTCCGGATACCCAACCCCTTGTATAATATTGAGTTTGCCTTCTTCATACATCGCTTTCATGGATAACAAACCGGGATGAAGACCAACAGCATTTTTATTGCTGAGGCGGCTGTCGAGATTGACATAAGCACCACTACCCGTTTTGGGAAGGCGCAAAGAAGGGCGTAATTTGACATATCGGTCATATTGGTCTATGGGAACTAAGGTATTGATGCCATCATTGGCTCCTGCCAAGCGAATAATCACCAAAACCCGCTCATTCAAATCATCCGCATTTAGTGCCGATACCATGGTAGGAGTAGCAAATGCTCTAACAGGCAGCGCATTTAGGAGCAAGGGAGTCATTGCCAGGGGGGCAGATATTTTAAGAAAATCTCTTCTTTTGATCATGGTTTGACTGATTAGTTGGTTTTACATAAGTTGATATTCGGGACTTGAAAAAAGAGCCTGGCAAAGATTGTTTAGAGGGATCGAGATTGCTGAGGCATCTCCGGTGCTGAGGTACTGATTCCATTCCACCTCCCAATTGATGAGGCTGAGCCCTCCCAGAAGAATCTCTAGGAAATAATTAAAGCGATCTTGAGGCAATGCTTCAGGAAACATAAAGTCTGCAAAAGTTTGGACAATAGTAGTGGCATTTTGAGGGCTTGCAAAATAGCCCGAACTACGTACAAAGTCAACCACATCTGCTTGTACACTTAAATCTTTATTGCTGTTGTATTGCTTCCCGTTGAGAATCATCTTTCCGATGCTGAGGCGGGGGGGCAAAGTCACAGAGTTAAACCAAAGTCTATGATAATCAGGCTCTTGGTAATAAGGAGGATAACCCGCTACCGTGGGAGGAGCCCAAAAAGGCATACCTGTTTCTTTCAAATAATATTGTATCGCATCTCCGAATAAATCCTGAAAATAGGCAGTAGGGTCGTTTTTGGGGTTAGGGACTTCAAGCTCAAAAAAGCTCATAGAAGCAAAAAACAATTCCATGGGGGATTTTATTTTAGAGCCTATGATTTCATCACTTGCATCCGAATCATCTTCATCATAAAAATGCTGACTACTGAGCAGGGTCAATAAAACGGGCTTTAATTCATAATTTTCGGCCATCAATTGCTCTGCCAGGGGAAGGATAATGTCATTTTCAATTTCTTGAGAAATGATGCTTTTCACAAAAAAACGATACAATCTTCTGCAAAGATGCTGTGCTGTGGCAGGCTGACGAAAAACCATCTCGACAAAATCATTCAACTCACGCCACATATCATCCTGAGTTTTTGCGCCAGTGATTGTAGTATTTTGGAAGGCTTCACTAAAGGTTTTATCGCTTATATCGTGCCTACTTAGATCAACAAGGCCCGAGGGGATTTTTGTTTCGGGATCGATTCTCTGTCCGCGTAGATTTCTACCATTGGTAAAACCCGTTAATATGCGTGCTGTGGTGCGTACATCCTGTTCGGTAAAATGGGTATAATCTTCCGGACCTCTTTGTGCACCTTTTCCAATGCTAAAAAGCTCTAGAAACTCGCGGGCGTAGTTTTCGTTAGGTGCTCTCGAAGTATTTTCGCGGTTGTTCAGGTATTGCAGCATGAGGGTATCCAAGGTCATTTTTTGGGCAAATTTTTTAAAATTCCCCAGAGCGTAATACCTCAAAAGATTCAAATGATCATATAAATTCTCAGATAGATTTGCCTCCTGAGATGCGGTAAAAGCTGTATGGAGAAAAAAAGCCATTTTGTGCCTAATCGTCAAATCTGACTGCGCTTCCCCTAACCACCAAGCCAAAACATACCTTCTGAATGTTTCCACATTGGAAGATGCTATTTGCCCTTTAATAATCCAAGCATTGTTGGTTTGAGGGTCAATCGGTTCTTTGATTTTAAGGGGAGCACTTTTCAACAAATGTTCCAATGCATCCGAAGGATTCAGGTTTTCAAAAAGACGAACCTGACCGATGGTGTAATGAAAACTACATCGTCTCAGTAAATGTGCTGCTAATCGCCTCCTCAACACAGTAGTTTTAGGAGCTAATGATGCCATGATTTAATAAGTAAGTGTTAAATGAATAAAATAAACACGCTTAACAAAGCACTTGATGCATAATGGGGTAAGGAATGGATCGTGAATAATTAAATAAAGTACTGATAATCAAACACTTGATAATTTACAATAACACTTTATTTAATTCTCATTCCAAGAAGAAGATGTTGAAGTGAATGTGGTTTTTTGAATCAGATATCAAAAAAGAAATTTTGAAGAATTGGGATGTTATTTAGCTGTGAAGAAAAGGATATAATCAAAATATTAATAACAAATATAATTGAAGATTTCTTACAATTTATTTTTTATACGGATTTTATGAAAAAAATTATGAAATCTTTCAAAAAAAATTCCCACTACGCAAAAAGACTTCGTACTATCACGTAATCTTTGTATCGTTAATCAACACAAATTACATAGAAGCAGTAGCTCAGTTGGTAGAGCACCGTTAAAGTTTTAAAATTACCGGGTCAATTCAGACATACTTCAGAAAAAATTGGAAATCTAGTTTGAAAATTATCAGGTCAATTAAAATTTACTCCTAAGCCTTCCAAGCCGGGGGTCGTTGGTTCGAGTCCAACCTGCTTCTCAAAGTTTCGGTCTAGTGGCTTAATATGCCTTCGGGCAAATTATTTGGGTTAATTTCAGCTACTAAATTACAGGACTTTACAATTTAATACTATGGAAAATCTATTAAAAGTCAGTATCCGCCAGCAAGCTCTTTTTATTTCTCAGCACGTACTCTTGTATGAAAAGAGTTCCATCCGCGAGAGTACCCTGCTTTTTGTGTCTAATCTGGCTCGCCTGGGCTTTGGCGTATCCGAAAAACTGCTCCAGGTTTTAAACGGAATCAGCCCCGACCACCACGAAAGGTTACTCCATACTTTTCAGGAGGTCACCGGAGTCAATAAAAATTGGACTCCACTCGTCAAAGGCTGGGATACACCTACCGGAGAGACCGTCTGGGATCATATTATTACTTTTTTTGCCAATGTATTCGGTGTCAAAGGCACTCAGCTGCCCTGTGGTCACGTCATTCCGCCCGATACTTTTCCTATCGAGCGTTACAATGGTTGCCCTTTTTGCGGTACCCCCTTTGAATTTGGCAAGCTTGAACTTCACGGACAAGGCAGCAAGCTCAAAATCCTAGAACTCTGGACAGAAGCAGAGGCTACACAATTTCTTGGAGATTTACTGACCTCTAAAACGGCTTTAGACGCTACCCAACAAGATAGTCTGAGATTATTGTTGGAAGTATTGCCACTACCCGAGGTAGAAATCGGCATGAAAGAAACTTTAATGCAGGCAGTTGATATCTATGTAGATCAACATCAGGCTGAAAAGGCGCAAAAATTCTTTACTTCACCTACCGATATTTTGCGGTACTTGTGGTACAAACACACAGGCTATCTACAAATCGTCGAACCCCGAACCATCATCCGACGCAAAAGCAGCAACCGCAGACATATATTTAAACCCCTAGACAAAAGCGAAGATGCCAAACACGAAGCCAAAGAAGCCCTGAAATTAAAATATACCCGCACGCAGTGCCTGATGGTAGCCCAATGGCTGAATAATCTCCACATGCCTTCCGAAAAAATGGCTGAAATCATGCACCCAAAACGCCAGATTTGGGTACGAATCATCCGTGCCTTACGCTTGGCAGAATACAGCCGACGCAAGGGTTTTGAGAAGCTGACCGAACTAATGGATGTATTCTATCATCAAAAATATACCGTATGGCAAGGAAGGGTAGATCACTTCAGACTCAAAGACAATGTAGACAAAACCCTCACCCTACTCAAGCAGCGTCCGGGTATGTTTGCCCGCTCCTTATTTGCAAATATGCTCTGGTTCGGCCCTGACCCAGTACTCGATGCTTTTGAGGAAATCATCGATCAGATACCTGCAAGGCTGGTATTTACCTTGAATATGTATGCAGCCAATTACTTTAATCCTGAAAATACTAGAACCGTCAAACCCCTGGGTGGAGGAAGCAAAAACATTCCGCATAACCCTTCTTTGCTTGAATACAACAAAGAAGAATTAAAACTAATGATAGAAGATATCGAGGAATTGAGCCTCCTTGCTGTCAAAAAACGCTTTGCAGCACAAACACGCAAAAACAAGAGCATCTACATAGACCCTATGCTTTTTAATATACCTGTTGCTATCGGCGATCGCAGCGACAATATCCAGGATTTGCCTTCAGCCCTGATGGGAACACGCTTTCCGGTAGAAGGCAACACCGTGCGCCTCTTTATGCAATGGGGCGAAGGTTTGCCCGCACAACACCTGGATATGGACTTGAGCTGCCATATTGCCTATGCAAAAAAAAATGAAATCTGCTCATTCGGCAATCTGACGGCCACCGGCTGCAAACACAGCGGCGACATCCGCAGCATCCCCGATCAGGTAGGTACTGCTGAATACATCGAGATCAATCTACCCCAGCTTCAGGAAGCAGGAGCGCAGTATGTGACCTTTACCTGTAATGCCTATAGCGTCGGAGAAATCACCCCCAATATGGTGCTGGGCTGGATGAGTAGCGCGCACCCGATGGTCATTTCACAAGAAAACGGAGTGGCTTACGATCCCTCTTGTGTGCAACATCAGGTACGAATTACACGAGGTTTGAGCAAGGGACTTGTGTTTGGTGTATTGGAGATAGAAAGCCGTGAAGTAATCTGGCTAGAGATGGATTACTACGGACAAGTAGTTCAAAACCTGGATATAAAAGGCGTAAAAGCCTTGCTTCAAAAGCTAAATAGCAAAATCAGCATCGGTAATCTGCTCAAAATCAAAGCCGAAGCCCAGAAACTTGAAATCCTAGAAGTACTCAACCCTGATGCCCCCGCCGATGAAGTCTATACCACCGAATGGGCAAAAAATACGGCGGCTGTGACGCAGTTATTGGTAGGGTAGAATGCCGTTAGAATACGGATTGAACAGATAAACACGGATTTGATCGCTGTGAAAGAATATAAAATTTGAAACAAAACCCCATGATCACCGGACAAACCCTCATAGACCTGGGCTACAAGCCCGGCAAGTGGTTCAAAGAAGCCATTGAATATGCCAATCAAAATCATTTGAGTGGCAATGACCTAAAATTTTACCTAGATGGCATAGCACCTACTGTCATTGATCCACACAGTGAGCCGATTGACTTTTATAAAAATATCCGGGCAGAAGAAGCCGAAGAGATGGAAAATGTAGAAAGTGTCATCGCTACAATGAAAGAGTTGATGAAAACGCCCACCATCGTCAACGGGGCCGTGATGCCGGATGCCTGCCCAACAGGAGGTCTGGGGCAAATCCCTGTTGGGGGAGTAGTAGCAGCTCTGAATGCCATTCACCCCGCAATGCACAGTGCAGATATTTGCTGCTCGGTGATGATGACCAATTTTGGGCATATTTCCCCTAAAACGGTCTTGGACTTTGCACACTCGGTCACGCATTTTGGTGGCGGAGGGAGAAACGATTGGTTCGAACTACCCAAAGTACTTCAAGAGCAGATCGATTCAAATAAATTCCTGAATAGCGAAAAAAGTAAACTGATGGCCAAATCCCACTTAGGTACACAAGGCGATGGCAATCATTTTCTATTCGTGGGGTTTTCTAAAAAAACCGGGGAGACAATCATGGTCACACACCACGGCAGTCGGGGTTTTGGGGCAAGCTTGTATGGAGTGGGTATGAAAATCGCCGAATTTTTCCGAAAAGAAATTTCCCCAAAAACACTCCCTAAAAATGCCTGGATTCCCTACAATACCGAGGAAGGAAAAACTTATTGGGAAGCTTTGCAGATCGTACGCGAGTGGACTAAGCTTAATCACACCGTCATTCACAACGCCACCGTACAAAAAATTGGCAAAGACCCACTTTACAGATTTTGGAATGAGCATAATTTTGTATTCAAAGATGGAGACCTTTTCTATCACGCCAAAGGAGCTACTCCCCTGGATGATAAGTTTGTGCCCGACTCCATGGAAGGGCTGCGCCTGATTCCGCTAAATATGAGCGAACCCGTACTCATCGTCAAAGGAGAAACTACCCTAAATAATCTGGGATTTGCCCCACACGGTGCAGGAAGAAACGTAAGCCGCGCCCAGCACAAAAGAAGCAAGGGTAACAAAACCATCGAGGAAGTCTTTCTGGAAGAAACCCAGGGGCTGGACATCCGCTTTTTCTCTGGCAATATAGACATCTCCGAGCTACCTAGTGCCTATAAAAACGCCCAAAGTGTACAAGCCCAAATGAAAGAATTCGGGCTGGGTGAAGTCCTGGACGAAATCATCCCCTATGGTTGTATTATGGCCGGAGATTGGGAAATGGATGCACCCTGGAGGAAGAAGAAGGAAACTACATAGTTTAAAAAATTACGCAAGATGAATTTTCTCAGAATCTTAATCGATATTTAAAGGCTTTTAAAGAAGGGAAAAAATATTCATACAATGCAAACTCAAGCAATATTCATTTTAAAAAAAGGTAGTATTAAAGATGTAATGCTACTATAAAAAACGCCCAGCTTTGTGTCCACACAAAGCCCCTTTTTGAACGAACAGCATTACTTGGTTAACATTACCAAAAAAAAAGGTTCTAAATTTACCTATTTAGAATCCAATTGATATTCAGGCAAATTCATAGTAAACATAAAAATAGCCATATATTCTACTAATTTTTCTATAAATGTAATTTGGTGAGTCTCGAATTCGTGAAGAGATACCAGCTCAATCACTCCAAGTATTTTTGTATCTATTTTTATGGGAACGATCAACAAGTTTTTTGGGCTTACGCTACCTAAGCCTGTTTTAACTTGGGTGTAAGTAGAAGGTAGGTCATTTAAATATACAGTTTTACCCTCTTTAAACACCTGCCCTATCAATCCTTCTCCGAAGAGGATAGTAGTATTTCTAAATTTATCCACACAACAGGCATAACATGCCTTTAATTCTAGTACAGGATTATCTGTTCCTGCATCTGATAAAAAAATAGCTCCTTGGGCAGCATGAATATGCTTAACCAGACAAGAAATGGTTTTTTTAGTCAGAGATTGTATATTTTGATTTTGCTTAAAAATCTCGATAAACTGTGCCAAGCTTTTGTCTATCCAGTTGCTTTTTTGTTTTTCAATAGCTGCTTGTTTCAGGGTGTTTTTCATATGAATCAAGGCTTTTTCAAGCACTCCCTTTCTGAATTCGGGGGAGTATTCTACATCTTGGTTGTCTTGACCGATCTTATCAGTAAAAAAAGTAGCTTCTTCAATTCTGCGATTCAGCAAGTTAAGAGCGGAAAAAGTTTCACTTAATTCATCCCCCACAGAACAGTGGTATTTTTGGGTGAGTTTACCGTCTGCCAGTTGTAATATGATATTATTTAAATGAAAGATGCGTTTAGATATCCGATTTAAGAATCGGAAACCCAGGTATAAGACCAAAATCAATTGTATCATAAACATGGATAAAAATGAAGATTGAGCCTGATATGTGATCCTTGCACTTTTTTCCTGGATGATCGTATGGAGTCTGGCAACCCGTCTCTCCATCATATCTGATATATTTTGTAATTTTCCCTGAATACCTTCATATTGATGGTATCCTAAAGATTTGTAAGCCTTTCTGACAGTAAGAAGCTCCTTTTGATAGTCTCGGACTTTATCTACCAAATTCTGAATGACTGCTGAGTTACTCCCCACCTTTTGTTTGTTCAGATGATTGATAAAATCCAATACAGCAGATTGAAACTTGACATCTATGTATTGATCATCTTTTCGTAGAAAAAAATCTTTTTCGTGTCTTCTGAGCATCAAAAGAAAACGCTGATCATAATTAATATTTGCCTTCTCGACCTGATGAATTTTATTTCTTAGTTTTCCCTCCAATCCCCAATTTTTAAAACCTATTTTATATCGTAGCTCCACTAATGATCTGTAATTTTTTATAAAAATCTGTAAATCCTTCTTGAGGGATTGTATGAGAAGCTTTACAGAGTCTTGTTGTAAGGATTGATTTTTAGATAAATCTTGGTATAAGTTAAGGATAATGGCATAATGACTTTCAGCTTTTTGGAGATTCTGGCTTTTATGAGTTTTATAGAATACACTGTCAATAGATTCGTGTAATAAAAACTCTTTTTCATAATTCTTCAGATCTCTGAGTAACACTCGGACACTATCTGTTGAGTTGATGACAGAAGTATTTTGAATCACTGTTTGAATGGAGAAGAAGGCAAACAAGGCGACAAATCCAGAGAGCAATAGTAATGTTATGAAAGCAAAATAAAGTTTGCTTTTAATGCTTTTGAACTTAATCATTCCAACAGGATATTTAGATATTAAAATATATAATTGTAGTCTCTACGAATTTATAGAATATATTGTTTAAATATAAATCTATCAAAAACTTTTGTATAAGACATTCAATTAGATTTTTTGAAAGAATTAAGTATTTAATCAATTTTAATGCTTTCTCCATACACGAAAATTGGTTCTCTGACAATTTATGTGGGAATGATCCATGCAAGTATTTTCAAACAATAATTCTATAAAAAATAAGTGCATTCAATTTCCTCTCTTGATGATCAATTTTGCCACGAATGCACGAATAAATGCCCTTATTCGTGCAT
>JANRIC010000113.1:0-27760 GCA_033765345.1 Microscillaceae bacterium
GCCAGGGTACGGACTGTAGGTAGCTTGGTATGGAAAATATTTGCAAGGGTACGGACTGTAGGTAGCTTGGTATGGAAAATATTTGCAAGGGTACGGACTGTAGGTAGCTTGGTATTGAAAATATTTGCCAGGGTAACGACTGTAAGTAGCTTGGTATTGAAAATATTTGCCAGGGTATTGACATAAAGAACAAGAGATTTGAGAATGTTTGAGTGGGTTGTGGCTGTATTAGGATTGGTACTCAGTTTTTGTTTCTTGGTTTTGTAAATATTTGCCAGGGTACGGACTGTAGGTTGCTTGGTATGGAAAAGATTTGCCAGGGTACGGACTGTAGGTAGCTTGGTATGGAAAATATTTGCCAGGGTATAGACTGTAAGTAGCTTGGTATGGAAAATATTTGCCAGGGTATAGACTGTAAGTAGCTTGGTAGAGAAAATATTTGCCAGGGTATAGACAAAAACCACAAGATCGTTCGGTGTGACCTTGTGGTTTTTGGGTTGTTTTTTACAAGGGAATGTTGCCGTGTTTTTTACGGGGTAGTTTATCTACTTTATTTTCCAGCATTTCAAAAGTACGGATAAGCTTCATACGAGTATCCTCAGGAAGGATGACTTCATCAATATAACCTCGGTAAGCAGCCCGATAGGGGGTAGCGAAAGTACGCGTATATTCGTCTACTTTTTCTTGAAGTTTGGTTTCGGGGTCTTCTGCCTCGGCTATTTCATGTCTGAAAATAATTTCGGCAGCTCCTTTTGCTCCCATGACGGCGATTTCGGCCGTTGGCCAGGCGAAATTCATATCTGCGCCGATGTGTTTGGAGTTCATCACATCATAAGCACCTCCATACGCTTTGCGAGTAATGACAGTTACACGGGGTACTGTAGCCTCCGAAAAAGCATATAAAAGCTTGGCACCATTGGTGATAATGCCGTTCCATTCTTGGTCGGTACCCGGTAGGAAGCCCGGTACATCTACCAGCACCAGCAAAGGGATATTAAAGGAATCACAAAAACGCACAAAACGAGCTGCCTTGATGCTGGAGTTAATATCCAATACACCTGCCAGCACAGCAGGTTGGTTGCCAACTAGCCCTATGCTTCTTCCGGCAATTCGGGCAAAACCCACAACGATATTCTCGGCAAAATTTTTATGTACTTCCATGAAGCTTCCTTCGTCAATCAATCCCTCGATTACATCCCGCATATCATAAGGTTGATTGGGATTGGCAGGCACGATGGTATTGAGTTGGGGTCTTTTTTCATCTCCTTGCAGCTCATAAGGCAGCATGGGTGCGGTATCTTCACAATTTTGAGGGATATAGCTCAGTAATTGTTTGATTGATTGAATACAATCCAGCTCATTGGCACAGGCAAAGTGAGTCACTCCACTCTTTGAGCTGTGGGTTTGCGCTCCGCCCAATTCTTCGGAGGTCACTTCTTCATTGGTCACCGTTTTGACGACTTTGGGTCCTGTCACAAACATATAAGAAGTACCCTCTACCATCATAATAAAATCCGTGATGGCGGGAGAATAAACAGCCCCTCCGGCACAGGGTCCCATAATGGCAGAAATTTGAGGAATGACCCCCGAAGCCAGTGTATTGCGGTAGAAAATATCGGCATATCCGGCCAAAGACAAAACGCCTTCCTGAATACGTGCTCCGCCGGAATCATTCAAACCGATCACAGGAGCACCGTTTTTCATGGCCAAGTCCATGATTTTACAGATTTTTTCAGCATACGTTTCTGACAATGATCCGCCAAAAACGGTAAAATCTTGTGAAAAGATATACACCAATCGCCCGGCCACAGTTCCATAACCAGTGACGACCCCATCTCCCAGATAGATTTCATGCTCTAGTCCGAAATCGTGACTGCGATGGGTTACAAATTTGCCGATTTCTTCAAATGAGCCTTGATCCAGTACAAGATCAATACGCTCGCGGGCAGTAAGTTTGCCCTTTTGATGTTGATCATCGATGCGTTTTTGTCCGCCGCCCAAAAGAGCTGCTTGATTATTCTGCTCGAGTTCGGCAAATTTCTCTTCCCGAGATTTGAAGCTAAGATTGGGGGTATTGTGATTATTTCCCATAGGTTTGAGTCGGTTTTTAAGATACCAAAGATAAAACCCGTTTTTAGAATATTGAATGATTTGGAATAAATTATGGTAAAATATCAAGATAAAATTTTGCGCCTAAGCACAGCCGGAATGGTACATTCAGTGTTTGTCATGAAAAGAAACATATTTTAGTACAAGGGGTTTATTTAGGACAAATTTTTGCATTAAACAACTAAAGAATAAATTTTATAATTTACCAGTCCCTTTTTTATATTCTATGGATAAATTGGAAGAAAATCATCAAGCAAATTCATCTGGTGGAAAATTTTTAGACAAATATTTCAGCATTTATACCATTCGAGGAAGAACAAACCTGATCGTTTTTACTTCCTTAGTGGCTTTGATGATTATTACTGTATTTGTTTTGTTTCAAAATTACAGAACCGAAACAATCAACGAAAGAATCAAAAATACCCGGACAGAGATTCCCGTAGCGGCTTTAGCTATTTTGAGTGACATCAATTATATTCTGCATCTTCAATCTTTACAGATAAAAGACCCTAGCATCAACCAATATGAATCGCAGGAGCAAATCTGGCAAAATAATCTGCTGACCAATTTTGCACATCTAGAGAAAACACGCAACCATCTGATGGAACAACCAAATAGGGTAACCCTCGATTCTTTGGAATGGCTTCTGGAAGATTTTAGGGCTTCTTATCGTGAGATTCATCAATTGTTAGAAGCCACCAACCTCAAACAACAGATTTTTTCAGGCAATACGGACTCACTCGGTCGGTTAGAGCATAAAAATATTGAGACACTCCAGGCACAGATAGATAAAATTATCCGTGAGAAACAATCTCCTACCTACGAGAAGCTCAAGTTTTATCTCAATATTTTGAAAGATGCAGAAATGCCGCTTTTACAATCTGACATAGATCGGATCAACAAAACCATACGCAGTACCAATCTCTGGGCTACAGGCATAGCATTGGCTGCTTTTGCATTTTTGACATTTTTGGCTTTTCGCACCAATAAGCAACTGGGAATATCTATCCAAAAACCTGTCGAGATGATTCAATCTCTTGCTAAAGGTGATCTTCGGAAATTTGAAGAAAATACGCCCGATGAGCTGGGAATTATTCTGGAAGCTGGTAAAGAGCTTTGTCAGAATCTTGAAAAAGCCGGCAATTTTGCCAATGAAATCGGAGAAGGTAATTTTAAGTCTGATTTTTCACCAGCCAGTGAAAAAGATATACTTGGGAATGCTTTGCTTCAAATGAGGGATAAACTGCTATTCGTCTCCGAAGAAGATAAAAAAAGAGAATGGGTAAGTCAGGGTTTGGCCAAGTTCTCAGAAATCCTCAGAAGCCATAATGAAGATTTTAAAGAATTTAGCAATAAGGTAATCTCCAACTTGGTGCGTTATCTCAAAGCAAACCAAGGAGGGATTTTTATTCTGGGAGAACCCGAAGAAGAAGGTAAATTCTTAGAACTTACGGCCTGTTATGCCTATGACCGACAAAAATTTTTAAAGAAAAAAATATTTATCGGGTCTGATTTTGCAGAAGGGTTGATCGGACAAGCCTTTTTAGAAAAGGAAAGTATCTATCTTACCAATGTACCAGATGACCACTTACATATTGTCTCAGGCTTGGGTGATGGTAGTCCGCGCGCACTGCTGATCGTACCACTCAAATTGAATGATGAAGTGGAAGGAGTGCTTGAATTGGCCTCCTTTGATGAATTTGAAGCCTATAAGATCGAGTTCGTGGAAAGATTGGCGCAAAGTATTACATCTTCTATTATTTCAGTAAAAACAAATAACAAAACCCGGCAACTGCTTGCCGAAACCCAGAAACAAGCCGAAGAATTACGCTCTCAGGAAGAGGAAATGCGCCAAAATAACGAAGAATTGGCAGCTACTCAAGAAGAAATGCGCCGTAAAAGCTTTGAACTGGAAAGGTTATTACTTGAATCTACCCAAAAAGAAGAAGAAAAAACACAGGCACTTACTATTGCTAGGCACAATGAAGAGCTTCTGAGGGCTAAAAACGAAGAAATAGCCGCCAGTGAAGAAGAGCTTCGCCAGAATATGGAAGAACTGCAATCTACCCAGGATAACGTTCGAGAAAGTGAAAGAAGACTTTTTAGATTTATGGATAGTATTCCGGCAGGAGTGGTTGTACTGGATAAAGAAGGAAAAACTTATTTTATCAATGATTATGCTTTTAACATCTTAGGAATCCCAGCCGAAGCACAGGAATCTCGCCAGGAAAGCCTTTTTGAAGAAATCTTACAGTTAGGAAAAAATCAAAAATACCCTCCCGATCTTTTCCCGCTTAATCTTGCACTAAAAGGAAGCAGCACTACCGTAGAAGACCTTGAATTGAGACTCCACTCAGATCAACCCACGTACCTGGAGATGACCGCACAACCTATCTTTAACCAGCATCAGGAAATAGAATATGCCATCGCTATTTTCAGAAATATTACCGAGCGAAAACTTAAAGATGCGGAAATTCAAAAACAAAACGCCGTTTTTGCCAATGCCAGAGATGTGATTCTGATCTTTGAAAAAGGTAAAGTCATTGATTATAACCAGGCCTCATTAGACCTATTCCAAACCAATGATAAAAATATACTTCTGGGCAAGTCTATTGTAGACCTTACGCCCAATCTCAAAAGCCCCGAGAAAAGCCTTGAAGAAATCATCGATGGTTATATGTCTATTTGTTTGAAAAAAGGGTCTTACTTCTTTGAATGGAAGCTCAAAAATTTTCAAAATAAAGACTTTAACTGTGAAATTCTATTGAGCTCCATCCCATTCCACGAACGTACACTGGTGGCAGCCTCTATACGCGATATTACCGAAAGGAAACTCAAGGACTTAGCCATCCACAAAAAAAACCAAGTCCTCAAAGAACAAACCCAGCAACTCGGCCTGGCACAGGAAGAAGCCCTAAAAAGAGAAGATGCGCTCTCACTAGCCCACGAAAAACTGGCAGCCAATGAAGCTATTCTCAAAAAAGCATTCGCCAAAAGCAAAAATATAGAACAAACACTCAAGCTACAGCTCAAAGAAAAAGAGGCTGAAATTGAAGCCTTAAAATTAAAATTATCTACTACATCCAACGGAAGCCATAACAACGTGTCATAAAAATAAAATTCCTTCTCATTTTAAATATATGTAAGATTTGACACATTTACGCAAGTGAAATAAAAAACGACAAGCAATCATTTACGTTTCTAAAAACATAGAGCATCTCCCAATAAAACCGTCTTAGCAATTTTTGAATACATTGAATTAGGCCTGCGTGCCTAGCGAACCAAAGAGAAGTACTGCAAAGAGATCAAACTGCAATCATACAAACACAGTTTAAATTTTTTTAAGCCATGAAAATTGCGTACTTGATACTAAGCCGGGATAACCCTGAACATACCCAAACCCTGATAGAGCGAATCAGTGGCAAGAATAAGCACTGTTTTGTGCATATTGACGCCAATACAAGTTATGATTTTGAAGAACTAGAGAATTTATCCGGGCTTACTTTGCTGAAACCTTCTTTAAAAGTGAACCCTGACGGATTCAGTCAGGTACGAGCCATCCTGGGTTTGTTGAATCTAGCAATAAGTCAGGGACAATTTGATTATTTTATACTCCTTTCCGGGAATGACTATCCGGTTCGAAGTCAAGAATTTATAGATTTTTATCTAGAAAAAAACTATAAACAAGACGAGTATATTCATATCAGAAAGATGCCCTACTTGCCCGCCGGAATGTCGGAAGATCAAATCATCCATTATCATTTTGAGTGCAATCGCTCAAATCCTCAAAGCTTCCGAGATTTTGTGTGTTTATCTGCCGAGTATGTGCTAAAATCTTTTAAATTTCGTAAAAAAATTGATTTTCAACTTTATACAGGCAGCCCTTGGTGGGCATTGACGCAGCCCTGTGTGCGTTATATCCTGGAGTTTGTCTCAAAAAACCCTGAGTTTTTGAAGATATATCAAATGGCTGACCGACCCTGCGAATCTTTTTTTCATACCATTATTGCCAATTCGCATTTCTCGCGCCACGTCAGGCATTCACTAACTTATGAGGAAGGAGAGGATTTTCTGGAAGCCCCAGCCGTGTTTAAAGAAGAAAGCCTGGATTTATTCTTTGAAAATTTATACATCAACAATCACTGGGGGAGATATTTACCTCTTTTTGTAAGAAGTTTTAATCGATATAATGCATATCTCCGGGAAACCATCGATGAAGAAATAGCCGATTTTGACCACGAATTAGCCCTTTATGAGGTCTATCACAATGAAATGCTTCATAAATAATTTATACAACACAACTTAACCCAACGAATACGGTTGACCTATGAACAGATTTACATACACAGAATCAGAAGATCTCTTTGATAAGATACCAGGACATAAACTGAACACCATGATGCCCCTTCAGGTGATCCATATAGATCATCTCCTATGGCTCTCTATACAGGGTGAAAGCAGACCATAAGAAGTAATCAGTTTCAGTACATGTGCCGACCGGATTCTCCTTGCTTAAGCAGGGGGTTTTCGGTTTTTTTTATTGGAGAAAAATATCTTATTTAGACTAATTATAAATATCTTTGAGGCATCACTATAAAGCTAGAAAAGAATATGACAAGTCCTCAGGATATTCAGCACAAAGTCCGCGAAGTTTTGAACCGATATTTGGAAAAGGAGGGATTACGCAAAACACCGGAGCGTTTTATGATTTTGGAAGAGGTCTATCAGTTGGATCATTTTGACTCCGATACGCTCTTTCAGAAAATGATCGAGCGCAAATACCGCGTGAGTAAAGCGACTATTTACAACACATTGGAAGTTCTCGAGACCTGCGGGCTTGTAATCCGGCATCAATTCGGGGAAAACCAATCTATCTACGAAAAAGCTTTTCATTATCGCCAACACGATCACCTGATTTGTATGGATTGCCGCAAAATATTCGAGTTTTGTGATCCACGCCTACAAGCCACCCAAGATTTGCTGGAAGAATTATACCCTTTTAAAATACAACACCACGCTATGACACTTTACGGCAGATGCCAAAAAAATTGTAAGGATAAGCACAGAAATAAAGATTGAAGGGAAAATTAGCCCAGATTTTAGTTTATACTCAAGTGTAAAGTGATCTAAGCACTTGCCATGTAAAGCTTTTGAGTATAGGATAGGATTTCTAATATTATACCCAGATTAAAGTGATTTAGGAAATACAAGACCCCTGCGGGGCAAGTTTTCTTGATTGATTAGCTTGATTATTCATGATTTAAGCGCTAAAAGCTCCCCTGTAAGGGTCTTTTTTTTGTATTAAAACCACTTCGGTTTGAGTATAACATTTAACATTTCCAATAAGAGGTTCTTTATGATTTTACTTGAAGATAAATCTATTCAAACGACAAGGTCGCTTTGAGCGACCTTGTCGTTGCCCGTCTTCATGTGTAAATAAATAAGTTTCAAGTAATTTCATAAAGAGCCCAATAAGAAAACTATAACCAAACCCATGAGCGAATTCATATACAAACCTTTAAGATTACCTCCCCAAACGATCTTCATACTGCACCAATCGTTCTACGGCTCTCTCAAGGGTTTCGTGTTTTTTAGCAAAGCAAAAACGAATAATCGAGTGGTCGGTTTCTGTGGCATAAAAAGGCGAAAGTGGAATCGTAGCTACACCCACCTCTTTGGTAAGGCGTACACAATAATCTTGGTCTTTTTCATCGGAAAGATGCCCGTAAGATGCCAGTTGAAAATAAGTGCCTTCACACTCGAGTAATTGGAAGGGGGTCTCCTGCATCAAAGCCCTGAATTTATCCCTGCGCTCCTGAAAAAATGCACGCAGATTTAAGTAATTATCGGCATTACGCATAAAATCAGCCAGGGCAAACTGCGCCGGAGTAAAAGTAGCAAAGGTGTTAAACTGATGAATTTTTCTAAATTCACGACTTAGCGTAGCCGGAGCTATGCAGTAGCCAATCCGCCAACCTGTGGCGTGAAAAGTCTTCCCAAATGAAAAAACCGCAAAACTACGCTCCCGAAGCTCAGGATAACGAAGTACGCTAGCGTGGAATTCTTGATCAAAAACAATGTGTTCATACACCTCATCACTAATCACAAAAATATTCCGATTCCGCACAATCTCAGCCAGTCTACGCATATCAGCCTCTCTGAGGATAGTTCCAGAGGGATTGTGAGGAGTATTGACCATAATCAATCGGGTGCGTTCGGTGATAGCTGCCTCTACTTGATCCCAATTTACCCGATAGGAGGGTACTTCCATCGGGATAGCTACGATTTGCCCCCCAAATAGCTCTGTTACAGGCTTATATAAATCATAAGCGGGTTCTAAGATGATGACTTCATCGCCGGGGCGAATGACACAAGCCAAAGCATTAAAGATAGACTCGCTTGCTCCAGAAGTAATGGTAATTTCGGTTTCGGGGTTGAGTATGCAGCCGTATAAATTTTCAGCCGCTTCAGCAATGGCTTCACGAAGTGGCAAAACCCCACTCATAGGAGCATATTGATTGGCACCGCTTTTCATATAATGTGTCACGAGATCAATTATATTGGGGTCGCAATCAAAATCCGGGAAACCCTGCGAAAGGTTGATGGCTTCTTGTTCGCGGGCAAGTGCAGACATGACCGTGAAAATGGTCGTTCCCAGATGAGGAAGTTTAGAGTTGAAATAAGGAGTATCTTGAGTACTTGTCATAAAGTGTATACTGAATAAAGCCAAACGCAAAAGTACATTTTTTTTTAGGAATAATTTATCTACAAAGTTCTTGAAAAATAAATACCCTTTTATTTTCCATTTCGTACATCTGAAAAACTCCAACATCGATGTTTAGAGTCTATCTTCTGTATTATTTTGTTCTTTTTTCAGCTCTTGCGGCAAATGCACAGGAAGGATGCCAACTGACGCTTCCCGCCGAGACAGTGCTCATTTCTAAAAGTCCGCTCACCGAAAAATTAGGCAAAGACCAGACTTATTGGATTTGTAACCGCGCACAGGTGACTTTTAGGGCAGGTAATGCCGTAATTTTTATAGATTCTGGGGCAAAGGTCAATATAGGCTACGGACAATACACGATTTATATCAAGGATGGGGCTTATCTAAACCTCAACTCAGGCGCAAAAGCCGTGATTTATCTGGAAGGGAATCCCATTATCCAACAGATGGGTTTTAATGCTCAAGAATCAAGAATACCCTGTGAGGCATTCAAACTGGATATTTCTCAGGCTCCAGATGAGATTTGCCCAACGCCGCTTGCAAGGATTACCGAACCTATAGCTCCCAACAAACCTGCTTTGGATACCCTGGCAAGCATCGGCTTAGAGATCAAACCTTCCTACCTAGACCTGGATAACAGCCACATCATTCCGGCAGAGGCACAGGTGATTCCATTTAAAATCAGAGTAGAAAACACCACCGGAAACCATAAGATATTTTGGCTTTGCACAAATGCCAAAATAGTACACCAAGGAGATAGCTCTGTGTTTTATCTTGAGGAGGGTGCAGAGTTAAGCGTTGTGTCGGGCAATCACAATCGAATCTTTATCAAGCAAAATTGCAAGCTAAACCTTGGGCCGGGGCGTGGAAATACGGTCTTTTACCAAGAAGGAGTAATCCTGGGGAGCGATAAGAGCTATCAAACCCGCTTTACCAAATTGATTCATATAGAATTCGACTACTCGCAGGTTTCTTCTAAAGGATGTCATTAGCGTTTGGCCGCCGGAAATCTCATCCGATAATCCACTTTGACTTTGCCCTTGCTGATGTTATTGAGTTTGGATTTGAGTAGACTTTTCTTGAGACCTGAGACGTGCTCGATAAAAAGAACCCCCTCGATATGGTCATATTCGTGTTGAATGACTCTGGCCACCAAACCCTCGTAAGTTTCCTCGTATTCGTTCCAATCTTCATCAAAATAATGAATTTTGATCTTGGGTGGACGCATGACATCCTCCCGAATATCAGGAATGCTCAGGCAGCCTTCTTCATAAGCCCATTTTTCTCCTTCCTCTTCTAGGATTTGAGGATTGATAAAGACCTTTTTCATACCCTTGATGTTTTCATCCATCAAATCGGCATCGATCACAAAGATGCGAAGACTCAGCCCGATTTGAGGAGCTGCCAGTCCCACACCGTTGGCAGCATACATAGTATCAAACATATCCGAAACCAGTTTTTTCAGATCAATACTCGTGTCGTTTTTATCTATATTTTGCCCTACTTTTTTCAATACCGGATCTCCGTAGGCTACAATAGGATAGATCATATTTTTTAGAAGTTATTATAAATAAACTATCGTCCGCTGACTGTGATCTATGGACTTAGGAAATTGACTCCATGTAAGATTGTAAAATGATAACTGCACTTACTTTGTCGATGTTTCCCTTTTCACGACGGTACTTTTTGGTGGTTCCGCCGCTAATCATCGCATCCAAAGCCATTTTGGATGTAAAACGCTCATCGTGTAAGTGGATGGGTATCTCAGGAATTTTTTTTTGTAATAGTTTTACAAACCCCTCAACCAAAGGAGTAGCTTGGGTTCTCTGTCCGTCCAAAGATTTGGGCATTCCCACTACAAAACACTCTACGTTTTCCTGTTGCACATAATTTTCCAGATACGCTATGACTTGGTCACTAGATTGTGTATCCAACGCAGTAGCGATGATTTTTAAAGGATCTGTTACTGCCAGACCCACTCTTTTTGCGCCGTAATCAATAGCTACAATTCTTCCCATGAGGCAAAATTAATAAAAATTCTTGGATGCTGCTATTTTTTTTGGGCAGGTGGAGTAGGAGCAGCAAGTTAAGAAAAAGCCGATTCCTAAACAGATTTTCTATTTTCAAGAATCTTTTCCAGAAAATTAATTTCGCTTTTTTTTGCCCAAACCAATCAAACGGTTTCATCCGGTTGAGCCAGATACTCCCCAATCACCAAATAAACCAGTATTCCGGTATATAATCTAAATAAAACCATTCAAAAGTTTTATTTTTTAGCAATATTTGCGTAATTTGCTAATTATGGGTGTTTTTAAAATAAGTTCGTGAAAGATTGATAGAAAAAAGATTTAAAATATACAGCTCGTCCGCCGGTTCGGGCAAAACCTATACATTGAGCAAAGAATACCTCAAACTAGCTCTTCAAACAGATAATCCACATTATTTCAAGAATGTTTTGGCGATTACCTTTACCAATGATGCCGCCAACGAAATGAAGTCGCGAATTCTGGATGCACTCAAAGCTTTTGCTTACCCCGAAAATCTATCCGAAAAAGAACGCGCCAAAGCCCAGGTTTTGCTCTCCTCGATCGCCGAAGAACTGGGTGAAAAGCAAGCCGTAATCACTGCCCGCGCCCAAAAAGTATTTGCTAAAATCATTTATAATTACGCAGACTTTGCCGTCAGCACCATAGATAGTTTTGTGAATAAGGTAGTCAATGCTTTTACCCGCGAACTAGATATCCCTTATAATTATGAAGTAGACCTTGACACCGAGCAACTCCTACAAACTGCCATAGACCGTGTCTTGGAAAAAGTAGGGCACGAAAACAAAGAACAACTTTCAGAATTTGTCATTGATTGGGTGCTCCAAAAAGCCGATGAAGGCAAAAACTGGTCACGTGTGGCACATGATCTCGTAGAATTTTCCAAAGATTTGATGAATGAAGGCTCTTATCCCTTTATTACACCCTTGCGTGAACTGACCATGCACGACTTCAAACAAATCAGCCGTCAGATACAGGATTATATGCAAAACCTGGAAAAAGAATGCCGACAAATTGCTCAAAAAGGCTATGATCTCATTCTTGCCCATGGTCTGGAAGGCAGTTTTATCGGTGGAAACAAAGCCAGTGTGGCTTCTTATTTTCGTAAAAACGCCGAAGAGTTTGATCCTGAAAAGCGGGCTAATAACCTCAACTATATGCAAAAAGCCTTGCACGATGACAAATGGTACAAGGAAAAAAATAATGCTGCTATTGACCAGATCAAACCACAACTAAGGAATTATATCCTCCAGATTGAAGCAATCAAAGAGCAGGAAGCTCGAAATTATCAACTTTTCCAGGCACTGCTTCCTCATTTGTACAAATTAGCCCTGATTCAGGAAATAGAATTGGAGCTTCTTGAAGTCAAAAAGGAAAATAATGCCATTCATATCTCTGATACCAATAAAAAAATTGCTGAAATTATCGCCACAGAGCCTGTGCCTTACATTTATGAAAGGGTCGGCGAAAAATATAAACACATCCTTATCGACGAATTCCAGGATACTTCTGTACTTCAGTGGGAAAATTTATTGCCTCTCATTGAGAATAATCTGGCCGAAGCAAGTTTTAATCTCATCGTAGGGGATTCCAAACAAGCCATCTATCGCTGGCGCGGAGGCGAAATGGAGCAATTGGTCTATCTTTTTACCAATCGTATCTCAGATTTACTTCGCCTAAGCTCCAAAAACTCACCTTTCCTTGAGGAACGCTACGAAATCATCCGACAAAATTATTTACCTGCTCGACTGAATCATAACTACCGCAGTACCCGAGAGGTGATCCAGTTTAACAATGACTTTTTCAGAGTAATCGTGGAAAGTGATTTTGGACTAGAAAATGAACTGCTCTCCCTGATTTATGATGAAAGTGCCGCCCAGCAAATTCCCGAACAAAATACCAAAAGCGGAGGGCATATTCAAATTGATTTCTTGGAAAAAGGCGACCTTTACAATTCACTCAATTGCGAAAGAGTACTTGAAATTATTCAAAAAGCCCTTGAAGACGGTTTTGAACTGCACGAGATTGCCGTGCTCACCCGCAACAATATACACGGCAAAGAAATCGCTAGCTTCCTCAAAAGCCGTCAAATTGAAGTCCTTTCACAAACCTCTCTTTTGCTTTCTTCTGATGATAAGATTCGTTTTTTGATCACTTTGCTCAAAGTCATTCACCGCCCCGAAGATAAACTCTCTAAATCAGAAGCTTTGTATTTGTTCTATAAAGTGGTCAAAAATATTGTCCCGGATGCCGAAACCAACCAGGAAATCCGTGAAATTGTAGAACAATCTATCTTGGTATTTTATGAAAAATTGAGCGAAGAAGGTTTCTCCATTAGCTTTGTGCGGTTACAATCTTTGAATATATATGAACTTGTCGACAAACTGATTGGTATTTTTCATCTCTACCAAGAACAAGCCCGCCCTGAATATCTCTTTCGTTTTTTGGACGTAATTTTGCAATTCAACCTACAAAAAAATACAACCCTGGGTGATTTTCTGGACTTTTGGGAAGAAAAGAAAAACAGCCTGAGTATCAATACCCCCAAAGACCTCCAAGCGGTAACAGTCACCACGATTCATAAATCCAAAGGATTGGAATATGAAGTCGTTATCTTACCTTTTGCCGATTGGAGTTTTGTGCCTCGTTCGGGGCAAACCATGTGGGTTACACTGGAAGATAATCTTGAGCCGCTTTATATACCGGGTACTGACAAATACTTACAAACCGGACTGGTGCAGATCAATCAAAAACTGGCTGATACTGCCCTGGCTGAACAGCACCACAGCGAAATGCAAAAAACCTTCATTGAGAATTTTAACATGCTTTATGTAGCTTTTACCCGTGCAATCAGTAGGCTTTATATTTTGTGTAAAAACACGGAATTTGATAGTAAAAACGACCGAAAAGGCGTAAATTACTTAATTTATCTGTATTTGAAATTGAGTGATCGTTGGGATGAAGCATTGAGGAGTTATGTACTTTTTGAAGGGGATAAAGCTCCTGAAAAGAGACAAAAAGAGGAAAATGAACATATTTTTTACATTGATGAATTTGTATCCACAGACATACATCGAAAAATTAAGGTACAAAGGGCTTCAAAAAAGAATAAACAGCAGCTTAAATAAAAAAAATATCCACCTTATTAGGCTAGATAAGGTGGATTTATGGTATAGAAATTTGGTACAATCAAATCTTCTTTCCTCCTTGAGTAATAAATTACAGGATAATATTCCAAAATTTATCACCGCTGATCAAGGATATTGGTTAGTTTCTTATACGGAAAAAAACAAGAAGGGTAGAAAAAAGTGAAAAAAAAATAAGACTTTTAACAAATTATTTACACGCTACAGAATTTACTTCATTTTAGATTTTAATTGATTTTCTGAATCTCATATTACACACGTGGTGTTTTTTTATGAAAAAAATTGTGTTGGGTTGTTTTTTCTTATTTTTGCTCTCCGATTGTCAAGGACAAAAACCACTTTCCGACCAAGAAAAAGACTCTCTGCGGGTAGTTTTTCAGAATCGCTTGGAAAATTACCTACAAAAAGAAGGTGCGCTAAATCAATTTCTTGAAATCCATTCGGAGGGAATTCGTTTGTACTTTCTTGAAGAGAATCAAAAAAAAATAAATTGGGAACTTAGCTGGGAAAGTGCCCTCGTTTTTAGACAGCTTTTGATTCAAAACCCCGAAAAAGCCTATCTTTATTACCAGGAAAGAAAAACCTCCGAAATCCCCAGCACAGATCTAGATCTTTTTACATCTGATGACAAGTCTCAAACGAAACCCGACCAAAAACTCAGCGGTCTTAGAATTGCCCTTGATCCAGGGCATCTGGCTGGCTCTCTCTCTGAAGCCATTCAGGAAGGCAAATACATCCGAATAACACTTCCTTCTAAGCAAAAAATCAGCTTTTTTGAATCCGAACTGGCCTGGTATACTTCTCGAATTCTGGCAGATACCCTGGAGAAACTGGGGGCAGAAGTTTTACTCACTCGAGATGAATATCATTTGACTGCCTTAGACTCAAGCTATACAGATTGGTTTGAGAATTACCGTCAAAATCATCCCAACAGCACGATCGATAAATGGCAGTTCTTTCACAAAGAATTTAAAAAAATTGATTTTAATAAACGGATTGAAAAAATAAACCGATTCAAACCCGACTTGACCTTGATTATTCATTATAATGTAGATGCTACAAATACGGGCTGGCAAAAAACCACTCACCGGAATAATAGTATGGCATTTGTAGGGGGGAGCTTTATGTCGGGCGAATTTGAACAAGCACAAAATCAATTCCATTTACTTCGGCTATTACTCAGTGAAGACATTCCGAGGTCGGTTTTATTTTCCCAAAAAATACTTCAGGCACTTGAAAATGAACTCCATATAAAACCCATACCGGAAAAAAATGAACAATTTTTTTTGAATCAGTATTGCCTCTATACCGGTGAACCAGGCATCTATCACCGCAATCTTACGCTTACAAGGCAAGTTTACGGCACACTTTGTTATGCAGAACCCCTCTACCAGGATAATGCCAGCGAGTGCCTTCGCCTGTATCAAAGAGATGAAGAATATCAGGGGTATAAAATATCTGGACGAGTAAAGGAAGTTGCTTTTAGCTATCTTAAAGGTATTTTGGATTATGTACAAGGCCTAAAATAATTGCCAGTCACACCCTTTGGGCAACTGGCAATCTTCATGCAAACAGACAAATTTAAACAAACCCTAAGTTCTTTGGTCTAATTCCTTCGCTTATAAGTGTGTATACTATATGAGTGCCGGAGAGTTACCTACAAGATAGGAGGCTTATGTAAGGCCAATCACAAGATATTCAAATCATCTTGACTAAATCCCTTTTTTTGAAATATTTGACAATGTAAAAAGCCGTTTCAGCTTCCCTAAGTTTGACTTGAGTCTGAAAATTTTTTAGTTTTCAAGTTGTCTGAGCTTCTTTTTTTGTTGTTTTGGGCTCTTCCAATTCGGTATCCAGGATCAGCTTCCTTTGTTTTTCTATTGCGATCTTAATAAAACGGTGGATATCTTCCAGCTCATCGAGCAGTAATCTGGAAAATTCGACACTATACTTTTTCTTCCCGTGCATATTTGATCCCAACAAAATTTTGTGAAAATCCGGGAATGTAACTTCAATCATACAGTTGATAGAGTCCAGCTTTTGTACAATGGATTTATGATTGCTATTCCAGTTTTTTTTAATCAGAGAATGCGTCTCCATTTCTTTTTTGCGGATGTCAGCCTGGGCAATATGCTTAACCACCTTGTTCATGTTGATAAAAAAGTCTTTAGACTTGAATTCTACGGCGTTTAATTCCTGTCGAAATGATTCATATTCGTATTTGATTTTAAGGATGTAGTTGTTCCATTTTCGAGGGGTACTTTGAAATCCCTCATTTCCCTGGTTTACCAATCTGTCGATGGCGGTAAGTCGTCCTTTGGCATAATTATAAAATCGGTTATTTTTAGCTTCCAGTTTTTCTAATTGCCTGACTAAATGCCCTCTGGAATGCACCACATAATTCAAATTATCCTGAATACAGGCACTTGCTCCGAACAAAAGCAGTACCCAGCTTAGTATTTTTAGTAGTTTTAAATACATTTACAAAAAAGATTAATTCATTCAAATTTAGTCATAAATTTTCAACTGTAATTTACACATTTGGATTTCAAAAAAAAATATGGCTCTTGGGCATTGATTGCCGGGGGCTCGGAAGGTATCGGTGCTGAGTTTGCTCGACAATTGGCAGCCAAAGGGATGAATTTGGTGCTTTTGGCGCGTGATGAACCTATCCTGGAAGAAACGGCTAGGGTACTCGTAAAAGAATTTTCGGTAGTCGTTAGAACTGTAAGCCTGGATCTTGCCGAAGATAATTTGATGGACAAACTTCAATCTGTAACCCAGGATGCGGAAATAGGCCTGCTGGTTTATAATGCTGCGAATCCTCTTATTGGTGATTTCCTGGCGCAGAGTTGGGAAAATCACCAGCATTTATTAAAAGTCAATGTATTAGTTCCTTGTTTATTGGTACATCACTTCGGGCAAATGATGCAAAAAAGGGCTAAAGGAGGAATCATCCTGCTTTCGTCGATGGCGGGTAGGCAAGGCACTGCCAAAGTGGCTCACTATGCTGCAAGTAAAGCCTATAATCTTATTTTTGCCGAAGGGCTTTGGGCAGAGTTGAGTGCTTGGGGAATAGATGTACTAGCGGTTTGCCCTGGCACTACCCGCACTCCTGGCTGGGAACGAAGCCAGGCCAATCTCAAAGGGCTGATCATGCCACCTATTCAAGAGCCAAAGGCAGTAGTGCAGGAAGCCTTGCGAGCTTTGGGGCGCAAACCCAGTATCATTCCCGGATTTTGGAATAGGCTTTCGGCTTTTTTTCTAAATACCTTTTTGAGTCGTAAGCAGGCTATACAGATCATCAGCCGGAATACACGAAGGATGTTTGAAAAATAGAAAATAATGGCAGATAAAACCATCTGCCACTATCAGACAATACACTTGATTCCTTTCAAGTAACATCTTATTATTGCTGCATCAAAAAGGCCTTGATATAATCATCGATATCCCCATCGAGTATGTTTTGCACATCAGAGCGTTCGTACCCGGTACGCAGGTCTTTGATCATTTTATAGGGATGCAGCACATAACTTCGGATTTGCGAACCGAAATCCACTCGTTTTTTTGTGCCCTCGATTTTGTCACGTTCTTCATTACGCTTATCTACCTCCAGTTGATAAAGGCGTGATTTGAGCATTTTAAGAGCCTTGTCCTTGTTTTGTATCTGAGAGCGTTCTTGCTGACATTCTATGATGATCCCAGAGGGGCGGTGACGAAGGCGGACAGCCGTTTCTACTTTGTTTACGTTTTGCCCTCCTGCACCCCCAGAGCGGAATGTATCCCAGTCGATATCTGACAGGTTGATCTCGATCTCGATAGAATCATCCACGACCGGATAGGCAAATACTGAAGCAAAAGAGGTGTGTCTTCTGCCACCAGAATCAAAGGGAGAAATTCGAACCAAGCGATGTACGCCGATTTCGGATTTAAGGTGTCCATAGGCAAAATCGCCGTCAATCTCCAAAGTGGCTGATTTACAACCGGCTACTTCCCCCGGCTGGTAGTTGATTTCTTTGACGGTATATTTGTTTTTTTCGCCCCAGAGGATGTACATACGCATGAGCATTTCAGCCCAGTCATTGCTTTCGGTACCACCTGCCCCGGGATTGATCTCAATAATGGCACTGAGTTGGTCTTCTTCACCACTGAGCATTTTTTTGAACTCTAGCCCTTCTACGGCTTTTCTGAGAGTCATAAAAACTTCACTTACCTCGGCTTCGTCTCCTTCACCCTCCTGGAGAAAATCGTAGAGAGTTTCGAAATCTTCCCATTGTGCTTTGAGCTTTTCGTAGCTATCAGTCCATACTTTGATGGATTTAATCTCTTTGAGTGTTACTTCGGCAGCTTTTGGGTCATCCCAAAAATTCCCTTGTTGGGTAACTGCCTCTAAATCTTTAATTTTTTGAATCTTGTTTTCGTAGTCAAAGATACCTCCTCAAAGCCTCTATTCTGGCTTTTATATCTTTAATTTGTTCGTTGGTCATCATAAACTCCTTTTGGTGTTTGTTTAAAATATAACAGATTTGCAAATAACAGGATTTAATTTTTTTTTTACAAGTAGAAGAATTTGCGTGAAAGTCTTTATATTTGTTTATTCAATTAAGATTTTAGAAGCCTCATGAGTGTGGTTGATCTCAAGTTAAATGAGCTAGTAAGTCAAAATTATATTTATGCCTCTGTATTGCACTATTTTGGGATTCAGTTTTATAATTATTCCGAAAATACATTGGCGGAAGTTTGCTTATCTAAGGGTTTGAATGTACGTCAGGTAATTCAAAGCCTTGAGGATGTGCATCGAAAAACCCATCAGGAGATTTCTCTCATCAATTATCCCGTAGATTTGATCATCCAATACCTCAAACACAGCCACTTTATCTTTATTCAAAGAAAACTGCCCTATATGGCGCGCCTGATTGAGGATTTAGAGATAGAGAAAATTGGTAAGCCTCACTTGGTCAGAGACCTACAGTTACTGTTTCCTTTATTTGTAGAAGATTTTATACATCACATCCACGAAGAAGAAGATACCTTTTTTAAATATATTCTAATTCTTCATCAGGCTTCTCTGGGCAAGTATCAGGTTACCCAACTTTATCAGGAAATGGAGCAGAATTCTCTGCAATATTTTGTACTCGATCACCACACCCACGACGACGAAATGAGCGGCATCCGTGAAATCACCAATAACTATGAGTTATCCCCTCAGGCATCATTGCATCTTAAAGTGCTTTTCTCAGAATTAAAATCACTGGAGACCGAGCTGATTAATCACGCTAAAATTGAAGATGAAATTCTGTGCGTAAAAGCTCTCAAGCTTGAGATGCTTGTCAAAACCATGCTTAAGCAAAAAATTAAGTTCAATTAGACCAGGTTTTGAGAGGAGTAGGAGTTGAATTACTATACCCAGATTGAAGTGATTTGCCTGATTTTCTTGATTGATTAGCTTGATTATTAATGATTTAAAAGCTAAAATCTCGGAAAACCACTTCGGTTTGAGTATAAATCCAAATCTCCTCTCCAGATCGTGTCATTCAGTTCAGCAAAAGCTGATGGATGAATAAATCTTTTTTACTTGCTGAAAGGCTCTCTCTGTACTTTACACACCCTGCTACTCAGTTCATACGCAGTGCCTTTCTTAGCTCATCCCTGGTTTTGACTAGGTCAGTTTGGGCACTTAGGGCAAAAGCGTAAGAGGGGCTTGATTGCTCGGATAACTGCTCAAAGTCTATTTTCAGGTATTCTTCGGAGGTATAATGCGCGAGGCTATAATCGGGCATAATGGCAAAAAACTGAGCCGTAGAGTCTTTTGTAAGGCTGACTTTGCCCCAGGATAGACGATCATAAGGAATCACAGCCCGATCCTTGGTATTGATATAATACACCTTGACGGGTTTTTGTGCGGTATTGGATTTCAGCATAAAATCAGCCTTAACTACCACAGCATCGCTTATTTTGAAATAACGATCATAGTTATAAATTCCAAATTCACTGATCTCGATATTACGAAATACATCTGCTACTTTTTTGATTTTTTCTTCTTCTTGGGCAATCTCTGCCAGGGCTTGCTTATAGTTTTGTTGCCATTGTGCTGGGCTGTATTTCAGCATCGCGGCGATGCGCATCACAGCTTGAATTTTGAGGGAAAAGTAGCGTTTTTTGACTGGATGAAGGATACTTAATTGATAAATTCCTGGGGAGATTTGCGTGATAAAAGCTGCTCGTTTCCAATCACCCGATTCACTTTCATACCATTCCAGCCCTTCTTCGTTCAGCCATTGCGGCAGGGTTTTGTTTTCCAGTTTTTTCCAGAGCATATCATAGGCCGGATAGGTATTACCCTGATAGATAACCCGATCGGGCAGCATAAGATTATGCAAATACTGGATACCGTAAGGTTTGAGTTTTTGATGGAAAATGCCTAAATTTTGTTGTACGATATTCTGGTCATTCCCAAAGGCAATATCTACGGCTTGTCCATAATTAAGGATAAACATATCTGAAAACGGCACAGGGCGTTTGTTTTCTATCTCCTGGCGTAGTTTGATTTTTTCGGGATTGGGTTTTACGCTGGATGTTGTTTTATACACCCATTTTTTATGAAGGGTATCCAAATAATAAAAATTATAATTAGCTTCGGGTTGGAGAGAGGCCATATTCACCTCTATGGATTTTCCTTGAGCAATTTTTAAGGCTTGTTTACCCTGAAAAGCCCGAATATCATACATCCCTGCCGTTTGAAATACCTGATTTGTTCCGGCTGAGTCATATTTCATCGGAATACCTGATACAAGCACATCCACGGCATCGTGGAATTCACGATAATCCAGCGCGATATTGCCCTTAACAAGCTTCCCTGTAGAATCGACCAAAGAATTAGGTGCAATTTTGATTTGAGTACCGCTTTCATATTCCAAAAGTGCCCCTTTTTCTGCATCAAAGCTGTAGCGGGTATAGGCCACATCTAGGTGAGGTAAGGGCGATTGGATAAAAGGAGTTTGGGCATTTGTTTCAACAGGGTCGGATGTTTTGCAGTCCGTCAAAAAAAACAACACACTTACCCCCAGGAGGTAATAAATTTTGGATAGGATCAAATTTTTCATACACTTTATTATTAATCAAATTAGATTTTTTAGTGTAACGAAAAGCACCGCACAAAAAAGTATAAATACTTATGAATTATCGCAGAATATTCGGTAAATGGCGTAAATACACATCGTAGGCAATTTCGGTATAAGCATACTGTGTTCCCTTGTAAGCTGGTCCGTAAGGAAATGCTTTTTTGCCGATCCAAGACTCGATTTCTTTTTGTGTATGCGTAAAGCCATGATTATAAGCTGCTGCCAGGAAGGTGATTTTGTGCTGAAGATTATTCCAGGGGATCGCAAATTTATGTTGTACAATCCGCTCAAAAATTGCTAGATAAATCAATTGCCATGAAAGAGTTTTAAGCCTTTGAATGCGTTCTTTACGGATTTCCTTGGCATCAGGGCTTTTGTAGGTGATTTGTGGGTAGATGCTTTCCAGGCTGTTTTGTGTGAGATATTCTTCTGCTTTCTCTGCAAAGGAAGGTTTCATTTGAAAGCGACCGATGGAAAAATCCGCATATCCTTGCCCATAACGAACATAAAGCAGCTCCAGCGAGGCAGTCTCTACCAGATTTTGTACCCCTGAAAATCGCACAATTTCCGGGAAAACCACCGCAATCAGCGCATTGGGATCTGTCTGAAAACCACGAAGCGTATTTTGTATCTGAGGGCGATTTTCTTTTAGATAATTTAAAGCATCCTGATATTCCTCTGGATAGGCTTTTTCATAGTCCTGAGGGGTTTGCCCTAAACAAAAATGGGTTGACAACACAGTCCAACATACAAAGAAGTAGTTTATAAGTGCATAAGATGAGTTTTTGCAAGGGTATCGCATAAAATTATATTTTCTCCATGAACGAAACCTTACCCAAAAAATTAGACAATGTTTTTATTTTTTAACTTCTATTAGGCTCAAATAAAGATTTCGCAGCGAATCTCAATCTTTCACTTTGAAATTACATCAAAATAGCTAATATTCGCAAAATTTTAGATATTTTGCAAATTGTTTTGATACACTCTTTTATAAACCTACCTGACCTGATAAGTAAACACATAAAACTATGAGTTTGGAGTACAAATTTTTGGAAAATACTGCCCTCTATGCCACTCAGATTTTGCAACAAGAGTTGTCAGATAAACTATATTATCATAATTATGAACACACACGTTTTGTAGTTAAATATTCCGAAATTTTAGGTCGTCAAAGCAATTTATCAGATACAGATCAGGAAATTGTCAATATTGCCGCTTGGCTTCACGATTTGGGGTATGTTCAAATGAACAATGGCCACGAAGAGCTAAGTAAAACAATGGCTCAAAATTTTTTGGAATCTCAACATTACCCCTCCGATAAGATTCAAAAGGTAGTGGAATGTATTGAATCTACCAAAATCCCACAAAACCCCCAGGATATTTTGTCAGAAGTACTTTGTGATGCAGATATGGCACATTTAGCCGCCGACGATTTTTTTGAGCGTTGTGACCCGCTCAGAAAAGAATGGGAGGTAAACCAGGGGCGTGTCCTCACTGACTATCAGTGGCTCAAAATCAATGAAGATTTTATGCTCAAACACCGTTTTTTTACGCCTTACGGTAAAACCATTTTGGAAGAAAAAAAGAAAGCTAATTTGAAAAAAGTACAAAAAAAACTTAAAAAAGTAAAAAAAAAACAGGATGACTTTCTGACCGATAGCCTTGGGGTTTCTGCCGACCAACTTCGGGAGCTTGAAAAAAAACTTAAAAAAGTAGACGGACGCTCGGAGAGGGGAGTAGAAACCGTGTTCCGAATTACCTCGCGCAATCATCTGGATCTTAGCTCGATGGCCGATAGCAAAGCCAATATTATGATTTCTGTAAATACAATTATTATTTCTGTGGTGATCTCAATCTTACTACAGCAACTTGATACCCGACCTCATTTAATCCTTCCCACCACCTGCCTGCTAATTTCCTGCCTTACTACCATTATCTTTTCTGTACTGGCTACCCGACCCAATATCACCTCTGGGCGTTTTACCCGTGAAGATGTAGAGAAAAGAGAGACCAATTTACTCTTCTTTGGTAATTTTCATAAAATGAAACTAGAAGACTACGAATGGGGAATTCGCGAAATGCTCGATGATAGTGACTACCTCTATGGAAGTTTGATTCGTGATATTTACTTTCTGGGTATTGTATTGGGTAAAAAATATCGGCTTTTACGCATCGCTTATACAATTTTTATGTTCGGATTAGCTTCATCAGTTCTACTCTTTATCTTTTCTGTCATCTTCAAAGACATTTTTATCATGCAATGATAATTATTTACGCCTGATTTATTGACTTCTCTTCTTTAATGTCTGTTAAATAATTCGATACAACAGCTCAATAAATTTACAGTTTTTGAGGTAAGTTGTTGATTTTTAAATGAAAATATTTGCTAAAACAAAATAATATTGTTAATTTTGTTGGCAGTTAAAAAGCACTGAAAATATTTAAGCCAAAAAAATAAACAATTTAGCGATATGTTTTTAAGCAAAAATCTCAAATACCTTCGTGAAAATAACGGACGACAAAGCCAAGAAAGCCTAGCAAATTCACTTGGAATTACCCGTAGTGCTATATCCTCCTATGAAGACGGACGCGCCGAACCCAAGCTTGTGGTCATGAATAAAGTCGCTCAATATTTTAACATTACCCTCGATCAGCTACTTAATGTAGATCTTTCTAATGCCACAGACCTCAATTCGGAAAACCAAAAAGAAGTAAAAAAGTATACTTCCGCACAAAACTTCCGAATCCTGACCATTACCGTAGATTCCGAAGATAATGAAAATATCGAACTTGTACCCGAAAAAGCTCAAGCGGGTTATACCACCGGATTTGCAGATGCAGAATATCTCAGAGATTTGCCCAAATATCAATTGCCCTTCCTCTCCAAAGGAAAAACCTATCGAGCATTTGAAATAAGCGGAGATTCTATGCTTCCTCTTAAACCTAACTCTATCGTTATTGGAGAATATATCGAAGATTGGAATGCTATCAAAGATGGACAAGTTTGTGTTGTAGTCTCCAAAAATGAAGGCGTTGTACTCAAAAAAGTATTCAATAAAATCGCTGAAAGAGGAACTTTTCTGCTCAAATCTTCCAATATTACCTACAGCCCCTATGAAATCTTTGCGAATGAAGTACTTGAAATTTGGAAATTCGCAGCTTACATCAGCAAAGAACTTCCCGACGAAAGCAATACTTTATCAGATTTACGAAAGGCCTTTGCCCGTCTCGAAGATGATTTTAGAGAAATGAAAATGAATTATGAGGGCAAATAACCCACATATTTTTCTGAAACACGCAACATAATGTTTATGAGTATACTCAGAATAGATTGGCTTGCAAAAAAATATTGTATAAATCCTTAAAATCTTGCCCAAAAGGGGACTGATATTGTAAATCATATCTATCTTGGTATCATTTGATATTCCATATTTTTAGAGATCCTTGAGAACCATCTCAGACAATGGTTCTCTCAAAATATTTATTCCTATTTTATTTGTAATTACAATCAATGCAGGAACAATTGTCTGCTAACTTTATGTTCTTGTAAGAGAATTACAAATTTTTAAATTAAAATATGAATAAGTTTTTATTTGTAAGCCTTGCTCTAGGGCTATCTGCCATTTCTACGATAGTATTCAGCGGTTTAAGCCATAAAATAGACCTCAAATCAACACCTACTGCAACCAAACATCCTGATTTTGATAGGTATTGGTACCAAGGCAAAGCTGAAATTAGCTCTTATACACTTGAACAATCTCGCTACGGTGAGGTTCATCCCGGGGATGCAGTACTGGTTTTTGTGACAGAAGACTTTTCCAAAAAAAAACAAGTCAAATTAGACCAGCCAGAGCGTGATTCTAAAGATGCACTCAAAGTCTTAAAACTCAATTATATCAAAAAATTTACTACCGGGATTTATGATTATTCTATCTTAAATTCGGTCTTCACTCCTATAAATTATCAGCAAACTCCCAACACCCCAAAAACCACAACCAGTTCTCAAGAATGGTGTGGGCATACATTTACCCAGCTGAATCTAGAAAATCAAAGGTATCGAGTGCAAGCATACTCTTATTTCGAATCCGAAGGCGACCAGAACTATTATTTGGAAAAAACTTGGCTGGAAGATGAAATTTGGAACCTCATACGAATAGCACCGGATAAATTGCCACAAGGCAAATTTAAGATTATTCCCAGTACAATCTATGCCCGTTTGGCTCACAAAAAGCTTGAATTACAATCTGTTGAAGGAATTTTAGGCATCTCTGAAGCAGATCCACAAATTCAAACGTATGCTTTGGTATATCCTCAGTTTAAAAGAGAACTGAAAATACATTTTGAGAAAAAATTCCCCCATAAAATACTCTCCTGGGAAGAATCCTGTCCTTCACCAGCCTGGAATACTCTTGCCAATATACTTACTACTCGTGCCACTCTCAAGAAAACAATCCTTTTAGACTATTGGAATAAACACAACCTGGAAGATACGAAACTACGAGAAGATTTGGGCTTGAAAAATTAAATGCTATACTCAAACCGAAGTGGTTTTCCGAGATTTTAGCTTTTAAATCATTAATAATCAAGCTAATCAATCAAGAAAATCAGGCAAATCACTTCAATCTGGGTATAAAACATGCTATACCGATCACATTGATCGGTATGGCGTGTAGGCTTGTAGAAATGTCTCTTAAAGCAAATAAACATTTAAAAAATAACCTAGACCTAATATTTTTGACTATTGATTGAATATCTACTTGTTATACCACACCAAATTCCGTTATAATTTATCCAATTCCTCAATAAAATTTGGGTAGTTTTCTAATTCGTGCAGAATAAAATGCTTAATCCCACGAAAATAAATAAAAGCTACTTGTAAGTGCTGATGATCTTCATCCAAACGCATAGAAAGCATAGATTCTTCAAAATCAATGTGAATTAACTCACCTTTTATTTTTTGATTTATATCCAGAAAAAACGTGATATGCGGAGTTTTATGATCCTTGCCTTCAGAAGCCGATTCCCAGGTTTTGATATAAGCTTCCAGAATAATGTCAAGGCTCTTTGGAGCTAGTTTTTGCAGTATGTCTTGCATATTTGATAAAATTTTTTATTCTGCTAATTTGACAATTTTAATACTCTTTTCTTTGCTTACCAAATATACACCCATAAATATCATCAGACAAAATATGACTTTATCCCAACCTAAATACTCTCTTCCAAAAATAATAGCAATAATACTCGTCAAAACCGGTTGTAAATAAATATAATACCCCACCACACTCGAGTTGACGTATGCCAAGCCCCAAGCACTTAATAAATATGCAAAAAACGTAACCCCTATGACAATGTAAAATAAAATCATATACCCATACCAAGGTACACGACTCCATTCAAGCACCCAAATCTCCGGAAGACCAAATGGCAATACCCCAATTGCCCCGAAAATAAATGTCCATTTAACTACCGTCAAAGCATGATAACGCCTCATTAGGGGCTTCATAATCACCAGATAAATGGCATAAAAAAAAGCATTTGCCAAAAGCAAAAAATCTCCTAACATTGTTTTGTTTCCTAAACTCAAACTGCCTCCACCTACTAACAAATACGCTCCTAAACAGCCCAAAAAAATACCGAACAACTTCTGAAGCGTGATTCTTTCTCCTAATATAAAAACAGAGATAATAAGCACCAAAATAGGAGTAAGAGTCATAATAATAGAAGTGCTAATCGCTGAACTTAGTGACAAACCTTTGAAAAATGATAATTGATTCAATACAACCCCAAAAAGAGCACAATATGCCAAATTTAAAAAATCCTCTTTACTCTGCACCTTCTCTTTAATAGTCCAAGCATGCAATAACCAAAATAAAATAGCTGAACCCCATACCCTGAATACTATGATGGCAAATGGGAGTATATATTCCGGAGTTAATATTTTAGCCAACACATAATTAATAGAAAAAAGCAAATTCACCGTAAAAAGTGCAAGGTGAACTTTAAACATTTGATTCATCACTTTTTAGATTTTAACATACAAATCTAAGTATTTTCAATACACAATCGTTCATATAATCAGACTATTATCCGCTTTCTAACCCCGAAAGACTTAAAATAATATTATTAAAATATATATTTTGATAATTCTTTTTTTTAATATTTTATACCTTACAGCCACTAATTCTCAACATTATACTGTTTTTTAAGTCCCTTTACTGAAATTATAACTATTGAAAATCAGGTAGTTAATGGAATTTTGTGAAAATAATCAATAACTTATTTGTACTTGTGAGAATGTTCACTACCTTTGCAATCCCAAACGGATGAAAGGCATAGAGAATTGGGGCGGTGTTAAAAAAAATTGATAAAAAAAGTTTGGTAGTTTAGGGGATTTGATTTAGTTTTGCACTCCCAAACGGAAGCAAAAAAGAGGAAAAGAGAGGATAGAGGCGTTGTTGAAAAAAAAAGTGATAAAAAGATTTGTTAGTTTAGGGGATTTGATTTAGTTTTGCACTCCCTTTTGGTTAGGAAAAAGTAAAAGAGTTAAGATAAGGTTTAGGGGCTGAGAGAAGAGGTGTCAAAAATAATACCTAAAATAGGAATAGGTACAAAGTA
>JANRIC010000141.1:0-5973 GCA_033765345.1 Microscillaceae bacterium
AATATTTAGATGAAATATAACTATTCTTATAAAACTTACATGCTATATTTCATCAAAACCCATATTTTGTGATATTTTATAGAGTTTTAGAAGAAAACTTACAAAAAAACTCAAAAAAAACAGGGGGGTGCGAAAAGTCGGACAAAACAAAGACAAAGAAGAAGAAAAATTCAGCTATCATCTCTATGATCCGCAAGGGTTTTGCATAGATGAGCGACAAGTAAAAGGAAAGAAAAAAGAGCTAATCATCCATACGCTGCAGGCAGGCTTTTATCAACTTGTCATTGAGTATAAAGGAAAGCAAAAGACCTGGCAGGTCTTGATTGAGTAAGCTGAATAGTTTAGTAGCGTGGTTTGTATCCGGCAGGATATGTTTCTACATCCTGCCGGATACACAAAACGGCATAGTTTCATAGTTTTTTATGAGCTTCTCAGCACCAGAAAAGCATTGACATCACATATTCCTTCTATACTGTCCGCCCACTTCATACAAAGCCTGTGACATTTGCCCCAGTGAGCAAACTTTGGCGACTTCCATCAAGGATTCGAAGATATTAGCATTTTCTATGGCGGTTTGCTGAAGGTTTTTCAGGGCAATAGGTGCTAAGTCTTTATTCCTGAGGTGAAAGGCATTTCGGGTGGCTATGGCAAATTCCTTTTCTTCGGTAGTAGAGCGAATCACTTCCTGGGGGATGATCGTAGGTGAACCTTTGTCATCCAGGAAAGTATTTACGCCGATGATCGGTAGTTCTCCGGTATGTTTTTTCATTTCATAATGCAGGGATTCGTCCTGAATTTTGGAGCGTTGGTACATCCGCTCCATAGCACCGAGTACACCGCCGCGCTCCGAAATAGACTGAAATTCAGCCAAAACAGCCTGTTCTACCAAATCGGTAAGCTCTTCAATGATAAAAGCACCTTGCAGAGGGTTCTCATTTTTGGCAAGCCCCAGTTCGTGATTGATGATCATCTGGATGGCTACGGCACGGCGTACACTTTCTTCGGTAGGTGTGGTGATTGCCTCATCGTAGGCATTGGTATGTAGAGAATTACAATTGTCATAGATGGCATAGAGCGCCTGTAGCGTAGTGCGAATGTCATTAAAGGCAATCTCCTGAGCGTGAAGCGAACGACCCGAAGTCTGGATATGGTATTTCATCTTCTGAGAGCGATCATTGCCACCATATTTGTACTTCATGGCTTTAGCCCAGATTCTACGGGCTACTCGCCCAAGCACCGAATACTCAGGATCCATGCCATTGGAGAAGAAAAAGGAAAGATTGGGTGCAAAATCGTCGATATGCATTCCTCGACTGAGGTAATATTCTACAAAGGTAAAGCCATTGGAAAGCGTCAATGCTAATTGAGTAATCGGGTTAGCACCGGCTTCGGCGATATGATAGCCCGAAATAGATACCGAGTAGAAATTACGTACCTGATGATCGATAAAGTATTGCTGAATATCACCCATCATCCGCAAGGCGAACTCCGTGGAGAAAATACAGGTGTTTTGTGCCTGGTCTTCTTTGAGAATATCGGCTTGTACAGTACCCCTTGCAGAGGACAAAGCCCTGGCTTTGAGTGACTGATAAACTTCTGCGGGTAGCACTTGATCCCCTGTCACACCGAGTAGCATAAGGCCTAAACCCTGGTTGGTATCTGGTAGTTCGCCTCTGTAAATAGGTCTTTCCAGCCCTTTTTCCTGATAGATAGACTTGATCTTTTGTTCAATTTCTTCACTTAAACCCTGTTCTTTGATATACAACTCGCACTGCTGATCAATGGCAGCATTCATAAAAAAAGCCAAAATCATGGGTGCGGGTCCGTTGATGGTCATAGAGACAGAGGTAGAGGGATCGGAGAGGTTAAAACCCGAATACAGCTTTTTGGCATCATCGAGCGTGGCTACACTTACCCCCGAATTGCCGATTTTGCCGTAAATGTCCGGGCGATGATCGGGATTTTCACCGTATAAGGTCACCGAATCAAAAGCCGTAGAAAGCCGCTTGGCCGGCATACTTTTAGAGAGATAATGAAAACGTTTGTTGGTGCGCTCAGGCCCGCCTTCTCCGGCAAACATGCGGGTGGGGTCTTCGCCTTCCCGCTTCAGGGGGAATACTCCTGAGGTATATGGAAAAAATCCGGGTGCATTCTCAGTTAGCAGCCACTGAAGAATGTCGCCCCAATCTTTGTAGCGAGGCAGGCTGATCTTGGGTACTTTGATGCCTGAGAGTGATTCATCATACAAATCCTGCTCAATAATTTTGTCTCTGACCTGAAATTGATATTTCTCAGCCCTGTATCTCTTAATTACGGAAGGCCATTCTCGAAGCATTTTTTTGCATTCGCCATCGAGTTTATTTTCCAATTCCTGATACATAGTAATCAGGTCTTTGAGGTAGGCAGGTTCGCCCTGTACGTGCTCGGTAGCGTGCACCAGTTCTGCACTTTCTTCTACAAAAGAGACAGTTTTTTTGCCGATATTGGCTCTGAGCTGCTCGATGACACCGTGCAATTGATACAAACGTCGGGCAAGGTCAGACTGCTCTTTGATAAAAAGATCGTATTGTTTGCTGTTTTCGCAGATTTCGGCCAGATAGCGGACTCTTTCAGGAGGAATGATATAGATTTTTTTGGACATTGCTTCACTCAATGCAAAGTGAGATTGCAAGTGTTTTGCTCCGGTTTTCTCGACGAGTTTATCCATAACCTGGCGATAAAGGCTATTCATGCCAGGGTCATTAAACTGAGAGGCGATCGTACCGTAAATTGGGAGTTCTTCGTCAGAGACCTCAAATAAGTTATGATTGCGCTTGTATTGCTTGCGCACATCACGCAGGGCATCGAGTGAGCCGCGTTTGTCAAATTTATTGATAGCGATTAGGTCGGCAAAATCAAGCATATCAATTTTTTCTAATTGCGTAGCTGCTCCGTATTCAGAAGTCATTACGTAGAGCGAAAGGTCAGAGTGGTCTGTAATTTCCGTATCGGATTGCCCGATGCCAGAGGTTTCCACGATTACAAGGTCAAATCCGGCAGCCTGACAGATGTCGATCGCATTTTGTACATATTTACTCAGGGCAAGGTTAGATTGGCGGGTAGCCAGGGAGCGCATATACACCCGAGGGTTATGAATTGAATTCATTCGGATACGATCACCCAGCAAAGCCCCTCCTGATTTTCTTTTGGAAGGGTCTACGGAGATGACAGCCACAGTTTTATCTTCAAAATCCAGTAAAAAACGCCGAACCAACTCATCAACCAGTGATGATTTGCCTGCACCTCCCGTTCCGGTGATTCCCAGAATAGGTGCTTGATGATTGTTTTTTAGACTTTGAATAGCATTGTCAAGCATTAAAAAATCTTCGGGGAAATTTTCGGCTACAGAGATAAGTCGAGCAATTGCGGCAGGGTCTTTTTGAGGAAGTTGATGAAGTAGCAAGTTCAAATCATCAAAAACTTCCACTTCTTCCAAATCTTCTTCTACGTTGTGAGCCGGTACGACCTGAGCTGCTTTACGATAAGTTGGGAAATCACATTTCATCAATACATCATTGATCATACCCTGCAAACCCATTTCACGACCATCATCCGGGGAGTAAAGTCTGGTAATTCCGTAGGAGTGTAGCTCCTCGATTTCGGAGGGTAAGATGGTACCGCCACCTCCCCCAAAGATTTTGATATTTGCGCTACGTTCCTGCAACAAATCGTACATATATTTCAGATACTCAACGTGCCCACCCTGGTAGGAGGTAATGGCAATCCCTTGGGCATCTTCTTGAATGGCACAGTCTACGATTTCGGCTACACTGCGGTTGTGCCCTAGGTGAATGACTTCTGCACCCGAAGCCTGTAGGATACGGCGCATAATGTTGATGGCTGCGTCGTGCCCGTCAAAAAGTGAGGCTGCCGTGACAATACGTATGTGATTTTGGGGGGTGTAGGGTTTGGGTTTATATTCGGACATAGTGCTAATTTTTCTGAATTAGGTTATAATCTTAAAGATTAAGACAAAGTTAGGGAATTTTTTGTTTAGATTTTTTCATCCTGGAAGAAATCCGAATCCCTTGCTAAGTATGTAAGTCGGTTTTCATTTAAAGCCAATTGCGCTTTTTCAAGTAATCATGTGAAAGGTATATTGCTGAAGTATGTTTTGTCATGGTTTTGAAGTGCTTAATCCAAGATCGGTTGGTATCTCCAAGGGGAAGTATGCCAGAATGGGAAATTTTTTCTAATTATTAGACAAACTTTCAAGGGTTTATCAATTTAGAGGTCTAAAAAAATATAGTTTCAAAGAATTTAAGAAATATCTCTCTTTATTTTTTGTGGATTAATAGCTTAAAATAAGCGTATGTTTTTATATACAAGCTCTATAAAATTCTAAATAATTAATCTGCAAGCTTACGCATGTAATATCCAGCCTTACAAGGAACTATTTTTGCAATGATTTACAGACAAAAATATTTCTAATCAATATCTATTTTAACAATGGAACATATTTTACCCCTTCTAAAGTATTTCTCCCATTACGCGCTCAAAATGACACCAAAACGCTTAATGGAAGAATATTTTAATTTAGACTGCCGCTTATTATTATTTTTAACAATAATTCAGGTAGCCGCATCCAGTCCTGTTTTGGGACAGACAAGCTTCAAGATCAATTTCTCTGATGCAGCTACGGCTGCACCCTCTGGTTGGCTCAAAGACTACGGTCAGCCTTACGGAGATCGGGGAAACGGATTGACCTACGGATGGGTAGACCCCAATACCCGCCAGGCAGTAGACATCAGTGCCCGTGGGCGAAATCGCAATCCTACCCCGGATGTGGATATTTTCAGAGAGACTTTTATGCACATGCGATTCTCTGATGTAACCGCTGGCACTCAAAACGGTGACTGGGAGATAGCCATTCCCAATGGCTCTTATCGAGTTACTCTACAGGTCGGTGATGCTGATATAGAAAATAGCATAGGAACAAGACACCTCATTCTCGCAGATGGGGTGCAAATTATAGATTTTTCAGCCCCACAAGGGACTTTTGGGGTTCGAAACGGAAGTGCTATCGTCAATGTAACCGATGGAAAACTTTCTGTTAATGGAAGTACTGGGAAAAATGTGAAGATACATTATATCATGATAGAATCTACTTCTACAGCGCAGACACCAGTAGTTTTAACCTCTGACCCTGTAGACGGATTGCAAAATGTATTTTTAAATCAGGCTATTTCAGCCAAAACTTTTTCTCTGCCCAATGGAGCTATTAATCCTACAACTATAAACAATCAGACTGTCAGGCTATTTGAAATCACGGGCAATGTTGAAGTTCCCTCCACAGTGACTTTTAGCAATGGCCAGATCAATCTGCAGCCCAATGCCAATTTAAAGCCTTTTACAAATTATCGCTACATCATCAACGGTGTCAAAGATCAGACAGGTGCCGATCTTTTACTCTTCAGTGCCAACTTCACCACGGGCAATGAATTGTATGTACCCCCAGTTGGTAATTCCTTCAAAGTAAATTTCTCAGATGAAGCCACCACCCCTCCCTCAGGATGGCTCAAAGATTTTGGTGAACCTTTCGGTGACCGGGGCAATGGCATCTCCTATGGCTGGGTAGATCCGGTAAGCCGTAACCCCGTGAGCCTGGTAGGTCGTGGTAGAAACCGCACCCCAAGCCCTGATAAAGATATTTTCCGTGAAACTTTTATGCACATGCGCTATGGTGATGTAAGTGTTGGTGCTCAAAACGGAGATTGGGAAATTATTGTACCCAATGGAACTTACCGCGTCACAATACAAATAGGCGAATCAGACCCGGAAAACTTTCCCGAAACCCGCCATATTGTAGTAGCCGAAGGCTTAACGATGATTGATTTTACCCCCGTATTGGGCAGCGTCGGTGTGCGGAATGCCACCAAAGTAATTACAGTGACCGATGGCAGGCTTTCTGTCAATGCGGGTGCAGTGGATAGA
>JANRIC010000147.1:0-8597 GCA_033765345.1 Microscillaceae bacterium
GCCGTCACCGGACGAGAGGAAAAAAATACGAAAAAAAGCTCGCCGTCACCTGACGAGAGGAAAAAAATACGAAAAAAAGCTCGCCGTCACCTGACGAGAGGAAAAAAATACGAAAAAAAGCTCGCCGTCACCTGACGAGAGGAAAAAAATTAGCATATCATGGGATGGGTTTTAAACAATTTCATAAAAAACCGAAAATAATAACATGAACCCAATAAGCTTTAACAAAAGTATAATCTGATTATCTGTAGAAGCTAGTATGATCGGTTTACTTTTGCCCGCAGAAATTTTGATCGAGCAGCATTTTTGTTGCTTACTACCTAAAAATTTAACATAAACGTGGCTTAACAAGCGCATGAAAAACTGCAAGATAGCGGTATTTTATTCATCACAGCAAGCTGTCATTCTTGAGGAAGTAGCTATACCCGTCTTAAAACCTGGAGAAATCCTCGTAAAAAATGAATACACCACCTTATGCCGAAGCGACCTGAACACCTATTGCGGCAAACGTTCCGAGAAAACTCCTACCATTCTCGGACACGAAATCGTAGGCCGAATCGTAGCTTTTGGCGAGGAAGCAATCAGGTTTGATTTGCGAAATAAAAGCCTGGAGCTGCAAGACCGAATTACCTGGGGCATTTACGCAAGTGATCCAGACAGTGAGATGTCTAGGTCGGGTATGCCTCAAAAAGGTGCTGACCTTTTTAAATATGGACACGAACAAATCACCGAAACAAGCACGCTCCATGGTGGTTTAGGTGAATACATCTTGCTCAGAGCCAATACGCCGATGATCAAAATCGATGAGCAAATTCCCGTACAAATAGCCGCCCTGATTAATTGCTCCATCGCAACCGTAGCTGGAGCCATCCGTATTGCAGGTGACTTACAAGGGAAAAAAGTTCTAATCTCTGGAGTCGGAATGCTAGGAACGATTGCCTGCGCTATGGCTAAAGCAAACGACGCCGCACAAGTCTGTGCCATGGATGTAGACCCCAAAAGACTTGCTACCGCCCTCCGATTTGGAGCTGATTCTACAATACTCAGCTCAGAAACCCCAGCAATGCTACCAAACGAAAAATTTAATGTGCTGATAGAATTGAGTGGCGTAGCTTCTGCTATGGAAAAAACCCTGGATATGCTGTCCATAGGTGGAGTGGCAGTTTGGATCGGTGCCACTTACCCCGAAAGAGATATTCAGATAAATGCCGAAAAAGTGGTTCGTAATCTGCTAACAATCAAAGGGCTACACAACTATAATCAAGATGATTTAACCCATGCAGTCGAGTTTATCGAGAAGTATTATACACAATATCCTTTTGAGTCTATGGTCTACGATCATTTTGGATTGGACGAAGTCAATGAGGCTTTTGCCTATGCCCTAGATAAAAATCCCTTCAGGGTTGGGGTTCGTATAGACGGCTAATCGTAAATAATAAAAAAATGAAAAAGATACAATTGATCGTTTTTGACCTTTCAGGTACCACCGTAGAAGATGATAATGCTGTGGCTAAAAGTCTTCATCAGGCAGCCGTAGAATACGGCCTAAATATCCCACTGGAAGATTTCCAGAAAACTATTGGTACCAATAAAATCCATCTATACCAGTTTATGATAGCGCGTAGTCGGGGTCAAGAGCTTTCTTTTGAGAACCTAGAAAAGTACAACTTCCCCGAATTGTATGAAGAAGCCAGGGATTTGTTTGACCGTTATGCCGTCATTATGTTAGAATACTACCAAAAAAATGTACGCGCCATGCCTCAGGCCGAAGAAACTTTTAGGTGGTGTAAAGCGCAGGGGATTAAGGTAGCAACAGATACAGGCTTTCATCGAGAAGTCAGTCAGGCAATTATCCAAGGATTAAATTGGCTTGATTCAGGTCTGATTGATCTGAGTGTAGACGTAGATTGTACGGAAGGCATCGGGAGGCCAGCCCCTTATATGATTTTTTATGCAATGCAGAAGCTGGGTATTCAAAGCGTCCACGAAGTAATCAAAATAGGCGATACCCCAGCCGATTTGATCTCAGGATACAATGCTGGCTGTATCGCTAATATCGGCGTAAAAAGCGGAGCAAATACCCTTGAAACGCTCCTGGAATACCCTCATACACATATATTAGAGCACGTCGGGCAGCTACCTGAACTGATTAAAACTACATTCGGGTAGAATTATGCGTGATTGAAAAAATAAATTACAATATAGCATGCCACCTCATCGGTCTTGTTTAAAGGAACGTGAGGCAGGTTTCCATCAAAAAAGAATGATTCGCCTTTTTTAAAGCATAGGATAGGATTAAACCCACCAAGTAGAAAAAAGCAAAATATTGTTTGCCTAACTCTCTCCAAAGTCAATATTTCCGTGTTTTTTGCGTTTTCGGGGTTTTTCTTTATCAGCCATACGCACAATCTTAGGAGAGAATTTGGCCAGCACATCCACCAGGTCTGTTTGGAAAGACATCACCGCTTCAATGTCTTTGTAAGCCATGGGTGCTTCATCCAGATCACCTCCAATGAGTAATACGCCTTTTTCTTGGAGTATTTTTTTTAGATCACCTTCGGTGATACTTTTTTTGGCTTTACCTCTTGACATTACTCTGCCCGCTCCATGTGAAGCCGAAAAAATAGCTGCTGCTTGCCCTTTGCCTTTGATTACAAATCCGGGATGCGTCATAGAGCCGGGGATAATGCCCAGTTCCTTCTCATGAGCAGGGGTAGCTCCTTTGCGGTGCACGATTACCTCCCTGCCATCGATCAGTGTTTCTTTCCAGGCAAAATTATGATGATTCTCGATCATTTGAAGTGGTTTTAAAGATAAATCCTGTGCCATTCTTCGGTGGATGTGGTGGTGATTGGCCGAAGCGTATTCTCCAGCTAGGTTCATTCCGATCCAGTATTCCTGCCCTTCTTCGCTGTCCATATCCAGCCAGGCGAGATGTTTGGCGATGTCGGGAAGTTTGGTCTTTTCCATAGCCAATTGGGAATAATGCCCTGCAATCCCAGCACCAAAACCTCGTGAGCCTGAGTGCGACAAAAGAGCTACATACGCTCCTGCCGGAATCCCCAAATCGGGGTCTTGCTCGAGTATCTCCACAATGCCCCATTCCACAAAATGATTGCCTGTGCCTGAAGAGCCTACCTGTTGGATGGCTTTTTTGCGGAGATCGCGAATGACCTTAGTGGCATTCCAAGTTGATTTATCAAAAAGTTCGTCTTCTAGCGGTTTGTCAAAGCCGTTTCCTGTGCCAAAAACCGTGTTTTTTAGGAGTAGGTTCTTAAATTTTTGCTTATTTCTTTCAAAATAAACGGCATCGAGCTCAAAAATAGACATACACATCCTACAGGCAATATCTACACCGACAGCATAGGGAATGATTTTATTGGCTTCGGTAGCCAACACCCCTCCGATGGGCAAACCATATCCTTGATGTGCATCAGGCATCAAGACTCCCTCCACTGAAATAGGCAATTGCATGGCTACATTCATTTGTTTGATAGCACCTTGCTCAATGTGTTCGGTGCCATAAATGCGGAATTCGGGTATCTCGGTTTTGAGTTCGAAAGAAGCTCTTTCCTGTCTTTTTTGCTCGTTTTGTGCCTGGAGGAGCTTGGTTTTTTCAGCGATTAAAGCAAAATCAGGATGCGCAAGAAATTGGTCGGGATTTTCCAGTATTTCCTGCAAGGTATTCAAGATGAGTTCTTTGGTATAATTGCCGCTTTTCTGGAGATGCTTCACGGTTTTGCCTGCTGCACGAAGTAGGTCTAGGTCATAAAATCCTTTGAGGTTGAGGTCTTTTGGGGTTATTTTTTCGCTTCTTTTTTTCATTAGAAATCATTTTTTTGAGGATTTTCCAGGAATTTCTGCATGTTACGCTTCAGCATAATTTCCATCATACCGTCCTTAAGTCCTACTTTGGGTACAATCATCAGGTGTGCTCCTGCCCATTGCATACAGGATAGATAAATCTCAGAAGCTGGAAAAATTGTATCAGCCCGATCGGGATTAAGCTTGAGGACATTGACCATGTCGTGAATACTAAAGCCCTTGAGGTATTGTCGAAGTGTGATAATTTCTTCATCGCTGATCATGCGTTCGTTGCCTGGGGGATTAATCAAAGCGTATACTTTATTGATGCTTCCTCCTGTACCAATGGCAATGGTTTCAAAGGCTAGGTTGAAAAGAAGTTTTTTTTCTTCAATCCATTCTCGGATATCGTCTTTTTTTTCGTGGCTTTGCTCGCCCTCGGTATTACGTATAGAACCCAGGCGAAAGGAGCGGGAAGCTACAATTTGTTTGCCCCGGTAGAGATTCAGCTCTGTGCTTCCTCCGCCTACGTCAATATGAAGATAATTTTTATTTTCTTTGGGGATTTGATGGATTACGTGATTGAGAATTTCGGCCTCTTTGATGCCGTCGATGATCTCGATTTCAAAGCCGATTTTTTTTCGGATTTGTTGGGCGACTTCCGACCCGTTTTCAGCTTCGCGAAAGGCAGAAGTAGCCAGGACCATATAATCATCCACCTCATACAGATCCATGAGCAGTTTAAATGCTTGCATAAGTTTAGAGAGTTTGGCCTTTTTTTTCTTACTGATTTTACCCAATTCAAATACATCTATTCCCAAGCGTAAAGGATACCGTACATATTCTATATCTTTGAAGGAGATTTTATTGGTAAAATTGGTGTTTGGAGAATTCTCAAGGAGTACTCGGCTGATGAGCAAACGAGCTCCGTTGGATCCGATATCAATGGCAGCAAATTTCACTTTATAATTTGTTGATCAAGGTATATTTTTTCTCAAAATTAATTATCGGATAACAAATAATTAACCTAAACCCTTCTTTTATCGGAATTTATTTACTTTTTATCGTTTTTATTCAATAAATACATAGAAAATGGATATTTCAATCATTGTGGCTTGTTCTGAAAATTGGGTAATTGGTCATGGTGGCAAATTACCGTGGCGATTGTCGGATGACCTCAAAAATTTCAAAAAAGTCACCTCAGGGCACTGTGTAATCATGGGGCGTAAGACTTTTGAATCAATAGGTAAGCCCTTGCCTGGGCGTAATAATCTGGTAATCAGCCGCAGATCATCTTTTGAGGCAGAGGGCATCGTGGCGGTAAGTTCTTTGGAGGCAGCTTTGATGGAGGCCGAGCAGTTGGGCGAAACAGAGGCTTTTATTATCGGTGGGGGGGAGATTTTTCGGCAGTCTTTGGGCTTGGTAGATCGGCTTTACCTGACTTGGGTACACGCTCACTTGCAAGGAGATGCCTTTTTTCCAGAGATTGATTGGCAGCAATGGCAGGAAAAAAACCGGGTTTTTTATCCGGCAGATGAAAAAAATGAATATGCTTTTGATTGGATTATTTTGGAGAAGTGAGAATAACGCTCTGCGGGACTAACTCAATACAAACACTTCATTGGTGTAAGCATCCTTGTTATGGTCGTCATGGCATCAGAAAAAGAGGTTTTGAAGAATTTTTAGCCCCACTAGGAGCGAGATATGTATAGAAATTGCTCATGAATCCCCGATCAAGTTCCGTAGGAACGATATAGATGCCGTTCCTACGGAACTTCCTGGATGATTACGTGGATTTCTATACCTATTGAACCCCGCTGGGGTTAAAATAGCCTTGATGCAACTTCTATGTCTACATACCAACCCCTCAGTCCTGACACATTCTTAAACCTTTGGTTCCCAACCGCTTTCGTATTCTCTGCCCCACATTTCCAGGGCTTCCTTGTCTTTGAGGATACGGCCATTTTGGGGGTCAGTTTGTAGGGTACGACCGAGTTTTTGGGCGATATTGCCCAGGTGGCAGAGCAGTACACTTTTATGTCCTTCGGCGATGGGGGAGTTTTGTTTTTCACTGATGCGGATGGCATTCATGAAGTTATTCATGTGGTAGGCATCCAATCCTCCGGCACCGACGGGGTCAGTGGTAGCGGATACTTGTTTCTCGAATTCTTCTTTGATCATTTTGCCCTGAATGTCAAAAACTCGATAGTTGTTGCGGGTCAGCACTATAGAGCCTTTGGTACCGTGGATGCTTGAGCCCCTATCCAGTTGATTGATTCTGAAGGAATTACAGCTTAATCCTTCCCAGGTAAGCATTTTACCGCCTTCATATTCAAAATTAGCAATTTGGGTATCATAAAATTCCCAGTCGTCTTGGAAGCCGTATCGTCCACCCGAAGAACTAACTCGGACGGGATAATCTACGCCCAAAGCCCAGCGACAGATATCCATTTCGTGTGCGCCGTTGTTGTTGATTTCGCCAGTACCCCAGTTCCAGAACCAGTGCCAGTTATAATGCACATAGTTGTCTTTGAATTTGGTACGGGGAGCGGGTCCTTGCCAGAGGTCCCAATCCAGCCAGTCGGGTACGGCAGTTTCTTTACCCACACCGATAGAGCCTCGGTTATTGGTATACCAAGCCTTACCAAAATAGACCTCTCCGATGATTCCATTCTGGATGTCTTTCATGGCCTGGATGGAGGTAGGGGCGGAGCGTTGTTGATTACCCATTTGAATGATCAGTTTGGGGTATTTTTTCTGGGCTTCTACCAAGAGTTCACCCTCACGGGCATTGTGGCTACAGGGTTTTTCTACGTAGACGTGTTTGCCGGCCTGCACGCCCATCAGTGCCATGGGTGCGTGCCAATGGTCAGGTGTAGCGATCATGATGGCATCCAGGTCTTTTTGCTCGAGCAGCTTGCGGATGTCTTTGAAGCCTTGTGGGCTTTGGCTGCCTATGCTTTTGAGCTTGGCGAGGGTTTTGTCTATTACGCGGCTGTCTACATCGCACACATATTTTATATTGACATTGGGTACTACGGAGGCCGATTGAATCAGGGCTTGGCCTCGGCTGTTGGCACCGATGATGGCTACATTCATCATTTCATTGGCTCCCAGGACATTGCCATAGCTTTGTGCCGACATACCCACGGTGATTGCGGTGGTAGCTAGGGCAGCTTTTTTGATAAAATCTCTTCGGGTGGATTTCATGCGTGTTATTTTTTGAGTTCTTTAATTTTAATATTTCTAAAATGCACTTCGTCGCCGTGGTCTTGCAGAAGAATCGGTCCGGCGGGTAATTCTCCGAAGTTAGGCCATTTGGCGTATTTACTTTTGGCGACAAGGTCACGGTATTCTTGGCTTCCCCGTTCATATTCCAGGGTTTTTTCGTCATTGAGCCAATGCTCTACGTGCGTGCCGTTGACTACGATGCGGGCGCGGTTCCAGACTCCCACGCCCTTGAATTGCTTGCTTCGCCCCGGAACAGAAAGATTGCCCGCAGGGATCAGATCATACAGAGAAGCGATGGTTCGGTTGCCGTCTCTCCCTGCTTGTGCATCTGGGTGTTTTTTATCATCGAGGAGTTGGTATTCCAGTCCGATGGTTGAGCCCTCGGTTTTATTAAGATCGGGGTTTACAAAATATTTGATGCCGCTATTTGCCCCTTCGGTAATTTTAAAATCAATTTCCAGTTCAAAATTGCTATAACTTTTGGTAGTGATGATGTCACCGCCATTGGCAGATTCGCCGCCTTGGGATTTTTCTACGATGAGTACCCCATCTTTGATGATCCAACCTTTTTCGGGGAAGTTATCAGATTTGGCACTCTTCCAGCCCTTGGTGGTTTTGCCATCCCAAAGGAGTTTCCAGCCTTGTTTCTTTTCGTTGGCAGTAAGTTGATTGGTCAAATAGCTGATTTCGGGTACTTCCGGGTCTGGTTTCCATCGGGCGTTTTCCAGATTTTGGGTTTTGATCATCAGGTTGCGCCAGCGGATTTCTTTATTTTCCTGAGAAGCATCACCAATGGAGTGTACCTGTAGAGCGATAAAACCCTCTTTGGTCAGGTCGTCTATCAAGTTAGTGCATTGGATGCCATTGACCCAGGTACGAATTTCGGAGCCGATGGCTTCTATGTGAAAAGAGTTCCATTCGTCTTTTTTGAATGCTTTGCGGGCTTTAGGGTTGCGACTCAGGGGGTACAACCACAAACGGCGGGCTTCATCATAGAGTCCGCCTGAAAAAGCACGCTCTGAGGGGTCTATTTCTACCTGATAGCCGTGTACCCTGCCGTTTTGGTAATCTTCTTTGCTTAGGCTGCGGATTTGAACGCCTGTGTTGAGGTCTCCTTCTACTTTGACTTCAAACTCCAGGATGAAATTGCTGTAGTTTTCTTGGGTACACAAAAAACTATTGGGGGTATTCAGCTTGGTAATGCCGACAATTTCCTGGTTATCCACCCGGTATTCGGCTTTGCCATTGCGCTGAGTCCAGTCACTGAGGTCTTTTCCATTAAATAGGCTTTCCCAACCTGCATCTATTTCCTGTGCTTTCACAAACCTGACAGACATTCCTAAAAGGAGTACTAACAGTAGGTGTAAATATTTCATCATACATTTAAATAGGTTTATTTTCAAAAAAAATTAGGTCAATTCATAAGAAGTTGTTGGGGATTTTCAAAATTAGAGAATCGGGTCTATTTTTGAGTTGACCAAAACCAAAAATAATGACTACACAATTTGAAAAACTGTCCGATTCTCAATGGGATGCAATATCGTTTCTTTTTCCAACAAGAA
>JANRIC010000148.1:0-2626 GCA_033765345.1 Microscillaceae bacterium
GTGAGCCAAGACACCAACGGGCAAGACCACATCGAGCTGACACCAGGGCAAAAGCTGCGTGTCTATCAAGAAGGGACAGCCCTCACCCCTGCCGCCGAAATGCACACCCACACCGTCCAAAAAGGCGAAACACTCTATGGCATCGGCAAGCTCTACGGCATAGAAGTCGAGGAACTCAAAAAGCTCAACGGGCTATCTTCTGATAGCCTGAGTATAGGTCAGGAGCTGAAAATACCCAAAACATCCGGCAATCTAACCGATCCCCAAGCTGAAGCCCAAAAATCAAAGCCCGAATCACCCACAGAAAAGAAATCTGAATACCCTCACAAACTCAGATTGGTGGCATCGGGTACACAAAGCCTCTTTGTGTATGTGGTGCAAAACGAGATACTACTCTATCAACTCTCCAAAGAAATGGGTCTTGATTACGAAGCCTGCAAGCGACTTAATCCTGAACTCAATGCCCAGGTAGCACTCAAACCAAATCAATTGGTGTATCTACCCACCTTCACCCACCAAGTACTACTCAAAGGCGAAACCGCATACAGCATCTTCCAGAAATACTACCCCAACAGCCAGCGAAACGACGAAATGGAGTACCTCCTTCGGCTTCAGGGTCTGGAAGCCAATCAAATTCCCGAAAAATTCCCCCTGCTACTCATTCAAAGGCATAGCATCCAAGATGTACCGACTGCGGAGAGGGAAGGGCAGGAAGAGGATGAAAAAGAACAAATAAAACCTCAGCCGTCCGAATCAAATTCAAAGAAAGGGCTATATCCTGGAATCAATATAGAAGATAAAACGGCAAGCTACAAAAAGTTCATTGTGGGCGATTTAAAGGAGATCAAAAATATTATTCTTCATAGAACAGACAGCTCGACCGCTTCAAGTACATTTAGCACATATAATGATAGATTAAAGAAGGGAAGTCATATAGGAGCACAATACCTAATTGGGCAAGATGGCATCATATATCTTATTACACCAGCAGATAAAAAACTTTATCACGTTGTGGGGGAGAAAAATAGAAGCTTTAATAATAATAACTCAATAGGCATTGAAAATGTGGGCTTACATCATTCATTATCAAAAGCCAAAGACAATTCTTATGAAGAAATGGTAAAAGTAAGAAAAGAGATCAAAAATTTAAGTCTTTCTCCTAACTTGAAATCAAGATTACTAAATTTATCAGATAAGCTGCTTTATAACGTACTTTCAAGCAATGGATGGAATATTTATTTAGATATAAGTGGTGAACAAAAAAGAGCTAACTGGTTACTTGTAAAGCATCTGCATGCCGATTTTAGTATCGATGAAGATAATGTTGTTGCACACGAAAGTATTGATTCAAAAACAATCGGAGAAGGAGAAAACATAAAAGAATTTCTAAATACTATGAAGGATTATGAAAATATGCTAAAATCTCTAAAAAATGTAATTCTTAATGTCCCTTCTCATAAAACAAGACAAGATGTTCAGTCTATTCTGGAAATTTCTAAATTAATTGACAAGGATAAATCTAAACAGCACTCAAAACTCTCTGATAGCGAAGAAAAAAGACTTGCTAATTTCTTTAATAATTTTTACAGTCACAAAAAGAATCTCGAGAATTTACTCAAATCTTTGAAGTAGAATTTTAATGCAAATAAGATTTAGGGTTGATGCCAACAATCTCAATATTGATCGGATGAGGCGGTCCTTCCCAGCCTCGATAAGTTGTTTCCAGTAGAATAGCGATCTGATTTCCGAAAGGATTTTGCAAATATCCTAGTATAGAAGATTCAATCGGCCCGAACTCATCAAACGTTTTTTTATAAATAGATTGTTTTTTTAAACTTGATACGGATAAATTGATTTCCAAGTGAGTCATAAACTCAAATCCAAAAGACGCATCCTGATCTTTAGTATATTTGGTTTTTAGCTCAGGATTTAGGATTTTTTGTTTATCTATTTTTATTGGGAATTCCATTTTTTTAGCACTAAAATCTCTTATTATACCCAAAGAATCTAATTTACTGTTAAAAAAAGCTTCTCTAGATTGCCAAAACCTTTTAAAATCGATTTGTTCCTCGATAGGTAAATCGTAGTCATATTGTGTCTCAAATTTAAATTCCCAAAGTAACTGTTGCGTATTTAAATTTTTTATGTAAAATTCAAAAAAATAACAGCCACAAGCTTCGTCAGGAGGCTCGATAGCATAAGCAAAAAGCCCTTCCTCCGACCAGCCAACAGGATAAAACCTGGAAATTATAAATTGAGAATTTTGTTCTCTGAAAGGGATGTATTTTTCAATAATAAGCTCCTTAGGAATATTTTTAGAAGAGTCTGTGGTTTCAGTCCTTACTTGTAAAATCTGTGATGTATCTTTTTGATGAAATAAATTTTGAGTCTGAGGTTTATCCCCAGAGATATTTTCACAAGAATAAATGAATGATAACATTAAAATTATAAAGAAAAATTTTTTTTTCATGCCTTATGAAAAGATATTTTGTTACTACTCAGGTACTTGTTTCAGAATTTAATTTTGTTTTTTATATTATTAAGATATAAAATTTTTATTTTTTTTATTTTATCATAATAAAATTTCTGGATAATTTTGTTTGTGTAAACTTACTTATTACACAAA
>JANRIC010000150.1:0-28318 GCA_033765345.1 Microscillaceae bacterium
TTTGTGTAATAAGTAAGTTTACACAAACAAAATTATCCAGAAATTTTATTATGATAAAATAAAAAAAATAAAAATTTTATATCTTAATAATATAAAAAACAAAATTAAATTCTGAAACAAGTACCTGAGTAGTAACAAAAATTCTTCTTGCGTATTTTTATCTTTTATTTTTATAGGTAGTATAGATTTCCGAAGTTATCAGTAAATAGGTACAAAATAAATACCTGAGAACGAAATTAAAATAATTTTATATATTTGTAACAAAACCTACCCAAAATTAATTTATATGAAGCTAATATTCAAAGCTCTATGTTTTGTGGTGGCAATTTTTGTCACAGATTGGTTACTCCTCGGGGTAGAAATTACCCAATTAGATGCAGGTTTGATGCTGGCAGCAGTGCTTACTGGTGTGAACCTGATCATCAAACCAATCATCAAATTCTTTACCTTTGGCATCAATATTCTTACACTGGGGCTTTTCCCTTTGGTACTCAATACGGTGCTTATCCTGATTATTGCCTTTTTTGTAGATGGTTTTAAATTGTATTATGATACGTATATTTTTGGTTTTCTATGGGCATTTGCCTTTGGTTTTTTGCTCAGTATTGTACACGTAGTAGTAGAAAAAGTTGCTGATTTTGTGCTTTAAATGATTCAGATATTGTGTTCCTGACACGAGCATAAACACTTTAAAGACAGCATGATCAGATAAAAACGATATTTTAATTAAACTTAAATTTTATTTTATCATTAAATCTTATATGAAAAATTCTGCTTTTTATCACCTTTCGGTTTTTTGCTTGGGCTTATTGCTGATAGCAGGTCTAAGTGCTTGCTCAGAAAGTCAAGAAAATCGGGTAAGCCCTCCTGCCACGGCTAGTGCACAAGTGGGAGATGTAACAGTCACGATCAATTACAGCCAGCCCTCTGTCAAAGGGCGTAAAATATGGGGTGAACTGGTACCCTACAATCAGGTGTGGAGAACAGGTGCCAACGAAGCCACCGTTTTTGAAATCAACAAAGACATTCAAGTAGAAGGCAAAAAACTTGCAGCGGGTAAATACGCACTTTTTAGCGTTCCTCAAAACGGCAATACCTGGAAAGTACTTTTTAACAGTGAATTTGATCAGTGGGGTGCTTACAAGTATAAAAAAGAAAAAAACGTATTGGAAGTAGAAGCCAAAGTTACTAAAACCGATAAATTTACCGAATTGCTCACTTTTGAAATCACCCCTGATGGATTGGTCAAGATTCTTTGGGAGAATCTGGAAGTAAATTTTCAATTAAAATAAATTTCTAGTACAATGAAAAAAAATGTTTTTTTTCTCCTGATCTCTTTTGTTTTAATGATGAGCCAGGCAAAGGCTCAGTCTATTTTTGAGCGATGGGCTGAACTCAAAGACTTTCACGGCGTTATGTCGGAGACTTTTCATCCTTCTGAGGAAGGTAACCTAGAGCCCATCAAAACTCGTAGCGGCGAAATGGTACAAAAAGCCTCCAATCTAGCCAAAGCAGCTATCCCCAACGATTTTGCCAAACCTGCTATACAAAGTGCTGTGAAAAGATTGCAAAAAGATAGCAAAACTTTACACAAACTGATCAAAAGTAAAAAAGCTTCGGATGAACAAATCACCAAGAGTTTGGCAGCTTTACACGATGTATTTCACGAAATCGTGGGATTGTGTAGAGAATAAATGATGAACTTATCGCACTGCCGCTAAATCCACAATTTAGCGGCAGTTTTACCCAGTCCAAGACCTAGTGGAATACCCTTCTGAACGTATCAAAACCCCTTACGCAAGCAATTTGACCCAGTCCAAGACCTAGTGGAATACATTACGGTACATTAAATCTATCGGTAGTGTGTAACAAGTAATTTGATCAAGGTACAATTTAGGCATTATACACGTTAGAGAATTTACTCACAAACTTTGCCTCCGGGATGATCACTTTGAGGTGGTGTTTCAGGTGTTCTACATAATCTTCCATAATAAAAGCCAAGGCAAATGGTTCTGAACCCTGAATGGAAATGGTATTTGTCAGGAAATCTTCTGACACAGTGCCGATTATATGAGCAAGATGTCGGTTATAAGCCAACCAAAATGTGATTAAATCCTGCCAATCAGACTTTTGGTAGTGCTGAAGGCTGACCCAATCGTCCTGCTGATAACCTACAAAATCAATACGCGCTTGTGCCATTGTGCGTACAAACTTTTGTTGATTATTGCAGGCCGAGTCAATCAAATGCCCCAGAATCTCTTTTTTTGACCATTTGGATGGGTTGGGTTTTTGGGCGGCGTCCATATCGGAGATGGCCATCAGGAAGGGTTTTGCCTTCTCAAGGGTATCCAGTAAATGTTGTGCGGTTTTTTGCATGGATTATTTTTTTACAAATTTATCAGTTTGCTTGTAATATCTCACAACTTTGGAAAACCGGGGTTTCAGATAATTCTCCCAATATTTGAATAAAAAACCTGTTTTCTTATAGGTCTTTCCTAAAAAAAAACATCTATCTTGATATTTAGAAAAAAAAACGTATTTTTAAAGCGGAAAATAATTGATTTCCTTATGAAAAAATACATCCCTCAATCCCTAATTATTTTGTTTTTAATCACCTTATTCCACTCCTGTGATCAGAAAAAAAGCAGCAGTGATCAGATTATGCAATTTGCCGAAAATCTGGTGACAATCATTGATGAGTTTGAAGACGTACGTGTCAAAGTACTTAAAACCATCAATGATCTGGCGCCTAAAATTGATAGTTATTTTACTGGTGGGCAAGAGGAAGACCTCTCTCAGACTGCCAATCGCTGGGAAAAAGACTGGCAGGTAATGGCCGATGAGATTCTCGCCCTTGAAACCAGTTTTAAGGAAATAGATGAGTCTTCGCAAACCTATTTTCAGCAACTGAATAAAATCACAGACGGCATCAACAATGATGAGCTTCGGGAGCAGGAAAACGAAAAAAATGAGATTTTATATAAAAACTGGATCACAGCTTATGAACAAGCCGACCGCGATATGGAAGCCATCCGTTCCATTTTAAAAGAAGGAAATGATTTTCATAAAATCCTGCTAACCAGTGCTATGCGTGCCAAAGTTGGAGATAATATCCAGCAACTGAAAGGCATTTCGGCTAAGGCGCGCAAAATTATTCGGGATTTGGGGCGTTTCCCAGTATTGGGTAAACAAATCTCAAAAGGAAATTTTGCCGAACTCAATCAACCTTCAAAATTACCTGAAAAATCTCCTTCTGAAAATAATGAAGCTGATTCCGAAACCGACAAAAAATCCCCTCTGAAAATCAAAAGTGTTGCAGCATCTAGCTTTTTGACTGCCGACGGCTTTATCTATCGACCTGAAAATGTCTTGGATAATATCTTGGAAACCTGGTGGACACCCTAGGAATCAGACCAGGGAAAAGCTTGGATTCGCCTCGAGTTCGAGGAAGAAGCCATAATCAATGGAATCAGCATCCTTGCAGGCTCACATTATCCCAACTATCCGAATTATGGCAATTTGTATAAACTAAATTTAAGAATCAAAGAGGCAGAGCTTTTATTCTCCAACGGGACAAGTACTTCGGTGATGCTCGAAGACCTAGATATGATTCAAACGATCAATTTCCCTGCCGTCCAAACCCAATACGTGGAACTGTACGTCAAATCTACCTATCCCAGTACCAAGTGGAACGATCTCTGTATTTCTCATTTGGATGTGCTACAGTAGTAGATGTTAAGATTTTGGCATGGGGGTTTAGCATAAGAACAAAACATGAAGCATTATAAAAGTACTTTTTTATCGCTTGGAATATTCATTTTGGCTTTTTTTGTCAGTTGTGGTGATTCTACACAAAAGCAAAAGAATTCGCCGCAAACAGAGAGAAAAGACTCTTTGGTCTTAAAAACTGCTGAAAAGAAGAAACCTGAAAAAAACTGCGAAACGCTCACTATTTTTCAAACTTTGATCGTAGCCGGGCACGCTGTAGATATTGCTCAACCGCCGGATTCTATTCCTGTACGCGCCAATCTTCTCATTCTTCAGGGTTGGAACTTCCCCAAAGAAGATTGGTGTAACAAAGCTTCCTTGTGCCGAAAGGCACTCTCCAAAGGGTATCGCTTGGTGATGCCCGAGATGGGAAAAAGCACCTATTCTACACGCTTGTATCCCGAAACGCTCGCAGAATGGCGGCAATTCCCCACACGCCGATGGCTAACGGATACCCTCATGGCTTATTTGCAAGAGAAATATTGTATACTGATGCCTGAACAAGCAAATTTTGTGGTGGGGCTTTCTACCGGAGCTAGGGGAGCTGCCCTGGTCAGCCTGAATCTCCCGGATGTATTCAGGGCAATGGCTGCTCTTTCAGGAGATTATGATCAGCGTCGGATGCCTCAAGAGCGTATTCTGAATGGTTTTTATGGTTCGGCCTCAAAATTTCCGGAGCGTTGGTCCGGTGAAGACAACCTGATTACGCAAATCCATCGTTTTAGAACACCAGCTTATTTGGGGCATGGCAAGTTGGATTATGTTTCGCCGCCGGATCAAACGCGTTTGTTTTATGATTCGCTTCGGACAAGGTATCCTCAACTCAAACTCAGGCTCAGTATGCCAGATTGGGCTGCCCACGATTATCAATACTGGGATTATGAAACCGATCGGATGCTGGCATTTTTTGAGGAATTTTTAGGGAAAACACGTTGAATTACACGTATTTACCCTGATTTTAGGCAATCCGGTACAAAAGCTCCCCACCAGGGAGCTTGGTTTTATAAAATCAAGAGCATTATTTTGCCTTTCCTTTAGCCAAAACCTGTTTGCAGAATTCCAAACAACGTCCTACTTCTTTGACGGCATCCGAACCCGTGGGAATATCATATTCTAGCTCTACGGTAGCGGGGAATTTATATTTCTCACGACTCATCAATTGTAAGATTTCGGCGATGGGTGTATCGCCTTTTCCCCAAAGCAGATTTCCCTTGCCATGGTCGGGGTTCTGACGATCTTTGATGTGTGTACTGGTAATGCGTTTATAATTTTTTTGGAGGAATTCCAACGGTTGGTCATTACCTGCGGCGATATAGTGCCCCATATCGGGGTTGATGGCATTGTATTTTGACTGTGTAAGGGCTGTATCCCAGAAGGTAGGAGTTTGTTGTTCGTGACCGTGATAGGCAACGTATATTTTATATTTTTCTGCCATTTTACCTAATTTCAAGGTATGAGCATCATCACTGGGGTGTTCTAAGGTGACGTGGCTGGCTCCTAGGGCTTTCGCTGCCCGAAAACCATACTCAATTTCTGCATCTGTATTGTCTTTTTCAAATGCTCTGGGTTTGAAACCATAAATACTAACGCCGGCCTCATTAAACATCTTTTTTAATTGCTCAAATTTATCCATCGGAGCATTCAAACGCCAGGCGGCTACTGCTTTATGATAAGCTTCCATTTGTGTCTTTAGATCGGTCAATTCTTTGCCTTCATCTTCAGTGAGTGTACCACCCTCTCTTTGTTTGCGTATCAGCGTGTAAAAAACCCTTCTATCCACTGGATTTGTGGGCATTCCGGCAAAACTTTCTGCGGGATCCCCCATGAGTTCGGTAGCACTGATGCCACTATCTACAATGTACTTCAGGGTAGCCTCCGCACTTTGGTCGGGCATACTTCTAAACGAGTAGGTAATCACTCCGATTTGTACTCCATTGATCAGGGAGTTGGGTTTGTTGTAATGCTTCAGAATGGAAGGAGCACCCGTGATAGCAGGTGCAGATAGCACTAAGCCCGTAGCCAACAAAGAAGAAGCTTCAATAAACCTTCGGCGAGATAGTTGTTGATTTTTCATAAGATAATTTTTAAATTTTCGAAAAGGATACCACCATACTATTTGAATGTGCAATATATCCTGTCAGTCTGTTTTTTTTCTGTATTATACCAAGATTTTTTTGATTTTTATGGCTCATTCGACCTCCGAAAATAAAGTGTAAGAAGGGACTACATCATGTTTAAATTTATCGGATTATTTTTTTAGCTTCAGGAGTTGAATGTTTCTAAACTCGACGGGATGGCTCTCGGCCTGGAGAGCTATATAACCCTCATGGAGCATTCTGGGATGCCCTTCGTCTAACAACTGCTTGGCAAAAGGGTCAGAATCATCCAATTGCGGTTTTTCATATTCCAGTACTTTTTGTCCGTTGACCCAATGAATTACTTTGTTATTCCCTCTTACTTCAAGCTCAACCCGAACCCATTGCTCATCGTGAAAGGTCGCCGAAGAGGAATTGGTACAATGTTGGGTGATTAATTCGCCGTTCATTTCTATATGCGTACCGGCGGTGCATACATTGGCAGTAGGTCTCTCATCTTGGCCGTTGCCTCCAAGCAATTGTGTCTCGATAGCGACCAGTAATTTCTGATCTATGGGAATTTTTTTGGGAGGTTGTGCGTGAAATTTGATCCCACTATTTTTAAAAGCCCAATCGGGCGCACCTTGCACCTGTTCTCCTATAAAGCGATACTCGAGCCTTAGCTTAAAATGAGATAGCTTTTTTTTGTAAAGTAAGTGCCCGAATTTATCATCAAATTGCTCATACGCATCATAAGAAACAGCCAATATGCCGTCTTTTACCTGAAAAGTATTTTTATAATTTATGCCTAATGCGTGTCCTGTAATTTTTACCCGCCAATCCTTTAAGTCTTTGCCGTTAAAAATGGTTTTCCATTTCTCTGGATGCTTCAAAGTGCTACAAGCACTTAGGCAAGCAAACAAGGAAAGCAAACATAATCCCAGGAAGAAATGCTCGAGAGGGCTAAATTTGTGGGTTTTTTGGGGTATCATATCAAAATTTTATTTAATTGGATTTTTTTTCAGTGCTTTATCGCTGCTAATCCAGTCGAAATATAGCAGAATTTACTGGAATCTCTAATTCATTTCATTTTTTTGAAGCGAGATAGATTATCGACTTAATGAATAGTTTATTTTTTAATTGGAAAACTCTTTTATGGTTGTTTGTTCGGAAGGATTGTAATATTTTTAGTAAATGTTGGCACTAAAACAGTAGATTTTATGAAAAAAATCTTGAAAATTTTACTCTGGTCTATCTTATCCCTTGTTTTTCTGGCGGTTTTGTTTGTGGCAGGATTCATTTATAAAGTGACCTATGGCTTTCCAGTTTATTATGAAACGAAAGCTCCTAAGATTGATTTCCCGGAGGGTCGTATCAAAAAAGTATTACTCTTCTCGAAAGTGACGGGCTACAATCACGGCGAGTCGATCAAAGCCGCCAAAAAAGTTTTTGCCGATTTGGCCAAAAAAAACGCTTGGTTTCTTTACGAGAGCGAAGAAGGAGGCGTATTTAACCCGGAGCAACTGGCAAAATTCAACACGGTGATTTTTAATAACTGTACCGGCCGATTGTTGAACAAAACCCAGCAAAAGGCACTGGAGGTTTATATCCAGCAAGGTGGAAGCTTTATCGGAATTCACGGTGCCGGCGATAATTCGCATCATTGGGATTGGTACGAGCAGGAACTGATAGGGGTAAGGTTTTCACACCATCCCATCAAACAACAATTCCAGGAGGCAATTATTACACGTAATCCCTTGCCTGATAGTTTGCTGCTACAAAGATTGCCGGAAACTTGGACACATACGGATGAGTGGTATGTTTTTTATGAAAACCCTCGAGACAAAGGCTTTCAAGTGATTTATGCGATTGATGGAGAAAAAATCGAGCCGAATGGAAATCTTTTATGGATCACCAGCAAGAATTTTGGCATGGGTAAGGATCATCCTGTAGCTTGGTACCGTGCCGTTGGTAAGGGAAGAACTTTTTATACATCTATCGGGCACGACGCTCGATCCTGGCAACAAAAGCCCTTCGTCCAAATGTTTGAAAATGCAATCAATAGTTGGGGGAGGTGATAGATGGGGGAGAGTTTGGCCATTTTGTGTTTTGTAGGGCAAAATTCAGATCGCTGTCGTCTTCGAAAATATACTCAAACCGAAGTGGTTTTCCGAGATTTTAGCTTTTAAATCATTAATAATCAAGCTAATCAATCAAGAAAATCAGGCAAATCACTTCAATCTGGGTATACAAACGACGGCAATCAAATCAACTGATTATCCAAAAAACGAAACCCATCAAGCTTTCCTGACAAATTCGGATTTTAGAGCCATCGCACCAAAACCGTCTATTTTGCAATCAATATTGTGATCTCCTTCGGTTAGGCGAATGTTTTTAACTTTTGTACCCGCCTTGATGGGATTGGACGCTCCTTTTACGGGTAAGTTTTTAATGACAATCACTGAATCTCCATCTTGTAATAGATTTCCATGGGCATCTTTTACGACCAATTTTCCTTCTTCTACCACCTCTTCGGGATTCCATTCATAGGCACAATCCGGGCAAGCATACAATGCTGACCCTGTAAAGTATCCATAGGGGGATTCGCATTGCGGACAAGATTTCATTTCTTCTGACATAATTGCTAGGGTATGGGGTTAATTTTTAGCCTCGACAACACCAAGGCGTTTTGGCAAATTTACTGAAGTATAGATCATTTCTACGTCTATACAGCAATTAAACTAATCTACCAAAGCTTGGTATACCAAGGCTCTCAGTTTGTCGTGGTCATCTACACCGTCGGCAGGGATTAATTGTGTAAAATAAACCACCACAAGCTCCTCTTTCGGATCAACCCAATACGTAGAATGATAGGCACCTCCCCAGCCGTATTCTCCTTCCGATCCCAGCTCTCCTCTTGCACCCAGGTCTTCTACAACAGAAAACCCCAAGCCGAATCCTGTTCCCTGAGACCAAGGGAAAGATACCTCTCCCAAGTGATTTACTGTCATGAGTTCTACAGTTTTGGGAGAAATGATTCTTTTTCCGTTGAATGTGCCTCCATTGAGCATCATTTGCAGAAAAGTAGCATAGTCTTCTGCGGTACTCAGAAAACCTGCCCCTCCTGAAAAGCTTTTACGTGGTCCGTTTACATAAGCACCCTGACCGACCATGCCTCCGGGTTCGGGGGCTTTGCTAAGACCTTTTTCAGAAGAAGAGTAAACCGTTGCGAGGCGATTGCTTTTTTCTTTGGGCAGGTAAAAGTGGGTATCAGTCATTTGTAAGGGATCAAGGATGCGATTTTTTAGGAAAATATCTAAAGATTCTCCTGAAACGACCTCGATCAATGCTCCCAGAATATCGGTATTATAACCATACACAAATTTTTCGCCGGGTTGTGCATCAAAGGGTAAGGCTGCCATTCTGGACACCGTGGCTTGTATGGGTTCTTCACGGTCTGCAAAGTACCAGCCCTGGATGCCTGCTTCTTTCCAGAGATCGGTGGCTACTCCGCTTCCGTAGCCGATGCCAGCGGTATGCGTTAGGAGATCACGAACAGTAATTGGGCGGGTAGCTTTTACGATGTCATATTTATCACCGTTTTTTAGGGCTACTTTCGTGTCTTTAAAGGCAGGAATGTACTTCCCTACGGGGTCACTGATGAGCAGTTTGCCTTCCTCCTGAAGGATCATCACCCCAACGCTTACAATGGCTTTGGTCTGGGAAGCAATCCGAAAAATGGTATTTTCCTGCATAGGAAGCCCTTTTTCCAGGTCACTTTTTCCAAAAGATTTCAAATAGGCGATTTGCCCCTTCCGTGCTACCAATACCACGCTGCCTGACAATTTGCCCTGCTTCACGTAATCTTCAAAAGTACTTGTGAGGAATTTTAGCCTTTCCGAAGACAAGCCTACCTTTTCGGGTTCTACCTTTGCTAGTTCTTGGGCGATAATTTGATAAGGCAGCACAAAAACTAGGAATAGTGCTAAGGGTAAGTGTGTGATTAAAAGTCTTTTTTTCATTTTTAGAGCAGAATTAAAGTGATTCTCAGGTTTGATGCACCTGATAATAATGATGTTTTTTAAAATTGCAAAAAATTATTGGATGTTTTTATTAATATTTCAAAACAACTCAAAAAAATGCAACTCCAAACTCATTCCAAAGAGCTTTTTTGAGTTATTTAGCCAAATAATATTTGTTTTTGATTTTAGGTTTAATGTTATGAAATTTAACCAAGAGTTAATGAAATAAAAGCCATAGACAGCGAATTATTTCGTAATATTATCAGGAGATTTTATGAAATAGCAAATTCAGATATACTATGCAAAGTTTACCTAATCTTCCCATTTATGATGCTTACCAAACCAACAAAGACTCAAGCTTGATAGCCTTGATCGTAGCGGCTGTGATGACACCCATCATTTTAGGGATCAGTGCTTCGGGGCTTGGTACATACCAAACTGCCGAAAGCAAATGGATAGTAGTGTTAGTTTATTCAATATTTACGGGGTTTTTGGTACTTTTATCTGCGGGTTTGTTTAGAGTTTATTTGCGAAATAAAGCAAAAATACAAGCCGAAAAGCAATTATTTACAAGTAAAGCTGTCTTCACAAAGGCAAAAATCGTGGGTCGCGTATGTGAAGATGGCGGCGAGTATGCCGATTCTTTTTATGTTTATTATCAATTTCGCGCTGATTTTATCGTCAAAGCCGAGCTTGTAAATAAGAAAGAAAAATCTTATTATGATTTGCCCATAGGTTCAAGTATTGATATTGAATACATTTCTGATAATCCCACTCAATCAAGATTATACTCAAACCGAAGTGGTTTTCCGAGATTTTAGCTTTTAAATCATTAATAATCAAGCTAATCAATCAAGAAAATCAGGCAAATCACTTCAATCTGGGTATATTATTTGCCATTCACCACAAAGCTTTCAAAACTGCCGAGTGGCTGCTTGCTCAGGGAACAGACCTCAGCCAAAAAGATTGTTACGGCTTTGATGCTTTTGGTATAATCGTTTACGGGGATTAATGCGAGATGGATAGCCGTGCTTATTAAAACGGATAAAGAACACGAGAATATGTAAAAAAAACAACATTTTGAATAGTATAAGAATCATTAATTGTTTTAAAGCCTGTTTTATGGAAGAAATTATCGGTACCGAACAAAAGATGAGTCTTCACTGTTTGATTATGAGGCTTTGAAGCAAAAACTGATTGATAAAGGCCTAGAGGTAAAGATGGATTTAGATGAATACTAATTTAATTCAATTAAAAATTAAAAAACTATGGAATGGTGGCATAGATTACTTGTTGGTATAGCCTTTTTTGTGGCTTGGTCTTGGTTGATATTCAAAATTGGCCATTTTGAAAAATATTTGAAATATTATACGCCTATTGTTCAAATATTGGTTTCTTTGATTATCCCGATTGTAGGATTATGGATAGATTTTTATACTACACTCATTACATTCGGCTTTTTTGTGGCTTTTTTTTTAGTTTTGATTGCAGCATATTCTTCATTGGGTAAGAAATAATAACTTAACGTGAATATTTTTGATGTACTTATAACAACTTATTGTAAAATATTGAAAATCAAATTATTATAGATTATACTTTTTTATAATTCCTAATCAAAAACATATTTTTATCAGCTAAAAATTGAAATAGTACAATTCTTTAGTTATTTTCTTTGAAAATAAATCCGGTTCATGACAAGATAAATTTCTAAATCATTGATAATTAGATTATTAAAAAAATTATAGGAAGTTATCGTAAAGCCTATAAATTATTTAACATAGACAATAAAATACTAAACGTTTTGGTAGTATTAAAGATGTAATGCTCAAATAACAAGTCGCCGTGGGCTGTGAAGACACAGCCCACTGTTTTGTACGAACAGCATTACTTGTTACACACTACCAACGTTTTTTCTGCCCCTAAGTAAAATTTCCTCTTCCTCCTTTCTCAACGCAAAAAAAAGTTAGAAAATTTGTTTTATACAATTTAAAATATGTATATTTACAAATAATTAGTCATTAATGACTAATTTTATAGTGAGTAATGACTATCCAAAGCTGCGAATGAAAAAAAATACCCGATATAAAATCATAGAATTTGCTACTCAACTCTTTAATCGGGAGGGTTTTGGCTCCATTTCATTGCACGAATTGGCCAAACAAATGGAGATGAGTCGTGGTAACCTGACTTATCATTTCAAGGATAAAGACGCGCTCCTGGAGGCAATTGTAGAGGAAATGTGGCAGAAATTAGAAACTGAAAAACGTGAATCCCGAGAGTTTCCTTCCTTCAAAAATTTGCACCATACCGCTAGACTTTATTATAAAATCCAGCAGGAATTTTCTTTTATTTTCCTGGATCAGCACGTCCTGAATCATCCTGTACTAAAATCTAGATTCAGAGAAATAACCACTCAGGTGATTGAGGATAATAAGGCCGCTATTGCTTTTGCGATTCGGGTAGGGAATCTCAAACCCGAGCCTTTGCCCGGCGCATACAATCACATTGCTTTTATTACCTGGATGCTCTCGTTTTATTGGTTGAGCCAACAGGTAATTCGCGGCGAAAGAACTGGTGAAGAAAGTGAAAAAATGATCTGGAGTTTACTTATTCCTCATTTTACGGAAAAAGGTATGCAGGCTTTTATCGACTTTTTTGGAGAAGATTACTACCAAGGTCTAGGCGAACCCTTTGAAGTAAAACTAGAAGACCTGATCTCCTTTTAAGATACCCAAAAAACAACAAGCAAATACATCTGTGCAATCTTAAAATCTGTTTAATCCGTGTTCAACAATGCAGGCACTCAAAAGCAAAATCAATAAAAATACAGAGCAATACCGCGAAAATTATGCGAATATGCTCAAATTGGTGGAAAAACTGGAAAAACACCTTGAAGAAAGCCGCTTTGAGGGCAAAGAAGAGCACATACAGCGTGCCCGCAAGCGCGGTAAATTACTTGCCCGAGAGCGTATCGAGCTGCTTTTGGATAGAGATAGCCCTTTTTTAGAATTATTACCGCTGTCAGGAATGAATCGCAAAGGCGGTTTCGGGGCAGGAGGCACAAACGTGAGCGGTATCGGCTTGGTCTCCGGTAAACTGTGCATGATCAATTCCAATGTAGGGACACGCAAAGGCGGATCGGTAGATTACCATACGGGCTTCAAAGGACTCAGAATCAATGATATAACTCGTGAAAATAAACTTCCCTGCATCAACCTGGTGGAAAGTGGGGGCGCAAATCTGCCTGACCAAGCTACCATTTTTAATTATGGGGGTGCTGGTTTTCGCGAAATAAGCCGCCGCTCACAATTGGGCTTGCCGACCATCTCAGTCGTTTTTGGCAATGCTACAGCGGGGGGAGCTTACATCCCGGGCATGTCAGACTATGCCATTTTCCAAAAACAACAGGCAAAAGTATTCCTGGCCGGGCCACCACTCGTCAAGATGGCCACCAACGAAATTGCCACCGACGAAGAACTGGGCGGAGCCGAAATGCACAGCCGAATCTCCGGCGTTTCGGATTATCTGGCCGAAGATGAATTGGACGGCATCCGACTTGCCCGTGAAATTATGGAAACCATCTCTATCTCCAAGCCGCATCTAATCCCCGAAGATGAGATACAAGAGCCCCTCTACGATGCCGAAGAACTGCTGGGTATCGTTTCAGCTGATATAAAAATCCCCTTTGATGCCCGTGAAATCATCGCCAGGGTGGTAGACGGCTCTCAATTCAGCGAATTCAAACCCGAATACGGTCGTACCCTGGTGACAGGTTGGGCGAAAATTCACGGCTATCCCGTGGGAATTCTGGCAAATAACGGCGTAATCTTCTCCGAAGATGCCAACAAAGGTGCGCAATTCATCCAATTGAGCAATAAAAATGACATTCCTTTGATTTTTATGCAAAATATCACCGGATTTATGGTGGGCAAGCAATACGAAGAAGGAGGAATCATTAAAAACGGCGCCAAACTCATCAATGCCGTCTCCAACAGCAAAGTGCCTGCGATCACCCTGATGATCGGCTCCTCTTACGGCGCAGGCAATTATGGCATGAACGGACTTTCCTACCAGCCCCGCTTCCTATTCACCTATCCCAACCACAAAATCGGTGTGATGGGTTCCGAGCAATTGGCCGGCGTGATGGACATCATTCAAAGAGCCTCCGCCGAATCCTTGGGGCAAGAATTTGACGAACAGAAAGCCAAAATCGCCAAAATGATGCTCATTCAAGAAGCTGAGTCCAAAGCCTCCGCCTGGCACTCCACTTCCGAACTTTGGGACGACGGCGTGATTGACCCCCGCCAAACCCGAAACTACCTGGGTTTCAGCCTGGCCGTAGTCTATAATCAGCCCATTGAAGGCGCAGAAGGATATGGAGTATTCAGAATGTGAATTTTGCAGTCGATAGTCCATAGTCCATAGTCGATAGACCATAGCATTAGGATAAAGGATATTTAAAGAATAATATAAAATCTATAAACCATTGATAGTGGATTATGGACTAAACTCAAAAGATATGGCATTTAAATTTGAAGAATTACAGGTTTGGCAAAAATCAATAGAATTTACTTTATCTATACATAAATTGACCAGAAATTTCCCTGATGAAGAAAGGTTTATTTTGACTTCTCAAATTAAAAGAGCTACGGATTCTATTGCCCTTAATATTGCTGAAGGTTCAACTGGGCAATCAGACGCAGAATTTTCAAGATTCTTAGGCATTGCCATAAGATCAGCTATTGAGGTTGTTACTTGTTTGTACATCGGTAAGAAAAGAGGATTGATAGATCAAACTAAATTTGATGAATTGTACATGGAAGTTCAAACCATGATTAGAATGACTCAGGCATTAAGAAATTTTATCAAAAAAAATCATGAAAAAAAATAATCCTGAAAAAACAGAAACCAAAAACCAATCTACGAACTATTGACTATGGACAAAAAATCTATCGACTATGGACTATCGACTACGGACTATCGACTATGGACTATGGACTATGGTCTATGGACTGACGACCATAGACCATTCACCTCCATATTAATAGCCAATCGCGGCGAAATCGCCTCCCGGATCATCCGTACCTGCCGCAAAATGGGTATTCGGAGCGTGGCGGTTTTCTCAGAAGCAGACCGGGAAGCACTTTTTGTAAAGGAAGCCGATATGGCCATTTTCATCGGAGAAAGCAATCCAAAAGAATCTTATTTAAATCAGGACAAACTCATCGATATCTGTAAAAAATACCAAATCGATGGGCTACATCCGGGTTATGGCTTTTTGTCTGAAAATGCCGAATTTGCCCGTAAATGCCTCGAGGCTGGAATTGTCTTTATCGGTCCTCACCCTGAAGCCATCGAGGCAATGGGTTCTAAGTCAAAAGCCAAAGCCTTGATGCAAAATCACGGCGTGCCTATTATTCCCGGCTATCAGGGAGAAGACCAGTCCAATGAAACTTTAAAAAAGGTTGCCTTAAATATTGGTTTTCCGCTGCTACTCAAAGCCGCCGCAGGTGGGGGAGGAAAAGGGATGCGTATTGTGCAAAATGCCAAAGAACTTGATGCCGCCATCGAGTCCGCCCAAAGAGAGGCTTTGAACGCTTTTGGCAATGATGAACTGATCATTGAAAAATACATCGCCTCAGGTCGACATATCGAATTTCAGATTTTTGGAGACCGCCACGGAAACGTGTTGCACCTTTTTGAGCGAGAATGCACCATCCAAAGACGCTACCAAAAAATCATTGAGGAAAGCCCTTCCCCAATTTTAAGCCCCGAATTGCGCGAAAAAATGGCTCAAGCAGCTCTTCTGGCCGCAAAAGCCCTGAATTATGACAATGCCGGAACCGTAGAATTTATCTTTGACCAACAAACCGGAGCGTTTTATTTCCTCGAAGTCAATACCCGATTGCAAGTAGAACACCCCGTGACAGAGGAAATCACCGGGCTGGATTTGGTGCAACTCCAGATTGAAGTGGCAGAAGGCAAACCCTTGAAAATCAGTCAGTCAGACATAAACGCACAAGGTTATGCGATAGAGTGTCGTTTATACGCCGAAGACCCGCTGAATGATTTCAGACCCGCCACAGGAAAAATTCTACACTGGGAAATCCCTCAAGTGGAAGGATTTAGGATAGAAACCGCCGTGCAAAGCGGTTCTGAAATCTCCATTTACTACGATCCGATGATCGCCAAACTGATCGTTCGAGCTGAAGACCGCCCCACAGCACAGCGCAAAATGCATTATGTACTCCGAAATTTACTTTGCCTCGGACTCACCACCAATCAGGATTTTTTGATAAAATTATTTGAAAATCCCGAATTCAGACTGGGAAATTACAACACGCATTTTCTCAGTCAATCCTTTGATTTTGATCAATTGAATCATAAAAATTCACTGCACAAGACCAGTGCAGCGATTGCCATTACTTTAAAAGACTGGTACCAAAGAGAGCAATCCCGAAAGCTTCTCAAAAGTGTACCTTCAGGCTGGAGAAATAGCTTTTATGCCCATCAGCAAGAAGTTTATTCAATAGATCAGGATGAATTCCTTTTAAAATACCGCTACTTAAAAAACAATGCATTTGAATGCATCGCCGAAGGAAATACCCTTTGGGTAAATTTGTTGGAAGTAGATGAAACCCGAATTGTCTTTGAATTTGAAAACCAAAGACAAACTGTTCATCTCATTCATTCAGGCAATCAATATTTTCTTAGAAATGAATTTTGGGGAGGAATCTCTCTAAGCCTCAAAGAACGATTTCCAGAAAAAGAAATTGCTAAAATTAAAGGAGCTTATGAAGCACCTATGCCTTCACAAGTACTTAAAGTATTGGTTGAGCCTGGGCAAAAAGTCAGTTCAGGCGATAGTTTGCTGATCTTATCCTCCATGAAAATGGAAAATACCCTCTCGGTAGACGAAGAAGGCATCGTAGAAGAAATCTACGCCCAAGAAGGCCAAAATGTAGAAGCCGGATTTTTATTGTTAAAAATTATGCCCAATGACCAATTGACCCAAAACTATTAAACCATGAATATTTACAATACCGAACAAATAACGACACTCAAAACCCAACACTTTGCTTTTGTAGAGTGGGAGGAAGCCGATCACGTCCTGACGATTCGCCTCGCACGGGAGGAGAAAAAAAATGCCCTCCACCCGCAAATGGTCAATGAAATTGCCTTTTTGATGCACTATGCCCATTTCAACAAAGAAATATGGGTAATTGTCATCGAAGCCAAAGGAGATATTTTCTGTGCTGGTGCCGATCTCAAAGCCATGGCAGGCATGCTGGAAGAAAACGATTCTACCATTCCCAAACCCAAAGAAGACGTGCTGATCGGTGAATTATTCAATAAAATTCACAAGCCAACCATCTCCAAAGTGACTGGAGATGTGTACGCCGGAGGATTTTTCTTTCTGGCAGGCAGTACTTATGTCGTGGCTTTAGAAAGTGCCAAACTCGGACTTCCCGAAGTCAAACGAGGCTTGTATCCCTTTCAGGTCATGGCAGCTTTATTGCAAGTCATGCCTCCCCGCAAAGTCATCGACTGGTGCATTCGCGGCTACAATTTGCCCGTTAAGCAGGCTTACGAGTATGGTCTAATCACACACATAGCTCAAGCAGACACCATTGACTCAATCATTGCCGAAATTATCAATGATTTAAAAGAAAATTCCCCCTCTGCCATTCGCATGGGTTTAGAGGCTTTAGATCATATTCGCCCTACGGCTTCGCAGCATCAGTATTTATTTGATATGCTTCAAAAAACCATCGCCACCAAAGACGGGCAGGAAGGACTCAAAGCATTTCGTGAAAAAAGAACACCCCATTGGACAGGAGAATAATATGAAAAAACTCATCTTATCCGCAGCACTTACGGGTGCAGCCACCAACCGAAGTCATTGCCCGTATTTGCCTTACACCCCCGAAGAAATCGGCGAAGAAGCCCGCAGGGCAGTAGAGGCGGGGGCAAGCATCGTACATATCCACGCCCGCGAAAATGACGGTATGCCCAGTTGGCGACCGGAGGTTTTTGCCCAAATCCACGAAGAAGTACGCAAACATTGCCCTACGGTGATCATTAATTATTCTACCGGAGCAATTGGCATCCCACGTGAAGATCGGGTAAAACACATCAAGGCACTTCGCCCAGATATGGCTGCCTTTAATATGGGCAGTATGAACTATGCCATTTATTCTTCTAAAGCCAAAAAATTCTACTGGAATGCCGTTTTTGCAAATCCCTTTGAAGATATGGAGTTTTTTGTGCGTACCATGAATGAAGCCGGAACTGTCCCCGAAATGGAGTGCTTTGATACCGGGCATATCCGCAATGCCGAACCATTGAGAGATATGGGTTTGATCCCCAATAACGCTACTTACAGCCTTGTGATGGGAGTTTTGGGAGGTATTCCGGCGACCACCGAAAACCTTATTCACCAGATCAAACAAGTACCCGAAGGTGCTATCTGGCAAGTAATCGCCATCAGCCGCAAGCAATGGCAGTTAGCTGCCGTAGCTTGCACAATGGACGGGAATTTCCGAGTAGGACTAGAAGATAATTTCTACTTACCCAATGGAGAAATGGCCAAATCTAACGGCGAATGTGTGGAATGGGGACTCAAACTCGCCCACATGATGAGCCGCGAAGTAGCTACCATTGAAGAAACAAGAAAAATATTGAATATACCTTTTAAGAATTAGCTCTTGGATATTGGGTATTGGCTACTCTAACGCCTAATATCCAATACCCAACAACCAACACCCAAATGCAAGCACATTTATTAGAAGAAGAACACCGCTTATTTCAGGATGCTGTAAGAGCATTTGTAGAAAAAGAAATAGTACCCCACCACGCTGAGTGGGAGAAACAAGGACACGTATCCAGAGAAGTCTGGCAAAAGGCAGGAAATCAGGGCTTCTTATGTATGGATTTGCCCGAAAAATACGGAGCGATGGGTTTTTATGATTTTCGCTACAATACCATCATCGGTGAGGAATTGGCGCGCGTAGGGGCTACCGGACCAGGTTTTACCCTGCAAAATGATATTATGTCTCCCTATTTCAGCACCTACTTTACCGAAGAACAAAAAGAACGTTGGATGCCTGGTGTCATCTCTGGCGACATCATTACTGCTATTGCTATGACCGAACCAGGTACAGGCAGCGACCTGGCAGGCGTTCGCACTACAGCCATCAAAGACGGAGATCACTACATCCTGAACGGCTCCAAAACATTTATCACCAATGGTATATTGAGCGATTTGGTGATTGTAGTCTGCAAAACCGATCCCAGCCAAACTCACGCCGGAATCAGCCTCCTAGTCGTAGAGCGAGGTATGCCAGGTTTTGAAAGAGGTAGAAATCTCGACAAAATCGGCATGAAAGCACAGGATACCGCCGAATTGTTTTTTAATGAAGTACGAGTACCCCAAGAAAACTTGCTAGGAGATGAAGGTAAAGGATTTTATTACCTGATGCACAATTTACCCCAAGAAAGGCTCTCGATTGCTGCCGGAGGTTGCGCCTCGGCCGAAGCCGCCCTGGAATGGACAATCCAATATTGCCAAGAACGCAAAGCTTTTGGCAAATCTATCGGCTCTTTTCAAAACTCACGCTTTAAACTGGCTGAGATGAAAACCGAAGTAACCGTCGCCAGAGCTTTTATCGACCAATGCATCATAGAATTGAACGCCGGAAAACTGACCGCCGAAAAAGCAGCCATGGCCAAATGGTGGGTCACCGAAATTCAATGCAAAGTCATTGATCAATGCCTGCAGCTTCACGGAGGCTACGGCTATATGAATGAATATCCTATAGCTAAAGCCTATGCCGATTGTAGGGTACAAAAAATCTACGGCGGTACCAACGAAATCATGAAAGAAATCATTGGAAAAGGAATGGGATTTTAATGGGTTTTTGGGTATTGGGATTTGGGTGTTAGGTTTAAATAACTCAACATTTATCAAATCCAAATCCCAATACCTAACACCAAACACCCAACAAATGTATATACAAAATTTATTCAAAGATCAAATAGCCCTGGTTACGGGCGGGCGCAGTGGCATCGGGTATGCCATCGCCAAGATGTTGCTTCAATATGGAGCGAAAGTCGTTATTGCTTCCCGAAAGGAAGATTTACTCCAAAAGGCCGCCGAAGAACTGAGCGAATTCGGTGAATGTATCTACCAGGTCTGCGACATCCGCCAGACGGATCAAGTGAAGGCTTTGGGTGAAAAGATTCAGGATCACTTCGGGAAGTTAGACATCCTGGTAAATAATGCCGGCGGACAATTCCCCTCACCAGCAGAGGCAATCAGCGAAAACGGCTGGAATGCCGTGATTAACAACAACCTGAACGGTACGTTTTATGTCATCAGCGAAATGGGCAAACGATTTCTGATCCCTCAAAAAAATGGCGTAATCATCAATATCATTGCCAGCATTTATCGAGGGTTTCCGGCGATGGTACACACCGGGGCGGCACGTGCAGGCGTAGATAATCTCACTAAAACTTTGGCCATAGAGTGGGGTGATTACAACATCCGTGTAAATGCCATTGCACCGGGTACCATCGATTCTTCGGGTTTAGATACCTATCCCAAACCTGTCCAGGATTTATTTGGGCAAATTCGCGAAGGGATTCCCCTGAAACGCCTGGGTACAGTAGAAGATGTGGCCTACGCTACTTGTTTTCTGGCAAGCCCGATGGCAGCCTATATCACCGGAGTGACGCTGTATATCGACGGGGCACAGCACCTGAATTCCGGCGATGCGATGATGCTGACCCGCCTACTGAGAAATTTTACTCCAAAACCCAAATCCTAACATGAATTATAAAACGGTATTAATCACAGGAGGCTCTAGTGGAATTGGTTATGAAATGTCCCGCCTGTTTGCACCACAAGTGGAGCAATTGCTCTGGGTTTCACACCTGGAAAATGAAATGGAAGAAGCTCAAAAACGACTGAAAGTGGAGTTTCCTCAATTAACGATTCATACATTGCTCAAGGATTTGACCCAAATAAAAGCCCCTCAAGAGGTCTATAACTGGGTCAAAGAAAACCATTGGACGATAGATGTGCTGGTAAACAATGCCGGAATCGGTTTTTATGGCGATTTTATGGAAATAGATATGGAGAAGGAAATCAGAGTCATTCAACTGAATGTAATGGCTTTGTATGCTTTGACGAGACTGTTCCTGAAAGATATGCTGGAGCGCAATTCCGGTAAAATCCTGAATATGAGTTCCTCAGCAAGTTTTCAGCCCTTGCCTAAATTTACTACCTATGCCGCTACCAAGGCATTCGTAAGGAGTTTCTCTGCGGCTTTGGATGAAGAATTAAAAAATAAAAAGTCTCGGGTGCGTGTCATTACGATTTGCCCGGCTGCGGTAAATAATACGCCCTTTCAAGGTTTGGCCAATGCTCAGCGTGTACGAACTTTCTCAAGCATCGGCACTACTACCGCCGAGGAAGTAGCCAAAGATGCCCTCAAAGCCCTGAAATTAGGCAAAAGGGTGATGCTTACCGGAGCTAAGTATCGCTTGATGATGAATCTAAAAACGTTTATGCCTCCTTTTTTAAGTAATTGGATCGTAAAAAGAGAATTGGAAAGAGTCAAATAAATCATCAAAATAAATAACTTTTATTTGATCTAAGGTTTGTCAGATTTGATCTAAGGTTTGTCAGATTTGATCTAAGGTTTGTCAGATTTGATCTAAGGTTTGTTAAATTCAATCTAAGGTTTGTCAGATTCGATCTAAGGTTTGTCAGATTAGATCTAAGGTTTGTCAGATTTGATCTAAGGTTTGTTAAATTCAATCTAAGGTTTGTCAGATTTGATCTAAGGTTTGTTAGATTTGATCTAAGGTTTGTCAGATTTGATCTAAGGTTTGTCAGATTCGATCTAAGGTTTGTCAGATTTGATCTAAGGTTTGTCAGGTCAAAGCCGTGCAAAGCCAAGTTTGCCCTATGATCATAAAAATCAATGTATTGATTTATAACGCTAAATGAAAAGAAAAACACCTATTGCCGATGGATTCAAGTAAAAAATACTACTTCACCGAAGAACATGAGCTGTTCAGACAAAGTCTCAGGGCATTTCTACAAAAAGAAGTAATTCCTTATATCGACGAATGGGAACAAAAAGGAGAGCTTCCTCCAGAGATATACCGTCGTTTTGGGGAGATGGGTTACTTTGGAATATCTTTTCCCGAACAATACGGCGGTTTGGATTTAGATTATTTTTATGCAGTGATTTTTACCGAGGAGCTTGTCAGGGTAAATTCTGGCGGTTTTGGAGCTTCTATCGGTGCGCATCCAGGACTAGCACTGACACATATCGCCGCCGAAGGAAATGAAGCCCAAAAACAAAAATACCTTGTGCCGGGTATTCGAGGGGAAATCGTAGGCTGTCTGGCAATCACTGAGCCGGGAGGTGGTTCGGATGTGGCTGCTATACAGACTAAAGCCATTCGTGAGGGGGATCATTTTATGGTGAATGGCACCAAGACTTTTATCACCAATGGGGTAATGAGCGATTTTTTGGTAGTTGCCGTACGGACAAACCCCGACTCCAAAGCCGGAGGGATCAGCCTGCTAATCATAGATAGAAATACGCCCGGAATCAGTGCTACCAAGCTCAAAAAATTGGGCTGGCACGCTTCGGATACCGGAGAAATCGCTTTTCAAGACGTAAAAGTACCCGTCGAGAACCTTTTAGGAGCCGAAAATCAAGGTTTTTATTATATTATGCAGCATTTTGCTTCCGAAAGGCTGATGATGGCACTGATCGGAGTAGCTGCTTCGGCATTTGCCCTCGAACTCACCCTGCAATATATGGCCGAACGGCAAGCTTTTGGGCGAACATTGAATAAATTTCAGGTACTTCGCCACCGGATTGCTCAGATGGCCAGTGAAATCGAGATGAATAAACAATTTGTATATTCCCTTTGTCTTCGTTATCAGGAGGGTGATTACATCGTCAAAGAAGCAGCTATGGCCAAGCTCGTGGCTACCCAACTCAGCGATCGGGTGATGTACGACTGTCTGCAAATGTTTGGTGGCTACGGTTATATGGAAGATTATCCGCTTGCTCGGATGTTTCGGGATAGCCGCCTAGGAACAATCGGAGGAGGTACCTCGGAAATTTGCTGCGAAATCATTGCCAAAATGCTGATAGATGACAAAGCCTATCAAAAGGCAACTTAATGAAGATGTGAAGTTTAATCAATCATTTAAAATAAAGTAAAAAATCAGATGAATTCCTATTATTTTACCGAAGAACACGAATTATTCCGGGAAAGCTTCAGGGCTTTTCTCGACAAAGAAGCCCGCCCTTACATAGATCAGTGGGAAGAAAAAGAACGCATTCCCCGCGATATTTGGAAAAAAATGGGTGAAATGGGTTATCTGGGGCTTTCCTACCCCACACAATATGGTGGCTCAGAACTGGATTTTTTTTATGACGTGGTGTTTAATGAAGAATTAGGCCGCCTGAATTCCGGTGGTTTTGCCATTACCCAGCAGGTAGTCCAGTATATGTCTGCACCGTATATCCTGAAATATGGTTCTGATCATCTCAAAGAAAAATACCTGCCAGGTTTGGTTTCAGGAGATTTACTCAGCTCTATCGGGATCACAGAACCCGGTGCTGGTTCGGATGCCCAAAATATTCAAACCAAAGCCGTCCGTGAGGGAGACTATTACCGCGTAAATGGTTCTAAAACCTTTATTACCAATGGCGTATACGGTGATTTGATCGTGACTGTGGTCAAAACAGACCCCGAAGCCGGAGCAGGCGGAGTCAGCCTCCTGGTCATTGAACAAAAAATGGCAGGCGTTTCTACCCGAAAACTCAAAAAACTGGGTTGGCACAGTTCTGACACAGCCGAGATCAGTTTTGATGACGTGATGGTTCCCGTGGAGAACCTCATCGGTCAGGAAGGACAGGGTTTTTATTACCTGATGAACGGACTGCAACTCGAGCGGCTTTGTGCAGTACCGGCCGGAATCACAGCCATGGAAACTGCCTTACAGCTTTCGCTGCAATACATGTCCGAACGTCAGGCTTTTGGCAAAAGCTTAAATCGATTCCAAGTGCTTCGCCACCGGGTAGCACAAATGGCTGCCGAAATAGAAGCCCTCAAAGCCTTTTGCTATCATTGTTGCAAGATGTACGCCGACGGTATTTATGATGTCAAACTTTGCTCTATGGCCAAACTGCTGGTCACTGAGAAAAGCGAAGAAGTAGCTACCAAATGTCTTCAATTTTTTGGCGGCTACGGCTTTATGGAAGATTATCCCTTGGCAAGAATGTATCGGGATGTACGCGTGACTACCATTGGCGGCGGAAGCTCTGAAATTATGCGGGAAATTATCGCCAAAATGGTTATCGATCAGGTAGATTATCAGTCGGCTTCTTCCCAAACCACATCAGCTACATTATCTAAAAACGGCTCAAAAAATCACAAGCAGACAGAAAAAACGCCCACTACGATCAGCCCTGAAGATATTTTACAAAGGTTTCAGAAAAAAGCCGCCCAAGCAGGCGCATTAGGCCATACCGTCAAATTTGACTTTGGTGAAAATCAGGTCTATATCGATGGTACAGGGGGAAATAATACTGTAAGCGACGAAAATAAAGCCGCCGAATGTGTGGTCAATCTTTCTCTAGAAAACTTTCAGGCTTTGATCAAAGGCGAGTTAAATCCTATGCAGGCTCTGATGAGTGGCAAAATGCGTATTGACGGTGATATGGGCGTAGCCATGAAACTTCAATCTTTATTTGGAAAATAAAAAATATGGGGGCATCCATCACAAAGGTTTAGTCAGCCATGTTTATAAAAGACACTTCAACCGCTAAGATGGAGGTGTCTTTTTTAGACTCTTTATGAAATTACTTGAAACTAATATATTTACTTACTAAAACGGTCAACGACGAGGTCGCTCAAAGCGACCTCGTCGTTTGCAATATTTTCGCTTAACAGAGGCTTGGTGAAGACACCAAGCCGGGCGGTAGAGGTGTTTTGCGCTAAAATGTCGGAAGAACCAATATTATTCTATGATAATTGTTTTTTGAATAATGCCTTCCTGATCACTGATTTGGGTGATATAAATCCCTTTTCCAAATGGACTAAGATCAATACTTAAATCAAGTTCATCCTCGAAAGCTTGTTCAAAAACAATTTGATCCGGAGATCTAAGTATAGTCAGCGTGCCTGGGAAATAGTTTGCTGATCTAGACCTGAAATGTACCACACCCGAAGACGGATTAGGAAACACATTAAACTGCCTCGACGACTCCGTTGAATCCTCCTTATGAATGATCTGAAAGTTGAATGTACGCGTTTCAGCCCCCCCAGAACCCGACACCAGATCAATATTAATAAATGGTGTAAAGCTTAACTGATAGAAACCTTCTTGAGGATACCAGGGATAATAATTACCTTGAAGATCATCTCCAAATAAAGTAAGCGGTTGGATTCTCTCAATTTTTCGGTGGATGATAGAATCGTATTGATCTTTTATGACAAAAATAACCCCTTTGGCAAAATCTACCTCTGCCCGAATGCTGATTCCCTGATTTAACGAAGCAAGGTTGACTAGCAAGGTAGAATCATCGAGCGTTTGGATGTCTTGACCGGTTGCCGCATCGACAAGTACCAATTGGGTGATGACAGGATTGCCCTCAACGGTAAATGAAACGGTTTGCGTCTCTCCCCCGACACCAGTAAGCTTTTTTTCAGAATAAGGAGTAGCCGAGATTTGGTACGTTCCTGGAGGAAAACCCTTGCCTATATATCCAGTGGCCGAGTTGTCCCCAAAAAGAGTATAAGGAAAAATATTTTCAGTTTGTTGATGCCTTAGTGTTCCTTCCAGCCCTATCAAAATACTGCCAGTTTGATCAGGAATGGTATTTACACGGATGGATAAGTTTTTTTGAAAGAGGTTGTTAATAAGCATACCATCTTCCAATTCTAAAATATCTTCGTTGGTATCAGCATCTACTAAGGTAAAACTGAGGATTTTGGGCTTGTTGGGGAGCTTGCCTACATTTAAGGCAGATTGGGCGTTGATTCTTCCAAAACCGTAATAAGTATCCCAGCCGGGAGTATCTTCCACAGGATCACCTACTTGGTCTTCGGCAGTATTTTGAATAATTTGACGAATCTGTTCGGATGTAAGCTCCGGATTTTGCGCCAAAAGTAATGAAGCCAAGCCGGATACCAATGGCGCAGCCATAGATGAGCCACTGTATACAAAGTTATAGGCTTCATCCGAATTGTACTGAAGCCCAAAGATATACTGACCCGGTGCAACTACATCGAGGTGCGTACCAAAATTGCTAAAATCAGCTCTTTTATCCTGAGAATTGCTAAACCCTACGGCTATAGTTTCAGGATAAGCGGCGGGATAAAGTGTAGAAGCATTCCCGTTATTGCCGATAGCTGCTACGATCACTACTCCTTGTTCGTGTGCATAACGGATGGCATCTTTGAGCAAGGGATTATCAAAAGCCGTCACCAAAGAAAGATTAATGACATCAGCACCCTGGTTTACTGCATAAACAATACCCTGGGCGATATTGCTGCTAGAGCCGCTTGAATTTGAGTTCAAAAGCTTGCAGATCATCAACTTACAATTCCAGTTTACGCCAGCGTATCCAATATGGTTGTTTCCGGTTGCTCCCAGAATACCTGCTACGTGAGTTCCGTGGCCGTGATCATCTGAGGGATTATTATCCCAATTGACAAAATCCCAACCCATTACGTCATCCACAAACCCATTTTGATCATCATCCTGTTGGTTGTCGGGGATTTCGGAGGGGTTAGTCCATATTCGCTCTTTGAACTCCGGGTGGCTCAGTTTGGCTCCAGTATCAATGATACATACGATGGTAGAGGTATCTCCTTGGGTTAGTTCCCAGGCTTGCTCCATATCTATATCTGCATCAGGTTTAGAACCCTCGTTGGAGAATACAAAGCTCCCGTCATTGAAGTGAGACCACTGTCGATTATAATATAAAGTATCGTTGGGGATGACTTCTGCCAAACTCTCTGCCCTCACAATATAATCCGGTGATACATACTCAAAACAGCCCTTTGACAAATACGCTTGAACGATTTTCGTCATAGGTGCTTCGGATTTGAACCTTAGCCTATACACGTGATCAAAATAATCTGGAATATCAGCTTGTACGGATTGGATCGCTGCTTTTGTTTTTAGATTCAGGGATTCTACGGAGATCACATGCAGCAAATCGCTTTCTAATGAATTATTCAGGAGGGCATTTTCCAGAGGATTGCGATTTTCTTGGGTGATCAGGGTAGCGTATTCCTTGTTGAATTTAACGATCAAAAGACCAGGGACACAAATGGAGTCTTGAATGTTTTGAGCATTTAGATCATAAAGACAAATAACAAATAGAAAAAATGATGTAAGAGTCCGTTTCATAAGTTTAGTGATTATTATAAAACAAGCGATAGAGGTCTTGAATTTTTGAGAAATACAAGCTTGGGTTGGATTTTATCAAATGTATGGATTCAATAACCTGAAAGAAATAAGTTTCAGGCTTTTATTTAGGTGTAATGTATTACCTAATGCATTTTGAGAAATTGAAGAATGTCGAGTAAAATTAGTATTTATTCTTAATAATCACAAGCAAATCCAAGGATAGAATTTAAAAAAAATAATTCTATTGTTTTATAGGGACTTCACAAAACTACTATGGAGGAAGAACAGTTTAATCAACTGTATTTTTACCCCTATAATTTAATATTACAAAAATGAAAAAAAGTATTTTCCTAAGTCTATTTATTATTTGTATTACTTGTGTAGTGATGGCACAAGAAAACGCCTCATCTGATATGATTAAACTCAGTCCGCTTTCCAAAAAGAGTGTTTCTGTGCAAGTAGGGCAGAAGTTGTATTTTGAGGCTAAGGTTCACGGGTCTGTAGGTATGAGTGCCCAGTTTTCTATTTCCAATGAAAAGACGATTCGTTTGGTCAGTGAGGACTTGGAGTTCAAAAACCCACAACAAGCAGACATGCCTGGTGGAGATAGTGCGGTCAGAACCTATATTTTTGAGGCCATACAGCCCGGCACCTCTCAAATTAAAATAGAGCAGGTTTTTCGGGGAAAAGTGGAAGATTCTTATACTTTTAAAATCAAGGTAAATGAATAAAAAAACAAGGGCAGAATCCCGGGCGGGATTCCTGAGCCCTTGTTTATCCTTCAACCAGCTATGTAGTGCTTGAAAACTAGTATATATTATTTGAATATTAAAAAATTATGTTATATATTTTTAATATTTGGTTCTCTGACAAATTTTGTGGGTGACACATCTTGATTAGACTTGCTATCCACTAAACATTTGAAAGAATTGCTTGCCACGAATGCACGAATAAGGGCGTTTATTCGTGCATTCGTGGCAAAATTGATCATCAAG
>JANRIC010000151.1:0-5685 GCA_033765345.1 Microscillaceae bacterium
TTTGTGTAATAAGTAAGTTTACACAAACAAAATTATCCAGAAATTTTATTATGATAAAATAAAAAAAATAAAAATTTTATATCTTAATAATATAAAAAACAAAATTAAATTCTGAAACAAGTACCTGAGTAGTAACAAAAAAACAAAAATGTAGAATAAAAATGGCTAAAACATTCCAAAAACGAAGTTTTACTTTTCAGGAAAGCCAAACCCCCATCACCGAACTCAAAACAAAGTTTGGCGGGCAACCTGTATGGCTCAAACCCGAAGCAGCACAGTGGCCTATTTACTATTATAATGAAGAGAAAATGCTTTTTATGGGGCAAATTGTATTAGAAAAGGCTATTTTCCCTGATATATTGGGTAATGTAGTGGCTTATTTATTTTTTGCTGATGAAGTAGAACAACTTTATCCAGAAGCTACAGCCATTGTCATTCAAACAGATGCAAAAACTTATACAAATGTAGAGGTGGCACATCTTCCTGATTTGGTGGGAAAGTCTATTTACGAATTGGCAGAAGACCACCAAACTACATTTCCCAAAGAATACGAAGCGGTATTGAGTGAAATAGAAACTGAAAATTATTTACCTCTTGAAGAAAGATATAATTGGCAAAAAGGTGATTTCGATTTTCAAAATTATACAGGCTATCAATTTTCAAAGCCCGCATTAGCAGGCAATAAAATAGGTGGGCAGGCTATTTATGTAGAGGGCTTGGATACTCCTCCCAAGCCTTTTGACTCAGAAGACTGGCATTTGTTACTACAACTTGCCCCCAAAGCAGGCTATTGGGATTTGACTTGGCAAAAAAAAGGATTGTATCAGCCCAATTTCTACCCTTTTTTTATGCAAATGTACTCCACGAGTATCATCAGCATTTTTATTTCCAAAGACTATACCCAAACACAATGGTTCATTCAAAATACGTGATTTTATGAAAAAACACCTCCAATTTACAGATGAAAAATCATCTAAATTTTGGCAAATAGAATAGGCACTCATACAAATAAAAAGCAATGACTAACAACGAAAAATTTTTACAAATCAACGTATAACATTTATTCGAATGAAATTAAAAGACTTATTAAAAGGCGGATTATTAGGCGGAGGAATTATGCTTTTTGCCTTGTTGGGAATGGAGTATGCGCAGGTTTTAGATTGGCTATTACCCAAAAATTTATCATCACTGGGTATTTTGCTGCTGATAGTTTCCTTCATTCTTGCTCCGATTTTTGCAATTTTGATGCACGAATTAGGGCATCTGTTGATGGGACTATTTTTAGGATTTAGGTTTTATTTTTTTGTGGTTGGTTTTTTGGGTATTCGCAGAAATAAACAAGGAAAAATAGAAATTTACCTCAATCGCAGTTTAGAATTATTTGGAGGAGTAGCTGCTACTGCACCTCTTAAAGATAGTCCCCAAAATATTCCTAAATTTGCCCAAGTCATCATCGCCGGACCGATTGCCTCACTTCTTTTTGCTCTTTTAGTCTTTGCTTTGTCTTTTGCGTTTTCGGAAATAACCCGAATGTTTTTAGTAATCAGCGGTATTTCCTCCTTAGGAATTTTCTTGGCCACAACGCTACCTCGAAAAACAGGTGTTTTTTTCACGGACAGGGTGCGTTATCAACGCCTCACCCAAAACCAGCAAACCGCCGAAATAGAAGCCGCTTTGATGCGATGCAATATAGAGATATTGACAGAAAATAGTTTTAAAAATCTAAAAACCAACGATTTAGCCCTTATTCAGTCAGATAAAGATGATTTTATCAAACTCTTAGGGCATTTCTTTGCTTATAAACACTACCAAGAAAATAATCAAACAGATTTGGCAAGTACAGAAAAAGAATTGATACAAAAGTTTGAGAAAATAATTTCTCCAGCCATGATGCGATTTTTAGAAGAATAGAATCTATTTTACTTTTGTATAAATCCTAGAAGAAGCAATATGCTTAAAACCGATAAATTTATTGACCCAATTATTACAAAATATGCAAATTCTGAAATACGTGCTGATTGTTTTATCCGTATTTTTACACACAAATAATGCCTTCGCCCAAAACTTCTTTCCTGATCAATGTGTGGGCACTTGGGAAGGAATGATGCAGATTTATTATCAAGGCACACTGCGCGACAGCGTAAGGGTGCGGTTCACAGTAGCACCCCAATCAGAAAATACCTGGAAATGGCAAACCGAGTACCTCTCCGAAAAAATGCCCCTTACCAAAAACTACACCCTCAAACTCAAAGATGCCAGACAAAATCTATACACCACCGATGAAGGCAACGGCATAGAACTGCACGAGTATCTATTTGGAAACAAGCTGTATTCGGTATTTGAAGTAGAGGGGATTTTGCTCACCTCAAGCTATGAATTGAGAGGCGCAGAACTCATTTTTGAAGTTACTTCGGGCAAAAAGATACCTGAAGCCACCACCCAGGAAGTCAGTAATTTCAGCACCCTCAGTCTGCAACGTGTGATATTGAAGAAAGTAGAATAAAAAAAGAATCGTATGAGAAGTATATACATCACTTTATTAGTGCTTTTCTCATCGCTGCATGGTATTACCGCACAAGAACTCGTGCTGGAAGGAGTGGTAAAAGACGCCAAAACTCAAGAGCCCATGCCTTATGTACACGTAGGTGTGCCAAAGAAAAACACAGGTACTATCACCAATACCGATGGAAGGTTCATACTCCGAGTGCCTGCCAGCTATGCCAATGAAACACTCAAAATTTCTTTTATTGGCTACCAAGATTTTGAGCAAATGATTGCTCAAATACAGCAAAAACAACAAATGGAGGTGCTACTTGTAGAATCTGCCCTGAATTTGAAAGAAATCATCATCAGTGCAGAAAGCCCCGCACAAATTGTAGCAAAAGCCTCCGAGAAAATCGTGGATAATTATCCCCAGCAAAATACGCTTTATACAGGGTTTTATCGTGAATCCAATTTTCAGGCACCCTCCAATCAATCAGAAAAATGCTACTATATCATTGAAGCCGTTACTAAAATGAACAAGCCTTCTTACAAAAATGCAGAGCCACAAGGAGATATAAAAATTGAACAAGTACGCAAAAATCAATTTGTAGGTGATTCAACAAAATTTGGCAAATGGGTAGCAGGTGCATTCACTCCGATGCGTTTTGATGTGGCTAAAAAAAGAATGGAATTTATAGACCCCAAGCAACAACATAAATACAACTACCAAATTGATGATTATACCACCTACTACGGGAGGGTGGTGTATATCATTACCTTCAAACCTCAAAAAAACAGCGCAGATTATGAAGGTACACTTTATATAGACATGGACACCTATGCCATCGTGAAGGCAGACTATCAATATACCCCACAAGGGCTTGTAAGGGAAAATTATAATAGAACCCATCATTCGCAATTGGAAAAACGCCAGTTTGTTATCAATTATCAACCACAAGACAGCCTTTGGTACATAGAAAGTGTATGGCAACAAGCCCTGGCAATGGATAAAATTTCAGGCAATAAAGTACGATACATGACCGAATATGCTACCACACAAATTGCTCCCAATCAGGAGGAAAAGTTTGAATATGGAGATAAAATTCAATGGGAAGAGGTCTTTCTTAGCCGAAATACCATTTATGATACAAATTTTTGGAAAAACTATAATATACTTGCTGAAACCGAAGACCTGAAAGAAAATCTCATCAATACAAGTACCCAGATAGCGGAGGTAGAGAAGAGGCAAGACAACGAGAAAACCACCCTTACAAATAAAATCCCAAGATTCCGACCTAACATTATCATGCCTTCTATGGGGCTTATAGCAGTGCAAAATTCTGGAAACTTAAGTGTAACATTTACCAACCAAGAGAGTAATTTTACTTTTTCTGAAGAAAGTACCCTCGCCAGTCAGAGTATTGCCTGGGGAAGTGGTTTTGGATTTGAGTATGATATCTACCGCAATACTTATATTTCCTTTCTGATTTACCAGGGTTTTAATACCAAGCAAGACATTGGCAGTTTTCAGCTCGGAGTAGGAAATAGGTGGCTACTGAGCAAACCTAAAAAAAGACCTGTTTTCCTGGCATTGGGGCTAGATTTTTCCCTCTTTAATTTCAAATACAAAATAGGAGAATATAGCATCAATGAAGACATCAGCATAGAGGGGACTGCCTTTGAGGAAGATAAAATAGTGGCACATCTTAGGCAAAGAAAGTCCATTGTAATGCCTAAAATTGCCATCCAAGTAGAACTTAACAGAAGATTAGTTGCTTTTGTGGAGTTGAGTGTGCCGATTTCTTTTCAGAACAGGGAGGATTTGCTACTTGCAGATAAAAATAACTTAGGCTGGCTAGGGCAGATTGGTCAGAGCAGGAAAAGTATTTCATTGGATAGTCCAAGCGTAGAGATAAATAGGGCAGGCAATCAAATAAACGAATTACCTTTCAAGCAGCCACTTCTGATGAGTATTGGAGTGAAAGGGTATTTTAGATTTTTTTAAACTTATTTTAAATCCAAAAAACATGAAAAATAAATTGTATATCCTCGGGGTGGGTGTTTTTGTGTATCTTTTATTTGCCTGCTATCAGGCCTTGAGGGCTTTTGCCACTGTGCCAGCTCACGACATAGAAGTCAACTCAAAAGATATTTTTGATTGTTTTAGCGAAGAAAATTTTGAAATTGCCTATAAATATGTGCATTGGAAGCACCAAACTTCCAAAAAACTAAGCCCCAATCACAGGGTTATTGTGGAGGGTAATATGGATGTAGAAGCAGTCGAGGATGAACAGGGCAAATACCTGAAATTCTGGAAAAATAATGAATTGTATTGTCAAGTAGATGCCAAAGAGGGAGTAATTCCGATTTTCAAAATGCAAAAAGAAAGTTATGTGAAAGCCTGCCAAAAACTTTTTTGCGATCTATTAGAAAAAGCAAAATTCAAAGATTTGCCCAAAAACTAAACCTGTCATGATGCCGACGGCAGCGGCAATCTATGGAAAATCACAGATAATAAAGTGGAATTTATCCCCATAAATCCCAAAAATAACTCATCAGGAACATACAGTAGACTTAAGTAAAATCAAGTGCCCTGAGTTACCTGCCAATTTCGCCTGATGAAATGGCAAAGGCTTGTATAAGATTCGAGTAAAAACCGGCGGAAAAACCAGTGGGATTTATAAATAAACTCTGGATAGATTTAAGTTTTGTTTTGATAATTTCGTGGTAATTGCACAATATTTTCCAAATCTTTAAGGTCTAGAAAATATATTTACTTCTCCTATGTTAGCCAATCAATACTTTTTAAAGGACTGCCTGCGAATTATCGAGCCTGATGTGAACAAATCATTATCATTACAAAAATGGCTAACAAATAAGTTGTCCAAAAACTTCTACCTATACAAAATTTAATATAGAATTTTATGAATATTGTAGAAACTGCCATTGCGAATGGCTCCTTTAAAACCCTAGTAGCTGCTGTAACTGCTGCTGAATTGGTAGAAACTTTGAATGGCGAAGGCCCTTTCACTGTATTTGCTCCTCTTGATGCTGCTTTTGAGCCGACTTTTCGCACCCTAGCGAAATATTTATATAAAATATAACTATTCTTATAAAACTTACATGCTATATTTTATCAAAACCCATATTTTGCGATATTTTATAGAGTTTTAGAAGAAAACTTACAAAAAAACTCAAAAA
>JANRIC010000172.1:0-22985 GCA_033765345.1 Microscillaceae bacterium
ATTATCTTAATTATCTTAATTATCTTAATTATCTTAATTATCTTAATTATCTTAATTATCTTAATTATCTTAATTATCTTAATTATCTTAATTATCTTAATTATCTTAATTATCTTAATTATCTTAATTATCTTAAAACATTAGCTCAATTGATTCTAAAAAATAATGATTACACATTTACAATTTAATACTCGAGAGAATTTCAAAATTTTTACTATCCTCCTCGTTTTTTTCCTGAATATTCACACAAACTTATTTGCACAAAAGCTGGATATGGAAAAATTCAAGGGAATGAAACCTCGGGCAATAGGCCCCGCAGGGATGAGCGGACGAATTACGGCGATTGATGCCCAAGTGAGCAATCCACAGGTGATTTATGCTGGTGCTGCATCAGGCGGACTTTGGAAAACCGAAGATGGAGGAATCTCCTGGAAACCCATCTTTGAAAAGGAAAAAGTAGCCGCTATCGGAGCCATCGCCATCAATCAAAATCATCCAGATATTGTCTGGGCAGGAACCGGAGAAGGCAACCCCCGAAATAGCCACACCGGCGGTTATGGCATTTATAAAAGCCTAGATGCCGGCAAAACCTGGAAATGTATGGGACTTGAGAAAACCAAAAACATCCACCGAATCATCGTAAGCAAGGATAACCCGGATGTGGTCTATGTGGCCGCTATCGGCTCTCCTTGGGGTGCTCATGCAGAACGAGGTGTGTTTAAAACCACTGACGGCGGTAAAACCTGGAAAAACGTACTTTTCACCAACTCCCAAAGCGGAACTGCCGACATGGTCGTTGATCCCCAAAACCCTAATAAAATCTTGGTAGCGATGTGGGAGCATAAACGCGATCCCTGGTTCTTCAAGTCCGGTGGCGAAGGCTCTGGCTTGTACCTTACATACGATGGCGGCGAAAGCTGGAAAAAACTCAGCTCTAAAGAAGGACTTCCCGAAGGCGAACTCGGCAGAATGGGACTGGCTTTTGCACCCAGTAACCCCAAAATTGTATATGCCATCATTGAATCTAAAAAAAATGCCATTTACAAATCTGTAAACGGTGGCGAAAACTGGAGCAAGGTCACGGATAACGGTAGATTCGGCGATAGACCTTTTTACTATTCAGAGATTTATGTAGACCCAAAAAACGAAAACCGACTCTACAGCCTCTTTACTTATGTATCCAAAAGCGAAGACGGAGGCAAAACTTGGAACGTCATCGCTGATTATGGCAATGGCGTCCACCCCGATCACCACGCATTCTGGATTGACCCCAATGACCCTGATTTTCTTATAGATGGCAATGACGGCGGTCTGTTCATCAGCCGTGATCAGGGCAAAAACTGGCGTTTTGCAGAAAATATCCCCGTAGGGCAATTCTATCACGTCAATGTAGACCTAGAAACCCCCTATAATGTCTATGGTGGAATGCAAGATAACGGCTCTTGGAGAGGACCAGCGTATGTCTGGCGTACCAAAGGTATCCGAAATTCTTACTGGGACGAAATTATGTTCGGCGATGGCTTTGATGCCGTACCCGATCCCAAAAACCCCCGTTATGCCTATGGCATGTCACAGCAGGGAAATGTAGGGCGTATTGATCTACAAACAGGCCTGACCCGCGCCATCCAACCTGTACACCCGGACGGAGTTTACCTTCGTTACAATTGGAATTCTGCCATCGCCGTAGACCCCATAGACAACAAAACAGTTTATTTCGGAAGCCAATTTGTGCATAAAAGCACCGACTACGGCAACAACTGGGAGATTATTTCTCCAGATTTGACTACCAATGACCCTTCCAAACAAAAACAAACCGAAAGCGGAGGGCTTACCTATGATGCCACTGGTGCCGAAAATCATACGACTATCCTGGCAATCAGCCCCAGCCCTGTACAGGAAGGCGTGATCTGGGTAGGTACCGACGACGGCAACCTACAACTTACCCAAGATGGTGGCAAAACCTGGACAAATCTTATCAAAAATATCAAAGGTGTGCCTGCCAACTCTTGGATACCTCAGATCAAGGCTTCCAACAAAAACGCCGGAGAAGCACTCGTGGTCATCAACAATTACCGCCGAGATGACATGACTCCTTATGTATTCCAAACCAAAGACTTCGGTAAAACCTGGAAAAGAATCGCAGACGAAAGCAAGGTCTGGGGATATGCCTTGGCCATTGTTCAAGACCCCATAGAACCCAAATTGATGTTCCTCGGTACGGAATTCGGACTCTACGTAAGTATTGACGAAGGCAATACCTGGACACAATGGACAAACGAGTACCCTACGGTTTCTACCATGGACTTGGTCATTCACCCCCGTGAACACGACCTGGTGATTGGTACTTTTGGCAGAGCAATTTATGTCTTGGATGATATTCGCCCACTTAGAGATTTAGCCCAAAAAGGCGCAGGTTTATTAGATCAACCCGTAAAGGTATATTCAACACCAGATGCCGTACTCGCCAATTATCAGGAGGCTGCCGGAATTCGTTTTTCTGCACAAGGAATCTATGAAGGGCAAAACCGACCCTTTGGGGCAATGATTTCTTATTCTGTCAAGGAAGTTAAAATGAAATCTCCTCCCAAAACCGATAGCACGACCTCTCAAACAAGCACCCCCACTCGCCCCCGTAGCGGAACGATGGTGTATGAAGTCAAAGAAGATATTAAATCGGAAACGCCCAAAGATACCCTTAAAATAACCATAGAAATTCTTAATGAACAATCTAAGGTAATTCGTACAATCAAAGCCACCCCCCAGCCTGGAATCAATCGGGTACAGTGGGATCTCAATCGCAAAGGACTAAGAATGCCCAACGCTCGCAGACCTCAAAACCCAGATGCCCCTGAACCAGCCGGACCCCAGATACTTCCTGGAGATTATATGATCAGAATTACTTATGGGCAAGATAAGGATTCTACAAAGATCAAAGTGATTCCTGATCCGCGTACTCCTATTCCATTAGCAGATATGCAGGCTAAAAATGCCATGATTGAACAAATGATGAAAAAGATAGAATTGAGTACACAAGCCGCCGAGCGTCTGGATGAAGCCAATGAAACCACTCAAATTATCTTAAAACAATTGGAAGGCAATGATGAAAAAACAAAAGAACTTAAAAAATTGGGTAAGACCATTCAGGATACCATCAAAGTATTGTTAGAATCTATCCGAGGCAAAGAAGGCCTACAAGGCATTCAAAGAAACCCCAATACCCTCAGTGCTAAAATCGGTGATGCTTTTTATACCTTGCAGGATTCCTGGAATGCACCCGACCAAGGGCAGACCCGCCTCGTGGCACAAGCCGAAAAAGCCGTGGTAGAAACCCTAGAGAAAGTTAACAGATTTATAGAAAATGATTGGGCAAACTTCAAGAAAAAAGTGGAAGAAAATAAATTCTCTTTATTTAAGGAATATAAACCTTTAAAAACAGAGTAAAAAAAACCGAAATTCTTAAAAAAACTCGCTTCAAAAATTCATCTTCTTTTGGGAGATGAATTTTTGTTTTGTGTCGGTAAAATTCCTTATTTCCCGGTTTTCTTTGTATTTTTTTAAACAAAAATAGTACTTTACGTTCATTATTTTAAAATACAGTAGCCTTAACGCTTAGAAGCATTATCATTATTTCACCATATAACCAAAAAATAATGCTCACGTTAAGAAAAATTTTACTAATTGCTCTCATAGGAGCAATGCCTCTGAACTATGTCTCTGCGGATCAATCCCGGCAGATCGTAAGAGTATTAGGATGTAATGACCCCGAAAAAATACACGTTACCCGTGAAAGGGCGTATTTTTGCCTTGATTATTTGGGTATTCTGGAAGATATCATCCTTTTAATCACCTTTGTAGATTTTAACCCTCAAAACGAAACGTACAAACAGCATTTACTAGGAACAACAATTCCTTCTGCCTTTGACGGCAAACCGATGATGCACGTTTTGATCGAGAAAAACCTGGGTTTTGAAAGGCAGATGATCGTTCTCTACCACGAAATAACCCACGTCAAACAATTCATCAGAAAAGAGCTGATCCAGCATGCCAATGAGCATATCACCTGGAAAGGAAAAGATTATTATCGCATCCTAGAAACAGATTATGCCCAAAGAGCCTGGGAAAAAGAAGCTTTGACCTTTCAAGATAAAATCCATACAGCTTTTGAAGCACGTTTAAAAGAGCAAAAAATCAGTTTGGTTCAAAATTCTTCCTATTGACCTCCCAAAGAAGTACTTTGTTTAATTTTTCGGATTTTTTTGTCCGCAAATTGTTTTACAGAAATGAACGCAAACCAAGAATTAATCCTTAGATTAGTAAATTGATGAAATCTAAAGTATTATTGCGGACAATTTAATCCGATGACCATTACTATTAATGACATTAAGGCGCCCATTAAGCGGGAAATGGAGGAGTTTGAAGTGAAATTTCGCTCCTACATGAAAAGTGAAGTATTTCTCCTGGATAAAATTATGGGCTATATCATCAAACGCAAAGGAAAACAAATCAGACCCATGTTTGTTTTCTTAACCGCAGGCACTTGTGGAAGTATTGCAGATGCTACACATCGAGGAGCTGCTTTGATTGAGCTTTTACATACTGCTTCCCTTGTACACGATGACGTGGTAGATGATTCCAATTATCGCCGGGGTTTTTTCTCGATCAATGCCCTCTGGAAAAATAAAATAGCCGTACTTGTGGGTGATTTTCTGCTATCAAGAGGGCTTTTGCTTTCTGTAGATAATGGAGATTTTGAATTGCTGAGAATTGTCTCCTCGGCCGTCAAAGAAATGAGTGAAGGAGAATTATTGCAATTTGATAAAGCCCGCCGATTAGACATTACCGAAGATATTTATTATGAAATCATTCGTCAGAAAACGGCTTCCCTGATTGCCTCCTGCTGTGCTGTGGGAGCATCTTCAGTGCAATCCGACCCGGCTACTGTAGAAAAAGCCCGACAATTCGGCGAAAAAGTAGGTCTGGCTTTCCAGATTAAAGATGATTTATTTGATTATGGCAATGCCGAAATTGGCAAACCGCTTGGAATAGATATTAAAGAAAAGAAAATGACCTTACCGCTGATTTATGCCCTGAATCATGCTTCCCGTACCGATAAAATAAGAATCATTAGCCTGGTCAAAAACCAAGGCCATAAACCCGCCAAGGTCAAAGAAGTTATTGATTTTGTGAAGGAAAGCGGTGGAATTGACTATACCAAACAAGTAATGAAAAAATTTTATGACGAGGCCTGCCAGATCCTGGAAGAATTTCCCGACTCCATCTACAAAGAATCTTTATTGCAATTGATTCGCTTTACCATCGAGCGGGCAAAATAAATGCTTGTTTTATGAAAAAAATCGGAATCCTCGGCGGTGGACAGTTAGGCCGCATGTTCATTCAAGAAACCCTGAACCTGGGTATTGAAACACACATCCTCGATCCGGACCCCCAAGCTCCCTGCCGACATCTGGCGGATCGTTTTGTGGTGGGCAGTCTGAGCGATTTTGATACGGTTTGCGAATTTGCCCAGCAGGTGGATATACTTACCATTGAAATCGAGAATGTGAATACAGAGGCACTATTTGCCATTCAGAACTCCGGGAAAAAGGTTTTCCCCCAACCCAAAGCCATTCAAATCATTCAGGATAAAAGAAAACAAAAGCTGTTTTATCAGCAAAATAATATCCCTACATCTGCATTCAGAATCGTATCCGGTAAAACAGAGATTGAGAAAAACCTGGATTTTCTGCCTGCTTTTCAAAAATTGGCTTCCGGCGGTTATGATGGTAGAGGAGTACAAAGACTGGATTCTGCCCAGGATTTGACAAAAGCTTTTGATGCACCAAGTGTTTTAGAAAAGTATGTAGATTTGGAGAAAGAAATATCAGTGATCGCAGCCAGAAGCCCAAGTGGGCAGATATCCACATTCCCTGTCGTAGAAATGGTTTTTGACCCTGTACTTAATCTGGTAGATTATCTTCGTGTGCCTGCTGCGATTCCTGAGAATATAAAACAACAAGCAACCCAATTAGCCATCAAGGTGATAGAAAAACTGGAAATGATCGGAATACTTGCCATAGAAATGTTTCTTACGACCCAAGGCGAGCTTCTGGTCAATGAGGCGGCTCCACGACCACACAATAGCGGGCATCACACCATCGAGGCCAATTATACCTCTCAGTTTGCCCAACATCTAAGGGCAATTTTAGGCTTACCCTTAGGCTCCACACAAGCGAGAGTCAATTCGGCAGCCATGGTCAACCTATTGGGGGCTTCAGGTTTTGAGGGCAGGGCTTATTACAAAGGTTTGGAGGAAGTTTTGACTTTAGAAGGTGTTTTTGTACATTTATACGGCAAAATATTGACCAAACCAGGCAGGAAAATGGGACACGTGACGATCATTCACGAAAATGAGCAGGTTTTGATGCAAAATATTCAAAAAGTAAAAAAAACGCTGAGTGTTATCAGCATGTAAGCTATGAGCAAAACCCCCTTGATCGGAATCATTATGGGCAGTAAATCCGATTTGCCCATCATGCAGGATGCTGCCAATATGCTTCAGGAATGGCAGATTCCTTTTGAAATCAGCATCGTTTCGGCGCATCGTACACCTCTTAGATTGATGGAATACGGGCAAAATGCCGCTTCTCGCGGACTCAAAGTCATCATTGCAGGGGCAGGTGGGGCAGCTCATTTGCCTGGAATGGTAGCTTCACTGACAAGCTTGCCAGTGATCGGCGTACCGATCAAATCCCATAACTCACTGGATGGCTGGGATTCTATTTTATCTATTTTGCAGATGCCCAACGGCGTGCCTGTGGCCACAGTTGCCCTGAATGCCGCCAAAAACGCTGGAATCTTAGCAGCGCAAATATTGGCTATCTCCGATGAGGTTTTGTTTCAAAAATTGATTCACTATAAGCAAAACCTTACCGAGAAAGTACTCCAAGATGCCCTTGAGATGGAAGAAGAACAAAAAAATGCAAACCCTTGATTCTAAAAAAAACTATCTTACAAAGACTTGAAATAATATCCAGGTGATTTTATTCTTAAAAGATATTGTGTAATTTAGTTTTTTAAATTAGAAATTATTGAAAAAAAAATCAGGTAATTGCCTGAAAATCAAATTTTCATAAAACCTTTCCATCAAAATGAGTGATTTTAAACTTTGTGAAAACGGGCATTATTTCCCTAAAAACTTGGAAGAATGCCCTTATTGCCCCAAACCTTCGCAAGGAAAAGGGCAATCCGGAAAAAAAGGCGGAGGTGATGAGAAAAATTTCAAACAATTAGATAAAACCATTCAAAACGTGGACGATTTTATTCCAACACAAATCTTCGGAAGTTCGGAAAAAGACCTGAGCCGCACCCAAATCTTCGGTAGCGGGCAGGAATTCATAAGCGGCGGTGGAGGTCTGATGAATACCCCAAAATTTGAACCAACTCCTGCCAGCGTAGGACGCAAAATGGTGGGCTGGCTGGTTTCCTTTACCATCGATCCGCTTGGAGCAGATTATAGATTGTACGAAGGGCGCAATCTGATTGGCTCTGACCGTGGCTGTGATATTGTCGTGCCGCATGATTCTGCGGTTTCAGGCAGACACCTGACCATTCTTTATCGTTTGGGGCATTTCAAATTTAAAGATGAGTTGTCCACCAACGGAACCTTTATCAATGAAATCTTTGAAGAAGAAGGAAACCTCAAAGATGGAGATATGATTAAGATCGGTGAAACAATTTTTAAATTCAGAAGTATTGCCTGATATTTTGTATCAATAAAAACTCGGCACCATGAAAAAGATTCTTTTTTGGATAACCTTGGGGATGTGTATGGGAGCTTTTTCTCAAATTCGGGCTCAAAGTTTCCGGGTTCAGGAGGAACCGGATACCTCTAACTTTCCCAAATTAAGAGTAATCATTCAAATGAATACCGTAGATCAGCCTCAAAAAAGTGATTTTAGGGTACTGGATGAAGATAAAAACGAGCTTGATTTTGAATTTGAACCAATTTCAGAAGAGGAAGAAAGTACCGGGGGGCGTATCGTCTTTTTTCTCATAGATGCTTCCAGTTATACCAATGGCCCGCCACTTACTGGGATCAAAATGGGAGTCAGTGAAGCTCTAGAAAATTTATTGAATGAAAATGATATGGTAAATGTGGGCTATTTCGGTCGTGCTGATGCCGGAAGGAGTACCATCACTTCCTTAGAGCCTGAATTTAGACCGCAGTCCAACATAACCTTACTCAAAGATAAACTCGAGACCCGAATCACGGCGGCACTCTCAGATAGCAATTCCTCTGTCAATGCCTACAGTGCCATGGTAGAAGCAATCCAAGAGTTTGATCAGATTTCTTTTGAAGGGCAGAAAATGCTGATTGTTTTATCCGGTGCGCTTGATTATCCCAATGCCGCATTGACTGCCGATGACGTAATCCGGGCTGCTGAAAGACAAGACATCGCAATTTATACACTCAACCACCTAAGAATCAGCCAAACCAACCTCCAGAAAACAGAAATTTATGATCGGATTAGCCTAAGAACCAATGGAGATAGTTATAATGTGAGTTCCACCAATGATATACGCAACGATCTGGGCGAAATTTTTGAATCCGGAAGTCGACAAGAAGATAAAAATATACAACAATACGAGCTGGTCTTTACAAGTGATGCTCCTTCTGACGGCAAAACTCACAAATTTAGTATTGAATATAAAGAAGAACCTCCCCAGGAGTTTTCTTATAATACACCTTTTGAAGAAGGCTCTACTCCCCCCGACGGTATTTTACAAAAATATGGAATTATCATTCTGGTCATTGCCGGATTATTGCTGGGCGTAATTTATTATTGGTATAACGAACGCCAGATTCGTATTCAGGAAGAGCTAGAAGAAGAAGAAGAACTCCGAGCTCAGATGGAAGAACAAGAAAAAAAGAAGGTCAATGAAAGCCAGTCTTACATTCAGGAATTAAAAGAAAAAAATATCCGCCTTCAGGAGCAATTAAAATTAAAAGAACAGGAACTAGCCAAAAAAATAGATGAAGTGCCCACAGTCATTCCCCCACAAAAGATTGACCTTAAAAATACTTCCATTGCTGGCGGTGGTGGCGCACCTTTTCTACAGGTTTCGGCAGGTTTGTTCAGTCAAAACTTTCGCCTCAATAAACCCACAATCACCATTGGGCGGAGTGCCAATAATGATATTGTAATTCCTGAACAGACCGTCTCCAGCAAACACGCTACCATTACGATTGAGAAGGGTAGCTTTTTTATCAATGATCTAGGCAGCACCAACGGTACTTTTGTCAATGGGAATCGAGTCACCTCCAAGCTTTTGAAGTCTGGGGATATTATCAAACTGGGTGCTGCGCATTGTCGATTTGAAATTTAAAAAATGGATACACAAGAAAGAAAAGATTTTCGCTTCGGTAATTTTACAGATATTGGGAAGGTCAGGTCTCAAAATGAAGACTATTTGGGTTATTTTGAAAATCAAAACGGTGATTTTTTTGTCGTTTGTGATGGCATGGGCGGGCACGCCGGCGGTGCAATCGCCTCTCAAACTGCTTTTAATACCATCCGATCTTTTTTTGAAAATCAGTATTATACCGAACCTTTTGAAGCCATCCACCAAGCTATCCAATACGCCAACCAACAGATTTATCAAAAATCACAAATGGATACCTCGCTCAGAGGCATGGGTACGACCTGCGTACTCCTGATGATTCGCGAAGGTATGATCTATTACGGACACGTAGGGGATAGCCGTATTTATCTGCATAACGAAGGTATCCTGCGTCGATTGACCAGCGACCATTCTCTCGTGCAAGCACTCATTGACCAAGGGCTTATCACGGAGAAGGAAGCCGAAAAACACCCCCGCAAAAATGAACTGCTTCGTGCAGTAGGCACAGGGTCTTATGTGGATGTGACCGTCCCAGCCGAACCCATCCTTCCTCAAAAAGGAGACATCTTTTTGCTTTGCTCAGACGGACTAACCAGCTTGGTGAGTGACGAAGGGATTGAAGAAATCTTGAATATGAATCTGGATGTACAGCAAAAAGCCATCAAACTTGTGGATCTGGCCAATACACTTGGAGGTTTTGATAATACAACCGTACAAATTATTGAATTTGTGGGCAAAGGAAAGGGGTTTCAAAAAACCAGTGCATCCAATAGTGTAGAAGAAAAACAATATACCCGACCCAATAACTTTAATCCCCCCTCCAAAGCCCAGGAAAAAGAAAAAAATGAAAGTCAATATATAGAACCCCTCTCAGAAGAATTTACTTCAGATTTTAAAAGAAAAAAAAAAGCTGATTTATCTATGATTAATTCTGATGAAGTGGATTATCGCCCGCTGATGTTGCGTGGATTTCTGATCGTGGTAGCAATAGTAGCTATTTATCTGTTTTTTAATAGCCGCCTGAGCGGATTTGTCGGAAGCACAGGCACAGCCCAGGGTGATAGTCTTCGGGCTATAGAAATTGAACAACAGTTTTATGAATATTTCTGGAATTCTTCATCAGGACTAAAAAAAGTTAAAAATAGCCTGGATAAAACCAAAAAAACATTCCGAGAAATTCAGACTTACAAAAGAAATGCAGTGCAATCCGTAAAACGTTACTTTAAAGACAAACGAGTGCGGTATGTAGCCAATACCCTGGAAGAAAACCAATCTACCGCAGAAAAAATAACCGATTTAGCCCAAAAACACCGATCTAAAATAGAGTGGATTTTGAAAGCAAATGGAGTGAGCAAGGCAGAAGAATTGAATTATCTCGATACCCTAGCCATCCCTTTAGAAGAACCGGAACTTTAGAAATCATAGACTATTGTTTTTTTCAAACTTTGAATTTAGAATGTAGTCTATCATAACTTACTGATAATTAGTGAAATAAATCTATGGATTACAGATCATAGACTATTGACCAAATGCTACATCATAATTTAGGCAAACAATTTGCGTCGCCACTCTTGAGAGATTAAAATAAATCGTAGATTTGCGCCGTAATTTTATAAAACACGTCAAATTTTATCCTAAATCGTTCAATTTATTAAACGGCCAAAAAATAAAGCCATGACAGGGGAAAAGATATTAAACTATCGAATAGAGAATCTAACTGAGGAGAATCAACTTTACCGTTCTTTCCTGGCCACCCACACGCAATTTTCAAAAAAAGTAGTGATTAAAACCTTAAAAAACCCACAAAACGCTACTGAAAAAGCCGAATTTGAAGAGGAAATCAAGAAATTATCCCGGATTCAACATCCCAACATTATTACTCTATATGATCATCTAGAAACCGACCACGATTTTTATCTGGTTTTTGAGCATATCGAAGGGCGTTCACTGGGTGAGTATATCCGTAAATTCAGCGGACCAATTCCCGAAAAAAAAGCAATTCAGTTTTTTATTAAAATTTTGGATGCCTTTGATCTGGCTCATCATAAGGCTATTTATGGAGGTGCCATCAATCCCAGCAATATCATCATTGCAAAGGATGAAAGCATCAAAGTTTTAGACCTGGCCTTCAGTAAGCTTTATAATCACAAAAATTTTCAGCAAAAAGACCGAGAAACCTGCCTTTTTGCAAATCCCGAACAGTTTTCAGAGTTGCCCCCAGATTCTCAAAGTGATATATATACACTGGGTATATTATTGTTTTATATGCTTACCGCTCAACATCCTTACGAAGACTTGGGCTTTGAAGACATCCGAAATAAAGCATTGAAAGAAACTCTCCCGGATGCCCGAAAATACTACCCGGTTATTTCTACCGAAATACAAACGATTATTTCCAAAGCCACTTCCAAAAACCCAGCTGAAAGATTCAAAAGTTGTCAGGACTTTAAAGAAGCTTTGCTAAATATCAGCTCTCCACAGACACCAAAGCTTGCCCAAAATGTAGATCTACCTCCTGTCACATCCGAACCTGGTCAACGTTTTGCAAATGCCCCTTTGATTGTATTTCTAAGCCTCCTGGGTGTTTTGATTTTTATGATCATTATATACTCCAGACCACGCCCTCAGTACCAATCCAGTATTCTTTTGGATATTAAAAATCAAACAGAAATCAGGCAAAGGCAGGACTCCATCGCACAGGCACAGGCCAAAAAAGCAGTCGAGGATAGTATCCGTATATTTGGCTCCACAATTACAGAAGAAGACAACCAAATTTATTTCCATAAAGTAGAAAGAGGCGAAACCCTCGATAAAATCGCCAAACGTTTTTATCTGCCCCTCGATACCCTGGTTCAACTCAATGATATCAGCCCCAAAGAAAAGCTGAAAGCCAGGCAAGGCATCAAAGTACTGGTCAAAACGATCTATAAAGTCAAAGGAGAAGAGACACTGGCACAAATTGGAGATAAGTTCAAAATCAGCCCTTTTATTCTTAAGGAAGTGAATCAATTGTATCCCCAGCCCTTAGAACCTGGTGAAATTCCCAAACCCCTGATTTATGAGGGTAAAAATATCATTATCCCTTTCATGTTGAAAAAATAGTACCCTTATGGGTGTATCATATAGCCTTAATGATTTGATAATCAAATACCTAAGAAATGATTGGTGAAAGAATCCTCAATTATAAAATCGAGTCTGTCCTGGGTGAAGGTGGAGTTGGTAAAGTATACCTCGCTACCCATGCACAACTGGGGCGAAAAGTAGCTGTAAAAGCACTTAATCCTGCTTTGGTCAACGAACCCCGCGTCAGAGAGCGCTTCCGAAATGAAGCCGCCACGCTTTCCAGCCTCCAACACGTCAATATCATCACTTTGTATGATTATTTTGAGAATGAAAACGGGCTTTTTCTTATCCTCGAGTATGCCGAAGGAAAATCTCTCGATGAATATATTCAACGTAATTCCGGGCCAATTCCCGAACAAAAAGCCATTTTCTTTTTTAATCAGATTTTGGACGGACTAGCCTACGCCCACCAAAAAGGTGTCATTCATAGGGATATCAAACCTTCCAACCTCATAATTACCAATGATGCCGATGTAAAAATCCTGGATTTCGGCATTGCCAAAATTCTCAAAGAAGGCAGGAATAACCTCACCAAAACCGGTACTCAGCTCGGAACCGTACTGTATATGAGTCCCGAACAAGTCAAGGGGCAACCAGTAGATTTACGCACAGATATTTATTCCCTGGGGCTTACGCTGTTTGAAATGCTTACCGGAAAATCTCCTTACCACGATCGGGATTATACCGAGTTTGAGGTCTATGAAAAAATTCTGAATGAACCCCTCCCAGCTGCCAAATTTGTATACCCGGCCGTGTCCGACCGCATGCAAGCTGTCATCAATAAAGCAACTGCCAAAAACCCTACCGATCGTTTTCAGAGCTGTGAAGAATTCAGAAATGCCTTGAATTTTAATACCTTACATACACAAGCAGGCTTTCATACCACTCAATCTGACATTACCCTGACCCAAACAGGGACAAATAACCAGGTTTCCGATAAATTCTCTAGGATACCCGAAAAAAAACGAGACTCCTTTACCCTACTTTATGCAGTCTTGGCTTTGGTTTTACTTGTCTCCGTTTGGGTGATTTATTCGGAGATCAGCAGAATGAGCCGTAACAATTCTTCTTTGAATGACTCATCCCAAGAGGAAAATAATCGAGATGACAATAATGACCAATCCGATGAAGATTTTTTTGAAGAAGATTCCAACGAAAATACCGAAGACGAAAACCGCGAAAAAACTCCCGAAGAAATTGAATTGGATAGCCTTCTTCAAGATAAGTCCAAAATTCAAGGATTTATTGACCTGCTTGAAAAAGAACGCCGCCAAGAACTACTTTCGGGGCTTTTGGTCGATGGGCAGTTTGAAAGCGCAGATTTAGGAGAATACATCATTCGTATCACAGTGGCGAATCGAAGAACCGATGCAAGATTTGACGGTATAATAGTCCTGATCACTTATTCAGACAAAAGCGGGAAAGAACTTAAAGTAGTGGAAAAAGAACTGGAAATCCTGGACGCAGGCAAGTCTATCACTTTTAGAGAACGCCAAGACATTTCTGCGGATGCTTCTTTTGATGTAAAACTCAAAACAGCCGACCCTATTGATTTGGAAGTACCTCCTACCCTGGATTCTCTTAAATCAGAAATGGAAACAATACTCGAGAAAATAACAGAGCTAAAAGACGTGATGAAAGTAGATGAAGAAGAACTATAAATTTACAAGTCTTCCTGATCAATTGCATTAGAAAGACTTGCAAACCACAATCATTTATGATTGTTTATCCAAAGAGAAAGAATAAGTGGCCGAAATTTGCTTGTTATCATTAATTTCAGCATTAAAACTAATCGTGTTATTATTCAAATTAAAAGAAGCCAAAATAATGCTGGTGCTTCCGTTGAAAGCCGCATTCAAGGTTAGCTGAATAGTACCTGCACTGGTGTTGGAATTGCTGATGCTGTATTGACCGCTGATCGTTTGCCCATTGATGACTAAGGTAAAAGTACCGCTAGTACCGGTGAGGTCATTGCTTGTAAAGGTAATTCTGAACCCGGTAATGAAGTTAGCAGGGTTGGTAGTTACAGTGCCCAAATCCCAAGTACCTTGAATACCTGCATTGAGAGCATTGTTGTTTGGACCATCACTACCACCATCGCCACAAGCGATCAGAAACAAAAAACTAAATAAAGTCAAGGATAGAAATGAAAGAATTTGTTTTTTCATAAAATTTATTGAAATAAATAATCATTAATTATATGTTCTTGTCAAAAATAATCAAAATATCCATGATAAGTACGGATATATTACAAAAAAGCTGCCTGGATTGAGTAAAGCCTTCTGGGTTATGCTGCAAATATGCAGGTTGATTTTGGGAAATAAAAATATTTTTTCAGTGTATTTAAAACATCATGGACATTTATCCGGTAAAATAAACTGGAAGAGTTTTTTTAATACGCATTCCTAACCAGAACTTGATGCACGCAATGATTGAATATTTTTTTAAATCATTGTAAAAAGTCTTTTAGATAAAAAAGTTTATAAACTTTCTATGTTGAACTAAAATATGCGTAGATTATACAGCTTATGCCTGATCTTGTGGGCTACATTTTCGGGTTTTGCCCAAGATGATTATGCTTCCGTACAGGGAACTATCATAGACGAAATCACAGGAGATTTTCTCATTGGCGTGTCTATACACATCCAAGGAAGCAAAGAAGTAACTCTTACCGATGAAAAAGGCAGTTTCCTGATCAGTAATATCCCTCCAAAAACAATTACCATCGTAATTTCTCACATCGGATATTATACAGATACACTATCGATAACGCTTCGCCCTCGCCAGGTCTATGGGCTACTTTGGCACACCCTCAAAGAGAAAGGAATAGGTCTTGAGGAGACGGAGATATTTGCAGATGTTGTCGATGAAAATGTGCAAGCACCCGGCCCTGTGTTTACCGTTTCAGCCCAAGATATAGAAGAAAAAATGGGCGCGCAGGAGTTTCCTGAAATACTCAAGTCTTCCCCAGGGGTTTTTGTCAATACGCTTGGAGGTACTTTCGGCAATACCCAAGTGAGCATCAGAGGATTTAGCTCTGAAAATACAGCCGTTTTGATCAATGGAATCCCCATCAATGACCCTGAAAACGGGCGTATCTCCTGGTTTAATTGGGGAGGGCTGAATGATAACACATATACACTACAACTACAACGAGGTCTGGGAGCTTCCAAACTTGCCCTCAACTCCATCGGTGGCACTATCAATATCACCACCAAACCCACCGAACAACGCAAGGGACTGCGGCTGTCCTATACCAATGCCAATCGCTCCTGGCAACATCAGGTAGTGCTGAACGCTTCTACCGGACTGATGAAAGGAGATTGGGCAATTACAGCACTAGGAGCTACCCAACATGGAGACGGTTATCGGGATGGTACAAATGTGGATTCCTGGGATTATTTTATCTCTGCCTACAAAGGACTAGGTAAAAATCACCAATTGATTCTAACAGCCTTTGGTACACCTGTTAGTACCAACCAGGGTAATCCTGCTACTGAGGCCTCCTTTGAGATAGCAGGCGATAAGCGATTTAACCCCGCTTGGGGAATCCGGCAAGGGGAATTTTTATCTGCCCGCAAAAATACTTATCACAAGCCGACCTTTATCCTGAACCACCACTGGGATATTCAAGATAATCTCACATTGACCAATGCAGTGTATTATTCTCTGGGGCGAGGCGGTGAAACCTTTATCAATAGAACCTTTGACGCTCAGATTAGCCATCCCCTCAATCCGACGATTGACCCCAATGCCTCCGAAAACAATTTTCAAATCCCCTGGGATGTACTCATCGCCGAAAATCAGGCCAATCAAGTAGATTTATTGACCGGTGAACTCAGCCCCCTGCAAGGTGCCCGATCTCATTATATACTGCTACAATCAAAAAACGACCATTATTGGGTAGGAGCAATCTCTACACTGGATGCTGACCTGAGTGAAAGGATTAATATTGCAGGAGGTATTGATTTTCGCTGGGCTAAAAGTTCTCATTACCAGGAAATCGAGGACTTACTCGGAGGAGATTTCTGGATTGATCAGGAAAACTATCAGGATTTAGCCTATAACAATTTGCTTGACCCTCGCAATACGCCCAAATCAGTAGGAGATCGAGTCGGATATGATTATTCTAGTGCCATTATTTGGGGAAGTGTATTTACACAAGCACAGTACAGCTACGGAAAGCTGGATGTATTGTTGAGTGCTTCTCTTGCCCGAACTGGTTTTCAAAGAAATGGAAAATTCCTGCACGAGGATTTCCCTGAAAACTCATTAGGCAAGTCGTCATGGTATGCTTTTAATAATTTTACTTTTAAATCTGGTATTAATTATAGAATCAATGGTCAGCACCATGTTTATCTCAATCCAGGTTTTTTTACAAGAGCTCCTTTTTTTGAAGATGCTTTTTTAAATGTACAACAGAGTAACCAGACACAGGGCAAGCTGAATAATGAAAAGATATTCTCTGTTGAGCTGGGTTATGGATTCCGTGGAGAGCGATTTATGGCCAATCTAAATTTATTTTATACCACCCTAAGTAACTTGAGCTATCATGTAAATCTGGATTCCGAAACTTATCAAAGTGCAGTCTATTACCATCTCTCCAATTTGAATGTGCTACACCAAGGTATTGAGCTGGATTTTAACTGGCAGGTCACCAATTCACTCAATATGAATGGAATGCTTTCGGTCGGTAACTGGTTTTGGAATGACAATGCTCAGGCAGAAGTACTTTCAGATCCTGACCTCAGGATTCTGAACGATGCCCAGACGCTTTATATCAATAAGCTTAAAGTAGGAGGCAATGCCCAAACCCTGGCTGCTTTTAATATTCAATACCGAAATCCTAAATTTTGGTATATGGGCTTAGGGGCTAATTATTATGATAATTTTTATGCTCAGTTTAAACCCGAAATACGAACTGACCCCGCATTTGATCAACTTGAAAAACTATCCAGTGCAATCACACTGGATACCTGGGCAGGAAAATCCTGGAAAATTGGCGCACAGATGCTACTGGTCAAAGCCGGAATCAATAATATTACAGATAATCAATTTGTAATTGATGCACAACAAAGAATACCTACCCTGAATGATCCAAGTCCATCTCCTTTTGTACAACATTATTTTGGAAGAACTTACTTTATCAGCACAATATTTAATATCCGTTAAATCTGAATCCCAAATTTGAGACTGAAACCTATGAATAAACGATTATCTGTTTTAACCTTGATAAAATTTAATTTTCTTGGGATTCTAGCTTTAGGCTTTTTTCTCAACGGATGTATTGAAGAAGAAATATCTATTCCTGTAGATGCCCTGAATCCAATTCCTGCTACTATTCCTGAAATTCTCACTGGAAAGTATGAAGGGCTTTTGGTGCGCATCCAGGAAGTACAATTCAGCCAAGCCGAAGGAAATATATTTTCAGGGACTAAAGAACTTACAGATTGTCAGGGAAATATGATACAAGTTTTTACGGCTTCCAATAAAGTTTTTAGCAATCAAGCACTCCCTACTGGCAATGGCCCGATCATCGCCAAGGTAGCTCGTGAAGGTACAAGCGTCAGGCTGGTACTCCGAAGTCTGGATGATGTGGCAGGGATGGTTGGATTGGGTTGTGGGCAATTTGCCAATTGTATCGAGAAAATAGGCTTGTATACCAATGTGTGTTATCTCAGAAACCAATTTGAAGAAGGGATTACAAATATCCCTTCCAATGACGTACGAATAAGGGTAACTGTCACCTCGGATAATCAAGGAGGCAACCTTGAGCCGCAAAGCATACTCGCAGAAGATGTCAGCGCAGGTATATGGCTTCGGTTTGACAATACGCATAATTTTAGACCGGGCGATGTACTGGATATCGACCTGAGCGGCTTAGTACTTTCTAAACCCGAAGGTTGGTTGGGTATTCAAAATATACCCCTCAGCAAAGCCACCAAGCTGGGTACCAATACGCTTAATCCAATCTCGATTAGCATTAATCAGTTGAATGCGGGTATTTTTGAAAGTCGTTTGGTAAAAATTGAAAATATACAATTTAGTGAAGCCAATGGAAGTACGGTATTTGGCACAAACCAAACCCGAAATTTCAGTAATGGGGCTAATACCGCCGGGATTAAAATCAATCCAGGGGCTTCTTTTGCAGATCGTATTATCCCTTCAGGGAGTATTACTCTGATAGGAAATGTGGGCGTATTTTCGGACATCAACTTGCTTTTGCCTCGTAAAGCTTCTGATGTCGGATTGGCTAACGAACCTACAGAAGCGCAAACCTGCATCAATGGAAATATACTCGACGTCAGGAGCTTATACACAGGCACTACACTCCATCTTAATTGCAGCGAGGGAATACGGATTACAGGAATTGTGACTTCCCGGGCAGACGAACTTAATATTCCCAATCAAAATATCTTTCTTCAGGATGCCAGTGCTGGTATTTCAGTTCGTTTTACGGCACCCCATACGTTTAAGCCCGGAGATGAAATCAATATCAACCTGGCCGGAAGCATCCTGACAGATTTTAACGGTTTACTACAAATAGAGCAGATACCTTTGGATCAAGTTTCTTTGAATTCATCGAGCAATGCCATATCACCTACCACCATTACAGTTGCAGAGCTGAATTCCGGCAATTTTGAAGGACAACTGGTGCGTATCCAGGGACTAAGTTTTGCACAGGCAGGGCAGGCACTTTATAATGGTATCGGCTCAGGAACGGCAAGAACCTTCTCTGATGCTACGGGAAGTGCTGTATTATTTACGTATGATGACCCACTTTGGGCAGGAACTACACTTTTGCCGGCCGGTTCGGGGAATGCACTTATTGGAAATGCCTCTGTTTTTGAAGGTCAAATTCGGATTCTAATTCGAGATCCTGCTGATATTTTATAGAACCTGAAGCCGAAAATTCTCTGATAAAATTTTCAGCTTTGAAAAAGCTAAAAATTTTATCTATTTCCCAAAATTATGCACTAAATTCAAAGGTCTTTTTGATCTTATTACCTATTGTAATTTCTGGACATCAAATATGATTGGCGAACAAATCTTAAACTATAGAATTCAGGCAAAAATTGGGGAAGGTGGTATGGGAAGTGTCTACCTGGCTATTCATAATCAATTAAATCGTAAAGCTGCCATTAAAGCACTACACCCAACGCTGGTAAATAATATCCAAATCCGCGAAAGATTCAAAAATGAAGCAGCCACTATGGCTCATTTGCGACATCCCAATATCGTAAACCTGTATGATTATCTGGAGACTCCCAACGGCTTATTCCTGATTATGGAATTCGTAGAAGGAGACCCACTCGACTCTTTTATCAAAGAAACCACCGGGCCTATGCCCGAAGCCCGCGCTGTTAGAATCTTCAGTAAAATCTTAGACGGCTTCGATTATGCCCATCAACAAGGAGTGGTACACCGCGACATCAAACCTTCCAATCTCATCATCACTCCGGGAGATGATGTAAAAATTCTTGATTTTGGGATTGCCAAACTCTTGGATGGAAGTGTAAAAAGCCTTACTAAAACCGGCTCTCGTATGGGTACAGTACTTTATATGAGTCCTGAACAGGTAAAAGGACAGGAAGTAGATCAACGCAGTGATATTTATGCACTTGGTGTGACTCTTTTTCAAATGCTGACAGGTAAAGCCCCCTACGATGAAAATAATGCCACAGAATATGAAGTATACAGCCAAATTGTCAATAATCCATTGCCACGTGCCAAGTCGATTTACCCCACAGTAAGTGATCGCCTTCAGGGAATTATAGACAAAGCCACAGCCAAAAATCCGGCTCAACGCTTCCAGAATTGTCAGGAATTTAAAGATGCTTTGTTGAGGGGCGGACTGGCACAAACCTTACCCGGACAGAACCAGCAGGCAAACCTTAGCAATAAACAGCATACACCTCCAAGCAAAAAAAGCAAAAGAAGATTGTATAGCTTAAGCATTTTACTGATTTTGCTCTTGCTCACAGCTTTTTCTCTGATTGTCGTTTTTAATCCATTTCATATAAAAGCCTTTGAAAACCTGCCTTTATTATCTTTCATAAAAAAAGCAGCTCCGGCAGATCAGGTGACCGTCCAGGATAAGATTACAGCTTTTTTCCAAGCCGAAGAATCGCATAACTTTTCAAGCATTTCACCTTTTTATCATGATATGATAGAAAACTATTACGGGGCAAATCAGGTGACACGCGGAATGAGCCTAAAAGCAGCCTATGAAGCTTATTGGAATAAATTTGCTGAGGAAGAACGCCACGAAATAGACTGGAACACCCTGGAATATACTCAAGATGAAAACGGTAATCATATCGTAATTTGCCCTATGAAATATTATTTCAAAAAAGGAGATACTTGGAAAAATTACCTAACCAAATACGAAATTCGTTTTAATACCGATTGGAAAATTTACTATATCAAACGATCTTGATTTGGGGACTGATAGAGGTGATTTTTTGAATAAGTCTTTGCTTATAATTAGTTCATACTATTATTTTCATAGCCAATTGATAGCCAAATAATTGTATTTACCATGCAAGGATTACGGCTTAGTAGCACGGATTGCAGGTATTCATAGAGATACCGTAACAGACTACATCAAATTATACAATCAGGAAGGTTTGACAGGCTTAGAAAAAGTAAACTATCAAGGCAAAAAGAGTGCCTTAGCCCCCTATGCAAACAAGATTCGGGAACATTTTTCAGTCCATCCTGCTGCCAGTCTTGCCCAAGCCAAAGCAGCGATACAAACCTTGACAGGCATAGAACGCCAACCTAGCCAAATTCGTCAATTTCTTTACGACTTAGGGATTCGTTATCGGAAAGCGGGGCAAATACCTTCCAAAGCTGACCCTGAAAAACAAGCGGTTTTTGTAGCACACACCCTAAATCCTTTGATAGAAAAAGCACAAAAAGAAGAAATTCATTTGTTTTTTATGGATGCTGCGCATTGTGTGATGGGCTTTTTTCTGTGTTTTTTATGGTCTTTGACCAGATATTTTGTACCTAGTAGTGCCGGAAGAAAAAAGACTCAATATTTTGGGTGCTGTCCACGCAATTACTAAAAAAATTACTTGTGCCTTGAATGATTCTACGATCAATGCCCAAACCCTGATCACTTTTTTACAACAACTCCGCCGTGAATATGCTGATAAAACCATCTATATTGTCTTGGATAATGCCAGGTATCAACATTGTAATTTAGTCAAGGACTTTGCAAAGACGCTTGATATTCACCTTGTTTTTCTGCCGCCTTATTCCCCTAATCTCAATATAATTGAAAGGCTTTGGAAATGGCTTAAAAAAAATGTCTTTATGCCAGGTATTATGAAACTTTTCAAGATTTCACGCACAGCATTCAAAATACCTTAATGAATGCTAATAAACTTCATCAACAAGAACTTGAAAAATTACTATCACTTAAATTTCAGTCTTTTCGGTAATCCTTAGCATGATGTATAAGTCAGATGGTGCAAATTGAGTAAATAAAATGTGTGTTGTTAAACAAAACAGAATTAAAAGAAATGTTCTCATATTTTTAACGTGTTTGGTTTAAAATGGCATACAACGGAAAAGTATTTATGAAGAAGGGGATTAAAAGCATAAAAGTTTAATTTACCACAAAGGCCCATAAAAAGTACCTTAACTCAAATTTAGCACGTTTGCCCCTTTTTCATAAATACAATGTTAGCAGCTCGGGCTTTTGTTCGTGATTTTCATTCAGTCATTATTTTACAACAGTAGCTTCCAACTCTACGTTCAGTGTTTCGTACAAAGCAACTACTTGCATAAGTGTAACAGTTTGTTTCATTCCGTGTTTTGCTACGAAATCTTGGAATAAATCAAAACATTTTTTGATAAACTCTTCAGAAGAAGTCGTATATACCGTTAGTCTAACGATATTTTTAGGGTCGTAATTTGCCTGACTGATTACCTTTTCGAGGTTCTGTATTGCAATTCCAAGCTGTGTTCGCATATCAGCATTGCTGGATGTACCATCTGGGTGAACTGCTGCCTGACCTGAAACATATAATGTACCCTGTACATTTTTTACCTCAACAGCCTGTACATAGCTAAGATTATCCTGCCATTGCCAAGGATTTATCACAAGTTTTTCCATTTTACTTTTTTTTAATGACTGGGCAGTTGCTTGATTTGCAAAAAGGATACTGGTGCAACCCACAATAACCATTATTCCCTTGACGATTTTTTTCATCTTTTACATTGTTTAGATTTGACAATGCAAAGTTGAATATAAATCAAATCATCACATAGGAACTAAATCACGAGTTTGGTGTGATGTATGTCACACTGATAACTTCGGAGAAGTCATTTTTTATTAAGTTTAAGATTATCTAAAAATTCTTGTATATCTTCCATAGCAATATGTTGTTCTTTCATTTGTAAAGCTATTTCTTGAAAGGCGATGAGTTTTTCTAAACCTTCTAAGA
>JANRIC010000173.1:0-4014 GCA_033765345.1 Microscillaceae bacterium
CCCAACTCCCAACACCCAACTCCCAACTCCCAACTCCCAACACCCCACTCCCGACTACGGACTATGGACTTTAATAGCGTGTTCATACAGCATCTCATAGATTGGTTGGGCGGCTTCATAGAGAGGCAGGCAGTGTTCGGGTAGTGGGCGTTCGCTGGTATTTTGCGGCTCAAACCCGCTTGAGTTGAGTACATTGTGGTACCAATATTTAGCCCAGGGCACTTCATCATAGACCTGACCGGGTTTCCAGTAGAGCATATTTGGGTCAAAGTCAATGCCTAAACCTTCACAAAGTGCCCGCAGTACTTTTTCCGGGTTTTTGAGTACTTCACCCGCATCAATGACCAGCGGAATTTTGGCATTATTTGCCTGAAGGTATGTAAAGAGTTCGGCTTGTCGCTGCATACCGATGTCTTGCATCGTGGGTTGGGGCATTACCTGTGCAAAAGAGGCAATTAATTGTTTGGGATTACGGATCAGAAATACATTCAAATAATTATGGATAAAACTCACATCAATCCCGATATGATGATGCGACATATTTTTGACAAAAACAAGGGGATATTTCTGGCTGAGTTCCTCAAGCTCGGCGATGATTTCGGCGAGATCAGTTTTCATAAAAGCCAGGATTTCTTCCCGCCCTGGATGGTCTACTTCAGGGAAACGCATCAGATAATTGCCGTAAAAAGGCTCATCTCGTACTTTTGTATCCTTGCGCTGTGCAAAGGCATACATCAAAGCCGTAGAAATATTCCTTGGACCTGAGATCAGATTGATGATAGACATAGGCTTGTGTTTGTGTAGATTTGGGCAAAGCTAGGTAAAAAAATTCGATACATATTACCAAACTTTATAGGGAGGGCCAGGAAGAAATTCCTTGCCCGGATTGCATGATTGTAAGTATATCTTCAACACCCAATTGCTTACTAAGAGCATAGTATCTCGCTTCACGTTCTTTGAAGTTATTTCTGAATGTTACCGTTGTATAGCCATTAGTGTTGTAATGAGGAGGCGGAAGTTGCGCAGCAAGCATACTTTCAAGCATAGTTCTTGTGCCTTCTGCTAATGATTTAACATACTTTTGACCTCTTTCATCTTTCATAATTCTAGCCCATTCTACCAATGTGATATTTCTTCGATAGGGAAATAGCCTTACTTCATCTAAATTAAAATTAATAGGAATATAAGAATCTTGTTTCAAACTTCCAGGGCTTTTTACCACAAAAGCATCACGATAGTTATAACAGAAAATAGGTTGGTTATTATGATAATCTCTGTGAATAATTGCATTTACAATAGCTTCTTCAATAGCGTTTAAAGGGTACTCAAATTCCTCGATAATGCCGCTTGAATCAGGTTTACGATATGTATATCTTTTGAAAAAGGCAGATTCATTGAGAAATGAACGAATTTTACGTAGCATTTCAGGTAAACAGCCATCAAAATCTCTATCAAAAATCGCTGTACCAGGATTAGCAAAATCTTTTAATTCACTCTCATATTTCAAGAATCTTACATAAGCAGATGGTATATAATTTCGAGGATTATTCGTGAAAAACAAATACCCTGCATTTGTGAACATCCAAACATTATTCTCTTTCTTGCAGGCTCCAATATATTGCAAAAAGGTCTCATCCTCATAGTCAAAATTTGCACTCGTATTTTCCAAATAAAGACTTTTAAAAACTTTCAATACAGATTGATTGATATATGAACTGTCAAATTCACAAATAGTCAGTTGTTCAAATTTTTTATTTCGTTCAAGAACAAGTCTTTCCCTATCGCTAGAAGTAAGCGGTAGACTGTTTGCACTTTCTCTTTTCCAAGCCTTTGGTGGGCTTTCGGTAGTCTCACAAATACCAGAAGAACCCTCTGGAGCATATATCAATAGGAGTCTTTTATCTTCATACACCCATTCTCTTGAACGTGCATAATGATTTACTAATTTATCATTTATTATTTTAGGTATTGATTTTATTTCATCCTCATGGAGATGATTTAAACCTATGATTTGCCCTTTATCATCTATACCTAAAACTAACACTCCGCCACGAGCGTTTGTAAATGCCGAAATTGTTTTATAGGCTTTTTCTCTGGCATCGTCTAAGTCTTTAGTTTTATGATTTCTAACTTCTTTTCTATCAAAATACTGTCCTTCAGAATTTTCAGAAGTCAAATACTCAATATGATCTTCAGGATTTTGAAATATTAGAAGAGGATCCATTGGCTAAATTTTATTTTAGTAAATGCAAATATAAGGATTATTTACATCATCCTCCCACACCAACAAAAAAAGGAAGGCTCTCAAACCTTCCCTTTTCAAAAAAACACCTATCTATGTTACACAAACTATTTGCTTAATTCGGGGGCAAGCGGGAAGTCAATGGGAATATTGGTAGTCCCGTGTAGGAAGTTGCTCACGATTTTGTCACCGATCACAATCAGGATATCTACCAGATTGGCTTTGTTGTAGCCAGCAGCGAAAAGGTTTTCTACTACTTCTGCATTGGGTTTGCCACGGTTGATGGTAATGTCTTGTACAAATTTGGCCAAGGCATCCAGTTTGGCATCAAAAGAAGTCTTGCCGGAGCGGATTTCGAGGATTTGATCGTCGCTGAAGCCATTCATTTTGCCCAGGGCAGTGTGGGCACTCTGGCAATATCTACAGCCGTTTACTTCACTTACTACCAGGTTGATTACTTCTCTTTCTTTGGCTTTTAGGCTGCTTTTGCGGTTTTGGAGGGTTAGATAGTCGCCCAATGCCGTATCGGAATAGGCAAAGGTAGCGTACAAATTGGGTACAAAGCCCAGACCTTTTTGCAGATTATCAAAAATAGCTTTGTTGTTTTCGCTTACTTCTTCTCTTGTGGGTACATTGAATGTAGTTGCCATTGTTTTAAAAAGGGTTATGTGAAAGATTCTTTTGCTTTGTCAAAATTGACAATACAAAGATAGGCTTTGAAAAGGGGGGCAGTTAGTTACTTTTTCCCGAAAGTTGGTCGTTTTTTCCCGAATAGTCCGTATGTATTTGTTTTTTGAATTCCCCAGGCGAGACTTGCATCATTTTCTTAAACATTTTATTAAAAGGGCTGACTTCCTCAAAGCCCAGCTCGTATGCAATTTCTTTGGTACTTTTATCGGTGTAGGCCAGCAATCGCCTTGCCTCTAGGATGATCCGCTCATGGATGATTTGCATAGGGCTTTTTTGCTTATACATGGCAAATAGATTGGACAATGTTTTGGGAGATTTATAGAGCATATCCGCATAATCTTTGACTTGTCGTTTTTTTTTGAAATGTATATCCACAAGCACATGAAATCGACGAATGAGATCAATCTGGGTATTGTCGAGTTTTTGGGTGATCAGTTGTTCTTTGGCCAAGCGGGTACATTTGATAATCAGTCGCTTGAGAAGCATCCGCAGCATCTCGCCTTGGATATTATCACGGGTGCGAAATTCTTCGAGAAATACCTGATACAGCAATTCAAAGCTCCGAATCTGATCACCTTCCAGCCGAATTATGGGCAAATCTTGCGTACCGAAAAAAATAATCCCATTGCAGGATACCTCCTGGTCGTGGTCTTGAATACAATAAAACTCTCTGTTGAAAGAAAAGGCTGTAATGGGAACTTGCTTCTGAAGAAACCGGGTATGTTGTAAATAGGTAAGTGTAGAAATTTCGTGGGTATTCAAGCTTATCGGAATCGCATCCACTTCTACCTGAATGGGCGTATCATTACGATTCCAAATAATATGAATTAAATTTTGAGAATCAGCATAGTTAAAAAAGTCTTGCTGAAAAAAATCGGACAGGCGCAGAATAGCTCCCAGGGTATTTTCGGTGTACTCTTTATACATAATTTGTCTTGAATACTGATAACTTCGGAGAAGTCATTTTTTATTAAGTTTAAGATTATCTAAAAATTCTTGTATATCTTCCATAGCAATATGTTGTTCTTTCATTTGTAAAGCTATTTCTTGAAAGGCGATGAGTTTTTCTAAACCTTCTAAGA
>JANRIC010000188.1:0-33848 GCA_033765345.1 Microscillaceae bacterium
CATTCTCTGCTTCCAAAGATGCAATCTTGGCTAAACACAAGCGCAAAAGATTCTGTAAACTTTCTATATCAGTAGGTAGTTCCATCAAAGCTAATTTCCATATTTTTTACCAATTTTGCAAGTACCTAAATAATTACGAAATATTTTAAATTTCAAGCTCTTCCGAAGGCTGAATAGGCAAAATAACCAACATTTTGGTATATTCACCTTCTTCGCTTTCCACGAAAATATCCCCCTTGTGGGATTGTAATATTTTTTTGCAAATGGCCAATCCCAGCCCACTTCCTTTGGGTTTACGAATATGCTGATCTTTTGCTTGAAAGAACTTCTCAAAGATCAATTGATGTAGTTCTTTTTTGATTCCCCGGCCATTATCCATCACCGAAACTCGGATTTGGCTTTGTACAAGTTCCGAATGAATCTCGATGATACAAGTTTCTTTATTACAAAATTTTACTGCATTGGAAAGAAGATTGATAAAAACCTGCATGAGTTTATCCCGATCACCCAAAATAGGAGGTAGATTATCTGTCAGCTTTAATAAAATATTCATCTGCCTCTCTCGGATGACCTGCTTAAAAGTATCTAAAGCATCTCGGATAATTTCATTAAGATCTAGCGAATGTATATGAAGTGTTTCAGTGCCTGACTCCAGGCGCTCGAGCTCAAGCACCTGATTGATAAGCCTTTCGGTGCGATGGGTTTCTTTGATAATGGTGTTGAGGAAATGTTTTTTTTCATCAAGCTCTATATCGTCATTGTCATAAAGAATTTCCGAAAATGCCCGAATAGAAGTGATGGGGGTGCGAAGTTCGTGTGTAACCGTAGAAATAAATTCATTTTTACGCTGGTCTAAGTCCTGAAGATTTTCATTGACTTGTTGTAGTTCTCCGGTAGCCTGTTCAAGGGCTTCTGATTTTTCCTCAAGGGCTTTGTTCAATGCAATAAGTTCCTGTGATTCTTTGAGAATGTGCAATACTTCTTCGATTCGGATTTCTTCATTTTGGCTCACCACAGAATTCATCATCGTTCGGGCGGCAGATACACCGATGGTACCTGCCAGTAATTTCTCACAAAAAACAATAAAATTGGCATCTGCCTGGGTAGAGTTCCGCCATTGTACTCCATAAATTTGGCTATACTCTTTTAGGGCGAGTTGGGTGCGTTCCTTGCCTAGGAAATCATTCAGTATAAATTCCAGGTCTTGAATCCGGGCTTTTGCTTGCCAGTAGATTACGCCGTCTTCTTGAGCGTACCTGTGAATATTGACAAATATTTCTGCTTGATTGGCATCATTGGCATCTTGCTCGATCCCAAATGACAGACCTACATAAGCCGCTATATTGAATAACAAAGACCAAAACATAGCGTGAGATATGGGATCCAGATCGGATAAACCAAATAATGCCCCCGGTTTAAGCCAAAACAAACCCCAAAGACCTTGCTCTACAATATCCTGTGGCAAAAAACCCTCAGAGACAAACAATGGAATAATCAGCGTGTAAAACCATATACCCATTCCTAAAAGAATGCCACACGTAGTGCCATATCTATTTCCATTGCGCCAATAAATCCCGCCTAACATCGCAGGGGCAAACTGAGCAATGGCCACAAATGAAATCAACCCGATAGATACCAAAGGATTGTCTTTGATAAATAACTCGTCAAATAGATAGGCTAGATGCAGAATAAGGATAATACATATTCGCCTGATATACAGCAATATACGCCCTAGTTGAACCGTATAGCTTTTTTTAAGACTTGGAATACTCACCAATAAAGGCATAATCATATTATTACTCATCATCACAGTGAGTGCTGTGGTAGATACCACAATCATACTGCCTGCAGCCGAAAAACCACCTAAATAGACCAAAACAGCCAATAAATCCTGACCCAAATAAAGAGGTAATGCCAATACATAGGTGTCGGCAGGATGCTGGTGCTTAAGCAATAACTCACCGGCCAAGGCAATGGGAAGCACAAAAATATTAATCAACAAAAGATACAAAGGAAAAAGCCAGACTGCTTTTTTGAGGTGAGCGGGGTTTACATTTTCAATAACAGCGATTTGGAACTGCCTCGGCAAAAACATAAAAGCCAACATAGACAAAACACAGAGCGAAAACCACTGCATATATCCTCCTTGTGGGTTGAGCGTAAAAACGTGGTCTAAGGAAGGAATTTGTCGTGCTTGCGCTATAATATCATCAAAACCCTCATACACGAAATAAACCACGTAAATACCCAAAATCAGAAAAGCCAATAGCTTGATCAAAGATTCAAAGGCAATCGCGGTTACCATTCCCTCGTGGCGTTCGGTGGCTTCTATATGCCTAGTACCAAATAAAATCGTGAAAACAGCCAGAATCAGCATAATCACAAAGGCTGTATCGTAGTAAAGGCTGGTTTCGGACACAAAAATCAAATCCGATTTCTGATGGCTTAATACCGAAAAACCCGAAGAAACGGCTTCAAGCTGCAAGGCTATGTATGGGATTACGCCTATAATACTCACCAAACTAACCAATAAGCCCAAAAATCTGCTGTTGCCATAACGCGAAGAAATAAAATCAGCTATAGAAGTAATATGTCGCGAGCGACAAATTTTTGTAATTTTACGCATCACAAACCACCACAAGGGCATCCCCAGCGTAGGACCGATATATATAGCCAAAAAATCTATTCCAGATTCCAAAGCCCTTCCAACGCTTCCAAAATACGTCCAGGCTGTGCAGTAGATTGTCAGAGAAAAAACATATACATAAGCATTGTTAATTACACTCTTGCCCATTTTTGCTCTGCTTTCGCCCCAATAAGCCAGGGCAAAAAGAAGCAAAAGATATCCAAGACTAATTGACAGTAAAAACCATTGCGACATATATCAAGATTCAGAATTTAAAAATTTTGTAATTTGACCCACCCGAGTTCGAGGCTTTCCACAAGCACTGTACTTGATGTACTGGATACGCTTGCCCGTCTACTGCTCTTTTTTTGTTTCTTGTACAATTAAAAATAACACTCCAATAAATCCCAACCACACAATAAAAAGGTAGGAATAAAGAATAGGATAACCCAGCACAAGCCCAGAAACGTTAAAAATGGAAAGTATCGGAAAATTGAAAAAAAGCATCATCCAACAACCTATAAAAAGAAGAAAAGCAGCACTTTTTTCTTTGGAAAACCTTGTTTTAGCTTTCATCAGCCTCATGGTAAATTATTGAACTTAAACCATATAAAATTTAACTTAATTTAAGTGATGCATATTAATTTTACAAACTGTTAGTTAGACTTTTGAAAGTTTTACAGAAAATCTCCTTCTCAGAACTTCCCTCCATGAAGTTTTTTCGTTGTATATTTACAAATATTTGAAATGCGCGGTATCAGTATTTTATATTAGTATCAACATTGACCAATTGTATGCGGCTTTTTCCGGTGCTGGCTTTTTTTGTCAACCTTTTTTTTCTTAGCTTCGGCTTGTCAGCCCAAAGCCTGGAAGATTCTTCTGCTACCATACCCGGGGTTAAGCTTCAGTCTTCTTCTGAATCACGTAATTATGTGATTATTAATCGTGTTCTTATTGAAGGAAACCGCAAGACACAAGAGCGGATCATTCTGCGGGAGTTGGATGTTCAAGTGGGTGATACGATTTATTTGCCACAGGCAGATACTATTCTAATTCGCAATAAAAACAAAATTTTTAATACGAATTTATTTGTCCAAGTAGATGTTTCTCTGGTTCGAGAGACCTATTTTGAGGCCTTACTTCATATCAAGCTCGATGAACGCTGGTATATATTCCCGGCACCTATTTTTGAACTCTCAGACCGGAATTTTAATGAGTGGATCAATACATACAATGCCGACCTCGGGCGTACCAATTATGGCATGCGCTTGGTTGTAGAGAACTTTCGTGGGCGTAAAGAAAAACTAGACGCACTTGTCCAATTCGGTTTTACTCAAAAATTTGGACTTTTATATGAGATTCCATACATAGACCGCAAACAGAAACACGGGTTGATTTTTGACCTAATCTACGCCCAAAACAAATCTATTGCTTATCGTACGACAGACAACAAACTCAGTTTTATTGATTCATCGTCTTTGGTTCTTGAACGCTTCGAAGCTGGACTCAGCCTGACCAAACGCAACGCTTTTTATGGAGTGCATCGTTTTGAAATCAAATATTTCAATAATTATGTAGCTGATACAATTCTACGTCTTAATCCGAGTTATTTCCTGAATGCAGATAATCGACAAGAATATCTTCGATTTGCCTATAACTTTACATACGACAAAAGAGACATTGCGGCGTATCCACTCAAAGGAAGCCTGCTGATTTTTAACTTTCAGCGCAATGGGCTTGGATTTCTCAAAGGATTAAACAGTACTCATTTTTCTCTGGGATACGGCAAGTACAATGATTTAGGCAAAAAATTTTACCTGGAGAATATCTTCAAAGTACAAGCTTCTTTTCAACCAAGTCAACCTTATTACAATGCCAAAGCTTTGGGTTATGGGGCAGATGTATTGCGGGGTTATGAATTGTATGTCGTTGATGGTCAAGGCTTTTTCACCAATAAAAACACACTCCGATATCAGCTCTTCAAAACCCAGAAAACGCTGGGGTTTGTCCCGCTGGCACAATTTCGTAAAATTCCGCTGGCAGCGTATATCACGGCTTATTTTGATACTGGTTATGTACGAGATCGATACTTTACCGAAGGAAATCAAAGACTTTCCAATAAATTTCTTTATGGAGGAGGGCTGGGTTTTGATTTGGTTACCTTTTATGATCTGGTACTCAAGCTCAATTATTCTATCAACCGGGAAGGGGAAACCGGATTTTATTTAAATTTTAAAAGTGCCCTGTAGGGATTGTTTATGGGAATTATTATCCGGCAAAGTATTAAAAGTTCGGTGGTGAGCTATCTTGGAGTGCTTCTGGGTGCACTGAATACTCTTTTTATCTTTCCGCTTTATTTATCCCGACAAGAAATCGGGCTGATCAGTCTGCTTGAAGGGATTGCCCTGATGATTGCTACCTTTGCCGCCTTAGGCATTAATCAGATTGCCGACAGGTATTTTCCGTATTTTAGAGACCGCGATCAGCAGCATCAGGGGTATTTTGTCTTTCTTAATCTGGTGAATTTGCTTGGTTTTGTGTTGGCAGGAGTCGTTTTTTGGCTATTCCGTGATTTCTGGCTGGGATTTTACAGCAAAGAAGCCCCGGAGGTACAAGATTATTTCTGGGAAATACTGCTTTTTGCTTTTTGCATCAGCACCTCCAACATCCTTGAAAGTTATTCGCGCATTCATCTCAGGATTGTCGTTCCTAATCTATTAAGACAGGTGGTGATACGCCTTGTCATCACTTTAAGTATTTTAATCTATGCCTTGCAATGGGTTGACTTTTACGGTCTGGTCTTATGGCGCATTTTGGCTTATGGCTTGATGGGTGTTTTGATGATATTATATCTTCAACAGCTTCAGGTTCTATTCCTAAGAGTAAATTTCAGTATTTTAAAAACTCCTTTTTTTCGTGAATTAGTTATTTATGGAATTTTTACTGTCGTTGGGGGTGCAAGTGCGATCTTAATTATGAAAATTGACATCCTGATGATTGGGGCTATGCTCAAGACACAGGAATTGGGCATTTATGTAATTGCCTATTTTGTAGGAGCGATTGTCGAGATTCCACGGCAAATGCTCTCACAGATTGTAAGCCCAATTATTTCGCAGGCTTGGGCAGACCGGAATATGGCGCATATCAATATGATCTATAAAAAAAGCTCTCTGAGTCAATCCATCGCAGGATTATTACTTTTCCTGGGTATCTGGGCATCCATCGATGATTTATTTGTATTGATGCCCAATGGAGCAGCCTTTGCCAGTGGTAAGTATGTTGTGTTTTATGTGGGGCTTACGCGCCTGGTTCACATGTTTTGTGGCGTAAATTATGAAATTCTGATTCAATCCCGTTATTATAAATTTAACCTCGCTACCACAGTTTTGCTGGCTGTTTTTATTGTACTGACCAATTTAATTTTTATTCCCTGGATGGGCATTGTCGGAGCTGCTTTGGCTACCTTGATTTCATTTATCATTTATAATACCATCAAGGTTTATTTCCTTTGGTACAAATTCAGGTTACAGCCATTTAGTTTTAAAACAGTTCTTATCCTAGGTATTGGTATGTTGGTGTATGGAATCACCGAAATACTGCCTGAAATACCCGGTGTATTGTTTAATATAGCCTTCAAATCCATCGTAATTTTTACGGTTTTTGTAAGTTTGATCTATTTCTCAAAGGTTTCAGAAGATTACAATCACATTGCCGGAGCCATTTTCCGAAAAATCACCTTGGTATTCCATAAGATTTTTAAGCAATAAATGGCGAAAGCCCCCAATCATATAGCCTGTGAATTTTGTGAATTATCAGGGAATAATTTCAGGATACGCATTTTTTTAACTATTTTTGTCATTCATTTAAGTCATTAAGCACATCTTATGTTTGATAATTTAGTCGCCCGGATTGACAAAGCCGTAAAAACCCTAAAGGGCAAAAATAGAATTACCGAAATTAACGTTGCTACCACAGTCAAAGAAATCAGAAGAGCTTTGGTAGATGCCGACGTTAACTATAAAGTAGCCAAAGATGTCACCGATCGCATCAAAGACGAAGCGATGGGGCGTAAGGTATTGATTGATGTCAACCCCGGTGAGTTGCTCGTAAAGATTGTAGAAGACGAACTCACCCGCCTTATGGGAGGGGATAAAGTTGATATTAACCTGGTAGGAAAGCCGGCAGTCATTCTGATGGCAGGTTTGCAAGGTTCGGGTAAAACAACCTTCTCCGGCAAACTGGCCAATTTCCTTAAGAAAAAACAAAACCGCAACGTGCTTCTTGTTGCTTGCGATATTTACCGCCCTGCGGCGATTGATCAGCTCAAGGTACTGGGTGAGCAAATCGAAGTAGATGTATACGCTGAACCTGAGAATAAAAATGCCGTTCAGATTGCCCAAAATGCCCTCAAATTTGCCAAAGAGCAAAATAAGCAAGTAGTCATCATAGATACAGCAGGTCGTCTGGCTATTGATGAGCAGATGATGACAGAAATTGAGAATGTCAAAAAGGCCGTTAATCCGAGTGAAATCCTGTTTGTGGTTGATTCAATGACCGGTCAGGATGCCGTCAATACTGCCAAAACCTTCAATGAACGCCTCAATTTTGATGGGGTAGTGCTTACCAAACTAGATGGCGATACCCGTGGGGGGGCAGCTCTTTCTATCAAAGCTGTAGTAGAAAAGCCGATCAAATTCATCGGAACCGGTGAGAAAATGGACGAAATAGACATTTTCTACCCCAATCGAATGGCGCGTCGAATCCTGGATATGGGCGATGTGGTCACGCTGGTCGAGAAAGCACAACTTGCTTTTGATGAAGAAGAAAACAAACGCATTGCCGCTCAGATTCGTAAGAATCAATTTAACTTCCAAGATTTCCTCTCGCAGCTTCAGCAAATCAAAAAAATGGGTAATATCAAAGACCTCATCAGCCTGCTACCAGGTATGGGAAAAATGATGAAAGAAGTAGATATTGACAATGATTCTTTCAAACCCATTGAAGCCATCATCCTTTCTATGACCAAAAAAGAGCGTATCAATCCTGACATCCTCAACGGAAGCCGTAAACAAAGGATAGCCCTCGGAAGTGGTACATCTGTCCAACAGGTCAATAACCTCCTGAAGCAATTTAACGATATGCGTAAAATCATGAAAAAAATGAATACGATGAGTGGTAAAGGAGGTAAAAGAGGATTCCCTAATTTGTTTGGCGGATAAGAAACTTTCGTTTTTTTTCAGCCCAATGTTGGGCTGATATAATTTTTTTCTCCTTGTGATGGAAGCCCCGACTTAAAAAAAGAAGGTTTATAAATCCTTAATTAAAAGATTGTTACTACTCAGGTACTTGTTTCAGAATTTAATTTTGTTTTTTATATTATTAAGATATAAAAATTTTATTTTTTTTATTTTATCATAATAAAATTTCTGGATAATTTTGTTTGTGTAAACTTACTTATTACACAAATATATTATATTTTGTTAAACCCAAAATTTTAAAAATAAATTTTCTTTTTTTAAAAATATGCAAATATTATTCTTTTTTACAAACTGAGTAGTAACAAAAGATTTTATAAACCCTCTTTTGAAAATATCTTACAACTATTTGCTGTTGTTATCGGGAGTAGCAGCTTCTTTTTTCAAAATTTTATTTACAGCTTCTATAGCTCGGTTAGCGATCTCTTTGGCAGCTTCATTGATTTTATCAATACCTAGGTGGTCAAATTGGGCACTTACGTCCGAACCTAAGGATTTGGCTCTTTCGGCCAACATTTTGCGGGTTTCGTCTCCTTTATCAGGTGCAAGCAGCACTCCGGTGATCACTCCGGCAGCTAATCCGGTAAGAAATCCGATAAAAACTTTGGTGTTATCATTCATGGTTTTAGAGATTAAGTGTGATTTAAACTAAAATTTATATAACAAGATTGACTAATAAGCTTTGATAGTATTAACTTTTACTGGCTCTAAATAGTTTTTGTTTTTCTTCCTTGGTGAGGCTTTCATAGCCCGAAGCCGATATTTTATCCAATATGGCATCTATTTCATCCTGACCGGGCATATTTTCTCCGTTTGATTTAGTGCTATTGCGATACGCGGTATTAGCGGTTACTTTACTTTTAGACTTATTGTAACTTACTCGCATCTTGGGTTTTCTTTGGAAGAGATTACTTACAAATTCCATAAAATCGTGAATCCATTTACCCAGATCAGTACCTTTTTTCAATTGGACGATAAACATATAGCCGATCAAAGCTCCGGCCAGGTGCGCCAAGTCTCCCCCTGTATTGAGCCCTCTGAGTCCGATGTATGAAAGAACAATATACACAGCTGCGATGTATTTGATCCGAACCGGGCCAATAAACAACAAATGAAAAGTATAGTTGGGAGTCAACGTAGCTGCCCCTACCATGACTGCATATACAGCCCCTGATGCACCAATGAGTACATCGGCTCTTTGAGTAATCAGGTTAAGCATCAGAAACGAAAGCCCTCCTGCCAAAGCACCCAATACATACAAGCTGATCAGACGTTTACTGCCGAGATATTCTGTGATGATCAAGCCGAACCAATAAAGAAAGAGCATATTCCAAAATATATGCCCTAAACCTGCGTGGCCGAAAGCATAGCTCAGAATTGTCCAGGGGCGAAATATAAATTCACCCAACTGACCAGGTAGAAGTACTTGGTCTCGGAGTAGGTTTGCTATCAAATTAGCATAAGCACTTCTAAAAAAACCCAGGGTTGTTACCAATACTTCAATCCCCAGGAAGACGATCACATTAATGATGATTAGTCTTAGCAGGGCATTATCCGGTTTTCGAAAAACATTTTTTAGGTCATCAAGTATTCCATTCATATCATTAAAGTTGTCTTTTAATTCCCCAATATCTGATCAAAAGAAATCCTACCAAAGCTCCGCTCAAGTGTGCAAAATGCGCTACCTGACTTGCCCCTCCATATTCTAAACCACTGTACAGCTCAAATAATACATAAAACATTGCCAGATACTTCGCCTGAATCGGAATCGGAGGGATAATCAGCATCAGTGTTAGATTAGGAAAGATCATGGCAAAAGCAACCAAAATTCCAAAAATCGCACCGGAAGCTCCAACAGTTCGGGCATTCAGACTGTAAGTATAACTATTTTTGACAAAATTTACCATATCCTTCCTGTATACCTCTTCTTTGTATTTTAGCGTATCTCTTTGCAACTCTAAATAATTAACCAATTGATTAAGTTTTTCTTGATCTTGTGTGCTATCTAGTTGTGCAATTTCCTTTTTGTACTTTTGAATAGAATCGGTTAATCCTTCCACCCCTTCTTCCACCTCCTGAACTGCATCGATATAATCCAGGTTTAGTTCCTGAGATTTGGGAGCGTGTTTGCCAAGATATTGCACAAACTCAAGAGAACCGGGTTTTTCGTAGTCCAGAAATTTTTCCACATCTGCTTTTTGTCTCTCTATAAAATAATAATTAAATCCTGAATTAAGAATGCCTGCACCCATACCAGTAAGCATATAAAAAGCCAGGAATTTGCGCGAGCCAAAAAGAGTTTCAAGCCAAGTGCCAAACATAAACAGCGCGAACATATTCCCAAAGATATGCATAAAATCAATATTATTGCTCATAGGATTTATCTTGGCGTGTATGAACATATACGTAAGTATCTGATAAGGCTGAAACTCCGGCGAATTATAAGCCCTCAACCCAAAAAGAACACCAAACTCCTGAGCGGGGGTAGTGAAAATATTGAGTACATACACAATCAAATTAATAACTATTAAATTTTTAACTACGGGTGTTAAGCGATACATCATATTTAATTCACAAAAAACGCTGATAATTCATCAAGACTCAATTTTACAAAACAAGGATGCCCGTCAGGGGCAAAATTCGGGTTCGTAGAGGCGAAGAGTTGGTCTATCAAGGCATTGATTTCTAAGTTGTTTAGAGCTTTTCTCAATCGCTGAGTCGCTCTTTTGGATAAAGACCTTGCCAGAAGCGTGTGCTTGTCCATGGAAAGCTGTGACTGATAGTTTTTGAATTGCTCCAGAAAACCTTCAAACAGTTCGTGTTCGTTTTCATGGATAGCCTCTGTCGGCACTCCCTTCAATAAAATGCTATTTTTAGGTAAAACATCAAAAATGAATCCTAAGTTACGGATTTCTATTTCTATTTCCAAAATCAATTGAAAATCACTTGGATTTAATTCAATTTCTACAGGGAAGAGTAGGCGCTGACTCAAACCCGTTTTTTTTTGCAGATTTTGCAGATATTTGTCAAATAAAATTCGCTCCTGTGCTGCCTTTTGATGGATCAGTAAAATCCCTGATTGTACCTGACTTATAATAAACTGATTGTGAATCTGAAAGTTTCTCCGAATTTGAGTATCCTCCTCAAAGAGTCCTTTTCCTGAGATCTGATTGGCTTTACTGGGAAAGGTCAACAGTTCAGGACTATGCTCAGGCTCAAAAGCAGGGTTTTCTTCCGGGGTATTTTTCTTTAGATTTTCATAAAAGCTCTCCCAATCCTGTGGATTTTGGCTCTTAGGTGTATAATTCGGCATGTAGGACTTAGTTCCTCCGCTGCTGCCTGTACCCTGATACAGTGGGTTTTCCTCGATGGCAGTTTTGAAATGGAGCGTATTAGAAGCTATATTGACGTCTACCTCAAAATCCAATGCTGGGCTGAGATTGTGTACACTGAGCGATTTTCGGACAGCCGCCTGTACGATGGCGTATATACTACGTTCATCATCGAACTTAACCTCTGTCTTGGTGGGGTGAATGTTGATATCAATATGAACTGGGTCAATTTCCAGAAAAAGCACATAAAAAGGAAAACTATCTGCTGGAATAAGCCCTTCAAAAGCCGTAAGAACAGCGTGATGCAGGTAGGCATGGCGGATATATCGTTTGTTGACAAAAAAGAACTGCTGCCCTTTGCTTTTTTTGGAGTTTTCGGGGCGGCCGATATAGCCCTTTATTTTCATCAATGGAGTAGCTTCTTCGCAGGAAGCCATTTGTTTTTGGTAGTTTTTCCCAAAAATAGCAATAATTCTCTGGCTGAGTTTGCCAGGCATCAAATGATATACCTCCAGATCATTATGAAACAGTGAAAATTCAATCTGGGGATGCGCCAGTGCCACCCGATGAAATTCGTCTAAGATATGGCGCATCTCTACCGGGTTGGATTTGAGGAAGTTACGCCGGGCAGGTACATTAAAAAAAAGATTTTTTACACTAAGCGAAGTGCCGATTGAGCAAGCCACAGTTTCCTGAGATTTGAGTTTGGAAGCTTCTATACAGATTTTACAGCCCAATTCGTCCTGAGATCGTTTGGTTTTGAGCTCCACCTGCGCTACAGCTGCAATAGAGGCCAAGGCTTCTCCGCGAAAGCCCATGGTTTGGATTTTGAACAGGTCTTCACTTTTGCGGATTTTAGAGGTAGCGTGCCTCTCGAAGCTCATTCGGGCATCTGTCTCAGACATCCCACTTCCGTCATCAATCACTTGTACCAGGGTTTTACCAGCTTCTTTGACCAGAAGCGTGATCGATTGGCTTCCGGCATCTATGGAGTTTTCAAGCAATTCTTTTACAACCGAAGCAGGTCTTTGGACAACCTCCCCTGCGGCAATTTGATTGGCAATAGAATCTGGCAATAAATGGATGATGTCTCCCATCATTATATCCTTAACCGGTTTTTATATTTTAATCAGTTTTCTATCAAGTATCTATGAACATTCAGAGAGTGTTGTGGCATCAACTCCTCCTGGATACCCCGATTTTGTACGCAAAATAGGCCACTAATAATATAGCCAATATCCAGACATTGCGCGAATTGGCGAAGACCTCGAATATCTGGTCACCATACTCAAGCCAAGCATATAACACCATCACTAAAATAAATACGATGATTAGTCGAATGAAAGCCAAATTAGAGCTAAAATCAAAAATGGATTTGGGTTTTGTTCTTTGAGTACGAAAAGCCCTGGAAATTCTATAGGTATAATCATCGTCATGGGTTGTCGTTCCTTCTTTTTCTGCTTTTACTTGCGATTCAATGATTTTGACACGAGTATCAATATCTTCTTTGACCGGATCAAAATGTCTTGGCTCATAAGTAAACTTTTTAGTCTTAGGAACTTTGATGAAGTTTTTGAAGATCATTCAATTAAATTTTATTTTCACAAATTTACAGTCTATTTTACATAAAATTTTCGAATATGCCAAGAAATGTCTTCAATTTAATCAAATACTACGTGGTATTTTCCGCAGCACCTTTTGTATTGTTATTTCCATTTTTGTTTAGTGCTTGTTTTCAAAATACCTTAGCCCCTGTGTATCAAAACCCTATTGATTCCCTCAAACAAGAAAAATGGGTGGATAGTGTGTTTCAGACGCTCTCCCCCAAAGAAAAAATAGGGCAACTCTTCTCTATCCGAGCACATTCCAATCTGGGAGCAGACCACATACAATCGGTCATACAACTTATCAAGGATTATCACGTGGGTGGACTTACCTTCTTCCAGGGAGGTCCGGGCAGACAATCCGCCCTCAGTAATTACTACCAAAGCCTCGCCCGGATACCACTCATGATTGCTATTGATGGGGAGTGGGGGCTTGGTATGCGGCTTGACAGTACCCTCAGCTTTCCTCGACAGATGACGCTGGGAGCTATCCAGGATGATTCTCTGATCTATCAAATGGGGCAAGAAGTAGCAGCCCATTGTAAAAGAATCGGTATTCACGTAAATTTTGCCCCCGTAGTGGATATTAATAACAATCCTGGCAATCCGGTCATTGGAGATCGTTCTTTTGGAGAAGACAAAGAATCAGTAGCCCGTAAAGGAGTAGCCTATATGCGCGGTATGCAAGATGCCGGAATACTCGCCAATGCCAAACACTTTCCCGGACACGGTGACACAGACCAAGATTCACATTATACCTTGCCTATAATCAATCACGATAGCACTCGTCTGGACTCCCTAGAGCTGTATCCTTTCCAAAAACTCATCGACAACGGCATCCAAAGTATGATGGTAGCGCATTTGAAAATCCCTGCTCTGGATAATCGTGAAAACCGCCCGACTACGCTTTCGCAAAATGTAGTTAGTAATTTACTTCAAAATAAAATGCATTTCCAGGGATTAATTTTTACAGATGCCTTAGAAATGCAGGGAGTCGCCAAATATTTTCCGCCCGGAGTGGTCAGCGTAGAAGCTTTACTGGCTGGTAATGATGTGTTGTTGGTTCCCGGTGAAGTACCCAAAGCTATTGAAATGATTGAATTAGCCATCCAAAACAGCTCGTTGAGTTGGGTTCAGATAGATCAAAAAGTAAAAAAAGTACTTCGGGGTAAATATTTTGCCGGACTTCAAGCCTACAAGCCCATTGATATGAATCATTTACACAAGGATTTAAATTCTTCAAAAGCTCAATTGCTTCGGGAAAAGCTATTTCAAAAGGCTTTGACCCTCGTGAAAAATGAAGGAAATCTGATCCCCTTACAAGATTTTAATGATTTGGCTTCTGTAGTCATCGGTGAGTCTGAGAAAAATGTCTTTCAGCAGATGCTGGATAATTATGCGGAAATGGAGCACTATCAAATCCCTAAAATTGCCTATCCACAGACTTACGAACAGGTTCTGAGCAAGGTGCAATCTAAAAAAACGGTGATCGTAAGCATCCATGGGATGAATAAGAAAAAATTTGAAAACTATGGAATCAACAATTTCACCCGTGATTTTATCCAGAAACTATCCGCCAAAACCAAGGTCATCGTCATTGTCAACGGCATTCCTTATAGTTTGAAGTTTTTTGAGCTCGAAAAAAATCTCTTATGCAGTTATGAAGACAATCCAACCGTACAAAGGCTTACTGCACAACTTATTTTTGGGGCTTTTGGAGCAGAAGGTAAATTGCCTGTCACGGTGAGCACAAAAATTAAATTAGGTAGCGGCGTCACTACACAATCTTTGAAAAGACTGGCTTTTAATCCATTACCCGAAGCCGCCGGACTCAACAGCGACACCCTCCAAACCATAGACCAAATCGTGGAAGATGCCATCCGCGAGGAAGCCTTTCCTGGTTGCCAGGTGCTGGTCGCACGCCGGGGAATCATCGTTTGGAATAAAGCCTACGGCACGCAAATGTATGACAAAAAAGTACCTGTAACCCCTAAAACCGTCTATGATGTAGCCTCCATCACAAAAGTATCTTCTACGCTACCAGCCATCATGTATTTGGTAGATCAGGGCAAACTAGACTTGGATAAAAAAGTATCCGATTATCTGGAAGATGTAAAAAAAACCGACAAAAAAGACATTACCCTGAGGGAAGTCCTCACGCATCAAGCTGGATTGATCCCATATATTCCACATTGGGAGCGAACCTTATCAGCGGATAAAACCCCCGATCCGAAATTCTACAGAAAAACCAAAAGTACAGCCTTCCCCCATGCGGTTGCAGAAGGAATGTATAGTACACAAGGCATCGAGGATACTCTCTGGAAGTGGTCTATGGAATCTAAAATAGCCGAAAAACCAGCAAATGAAGACTATTATCCCTACAATTACAGTGATATAAGTTTTTATATCCTCAAAAGAATTGCCGAACAGGAACTTGGGGAGCCGATTGAAGCGTTTATTGCCCGCGAATTTCACCGACCTTTGGGGATGCATCGAACTACTTTTCTTCCCCTAGAAAAATTCCCAGAATCTGAAATTGCCCCTACAGAAAAAGATACCTATTTCCGCAATCAAACCATCCGGGGATATGTACACGATCAGGGAGCAGCTTTGCTTGGTGGGGTCGGTGGGCACGCCGGGCTTTTCAGTACAGCCCTGGACCTGGCTCATTATATGCAAATGCACCTGCAAAAAGGATATTATGGAGGAAAACGCTTTTTAAAAGATAGTACGGTGGTTTTATTCGCCCGAAAACAATATCCTCAAAATCGTCGTGGATTGGGCTGGGATAAAGCCGATGCCGATACCTATTCCTACATCCCCGACTCAACTTCGGCCAGTGCCTTTGGGCATTCGGGCTTTACGGGTTGTGTCGTTTGGGCTGACCCTGATGAGGAACTGCTCATCGTCTTTTTATCTAATCGAGTACATCCTTCTGCCGAGAATAAAAAAATACTGGATGGACAAATCCGCAGAAAAATACAAAATGTGGTTTATCAAGCCATGCAATAGCCTGCTCTTTTGCGTTAAACATTCAAAACTCATTAATTAATTTTTATGAAAACAACAAACACGATTTTTTCTCAAATTCTCAAATTGTTCTTCAGTGCTTTATTTGTATTACTGGTGGCCTGTGGCGGTGGCAGCGATTCACAAAAAAGTGATGAAACCGAAGAAAACACCGAAAACAGCGAATCTTCTTCCTCCACAGATGCTGAGGAAGCAGTCAGTGAAGAAGAGTCCTCGGATTCGGAAAGTTCTAATAGCAATCAAGCAAGCGTTGACTACAAAACCTTGCAAAAATATCTTCCTAAAAGCATCAAAGGCTACGAAGCAGAGGGCAACCCGAGCGGTCAGCAAATGAATACACCCGGCGGATCATTCTCACAAGCAGAAAAAGTATTCAAAAAAGGAGATGACCGTTTTACGGTGGTGATTGCCGACTATCACCTGGCAAACGCCCAGTTGAATCTGATTTCTGCGGCCTGGAATATGCAATTCGAAGACGATAACAGCAAGGCAGGCAGCGTATCGCTCAAAGGCGGTAAAATCAAAGGCTGGGAAGTATTTGACAAACAACAAAAAAATGCCAACCTCACACTGATCGTGGGGGATCGGTTTTTGGTAAATCTCACGGCGGATAATCAAAAAAATACGGAGTTTGTCAAATCTACGGCAGAATCTATGGATCTGAATGCCCTGATGAAGTTGGGTAAATAAATATCAAAATACAGCGTGTCGGGACTGAGGTGAGCCTTAAAGCTTAGTCCTGACACGCCTCTACTCACAATATGCCCATCAAGGCATCATCGAAATCATAATCAACATTTACTCATGAAAAAAAATATACAAAACGGATTATTGGTAATTCTTTTAGGGCTCATGGCTTGCGATCTGCCCATTGGAGGGAATTCACGCAAAAAACAATTAGCTGTTCAGGTGGCTGGTTCTGCGTGCCAGGATGTACGTAATCTGATGGTGGATTATGGAGGCTCTTTGGTACCACTAATGGGCAAACCGATCATGGAAGGTTTATTCAAGGATAAAGAAGGGAAAGGGGTGCTTTGTGATTGCCTGACAAACCCTGTGTCTGAAGTACTCAATAAACGCTTTACCGAAGAAGGATTGGATGAAATGACTAAAAACTCTACCGAACGCAGAACACAGATTATAGAAATTATCCTGGAAAACCGTCAGAAAATTATAGGATGTTATGAAGAAAGCGGAAGTAGTCAGGGAATCAAACTCCTGGAAAAAGTGCTGGATAAATTCAACACAAATCTTGATAAGATCAAAGAAGACCTTCAGAAAAGTATCTGAGGCTAAAACGGACAACGACGAGGTCGCTTTGAGCGACCTCGTCGTTTGGTTAGATTTATCATCACAAGAACCGTCTCTGATCTTATTTTTGCTCAGAAGGAAGTCATGATTTTTTGTAAACTGGCTTCCTTTTGTATTTTGGAGGTTTCTGTACGGATAAACTGATCTAGATAAAAAATTTTCCGAGGGATTTCATACTTTTTCAGATTTTCCTTGAGTGCCGTTTTCAAAGCAAGTTCCTGGTCTTTTGAAAAGGAATCCCCTTCTAGCACCAAACAAAGCTCCTGACCCAAGCTTGCATGCGGAAGACCATATACAAAAAAATCCCGTTGAATTTGCAGTTGGTCCAGGACTTTCGCCACGCATTGCTCTATGTATTCTCCTTGCACTTTTACGCCTCCTGTATTGATCACAAAATCTACCCGGCCAAGCCACTCAAAACGGTTTTTGGCCGTGATTTTGACCCGATCACGGGTTTGTATCCACACTCCACCCGTCTGAGGAGCTTTGATACGCAGACATTCCTGGTCGTCCTGTGCAATTTCTACTTGATCAAGCGTAAAAAAGTATTCGGTAGCATCTGCTCCATTAAGTTTTTTGAGTGCGATATGAGAAACCGTCTCTGTCATCCCATAAGTATGATACATGGGAGACTTAACTGCCTGAATCTGACGATGAAGTGCTTCGCTGACGGGTGCCCCTCCTACTAAAATAGCCTTCATCGGATTTAAAAATTGATTTATCGACTCAGGGCTTTCATCCAGCATAGTTTGCAGTTGCAGCGGTACAAGTGCCGTAAAATCAACATGAAAACCAATACTGTCGTATTTTTTCTGGTATATTTTAAATGGATTTGAAACAGGCTCTATGATGTGTAATTCCAAACCCAACACCAGCCCACGGACCAGCATCATTTGCCCCCCAATGTAGTGTGTAGGAATACAAACCAAGCTTTTATCACCGGGCTTTAAATCAAGTGCCTGGGCAGTTGCCAGTGCGCTGGCTTCCATGCGAGCCCTTTGAAGCTTGATTGGCTTTGGTTTTCCGGTAGAGCCAGATGTCTGCCCCATAAACACAGCTTTGCCTGATAACCATTCCTGGCAAAAGTCCAAACATTGTTTTTCGGATTCATTCAGGGATTCGCTTAGGTATTTATTTTGGAGAATGGTTTCAAAAGTATATTTTCGGAAATTCAGGTACAAACAATCAGGCCAGGTGTTTGTTTTCATAGATTTGATAAATATCCCTGCGAAAACGGTCGATGATTTCTTTTTCTTCGGGGGTAATTCCGGCTACTTTGGCAACCTCTACCACTACATCCAGAAATTTGTCAATCATAGATTTATCCAAGGCTTTGGCATTTTTTTGAATCAGATAAAGGGCGTGTTCGTAGGTACTTTCCAGATCAAGCACCATAATTTCATCTATTACCTTAAATCGGTCTTCGGCCAACCAATCAAAGTCTCCGAGGCTGGTTTTGATTACCTGCCGAAATACCATACGCTCTTCTTCCATCAAGATATGATCTGCCATAGCGATCACATAGGCTAATTGCCCTACGGTGCTATAAAGGTTGCTAAGTTCGGGACCGATCTTCAGGCTTTGATCTTGGCTGCGTTTGGAATGAATCTGAATGACATCCTCTTCAAATCGGTTGATGACTTCTTTTTCTTCGTGGGCAATTCCTCTTACTTTGGCCACTTTCTCCAGTACGTACAAAAATTTCCGGATAAGTACTCTATCCAGTGCTTCCTTGTTATTTTCTATTCTTTGAAGTGCTTTTTGATAAGCAGATTCCAGGTCGTCAGTCTGATTGTCCAAAAGCTGTTCAAAGTGTTCTTTGGCAAGCCATTCAGCCTTGCCCATGGTCTCGATGATGGCTTCCTTGTAGGCATCAATTTCATCCTGTGTTATTTCCTGGTCGGCTTTAGCAATGGCAAAGGCTAATTCGGCTACAGCTTGAAAAAGGTTTTGTTCTTGGGTACTGAGTTTCATGTTTTGGAGGTGATTTATACATAAATTAAAGTTAAAAATACGGATTATTTATAAAATATAGAACTTTTATTGTGCAGATAATTATACAAAGTAAGAGATATTCGGGGGGATAGAAATGAAAACGCATATGTATAAAAATTTCGGTCAAAGAATTACGCTATTTTCTATAAATGACCTGATTTTTGTGTAAATTGTGAATTAATTAAGCTTAACTAACAGAAACCTATGTTGGCAGGATTTAAACGCTCACAGGCATTTAAAAAAGAAATCAAAGTATGGGTGGATGATCAAATCATCACTGAAGAACAAGCACATCTACTTGCTCAGATATATGAGCTGGATAAGGACGCACCCTGGTATTATCAGAGCAATTTTATTTTAGGTGGAGTAGCCACCGTGTTGGTATTGATGGGTTTTATACTCATCATCAGCTACAACTGGGATGAGCTACCGATTTGGGGAAGGATGCTTTCGGGCTTGGTTCCTTTATTTTTTAGCTATGGAATGGCATTTTATTTTTTGAATCGCCTTCAAAAAGATGCTGCAGAATTGGCCATGTTTGCGGGTTCAGTTTTATTTGGAATCAATATTTTTTTGCAAGCACAGATTTTTAACCTTTCCTCGTATTATCCCGATGGTTTTTTGTGGTGGCTTATTGGTGCATTGCCAGCGGCAATTTATCTTCGAAGTCATTTACTGGGTGTTGTATTGCAGGTAATTTACCTGACTTGGCTGATTCTTCAACTACAAAATATACAATTCTCCTGGCTTTCTCCTGTTTTTATGGCTGGTTTTTTATATCTTTTGTCTAAAAAGCCGAGTTGGCTGGCAGTTGTTTTGCATTTTGTGGTGATCTTTTATTTTCTGGGAAATATCAGCACTTATTTTGAGCCTCGTCCTTATGACAATCGGTGGTTTGATGCAAGCTATCGAATTTTTTCTTTAAGTTATTTGAGTTCTTATGGTTTGTTATTTTTGCTGCTTTTGGGGAAAATCGGGCATGACTACAACGAAAAGTTCAGGAATCGTTTTACCAATCTGATCAGTTTTGGTATTATAACTTTCTTTTTTATCTATACCTTTCGCGAATCCATCAACGCCTGGGGATTTATGATTAGTCCGTATATTTTTTATATCGTGGCTTTGATGATTTTAATTCCTAATTTTAATAAGATTGTTCCGGAGGTGAAATTTTCAGCAATCATCGTATTGTTGATTTTGTCAGTAAAGCTCCTTTTTTATATCTCTTTCCCCGAAAATGCGGAGGGTGTGCGGCCTCCCAATGCACTTGATTGGCAAATTTTTGCCTCTGTTTTGATGAATATCTTGTTTTTTATTTTTTGTATAGGCTCTATTTATATCGGTATTACTCTTCGGGACAAGGGACTGTTTATGCAAGGGATATTCTGGCTTTTGGTCTTAGCCCTGGCGCGTTACCTGGATTTGTTTAATGATTATCTGACAAGTGCGGTGATTTTCATTCTTTGTGGACTGGCGATCTATTTTGTAAACTATTTATGGAATAAAAATTATGCTACCCGATAAAAAAATTCTTTATATTTTGATGTCATTGCAGGTGTTGATCTTGAGCGGAATGATTGCTTCCTCCTGGTATCCTTTGTATGTCGGCACAGAAATCCGCATGAAAGTATATCCTTTGGACCCCAGAGACTTGCTTAGGGGCAACTATGTACGCCTCAGCTATGATTTTAGCCGATTAGAGCTTGATAGCATTCAGAATCATCTGGACAGTAATAAAATCTATAATTTCGGTGAAATGGTATTTGTAGAATTGGCCAAAGAAGGAGATTATTACAAAACCATCGCATTATGGGAAAAAAAGCCCTCAAATACTGAGAATATCTTTTTAAAAACCTCTATTGCTTCTTATTCTCATCAATACGCCATCTATCTTAGCGCAGGATTGGAATCTTACTATACCAAATCACAAAAAGCCCTGCAAATAGAAAAAGACATCTCTTCTCAGGAGGTTTATGCAGTGATCAAAGTAGCTCCCAACGGACAAGCTAGGCTGCTCAGGGTAGAACCGGCTAAGAACTAAGCGACTAATTTATTGTGTTTAAACTGATTCTTGGACTTTTCTTGATCCAAGTGAATTTATTTTTAGAGATTATTCAGGAAATACTTGGATTTGGTTTATAAATTAATTAACTTAAACACACATAAAAACACATACCCAAAAGCATAAACCTACATTTTTCTATTCATACATAAAATTCATAAACTATTAACCCAAAAAGGGAATACTGTTTCAAAAAGGGAAGCTAGAATCAAAAATATAAAATTTAATTTTATACTTTTTATATTTTTAGCATAATTATTCCAATATTTATCGCTTTTTATTTTCCCATATATGAAACTTAAATTTAAAATGCACAGTTTATGATACCATATTATTATCGTTAAGTTAATTAGTTAAGACTAAATTCCGAAAATTATGACCAAGATAGGCTACAGCGTTGTCATCAACGAATGCGCAAAAGATTTTTTTTACGGAGATGCCGAGTTCAATTTTTGTAAAACTGAGGTAAATTTTGAGAGTGAAAATCCTGTCAAAGCTCGTAATCAAGCCATTGACTACCTCAACAAATCCATCACAGGCTTCTCTAACAATGCATTTATTCAGTTATTTATGGTACTTACCAAAGATAATGGAGAAAAAGAAAACTTTATCCTTTCTATGGGTTATAGCAAAAAAGGAAAAGTAAACCTGAGAGAAGAGAATCTAAAGCTTGAAAGCGAGGCTTTTCGCAAAAAACGCTTTAACAGCACCCTCCCTGTTCCTTCCTGGTAGTCGGGATGTGTCGTTTTTTTTTCAATGACGGAGTTCACTCCGTTGATTTGTTATGTTTATCCAAAATCTCATCTTTTTTCTACTTCAATCACAACCAAACCAAATCAAAATTAAAGCCCCAAAAGGCGACGGTGATAGTTGGTCTGACCTAGGTGGTAAGCAAGGTGTGCTGCCAAGTGAATCAATACATAGTCAGTCCGATTCTGCTCATTAGAAACCATAATAGGATACTGCTGCTCGAGTATCTCAGGAGTCAGGCGTGACAACACCTCAGGAATTATTTTTTGTGTTTCCTCAATTTGGGTCAGTATGCGGCTAAGGGGGATATCCTTGTCGGTAAATTCCCGCTCACGGTCTCTTATATAATCAGTATTGCCGAGGATCGTGCCGATAAAGTGGTTTAGATTACCGATTAGGTGCAGTGCCAGATTACCCGCAGAATTGTTGATTCCCGGCGCGGTTTTCCAGAGTACGGACTCAGAAGGATAGTCTTTTAGCTCTTTAGCAAGTATATTGAGATCCCGGTGAAAGATTTTGATAAGGTGCTCAGTCAGCTTCATCATCTATACAATTTTAATTTTTAGAGAATGATTTCAGATTCAAAATTATGATTTAGTTTTGCAAATTGTGAATCCTAGAGATTTTTTCAAATCAATTTAAAAGTTTTTTTCACATGAAAATTTCAAAATACACAGTAACACTAATTCTTTCTGCTTTTATCTTTTTGGGCGTGGGTTGTTCGTCTTCATCAGATGAAAATACCAGCTTTACAGACAATTCTACTGAAAATGCTGAGGCTGAATCTGATACAACAGACAGCGCAGAAACAAGCACTGAGCAGGTAGCATTGAGCGAAGTAGCAAAAAAAGGAGAAGCTATTTTTAATCTCAATTGCATCGCCTGCCACATGATCACAGAAGAAAAGGTGATCGGCCCAGGCTTACAAGGTGTAACCAAACGTAAAGAAAAAGAGTGGATCAAAAAATTTGTAAAAAACTCTCAGGCTGTGATAGAAAGCGGCGATGAGTACGCCGTAAAACTTTATGAAGAATACAACAAAACACTGATGACAAGCTTTAATTTTACAGATGAAGAGTTTGAATCTTTGTATGCTTATCTGGAAGCAAATAGCCAGTAATCATTTAGCTCGCCACGCATGCCATTTAAAAAACACAACACAGGGGTTCGCCTAAGCTACAGCTTATTGGTGATCCTCTTGATTCTGGAACTTTCCAACCTGCTGTTTAAATATTATACGATGTACTACTTCAATGTGTATGCATTGGGGCTGCTCTCAATCAGTGTGTTATGCTTGGGCTGGTCTCTGGGAGTAAATAAATTATGGGTTATTTTTCTGGGAATTATCAGCCTGAGTCTGGTTACTTTGGCTTATTTGATCACCTGGAATTAACCCTGAGGGAGGGTGTAAACAAGAACAAATAGAGAATTAATCACAAAAACCTGATGCACGTTCGCATACTGTTATTGGTACTCGTATTTCTGCGTACCTGCCTTGCCAGCAGCCAATCTACCCAATCGGATTCTTACCGCTTCCAATTAGGTGCCAACAAAGCTCCCAAAAGAGAGTTCCGTGCTTTTTGGATCGTTACCCTGGATAATAAAGATTTTCCTTCACGCCCTGGACTAAGCACCGAGGAGCAAAAAGCCGAATTGATTGAAATCCTGGATTATCACCAATCCAGAGGAATGAATGCAGTGATCTTTCAGGTGCGACCCTCCGCCGATGCTTTGTATGCCAGTAAAATGGAACCCTGGTCCGAATGGCTCAGCGGAAAGCAGGGCGTTTCTCCTCAGCCTTTTTATGACCCTCTGGAATTTATGATTGAGCAATGCCATAAACGAAACATGGAATTACACGCATGGTTTAATCCCTTTCGTGCCGTGTATAGCATCGAGCAAAGCGACCTGGCTTACAATCATATCAGCAAACAAAAACCGCATTGGTTTCTCACTTACGGCAAACAACAGCAATTCAACCCCGGAATACCCGAAGTCCGCCAATATATCGCCCAGGTGATTATGGATGTGGTCAAGCGTTATGACATCGACGGGGTGCAGTTCGACGATTATTTTTATCCTTATAAGATTTATGGGCAAGAGTTTCCTGATGAGCCTACTTACCGAATGTATGCTGGTGGATCTCGAGATAAATCGGACTGGCGTAGGGATAATATCAATCAGTTGATCCGAATGATCCACGAAAATATCAAAAAAGAAAAACCACACGTGAAGTTTGGAATTAGCCCCCTAGGTGTCTGGAGAAATAAAAGCGAAGACCCCAGAGGCTCGGCAACCTCCGTAGGGCAAAGCAGCTATGACTATCTGGCGGCTGATGTCTTAAAATGGCTTCAGGAAGGGTGGATTGATTACATCGCACCTCAATTGTATTGGAGTATCGGTCACGAACGCGCCGATTATCTGACATTGGCCGATTGGTGGGCAAATAATAGCTATGGAAGACATCTGTATATCGGACAAGCAACCTATAAAATTGGAGCAGACAACGATCGTAAATGGTTTGATGCCAATCAATTGCCTAACCAGTTACGTTGGAATAGAAGCAAACCTGCCATCCTAGGAAGTATTTTTTTTAGAGCCAAAAACTTTATGGATAATGAAATGGCTATCAGTGATACATTAGGCCAATATTTTTATAATTATCCTGCATTGATTCCTACGATGCCCTGGATAGATCATCAAGCACCCGCCCCTCCCTCAGGACTCAAAATGGTTTCCACAAAAAAAAGAATTGTACTCCGTTGGGAAAACCCAGATGAAACACTTGCCAGAAATGAAGTAAAATATTATGTGGTATACCGCTTTAAGCTGGATGAAAAAACCGACTTGAATAACCCTAGAAATATCGTATCAATCCAGCAAGAAAAGCTATACTTTGAGCAAAGAGACACTCAATTACAGTATATCTACGCAGTCACAGCCGTCGACCGACTGCATAATGAAAGTGAACCTGTATTTATTCGTCATAAAGAATTATAAGTTTTCAAACACAGGGCTCGAACAGAAATATTTGCATAAATAAATTTAGTTTGATCGTCGAATATCAAAAGCAGATATATTATTTTTACAAAAAATTGTAGTTTTTGTGAAATCAAAAAATAATTTGCAAAAAATATCGTTTTATCCGACAAAAAGGCAACATCCCACACAGAAACTATTACACAATCATAATACGTTATAAATTTAGCCATTATCAGATAAGCATCCAAAGTGTTTGAGCAAGCTTCGTGATTATCTAAAAAAATTTAAATCTATTGAGTATTACAAAAATCCGCTAATTAATGAAAAATTATTTACTTGTTTTGATATGTTTACCTCTATTATTAGGCTGTGAAACCGAGCAAGAATCCTTAGATAGGCAGAAAAAAGACCAAGTAGCTGGACTGAACAACACTCCCTCTAATACCCATAAAAATAACAAACAGAGCTCTCAAAAATCTCAACTCAACCAGACCCATGAGAAAGACAGCGTTAAGAAAACTAAAACCGAACAATCCGAATCAGGGAAGCTTAGACCACAATTGAGGCTTTTGCAAAGTTTGAGCAAAGGATCAAAAATAGAGTTTGCTCCTTTAGATTTACAAGTGATTAAAGAAGATACCACTATTTTATCCAAAGAAATAAAATTTGAGATATTCTATGCCACCAGTTGCCTGAATGATAGCCTGATTGCCCAGGAAATGTATGATTATGGACGAACTAACACCAAGAGTTATCTCATCTCACATAATTACAAAACTGAACTTTCCATCAAAGTAGATGGTGTGTTGAAAGGAAATAAAATTATTCACAAAGATTTGTTTATCAACAAATTAGATCGTAATTTCCTGGATAAATCCATCCTCAAGCATCCTCGTTTTGTAAAATTTAATGAAGAAACCAATGAAGCGGTTTTTGAATTTATTGTGGGAGTTCCTAATACAGATTGGTTGGTACTTGCTGGGATAAATCTGAATGATGCCGGAAACATCCGAATTATTGACATTGTCATGCCTCCAGGGCTTTGATTTTTTGGGTTGTTGGAATTTAGGTGTTGGCTATTGGTTTTATCAAATTTACCCAATACCCAACAACTAATTCCCAGAGCCACAAGATTTAGTTCATACCCGGGAATGACTCTACAATCTGCACTTTCAAATCTGGGAACGACTCCACAATCTGCACCTTAAAATCTGGGAAACTCTCCACAACCTGCCATTCTCCACAATCATCCGGGAAAGAGCTTACAAATTTCACTTTGATATCCGGAAAAGAGCTTACGTATTGAATTTTTATGTCAGGAAAAGAAGTCACAAATTGTACCTTCCCGTGTAGGGTAATGCCTTTAAAAGTACAATCCCCTGTACGAATCCAATGCTGTATCGCCTCGGCGCGTTCCTGTGAGTTCAGATCAGCCCAACTGAGAGGCACCTGAGAGCAGGCTGTTATTACTTCCTGAGCGGATACATAATAAAATGAACTCAAAACCAGCGCAAAAAACAATAAAAGATTTTTTTTCATGATGTTTGAAATTTTAATACTTAGGAATACAAATTATACCCAGATTAAAGTGATTTAGGAAACACAAGACCCCTGCGGGGCAAGTTTTCTTGATTGATTAGCTTGATTATTCATGATTTAAGTGCTAAAAGCTCCCCTGTAAGGGTCTTGTTTTTGTATTAAAACCACTTCGGTTTGAGTATAAATAAATTGCTATTTTATCCATTCCTTATACCATATAGAGGCAGAATAGTTCAATATTATTCCTCTACTTCTACAATTACCTCGATTTCTACGGCGATATTAGAAGGGAGTGAATTCATTCCGACGGCAGAACGGGCGTGCTTGCCTTTTTCACCGAATACCTCTACCATCAAATCTGAGAATCCATTGATTACCTGCGGATGCTGCGTAAAATCTGAGGTACAATTAACCATACCCAATACTTTGACAATTCTTTTGACCTTAGAGAGCTCCCCCAAGGCTTCTTTCAAGGCAGCTAATTGCTGGATACCCGTCAGCCTGGCAGCTTCATACCCTTGTTTGACGGTCAAATCCTGCCCTACTTTGCCAGTTACGTCTTTACCCTGGGCATCTTTAGGACCTTTGCCCGCCAGAAAGATCAAATTGCCACTGCGGACAAAATGCACATAGTTGGCAATCGGTGTTCCTAACTTTGGCAGCTCAATGTCCAGATCTTTGAGTTTGGCTTCGGGTGATTTTTGCTGCGCTACTGCGTGTAGACTTGAAGCGCAAAAAAGGATGAAAAATAAAAAAGGCAAACGTTTCATAGTGTTTAAAAATAATTTGCTTGAAATTAGTAAATTTTAGAGAAAATACAACCCTTGTCAGCTTTTTAGAAGGGTTCGTCGATAGTCGATTGTTCTTAATCCATAGATGTATATTGTCAAATATCAGTAAGTTACAATAGCCTATATCCAACAGCTATGGTTTCTTTAAAGTTTAATTGGCTTTCATCGAGATTTAAATGAGTTTCTTTAGGATAAGATTAACTTTCTTGATCATAATCTAGGGTTTAACTGGCACAAAATGGACTATCTTCAAGACAAAGAAGGGTTTCTTTAGGATAAAGTAAAATTTCTTCAGGATAATTAGGATTTCTTTAGGGTAAATTATAATCCCTTTAGGATAAAGTAGGATTTCTTCAGGATAAATAGGCTATCTTTAGGCTAAAATAAAACTTCTTTAGGATAAAGTAGGATTTCTTTAGGGTAAATTATAATCCCTTTAGGATAAAGTAGGATTTCTTTAGGGTAAATTATAATCCCTTTAGGATAAAGTAGGATTTCTTCAGGATAAATAGGCTATCTTTAGGATAAAATAAAACTTCTTTAGGATGAAGTAGGATTTCTTTAGGGTGAATTATACTCCCTTCAGGATGAAGTAGGATTTCTTCAGGATAAAAACACCATAATTGTCAAGTTAGCCCTAACTGCGTAGACTTTCTCTTTCCCCTGCTTGTTCGCCCTAAAAAAAATGCAGTCAATTTTCAAAAATTTGACCACTTTTCTCACAAATACCAAGCGATTTGTTAAATTGATTGATTTTTCAAAAGTCAAGCAGACATTTCTAAGACGAACAAGGGAGGGAATACAAGCAAAATTTGATTTTCAAATGTTGTTTACTTAATTTAGAGCTATAATTTTGCATGTAGGGATCAATCTTTTGCTGATAAACTCGAAGAATGATGAAAAGCGAAAGGTTGTTTTCAGGCACAAAAATACTTAAAGTTCAAGATTAGTTTCCTATATCCATCTACCTAAAAACAATTTCTTTTGATTGAACTACACTTTGACGAACAAGGCTTTTTGATGCCTTACCAAGCCATTGAAGCCGATTTGGAGACCCTAGAATATTATTTTGTCACCCAGTTTCCGAATTCTAAGACTCGCCGTCGGCTATTTGTCAATTATCTCAGGTATAATGAGCGTTTCAGAAGTAGGGTGACTAAGCGATTTGTCCAATGGATTGATGGAAGTTTTGTCACCCAAAAACAAAACCCTAAGGACATAGATATGGTCACCTTTTTGGATTATCGGATTTTTGAGGCTCAAGAGCCTTTTTTGGATAAGTTTTGGACGTTTAACCTGGAAGATCAGGGGCTGGACGCTTATCTGCTTAGGCTTTATCCGCCCGAACATCCCGATTATATCCAAGAAACGGCATTTTATCAGCAGGAATGGCAGGAAGTATACGGAAGTACTGCCGACAAAGAAGGGGAAGAAATCTTTCCCAAAGGTTTTATCCAACTTAATTTTACTTAATTTACTCAAACGTCATGCAACCAATACCCAAAATTATTCCCTTAAAAAATATGGAACGTTTACTGAGGCTCATTGAAATTTCTAATCAACAAATAGAGCGGGAGCGTAGTAACGGAAAGGGTGACCAGGACCTGATGATCCGGCAAGCCAAATACCGCAAGCAGCAATACACCCAAGAATTGCTCGACTTGCTGCGAGACTTTGATCTGCCCTTACAACTCATCCAAGAATTTTAAGGCTTCTTCTTTCAGGTGCTATTGACATAAAAAGAGGTGAATCTACAACCTAGTTCAAGGTGTGTTGTAAAGATAAAGGATAAAAAGTTCTTTCCCGTGCTTTTTAGCCCTAAAAAAAATGCGGTCAATTTTCAAAAATCTGACCGCATTTCTTGTGACCAACAAGCTATTTGCTAAATGGATGCATTTTCAAAAGCCAGGCAGTTTGCTTTCAATCAATCTCAAGCTATTCCTCAAAAGCTGATTTGCCTTGAAAGATTTTACCAAAATCGCCCTCAGAATTTGATCTGAAAAAGGCTTTAGGGTTCAAGCTCGATGTAAGCAGAAAATCACCCGGTTTTTGGGTGGCAAAAACCTGAATCAAAATAGGCTTCATGTTTACGCCTTCCATATTTAAGCGCATAAGCGGATTGCCGCCAGGCTTGAGTTTATCCTCAAAGCTATCCAGGCTCAGGTTGGAGATTTCCTGTAGGTAGTTTTGAATCCGGGCTGTTTGGGCAGAATCTGCTTCGGAATCATTGATTTGCCAGGAAATTTCATTTTTGCTCATACTAAAACTACTGTCTTCCGGAAATTTAAACTCCAGTTTTCGGATATCTGGCGGGCTGAATTTGATGAAGGTCTGATCGCGCCAATCATTCATTTTTTGGTTCAGTTCCTGTGAAAAAAGAGCTTTTACGGCATACACTTCGTCTTCACCTTGCAGACGCACATAAGAAAACTGATCATAACCCTCAAATCCGGCTTTACCGACCAGCAGGTTGAGCAATTCGGTATTGTTGACACCCAGTACTTTGAGCCGGGTCGCTGTGGCATCTTCCAATTCATAATCCTTCCACTTGTCCTTGCTGCGAGCAGCCAGGCGTAGCACCTGCAACCGGGCGATTTGCCCCAGGATGCCCTGAATACGGTCATTGTCAAGTTCAATTTCTTGTCCGTCTTTTTGCAAGTACCACTGTTTATTTTTTTTGATCATCTTCACTTCCTGCGGCTTGTCTACCTGCGGACTAATCACAAAGGATACCACCTGAGAAGTGTCTACACTCACCAGAATAGATTTAAAAGATTGTTGCCCGCTGCTTGATTTCACCCAGCGAGTCAGGACTACCAACACCAGCAATCCTAAAAAAACAAAGGATAAAATGCGATTATTATATTTCATTTTTATCTGAAATTATTTATTTGTATGTATTACCATTTAAATATCATAAATAGGTAGTATTCAAGATGTAATGCTCCAATAACAAGTCGCCGTGGGCTGTGTCTTCATAGCTGACTGTTTTGAACGAACAGCATTAATGTTACACGCTACCCATCAATCAATTACTTTGGCTCCCAAAACCCAAATTTTTATTGCAAAAAGCTCTCTTTTTCTCTTTTTTGGCGAATGCTCAGTCGTCGCTGTCTGCGGTATAATCCATAGCCTAGCACCAGAATAATTGGAAAAAGGAAGTTGAAATATCGCAGTAAATTTTGTGTAGCTTCCGATATATCGGACAAAGGTCTGGAAGTTATGGCCTTGGTACGCAGCTCGATGAGTCCTGTATCATCCGAAAGCCAGTCAATGCCATTGACCAGCAGATTGATATTGTCTTCATTGAGTTGTCTTTGCTGCTCGCCTTGTCCATTGACCGGAAAATCACCATCGCCGATAATGACCATTCGGCTCAGAGAATCTCCTTTGCCCAATTTACCTTCTAAAATAGCTGCAACGGCGATATTTTTTTGTTTAAAATCAGCATCAGCCCATTCTTTTTCAAGATCAAAATATTGAGGGGCAGGCAAAGTATCCGATTTAGAAGAACTAAACGCAATGGGAGTATAACGAACACCAGGGTTTTTGCTAGCATCAAAGCGCAAAGGACTCGCAAAAGGCAAGATGAGTGCTTCCAAACCTTCGGTAATGGGGTGCTTGGCAAACGTCTGAATAATAGGGATAAACGGGAATTGGATTTGATTGACAAAGGTGAAAGGTCCTTGTTGCTGTTGCACATTGATGGCACTACAGGCGGCATCAATGATAAATTTTTGCTCTACACGAACTCCTTTTTTTGCCAACCAGGGTTCTAAGCCTGTACCCAGTGCTACTCCCGTAGGAGTCTGGCCGCCCAGGTCGCCGTCTACCCGATTAAGTGCCAGCAAGATTTTACCTCCTTTCCCGAGGAAATCATCCAATTGGCGGAGGTGATTTGGGGGCAGTGTATCACGGGGTGCAACAACGGCAATTGTTCGGTATTTGGGCGAAATGGCGGTAGAATCGTTCAAGGTCAGAGGTTCCAAAGTATACAAGACACTCAAAGCCTGATAAGCCTGCCCCAGTTCTTGGAGAGCTGGTTCGCCGTGCCCTTGCAAAAAAGCAATGCTGGGTTTATCCAGGGCAGTAAGTTTTTTGATGCTAGTCGTCAAAGCATACTCCAGCTCAGTGCCCTGTTGTAAGACGGGTAAAACCTCTTTTTGCTCCCCCAATTGTAGGACAGCACCCATATACGCCTTTTGTTGTTTCATGGCATTTTTATCTCTGACCTCTACCAGGATGGGGCGAATCCCACTTTGCACGGCTTCCTGCTCCAGTTGTTCATTCTCCGAAGGGTTGATCAATTGATACTGAATATTATTGCCTGACAAATTGGCGTATTCTGTAAGCATATCTTTGAAATCTCGTTGATTTTTAGCGAGTTGTGGGTGCAAATCCCTTGAAAAATAAGCTTTTACAGTGATAGGCTCTTGCAGGTTTTTAAGTACTTCTTTGGTCACAGGGCTGAGGGTATATTGCCCTCCTTCGGTAAAGTCGCCCCGGAAATACAAGTCTTCGGAAAGCAGGTTGATCAAAACCAGTATTCCAAGCACCAGAAAAATAGTTGTGTTCAACGCTTTTTTTTTCATAATTAGCTAATGATATTTCTTTTACTTAATGATACTTCGGCTAAAAATAACCCCAAAATAGAAATGGATAAAAAGTAAATCATGTCTCTAGAATCCAATACACCTCGAGCCAGGCTTTCAAAATGATCATACATGCTCAGATAGGTAAATATTTCTCCCAGGAAACCACCCAAGTTACCTCCTAATACATTAAAAATCATCTGGAAAAACAGGCTGATAAAAAAAGCTGTCAAAGCGGCCACGATTTGGTTGTCGGTCAGGCTGCTGGCATAAATACCGATGCTGATATAGGCTGCACTCATCAGCAAGAGGGCAAAATACCCAAAAAGTGTAGCGCCCCAATCTAAATTACCCAGGCTGGAGACTGTCCAGATATAAGGGAATGTAAGGGATAAGGCAATGAAAATCAGCAACAAAGTAGAGCTAAATTTGCCCAGTACCACTTGCCGGTCGGTCACTGACTTGGTCAGTAATATCTCAATAGTACCTGATTTTTTTTCTTCGGCCAAAAGCCCCATAGTAAGTAGGGGAATGAAAAAGAACAGTGTCCAGCGAGCCACTTCAAAAAAAACTCGAAGATTTGCTTGCCCGCTCAGGAAAACATCATTGCCATAAAGCCAGGTAAAAAACCCGCTAAAACCCAAGAAAAAGATCAAGAGAATATAAGCAATCAAGGAATCAAAAAAGATTCTCAATTCTCGTTTAGCAATTATTTGTATGGTATGCATTGTTAAAATCGTATTTTTTTTAGTAAAGTCTGCGGGGAGTTGCCCCTAGATGGAGTGAATCAATTCATGGTCAAATCTCTGAAAATATCCTCGAGTTTGGTTTCTTGGGGCACCATTTCGGTCAGCACCCAATTGTTTTGCACGCAAAGCTGGAAAATATTTCTTTTGGACGAAAGCTGAACTTTGCTTTCTATTTCAAAGAGATGCGCGTTTGGATCAAGCATCTTCGCCTGTGCCACTGTATCGGTTTGTTGAAGTGCTTCAAGAATAGTTTCAGGGTTGCCGTCCTCGATTTTGACTCGGATCACTTCCTGCCCTTGGGCTTGTTGACGGAGGTTTTCAGGAGTGCCATCGGCTACGATTTTGCCTTGGTGGATGATCAAAATCCGGTCGCAGGTAGTTTCTACTTCTGGCAAAATATGCGTACTGAGAATCACCGTTTTGGCTTTGCCCAGTTCGCGGATAAGTTTGCGTATCTCCACGATCTGGTTGGGGTCAAGCCCGGTGGTAGGCTCATCCAGAATGAGAATCTCCGGGTCGTGGATAAGTGCTTGCGCCAGTCCGACCCTTTGGCGATAACCTTTGGAAAGTTCTCCAATATTTTTGTGTTTTTCCCGGTCAAGCCCACAGAGGACGACCATCTCTCGGATGCGTTGCGAGATTTTTTCTTTGGCTACGCCCTGCAATTCGGCACAAAAGCGTAGGTAGTCCAGCACAGGCATCTCGAGATAAAGCGGGTTGTGTTCGGGGAGGTAACCCAGGTGTTTTTTTAAATCCTGAGCGTGGGTTTTTACAGATTTTCCATCAATCAGGATATCACCTTCTCCCAGAGCGAGGTAGCTAGTGATCATTTTCATAGTGGTCGTCTTACCAGCACCGTTGGGTCCGAGGAAGCCCAAAATCTCACCAGTTTTGACCTCAAAAGAAATATGATCTACGGCTACCTGATCGACATACTTTTTAGTGAGTTTTTCAATTTTAATATCCATCATTTAATAGAATTAGAGAAAGATTTAAAGATACGGAGGATTTTCCGTAATTTCTTATTTTTAGATTTCGGGTGCAAATTTAGACAGGGATTAAAAAATCAAAAAAATATTTGGAAAAGAATGAAGAGAATTAAGAATTAAGAATTAAGAATTAAGAATTAAGAATTAAGAATTAAGAATTAAGAATTAAGAATTAAGAATTAAGAATTAAGAATTAAGAATTAAGAATTAAGAATTAAGAATTAAGAATTAAGAATTAAGA
>JANRIC010000189.1:0-22072 GCA_033765345.1 Microscillaceae bacterium
CAAGCGGGGGGCATAGCTGTGGCTATACTGGGCAAGCAGGTACTGGAGCAGTGAGTTTTTGACTTCATAATTGGGATATGAAAGGGTATAAATCTGATTTGCCCCGATGGCTTTGATGGTCAGGTAGCCCGTTTGAAAAAGTAATGCCTCTGGGCTGATGTACTCAAGCTCAAAACTATTGAAGGAAACAGGGCTTGCTTTGATCTTGTCCAGGTTATAACTTCGCTCCCGGTCTAAGAGCTTGAGCAGAAAGGTGGGCGTTCCGGTCTCGAACCAGAAGTTTTCAAATTGTCTTTTGGCAAAAAAATTCAGCACTGATAAAGGATTGTATACATAATTTTGTCCATCCCAGGAATAGCCGTTGTACCACTTTTTGATTTCAGCAAGTAATGCCTCCTTTCCCCCAAATGTAGGAGCCAGTTCTAAGATTCTATTTTCAAAATAAAATTCCAGTTCTTGTTGTGTATAACCCAACATCGCAGCATAATCGCCATATAAAGTCAAATCAAACAAATTATTCAGCTCCGAAAAGATAGATACCCGACTGAACTTACTCACTCCTGTAAGCAGTACAAGGCGTAGATGCGGATCGAGGGGTTTGAGTACAGAGTAGAAATTTTTGAGAATATCCCGGTTGGCTGCTGCTTGGGGAATGTCATGCAAGTAATCCAGAATGGGTTTGTCGTATTCATCGATCAGCACGACTACCTTTCCATATTTCTGAGAAATCGACTTGATCAGTTCCTCAAGTTGGCTGGGGTAAGGGGCATCTCGCAGTGTGATTTGATGCTCTTCGGATTGGATTCTGAGAATATCTTTTAAAAAAGCTTCCAAACCGGAGATTTTATAACTGGCATTATTGAAGCGAAAATCAAGGACCGGATTTTTTTGTGTCCAATCCCAATGATTTTCAATCCATAAGCCTTTGAATAATTCCTGATTACCTTCAAAGAGTTCTTTTAGGGTAGATACCAGCAGCGACTTCCCAAATCGACGGGGGCGCGAAAGGAAATAATACTTGTTTTCAGTAACCAAATGATGGATGTATTGCGTTTTATCCACGTATAGATAATCGCCTCTACGCAACTCCTGAAAATCCTGTATGCCGATCGGTAGTTTCATCATATACAAATATACATAATTTTGTAAAAAGAATTACTGGGATTTTTTGTGTAATTTCTTTGAGAGCTTATCCTCGAGTCATTCTATTTTCCAAAAAAAATTTCTATTTTCGTGAAAATTAAACGGCATTCACCCAAAGATATGAAACCCGATTTTAGCAAAATATCTTTTAATCCTTCCTTAAAATCTGCGAAACCAGGTAATTCTACGACAAAAGCCTGGATTACTCCCGAACAAATCGCTGTAAAACCATTTTATACCGAGGCTGACATGGCAGAAGTGGAGCATCTGCACTTTATCGCTGGTAAGCCACCTTACCTGCGCGGTCCTTACGCCACGATGTATGTACAACAGTCTTGGACGATCCGCCAATATGCCGGTTTTTCTACCGCCGAAGAATCCAATGCCTTTTATCGAAGAAACCTAGCCGGAGGGCAAAAAGGGCTTTCAGTAGCCTTTGATTTGGCTACGCACAGGGGGTATGATTCGGACAATCCGAGAGTAGTAGGCGATGTAGGCAAAGCAGGTGTGGCCATTGATTCGGTAGAAGACATGAAAATCCTCTTTGACGGCATTCCGCTGGATCAGATGTCGGTATCTATGACCATGAACGGTGCCGTGATTCCAATCATGGCTTTTTATATCATAGCTGCCGAAGAGCAAGGTGTAGCTCCGGATGCCCTCAATGGTACGATCCAAAATGATATTCTCAAGGAATTTATGGTGCGTAATACCTATATCTATCCTCCTGAACACAGTATGCGTATTATTGCCGATATCTTTGAATACGTAGCACGTCACATGCCCAAATTCAATTCCATCAGTATCAGTGGCTACCACATGCACGAAGCAGGGGCTCCAGCAGATATTGAACTGGCCTATACCCTGGCCGACGGGCTGGAATACATCCGAACTGGGCTTAAAGCAGGACTAAATATAGACGATTTTGCACCCCGTCTGTCTTTTTTCTGGGGTATTGGCATGAATCATTTTATGGAAATTGCCAAGATGCGCGCCGGGCGACTGCTTTGGTCTAAAATCGTACAGCAATTCAATCCACAAAACCCTAAATCTATGGCTTTGCGTACCCACTGCCAGACCTCCGGATACAGCCTTACCGAACAAGACGTATTTAATAACGTAACCCGGACTTGTATCGAGGCACTTGCCGCAGCCTTGGGGCATACTCAATCACTCCATACCAATTCGCTTGATGAAGCCTTGGCACTACCAACTGACTTTTCGGCACGGATTGCCCGTAATACACAGCTTTATCTGCAATATGAAACTGGCATTACTCGGGTGGTTGATCCTTGGGGAGGCTCCTTTTATGTGGAAAAACTTACCCACGATCTCTGCCATCGAGCCTGGGCTCTGATTCAGGAAGTAGAAGAACTGGGTGGTATGACTAAAGCCATCGAGATCGGACTCCCCAAAATGCGTATTGAGGAAGCTGCTGCTAAAAAGCAAGCTCGTATAGATTCGGGCAAGGAAGTGATTGTGGGGGTAAATCGCTATCGCCCTGAGCAAGATGAGGCAATCGATATTCTGGAAGTAGATAATGCAGCCGTGCTTAAATCACAAATGGCGCGCCTGGAAGCACTCAAATCATCCAGAAATGAAGCTGAAGTACAATCTGCCCTGGAAACCATCACCAACTGTGCCCAAACAGGTAAAGGTAATTTATTGGAGCTGGCTGTAAAAGCTGCCCGACTGAGAGCTACACTCGGCGAAATATCCACAGCAATGGAAAAAGTATTTGGGCGACATAGGGCTGTGACTCGATCCATTTCGGGTATCTACTCGGCAGAGGTCTCTGAGGATGAAAATTTTAAAAAAGCCCTGGAAATGGCAGACCAATTTGCCGAACTCGAAGGCCGCCGCCCGCGAATCCTAGTGGCTAAAATGGGGCAAGACGGACACGACCGGGGTGCTAAAGTCATTGCGACAGGCTTTGCCGATTTGGGCTTTGATGTGGATATCGGACCTTTGTTTCAAACCCCAGAGGAGGTCGCTACCCAAGCCATTGAAAATGATGTACACATTGTAGGAGTATCCAGTCTGGCGGCTGGGCATAAAACCCTGATTCCCCAATTGATTCAAAAACTAGCAGAGTTTGGTAGAGAAGATATTATGGTGATTGCCGGAGGGGTAATACCACCCAAAGATTATCAGTTTTTGTACGATGCGGGAGTCTCAGGCATTTTCGGCCCGGGTACGATCATTTCGGTGGCCGCTCAACAAATCCTTGAGGTTTTGATGAATACAGATGAAGAAAGTGTATAAGTCAAAAGCTTTTTTTTTGCTTTTTGTAAGTAATTCACAATTTATTTTTTTGTGAAGGGATGTAATATTTCTAAGAATTTAATTTCTTAGATGCGTTGAATTGGCACTTTTTTTTCAGTAGAAGAAACAAATATCAAATCCAATTTCTCATCAAATTGGTTACATAATTTGCTCAATGAATTAAATCTTTCCAGGGTAAAATTTTATTTATCTGGAAAGCATTTGTACGCAAACTAAAGTGGTTTTACGAAGTTTCAGTTTTTAAATCATGACAAACTTGCCCCGAGGGGATCTTGTATTTTAAATCACTTTAATTTGAGTATATGTTAGAACCGGCCGATGCAAGCAAAATTTAAGACTAATTATTATTCTTTTCAAAGGTACACTAAACTACCATGATGAAATCACAATTCATAAAACTTACTTGTACATTTTGTTTATCGGTCGTATCCTGGGGACTTTTTGCGCAATCGCCTTATGTATTATCCTCTTCGGAAGATCATTGGGGCTTAGACGAAGACGTTGAGATACTACCAGATAGCGGCGGTATTCTTACTTTTGAAAGAGTGAGTCAAGATTTTGCCGATGAGTTTATACCTATCTCAAAATTTAAAAACCCACAAAGTATTAATTACGACCACATTTGGCTAAAAATAGTGCTACTCAACCAAAATAAAAGTGAAAAGTTCATCCTTACTACAGATATCTGGGATGAGGTCAAGGCATATTTTTATGATAGTTTGGGCAATCTTCACGTCAAGAAGATTGGAAATGCCTATCCCATTTCAAAGCGCGAAGAGAATCTGGGTCGTTTTCTACACCTTCCTTTGTATCTCCAACCGAATCGGGCTACGGTAGTATATTTGAAAATGTCACAAATTACCGAAGATACCAAAAGCCTCAATAACACTTATAATTTCTTTAAAAGATTGGAGCTAAAGACTTATTCCGAAGCTTGGTCTGCTTTTTTTGTCAGAAGCCTTTTTTATGCTTTTAATGCAGGGGTATTGATGATCATCATTGTATACAAGTTGGTTATTTTTATTTATATCCGTGATATTGCTTATTTGTTTTTTTCTATATTTCTGAGCGGTTTGCTTGCTTCACTGAGTGTGGAAAGTGGTCTGGTGGGGCATTATTTGATGCCTGACCGCCCAGATGAAAGCTTTGCGTATCTTGGTATTTTCCTGAGTGTGAGTTGGATTGCTTTGGTTTTATTTGCAAGAAGTTACTTGCGTTTGTCTGAATTCTCTCCCAAACTAAGCCGTCTTGTAATTATCTTGGCTATTGCCCAGGTGTTTATACTTTTATTAGCCCTCTTGGGATATTCCCTAGGGATATTAAGTTTCTTGGTATTTACTTTGGTCATTTTCAGTATGCTATACATTAGTATCCGCAGTATTATGACTGGTTTCAAGCCTGCAAGGTATTTTTTGCTGGCTGATTCTATGTTTTTGTTGGCTTCCATTTTAAATATCTTTACCGCTACTGGTGTGATTCCTTATGATTTTTATATTGAACCTTATAATATTGGAAACTTGCTTCAAGTGACACTTTTCTCTTTGGGGCTAGCCTATCGCTTTAAAGTGATGCAAATTGAGGTCAAAACACATAAGGAAGAAAAACAAAAAATGATTGAGCGGCAAAAAGAAGAGCTTGAGCTAGAAGTTAAGCGACAAACCGAGCATATTCAATCACAAAAAGAAGAAATACAAGTACAAAATGAAGAATTATACCAACAAAGAGAAGAAATAGCTGCTCAGAGGGATTATGTAGAAAATAAGAATAAAGAATTGGAGATAATTAACTCCAAACTTCAAGCCAATGAGCTCATCCTCAAAAAAGCCAATGATAAACTGAGCGAGAGCCAGCAGAAAATTTCCTTAAAAAATCTTGAGCTGGAAGAGCGTAACCGCCAAATCCGAAGTAGTATCAATGCAGCTCTTTCTATCCAAACAGCCATTCTTCCTTATCCCTACCGTATGAAAGAAATTCTGGGAGATTATTTTGTAATCTATAAGCCCAAAGACGTAGTATCTGGGGATTTTTATTGGATTCAAGAAGTGAATAATTGTCGCATTATTGTAGCTGCAGATTGTACCGGACATGGCGTTCCCGGAGCTTTGATGAGTATGATCGGCAATACGGTACTAGATAAAGTAATTACGATGCAATGCAATACAGACCCTTCTAAAATTCTTGAGGAAGTACACAAAGAGGTGCAATTTGCCCTCAAGCAAGAAGAAACCAAAAATAACAACGGGATGGATATGTCTGTACTTGTGCTTCACGAATACCAAAAAGGACTTACTTTGGCTAGGTATGCAGGAGCTAAAAACTCTATGTATTTTAGATATCCACGAGAAAAAGAAGTCATTGAGGTCAAGGGTAGCCGCCGTGCCATCGGGGGACATCAAAATATTCACATTCCGTTTGAAACACGTGAAATTATTTTTAGCCCAGGCACTCTGATTTATATGGGTTCAGATGGCTATGTAGATCAAAATAATAGTGCCAGAAAAAGATTGGGCGAAAAAGCCTTTAGAAAAATTCTTTGTCAAATCGCCTCCGAACCGCTAGACAAACAAAAGCTAATCCTGGAAGAAGAGCTTAAAAATCACATGCAGAACACGCAGCAAAGAGATGATATACTGCTAATGGGCTTTAAGATTTGACCCAAAAACAATACCTAGAAGGACTTATATGCTAAAAATGACCGTATTTATTACATTCTTTGTAAAACATATCGAATTCAATTAGAAAAAATTTACTAAAGCATAAACACCTGATTTTTAAACAATTTTCTTTAAAATCTATCTCATTATCGCTATAGAGTTTAAAGCAACATCTTGGGCTTCTTAGTTTAAGCATATTTTATATGATTGTTTTCAAATATACCATGTAATATTTTTTTAATATTTCATGAATCTTACAGAAATGCTATATCGATTTATTTATAAACTTTCACTTACAGACAAGGCTTAATTATTGATTCATTAGAGATAAACCAAGTCTACATGGTATACTAAAAATGAAAGATGACCTGATGTCTTTAAGATTTTTTATATATAGTATCCATATTAAACCGAGCTTATGAGATAATACAAAATTAATTTCAGGATCAAGATGGATGAAAACAGGGTATTTAGAGGATATTATCTAGTCGTCTTTGGTACTTTTATCATTGTATTGTGTACCGCTGCTGCCCTTGCGTGGTTTCAATTTCAAAACCGCTTTGAATATGAAAAAAGCCAAATTCGAAGACAAGTACAGGATAATGTATCACAACTCAATACGATTATCAGTATTGTTCACAGTAGTTTGCACTCTATCCAAGAAAATGCAGAATTTTATTTGTTACACAAAGATTTGGTATCCCCAAGCCCACTTTTTAAATATCTCAAAGATCAGCATGAGGATCATTATTTTCATTTGGATCAATTGCCAGATTCACTTAAAAAGCAAATTGGTAATATCACCGGGCTAGGTGTCTTAGGCGAACTATCCGATGAATTGATACACGAAATCAATATCGCCCTACAGCTTAATCCGATTCACAAGTCAATATTGGATCATACCCCCAATGTAGTGCTTACCTATACCAGTTTTAGAGATTGTTTTGTAAATATTTATCCCTTTATCCCTTCTAAGGATTTTAGAGTCGACAAGGCTGTCTTCGATCGCTTTCATACCACCTATTTTGACGTTTTCCCGGAACAAAACCCCCATCGCCAAATCAAATGGACAGCCGTCTATGTAGATGAAACTGGTAAAGGGCTGATGGTTTCAGCGATAATCCCCCTTTATAAGGCGAATCATTACGAAGGTTTGGCAGGTATTGACCTGACATTGGATTCGCTCAATAAAATCATCGGACAATCTCAAAGAGAATTGGGAGAAATATTTTTGATCAATGATAAAAAACAGCTTTTAGCGCACCCAAGGCTGGTGTCTTCCGCCCAGAAAGAAGTCGAGAAATCCCTAGCAGCTTTTCCCAAGCCTTTGAAAAACATGGACTCAAAATTAGACCATTGGGAAGAAAAAAAACTACATCAGTTAAGCGGCTACTTACTTTATTATGAATCGGTTCCTGGTACATCCTGGAAGCTCGTCTATGTTGTAAGCATTTGGGAGACTTATCTCAGTATTTTCTATGACATCGGGGTCAGTACTATTTTTATTTTAGTAAGTATTTCTTTGGTTTTGGTCATCACATCTTATTATACCCGAAAACGGTTTATACAGCCAGCCCATGCCCTCATAGAGCATATCCAAAGAGAAAACTCAGCACTTCCTTTGCTTAAGTATTCCCCTCCTACGCAATGGAAACCCTGGTTTGGTATCATCACAAATATTTTTCAGAATAATCGCGATCTGATCCAGGAACTAAAAACCCATAATGAACACCTGGAGCACAAAGTCATAGAACGTACCCAAGAAATCGCTGCTCAAAACGAAGAACTGATTCAAAATCAGGAAGAAATCACTACACAAAGAGATTATATAGAAAAGAAGAATCAAGAACTTGAACTCTTTAATGATAAACTCAAAGCCAATGAACTGGTACTTAGAAAATCTTATGAAAAGTTGATTGAAAGTCAGCAAAAAATATCCCTCAAAAATCAGGAACTAGAAGAGCGTAACCGCCAAATCCGTAGCAGTATCAATGCCGCACTCTCTATCCAAACGGCTATTTTGCCTTATCCCCACCGCATGCAAAAAATATTAGGGGAGCATTTTGTCATTTATAAACCCAAAGACGTAGTATCAGGAGATTTTTATTGGGTCAATACCGTCAAAAATGCCCGAATTATCGTTACTGCCGACTGCACAGGACACGGCGTACCAGGTGCTTTAATGAGTATGATCGGCAATACGGTTTTGGATAAAGTCATTTCCCTTCAGCAACACACCAACCCCAGTGAAATCCTGGAACAAGTCCACAAAGAAGTGAAATTTGCCCTCAAACAAGCAGAAACCCAGAATAATAATGGAATGGATATGTCTGTGCTTGTCTTAGAAGAATACAGCAAAGGACTGACTTTGGCAAAATATGCTGGTGCCAAAAGCTCTATGTTTTTTAGATACCCACTCCAGAAGCAAGTCATAGAAGTAAAAGGCAGCCGAAGATCCATTGGAGGTATTCAAAATCTTGATACCCCTTTTGAATGCAGAGAGATTATCTTTAGTCCGGGTACGCAGATTTATATGGGTTCGGACGGGTTTGTAGACCAAAACAACTCCGCTCGCAAAAGGTTGGGAGAAAAAGCCTTCCGTAAGCTTCTCTGTGAAATCAATGCTGAACCCCTCCCCAAACAAAAAGAAATTCTTGAGGAAAAACTTATCCTTCACATGCAAGGCACGCAGCAAAGAGATGATATACTACTCATCGGCTTTAAGCTTGAATAAATATGTATATTTGCTTGCAGGTTTAGGGCTTGGCAATCAGGTATTAAATATTCAAATAAATACAAAAAACAACACCAAAAGCCCAAAAATCAGCTTTTTTAATAATCATATTCCCGTAAATCATCTCAAAATGAAATCTAAAATACTTTTCCTTTGTACTGGCAATTATTACCGTAGCCGCTTTGCTGAAATCTATTTTAATTATCACGCTCCTTTAAAAGGAATCGAGTGGGAAGCCTTTTCCAAGGGTTATCGGGCTGCTAATGCTAACAATATCGGACCAATCTCAGTCTTCGCCCAAGACGCACTTCTCCAAAGAGGCATTAGCGACTATCCCGAGCGCTTCCCTGAACAAGTCACCGAAGAAGACCTACAAGCCGCTCACCGCATCATTGCCCTCAAAGAAAAAGAACACCGCCCCTTCACAAAGGAAATGTTCCCGGATTGGGAGCATAAAATTGAATTCTGGCATATTGATGACATTGACGTGGCTATGCCCCACGATGCCCTGCCCAGACTGGAAGATAAAATCAAGGAATTGATGGATGAGCTAATTCCTGAATAAGCCTATAAAAATACAGTAAAAATTTCTTTTCCGAAATTATTCATTTGCGCTGAATCATATACCCTATAAAATTAGGTGTATTTACATTATTCCCAAATTATCCCTATAATATTCAAGCTTATCTCAGAATATTTACATGGATTTTCGATTTAGGCAAAAAAACAGGGATTTTCTTTTGAAGTGTGCTAGGGGTTTATTTGTTTTAAAGTAAATTTAACAAAAAATAACTCTACTAAATTGAACTTTACCTTAGTCATTATTCCCCTAGTCATTATTCTGGTCATTCAATGCCCAGGGGTAAGAAGGCTGTAATCAAATATAAAATGATCAAAGAGGCTGTTCTTACCCCAAGTAAGAACAGCTTTTTTTTAGCTATAAATTGCTGATAAAGAATTAATTGTGAATACGATGATATACCAAAACTTAATTATCTATCATAACGGAAGATTTGATAAAGCCTATAAAATAGGTCCTAATCCTTTTAGCCAAACACTCCATTATGGCATTGGAGTCTTTGAAGGTATCCGAGCCTATAAAACCATCGAGGGCGGTGTGAGTATTTTCAAATCTAAAGAACATTTTGAGCGACTCAAACAGTCTGCCGCAGCAGTCAATATCAAAATACCTCTCCAAACAGATGAACTAGAGCAGATTGCATACCGCCTCTTGATCGAAAACAAACTAACAGATGCCTATATCCGGCCACTAATCTATCTCGGAGAAGAAATGTCTCTGTACCCTTCTGCTCAAGTAAATGTATTTATGGGTACCTGGCAATGGGGTAAATACCTCGGCGATAAACCACTCAGAGTTATGATTTCCTCTTATGAACGCCCTAACCCAAAAGCCTATCCTGCACAAGCCAAAATTACAGGTGCTTATATAAATTCCTCATTGGCAACTTTTGAAGCCCGACAAAAAGGTTTTGATGAAGCTTTATTGCTGGATAGCCAGGGCTTTGTGGCCGAAGGCGCAGGACAGAATTTTTTCTATGAGAAAAACGGTACACTTTATACCCCTCCTATCGGCAATATTCTTCCCGGTATTACCCGATCTACCATTATGCAACTGGCCAAAGATTTGGGTATGCGCGTCAAAGAAGAACTATTTAAGCCGGAAGTCCTGGAAAATATTGATGGAGCTTTTTTCACCGGAACAGCCACCGAGGTGGTCGGCATCCATACCATAGATCGTTATCCGGTTAAATTGAATTGGGAAAATACGCTGGGATTTGTACTTCAGCAGGAGTATCAACAATTTGTCCGAGCCGAAAGTTGTCAAACCTATACCATCATCTAAATTTATACCCAAACCGAAGTGGTTTTCCGAAATTTTAGCTCTTAAATCATGAATAATCAAGAAAATCAATCAAGAAAATCAGGCAAATCACTTTAATCTGGGTATAATTTGTGAACATTTCAATAAAATAACTTTGACATATTCGGAAAAATTCAATCTGATATAAGGGAAATGAATCCCAAGAAATAAAAATCAAATAAATCACAGAATAGATTCTATGCATAAACTCAACAAATACAGCCAACGCATCACCCAGGACCCCAGTCAGCCTGCCGCTCAAGCAATGCTCTATGGGATCGGACTTACGCAGGAAGACCTTAAAAAACCACAGGTCGGAATCGTAAGCACAGGCTACGAAGGCAATACCTGCAATATGCACCTCAATGATTTGGCACTCAAAGTCAAAGAAAGCACCTGGAAAAACAATACCGTCGGTCTAATTTTCAATACCATCGGAGTAAGTGATGGAATCTCCAACGGCACAGAAGGAATGATGTACTCGCTCCCTTCCCGCGATATTATTGCAGATTCTATTGAGGTGGTCGTACAAGCACAATGGTATGATGCCCTCGTGGCAGTAGTAGGTTGTGATAAAAATATGCCCGGCGCACTGATGGCTATGGGGAGGCTGGATCGCCCAGCAATTATGGTCTATGGAGGTACGATTGCCTCAGGGTGCTACAAAGACCGCAAACTCAATATCATTTCAGCCTTTGAGGCCTATGGAGAAAAATTTGCTGGCAAACTCAATGACGATGATTATCTGGGTATTATTCAAAACTCTTGCCCCGGAGCAGGTGCCTGTGGAGGGATGTACACCGCCAATACTATGGCCTCTGCCATCGAGGCTCTCGGAATGAGTCTGCCTTACAGTGCTTCCAATCCGGCACTCAGCCCCAAGAAACAGCAGGAATGCGCCCAAATCGGCTCAGCAATCTATCAATTATTAGAAAAAGACCTTACTCCACGTAAGATCCTGAGTCGCGAATCTTTTGAAAATGCCCTTACGCTCATCATGGTACTGGGTGGTTCAACAAATGCCGTTTTGCACATGATTGCCATCGCCAAATCCGTGGATATTCCCCTAAGTATTGACGATTTTCAAAGAATCAGCAATAAAACACCCTTCCTGGCCGACCTCAAGCCCAGTGGTAAATACCTCATGGAAGACTTGCACGGAATAGGGGGTATTCCTACTGTCATGAAAATGCTCTTGGAAGAAGGCTTATTATACGGTGATTGCCTAACCATCACAGGCAAGACGATTGCTGAAAATCTAGCCAATACGCCTCTACCTTCTTCCGACCAAAAAGTAATCTACCCGATTTCTCAACCTATCAAAGCCCAGGGACACCTACAGATTCTCTATGGGAATCTGGCCGAAAAAGGGGCTGTGGCTAAGATCACCGGCAAAGAAGGTGAATTATTTGAAGGACCCGCCAAAGTTTTTGATGATGAATTTGCAGCCATTGACGGGATTTCACAGGGAAAAGTCCAGCCAGGAGAAGTAATCGTGATTCGATACTCCGGACCCAAAGGCGCACCTGGTATGCCTGAAATGCTCAAACCAACCGCTGCCGTAATGGGTGCAGGATTGGGCAAAAGTGTAGCCATGATTACAGACGGACGCTTCTCCGGAGGTTCCCACGGATTTGTGGTAGGGCATATTACGCCAGAAGCCTACGACGGCGGATTGATTGCCTTACTCAAGGATGGAGATCAAATCACCATAGATGCCATCAATAATCGCCTAGTAGCTCATTTGAGCGAGGAAGAAATCGCCCACAGACGTAGCGAATGGAAAGCACCTGAGCCCAAATTCACCAAAGGTATTTTAGCCAAATACCTTCGCTCGGTTTCTTCTGCTTCCGAAGGTTGTGTAACGGACGAGTGGTAAAGTCCATAGCCGATAGTCCATTGTGTATACTTAATTATTTGAATAAATCATTTTCAAAAAGTAAATGAATTTTATAATTTGAATGATATAAATAGTGAAAAATCAGGACAATCATTCAGTGAAATCCTGATAATTACTTTCATCTGTGTTTAAATTTGAGTTTTTGAATTTTATACCTATACAATACTTTCTTAATTAATGCTTTATTTGTATGAATACGCTAACCAAAAAACCCGCAAAGGAAGTGCTGAGTGAGGCTTTAAAGCCTCAGATTCAGACAAGCAGAGTAAGTGGAGCCGAAGCGGTCATTTTATCCCTTATTGCCGAAGGGGTAGAAGTGATGTTCGGTTATCCTGGAGGAGCTATCATGCCGGTGTACGATGAACTGTACAAGTACCAGGACAAAATCCAGCACATTTTATCACGTCACGAACAGGGGTCTGTACACAGTGCCCAAGGTTACGCCCGAATTTCGCAGAAAGTAGGGGTTTGTATCGCTACTTCAGGACCCGGAGCTACCAACCTGGTCACAGGCTTGGCCGATGCTTTGATTGATTCTACACCCATCGTCTGCATTACAGGGCAGGTCGCAAGTCATTTATTGGGTACAGATGCCTTTCAAGAAACCGACGTAGTGGGAATTACCTCCGCAGTGACTAAATGGAACTTTCAGGTTGCCAAGGCTGAGGATATTCCGACAGCGCTTGCCAAGGCTTTTTACATAGCCCGTTCGGGTCGTCCAGGTCCTGTGTTGATTGATATTACCAAGGATGCCCAATTTGCTCAAACAGAATTTAATTATAAGCCCTGCGAATACATTGCAAGCTATCATCCGGTTCCCAAAATACAGGCACAAGCAATTCAGGCTGCCGCAGATTTGATTAACCAAGCCAAAAAGCCATTGCTTTTGTGGGGGCAGGGAATCTTATTGGCCAAAGCCGAGGAAGAGATGCAGACATTGATCGAGAAAACAGGCATTCCGGCTGCTTCTACCGTATTGGGGCTTTCGGCCTTATCCTGCCAACATCCCCTGTACGTAGGTATGCTAGGAATGCACGGGAATTATGCCCCAAATATCAAAACCAATGAAGCCGACCTGCTCATCGCCGTAGGAATGCGCTTCGATGACCGGGTAACGGGGGATGTAAAACGTTATGCCAAACAGGCAAAGATCATCCACATAGAAATTGATCCTGCTGAAATTAATAAGGTCATTCCTGCCGACGTAGCTGTACTCGGAGATGCCAAGGAAGCTCTACAAGCACTTATCCCTCTGGTAAACAGCAACAGTCACCCTGAATGGCTTCAAGAGTTCGAGGATGCATACCACATTGAATTTCAAAAAGTAATCAAAGATGAAATTCACCCAGATTTGTCTCAAGAGCAAATCAAAATGGCAGAAGTAATCAATATGATCTCTGAAAAAACCAAAGGGCAGGCAGTCATTGTAACGGATGTCGGTCAACACCAAATGGTAGCTTCTCGATATTATAAATTTGATCAATCCCTGAGTTATGTTACTTCTGGAGGCTTGGGTACAATGGGTTTTGCACTTCCAGCAGCCTTTGGTGCCAAAGTAGCCCGCCCCGACCGCGAAGTGATAGCCATCATCGGTGATGGAGGTTTCCAGATGACCATTCAGGAGCTAGGTACAATCTTCCAGACAGGACTAAACCTCAAAATTGTCATCCTCAATAATCACTTTCTAGGAATGGTGCGTCAATGGCAACAACTTTTCTTTGAGAAACGCTACTCTTTTACTGAAATGGTCAATCCTGATTTTATTGGAATCAGCAAAAGCTATGGCATCGACGCTCAAAAGGTAAGCCTGAGAGAAGACCTGGAAGCAGCCGTTGAGAAAATGTTGGCTTCCGAACAACCCTTCCTGCTGGAAGTAGAAGTAGAAAAAGAAGAAAATGTATTCCCCATGATCCCTACCGGAGAATCTGTGGCAAATATTCGTCTGAGTTAGTCGATGGTTGATAGTCTATGATCCATAGAAATTTTATAATTTATTGGAAAATAGACTATTTAAGGTCTTATGATGACTTTCAGGTTTATCTTAATTTATCCAAGTTGAATGAAGCTCTATAGATAATCATCTATGGACTATGGACAAAAAATACATGGAAACTCGACATACTTATACCGTCTTTAGCGATGATAAAATGGGATTACTCAATAGAATCACCATCCTTTTCAATCGCCGACGCATTAACATTGATAGCCTTACTGTGGCACACTCAGATACGCAGGGTATTTCGCGCTATACGATTGTGGTACATATCCAGCCTGATTTGGCCAACAAGGTACTCGAACAGATCAAAAAACAAATTGATGTTTTTGATGCTTTTGTTTACGAAGATACCCAGGTTATTTCTCAGGAGATTGCCATGTACAAAGTTGCCATCAATACCTTCCTTGAGCACCAAACCCGCATCGAGGGAGTCATGAAAGGCTACAAAACCCTGATTCTGACCATTGAACCGGATTTTATTGTAATCCAACAGACCGGCAACGAAAAAGAAGTAGACCAGTTTTTTGCACAACTCAAAACTTTTGGTCTCATGGAATTTGCCCGATCCGGAAGAGTGGCATTGACCAAACTGGAGCAAATCAAATCTTTCAATTATTAAAAACTAAATTTTATCTTAAACTATAATACTATGGCTCAATTAAATTTTGGAGGTGTAATCGAGAATGTGGTTACCCGCGAAGAATACCCCCTGGAGAAAGCTCTCGAAACCCTCAAAGACGAAACCATCGCCATCATCGGCTATGGTGTGCAAGGACCCGGACAAGCCTTGAATCTCAAAGACAATGGTTTTAATGTCATCGTAGGACAAAGAAAAGACTCCAAATCTTACGAAAAAGCACTGGCTGACGGTTGGGTAGAAGGACATGATCTGTTCTCGATCGAGGAAGCTCTTGAAAAAGCTACCATTATCCAATATCTACTCTCTGATGCCGGGCAAATCCAATGCTGGGCGCAAGTGCTTCCCTACCTCACCGAAGGCAAAACCTTATATTTCTCTCACGGATTCGGTATCACTTACAAAGACCAAACTGGCATTATCCCTCCACCGCATGTGGACGTAGTACTGGTTGCTCCCAAAGGATCCGGAACTAGCCTCAGAAGATTATTTGTAGAAGGCAAAGGGCTGAATTCAAGTTATGCCATCTATCAAGATTATTCTGGCAAAGCCTGGGATAAAGTCGTTTCACTAGGAATCGGTGTGGGTTCGGGTTATTTATTTGAGACTACTTTTGAAAAAGAAGTATTCAGCGACCTTACCGGAGAAAGAGGCGTACTGATGGGTGCCCTAGCTGGTATGATGGAAGCTCAATACAATAAACTGCGTGAAAAAGGACACAGCCCCTCTGAGGCTTTCAACGAAACGGTAGAAGAATTGACCCAAAGTTTGATCGTACTCGTTGCCGAAAATGGTATGGATTGGATGTATGCCAACTGCTCTACCACTGCCCAAAGAGGTGCATTGGATTGGAGACATAAATTCAGAAAAGCCGTAGAACCTGTCTTTGATGAATTGTACGAAAGCGTAGCCACTGGAAATGAGGCTAAAATCACCATCGAGGCCAATGCCAAAGCCGATTACCGCGCCGGGCTTGAAGAAGAACTCAAAGAATTGCGCGAATCTGAAATGTGGCAAACCGGAGCTGTGGTACGTCAACTCAGACCCGAACGTAATGCACTACCCGTACAAGTAGAAACCGAATAATTTTACATTCACAACAAAACTTAAAACCAAAACCTATAAGGTTTCAAAAACCTTATAGGTTTATTAGGCTTATGACAACGGATACCCTTCCCAAAACTTCCCTGGCTTCGGTCATCAATATCCAAAAAGCAGCACACGTACTCAGAGGAATCATCCCTGAAACACCTTTGATGACCAATATCAACCTATCCGATCGTTATCAGGCGCATATTTATCTCAAAAGAGAAGATCTACAGCCGGTACGCTCCTATAAAATCCGAGGTGCTTATTACAAAATCAGCGGACTCCCCCAGGAAGACCTGCAAAAAGGCGTAGTCTGTGCCAGTGCTGGCAACCATGCCCAGGGATTGGCTTATGCCTGCTACCGATTAAAAGTGCGTGGAGTGATTTTTATGCCGCACCCTACCCCTAAGCAAAAGGTGAGTCAAGTGCGTATGTTTGGGAAGGAATTCGTAGAGGTGAGACTTACCGGAGATACCTTTGATGATGCCTACCGTGAATCGGTCAAATATTGCCAAGCTGAGAAAATGACCTTTATCCATCCTTTTGATGACCCCCGAGTGATTGAGGGGCAGGCAACAGTCGGGCTGGAAATCTACTCACAAATGACCGAAGAGATCGACTACATCATCCTTCCCGTAGGCGGCGGTGGTTTATCGGCAGGCGTAGGGAGTTATTTCAAACAAATAAGCCCCAAAACCAAAATCATCGGCGTAGAACCCAGCGGCGCAGCTGCCATGAAAATCTCCCTGGAAAAAGGTGAAATCGTCACACTCGAGAATATTGACAAATTCGTAGACGGCGCAGCTGTACAAAGAGTAGGAAACCTGACTTTTGACATTTGCCGACAAATATTGGATGAAGTCATCGCCGTACCCGAAGGCAAGGTCTGCTCTACGATTCTGAGCTTGTACAATGAAGAAGCCATCGTAGTGGAGCCGGCTGGTGCTTTGAGCATCGCCGCCCTGGATTTTTTGAAAGATCGCCCCGACTTCCAAGGCAAAAATGTGGTTTGTGTCATCAGCGGAAGCAACAATGACATCACACGTATGGAAGACATCAAGGAAAGGTCAATGCTTTATGAAGGGCTAAAGCACTATTTTATCATCAGTTTCCCGCAGCGAGCCGGTGCCTTGAGAGAGTTTCTGGTCAATATCCTGGGCGAAAACGATGACATCACCTGCTTTGAGTATATGAAAAAAAATAACCGTGAAATGGGTCCTGCCCTTGTAGGGCTAGAAGTACCTAGCCGCCAAGACTATGAAAAACTCCTCGAGCGCCTGAAAGGTAGCCCTTTCCAATACGAACACCTGAATCAACACCCGGATTTGTTTGGGTTTATTGTGTAGGTACGAGTTGGTTTTCTGGTTCAATTATAGGGCTTCCTAGGATGCAAACAGGGTTTTCTAAGATACAAACAGGGTTTTCTAGGATGCAAACAGGGCTTTGTAGGATGCAAACAGGGCTTTGTAGGATACAAACAGGGCTTTGTAGGATACAAACAGGGCTTTGTAGGATGTAAACAGGGCTTTGTAGGATGTAAACAGGGCTTTGTAGGATGTAAACAGGGCTTTGTAGGATGTAAACAGGGCTTTGTAGGATGCAAATTTGCCCCCCTGACTCCCGACACCTCACACCCGACACCTCACACCCGACACCTCACACCCGACTCCCGACACCTCAACAAACATTTCCTGTCAGATGATCATTTAAGGTTCTTGATGACTTTATTTGAAGATCAACCTAAACGATGAGGTCGCTCAAAGCGATCTCATCGTTGACCGTTTTAGTCAGCCACTACATTTAAGGTCTTCACCTCATAGGTTTTGGGTTTTTAAGGAATACTATTCTTTAGTAATTGGTAATTGCTTCCGCTGGGTTTGGTGCTGCATCCCATTTCAGTAGCTTTGGCGTTGATGTCTTGCACACGGTTGGCTGAGCTGGGGTGCGTACTGAGGAACTGTGGAGGCTCCTGGGCATTGCCTTCCGACAGGAGTTTCTCAAAAAATCCGGCGGCTCCGTTGCATTGGTATTTGGTCTTGGAGAGATAGAGTACAGACTGTGCATCAGCATCTGCTTCGGTGGTTCGGTTAAATTTCAGACCGATCAATCCTCCCACCAATTGCGATAACTGACTGGTATTTTGCCCGGATATAATCTCAATCAGGGCGGCCAATCCGTATTGTTTGGTCATATTGGTAGTTGAGTGGCGACGCTCGGCGTGTGCAATTTCGTGCCCCATTACACCGGCGAGTTGGTCTTCAGTATCCAGGTATTTGATCAGCCCGGTATACACATAGATATATCCTCCCGGTGACACGAAGGCATTCAGTGTGGTATCATTGTGAATGATGTGTAATTTCCACTCGAAATCGTCTTTATGAGATACATAACCGGAGTTCAGGATTTCGTTTTTCATATCCTCAAGAATCTGATAAGCTTTGGCGTATCTGGTACGATCCAAGAGAGGGTACTCTTTGGGACTATTGGCGATTTCCTGGGAAAGTTGCTGCCCAAAAGCAATGTCATCCTGAAGGCTAAAGGCATTAAAAGCCTGTGGTCCGCCGGGAGCACAGCTATTGATGATGAAAATAACCGTCAATCCAAAAAACAGTTTTTGGACTATTCCTTTGAAAGTGTTTACGATGAATCGTTTTTGCATGAGAATTATGAATTTAAAATAGATTTAAATAGACATCACGGGGATATTTCCCTCGATGATAAGTTTTCCTTCGGTAGATTTTTGAATTTCCTCGATAGTCACATCAGGTGCCAACTCGATGAGTTGGAAGCCACCTTCGGGCAATACTTCAAAATAACCCAGCTCAGTCACGATTTTGCGGACACACTTTACGCCCGTTAAAGGCAGCGTACACGTTTTGAGGAGTTTGGACTTCCCGTATTTGTCTACGTGTTGCATGGCTACGATGATATTTTTGGCGGCAGCCACCAAGTCCATGGCACCTCCCATACCTTTGACCATTTTGCCGGGGATTTTCCAGTTGGCAATGTCACCTGTTTCGGATACTTCCATAGCCCCGAGGATGGTAAGGTCGATGTGCTCTCCACGAATCATGGCAAAGCTATCCGCAGAGCTAAACAAAGAAGAGCCGGGCACCATCGTGACAGTTTGTTTACCAGCATTGATGAGGTCAGGGTCTACGTCTGCTTCTTTAGGAAAAGGGCCTATTCCGAGCAATCCGTTTTCGGATTGTAAAACCACGTTGATCCCTTCGGGAATATAATTGGCTACCAGTGTTGGAATGCCAATACCCAAATTGACATAATACCCATCTTGTAGCTCTTGAGCGATTCTTTTTGCGATTCCGTTTTTATCTAATGCCATATTTGAAGCGTTTTTGGTTTATAATTTTTGTTTGCCTGTGATGACAGAGACAAGGGCGAAGTATACACAACTGCCCCAAAACCCGGTGTCTTATTTTATTTTTTTTAAATGTATTTTCAAAACAAAGGCATTGCTTTTGTCGTGTTCCAAATGAAGCTGTGTATGCCTAAAGATCAATTCCTTTTTAAAGCGACCCGTAAGCAACCAATTCTCCTGCGTATCTACCCAAGAATCACTCACGTGATCATTTTCTACGCCAGCGGCTTTTTCTAAAAAGATAAATTTGCCGTTTGCCTGAAAACAAAGCAGAAAAATATCTGAATTCAAACCTTGGTGTTCCGAAAACAGGTCATCTGAGCCTGTAACAGACAGATTTTTATAAAAATAGCCTGTGATGTAAACATACTTATTTTTTTGATCGGTCGCAATGCTGATTCCGCGATTGTTAAAGGGGCTTGTGCCTCTTTTGAGCCAGATCAGATTCCCCAAAGGAGAATATTTAGCAACAAACACCTGCTCTACAGCTTGATTTTGAGCAGTTTTTAACTTTTTGCCGTCAAAATTTGCCAAAGTACTTGTGCTATTTTCAGAGAAATAACCCGTTAGATAAATGCTTCCATTATCTGAGCAAATCATATCCTGAGCTTCGGCGTTTTGGGCGATATTTTTGACCCAAATCAGCTGTCCATCAAGAGTATACCTCGCCAAGAAAATATCGCTGTTGTAGACGGCTCCTTCTCCGGCAAAAACCTCATGACTACTCACGATGCCTGTTTTCCCAAAAAAAGCCTCCCCTGAAAGGTTACCCATCAGCAGCAGATGCCCAGTGCTGTCCCAGGTTAGCCCCCAAACGTGGATACCTGTAAAAGCTGTGAGCCCTCCAGTGGCCTGACTTGCCCAGCCAAACTCACCGTCGGGTTTGTATTTGGCTAGGTAAATATTTTTTTTTCGGATTTTATGTAAAATCGTATCCCCTAAAACTACCGTCTCTTCAAAATTACCGCATATAAACACATTTCCCAAAGAATCTAGGGTCATTTCTTTGGCCAATACATCGCCTTTCCCTGAAAGGGTTTTGTGCCAAATTAGCTGACCTTCAGGGTTTAGTTGAGCGATAAAAGCGGTATAATATTCGTTCCCAAAGACTTCTTCCCCAGCGATTCGGAACTGATTTTTGAAATGCCCAAAGAGATAAATAGTCTCTCCCTGAATCTGCAAATCTTCCATCGGACATTCCATTTGCAAGACCCAAAGCACCTTCTGATCGGGTGTAAATTTGACCAGGAAAAACCTGCCGCTTTCTTCTTTCAGGATTTGGTTTCCTATCTGAAGTTCTTTTTCGAAATAAGCGGTCAAATACATATTTCCTTCTTGATCTGTGGCGATGAGTTCGCCTCCAGTAATATTCGGACTTTGGATAGCCCAGAACATCTCCTGTGCCCGTGATTTCAGCACGCTAAAAAAACAGCTTAGGAAAATAAAAACATATAAAAACCTGCTTGTCAAATGCTTAGGAAGCTGATACAGTTCTTTGTTCAATGCGTTTTTGGTAATTAACTCCCTGGAAAATTCGCTGTACATACACTCCGGGCGTATGAATCATATTGGGATCCAACGCACCAGCAGGTACAAGTTCTTCTACTTCGGCAATAGTGATTTTACCAGCCGTAGCCATCATTGGGTTAAAGTTGCGGGCAGTTCCTCGGAAGATCAGATTACCGGAAGTATCTCCTTTCCAAGCTTTTACGAGGGCGAAATCTCCGGGTAGCCAATGCTCCATTAGGTACATTTTGCCGTTAAACTCACGCACTTCCTTGCCTTCGGCTACTTCTGTACCATAGCCTGCGGGCGTAAAGAATGCAGGGATACCAGCTCCTGCAGCACGTACCCTTTCGGCCAGCGTACCCTGAGGAATAAGCTCAACCTCCAGCTCACCGGAAAGCAACTGGCGTTCAAATTCTTTGTTTTCGCCCACATAAGAGGAAATCATTTTTTTGACCTGACGCTGCTGGAGCATCAGTCCGATTCCAAAATCATCAACTCCGGCATTGTTGGAGATGCAGGTGAGGTCTTTGATTCCTTTTTTGACCAGGGCAGCAATACAATTTTCGGGAATTCCACACAATCCAAAACCTCCGAGTAACAAGACGGCACCATCAGGGATGTCAGCACAAGCGGTTTCGGCATCGGCTACTACTTTGTTTACCATTTTTGTTGAATTGATTTATTGATTTCTGAAAATATACTGCTCAAAGATAAGGGAAATTAAATAAATTAAGGAATTAAGGAATTAAGGAATTAAGGAATTAAGGAATTAAGGAATTAAGGAATTAAGGAATTAAGGAATTAAGGAATTAAGGAATTAAGGAATTAAGGAATTAAGGAATTAAGGAATTAAGGAATTAAGG
>JANRIC010000195.1:0-5104 GCA_033765345.1 Microscillaceae bacterium
AATAAGCTGTCGGATAGATTCACGTTTTTCTTGCTCTCTGCCTTCTTGTTTTAATTGCTCGGCGATGCTGAGTGCCATTTCTCCGGCTTGTTCTGATATTTGATTCATGGCAAGTATAATTTTTGTTTTGTTGTTTTTTAGCCGACTTTTCGCACCCTAGCGAAATATTTATATGAAATATAACTATTCTTATAAAACTTACACGCTATATTTTATCAAAACCCATATTTTGCGATATTTTATAGAGTTTTAGAAGAAAACTTACAAAAAAACTCAAAAAAAACAGGGGGGTGCGAAAAGTCGGCTAATAAGTCTTTGTTGGCTAAGTAACTCATATTGGGTATCGAATAAATTACGTTCTCCAATTTCACAACTACTCAAACTCGCATTTAATACAATCCGATTCAAAACATCATAAATCAAGGAGGCTCTCCCCATGACCATCCCTTTTTCTGTCTGGTTTTTCTAGCGTCCAAAGTCTTTGGCTAATTCCGCTGATTCAGGCAATTGTACTAAACTGCCATCTACGGCTAATAATAAATACTTGCCTTCAAATTGTTTTATACTCAAACCGAAGTGGTTTTCCGAGATTTTAGCTTTTAAATCATTAATAATCAAGCTAATCAATCAAGAAAATCAGGCAAATCACTTCAATCTGGGTATAAAAAATCAGTGTAGCTATAATAATCCAACAAAAAACGTTCATTCAAAGCCACAAATGCACTAAACTTTAATTTTTTTCTAGCTTTGCTGAATGCTTGTTTGCTATAGTTAACTTGTGTGGCAATCAATTCCAGAAAGTTTTCTATTTCTAGACTCAGACTTAAGATTAATCGGTTGAGTTGAATCATTACCAAATCTACAAAGCCTAAAGCTCTTTGACGACTAAAATCTTGATTCTTTTTGCGGTGAGTAAGTTTAAACTCCTCACTCCGCAGCTCTTGAATAAGATTGGGAAAAATACCCTTAGAAGGATTATTCTTTGATGCCATTTTTGAAGGCAAATATCCATATTTTCCTTAAGTTGACAGCATTGAGCCTCTCGCTAAGACCAGAGTGGGGGATTATTAACACTCAATAGGAGCTTAGTTTTGACTAAAAATAGGTGGAATCAAGCTTGGAAATTTATAACCAAAGTAGCTGCCTAAATACATCATACTGAAATCATACCCGTTCAATCCCTCTTTTTGTTTTTAGATAGACTTATTTGTTAGACTTTTTTAATCTTTCCTTTTCAAGTTTTTCTGTATATTCCTCAAATTCCTGTTTGCTTACAAAAGTCACGTCATCTTGATTGCCCATATATAATCGGTCGAAGTATTCCATAGCGGATTCAAAGACTCCATCTTCCCATCTGTAAGCATAAATGTATAAATCTCCTGTTTTAAGATCTTTTTCTGATTTTACAGGTCGTTTTCCAACAATACAATATAGCGGTGCTTTCATTTTATTTGTTTGATAATTTTAAGAATTAGGGATTTATTTTTTTTTGTTCTGTTCTAATATTTTTTTCCAAGCTTCTTTATATTCTCCTGCAAAGCTATCAGCCTGTTGTTGTTCAACAGGCGTAAGTTTAATACCACTCCTGATTTTATCATACAAGGCGTGTTCCCGGCTACTGATTTCTTCAATATTTTTCATTAAAAGCTTTAGCTCCACGACGTGCCCATTAGACATTCTGAGGCTAATTTTAATATCTCCGTAACCGCTATCATATGGACTAACAATTTTATCCTTAAATTTAACGATAGTTGCTTTTTGAGATATTTTTTTCAAAGCTTTATACAACTCATCAATTTTAGTAAAAACTATCTGAGCACCGGCTATATCTATCAATTGACTTGCATCACCTCCATAATCTTTATTGATTTTTTCCAAAGCCCTTTCTCTGCCTTTAAGCCCCCCATTAATTTTTTCGGGTCTAAATCCAGGTTCTCCTCCTGTTTCGGCGGTAATATTTTTAGTGATGGATTTAAGCTCTCCATCTGCTACTTTGGCTTGGTCATAAAGTTGATCGACTTGTCTATCAAGAGGCTTGGATTTGTCTATATTTTGCACAGGGCTTTCGGTAGGAGTACTTCTTGCCACTTCATAACTGATAGCCGCTTGGGAGTCTGTAAGCCCTCTACCTTTTGCTTTACCAGAAAAAGCTTCAAAATCTGCCTTAATTGTGGCAAAATTCCTGGTTCTGAAGTCCAGGAGTAGTTTTTCTACTTTGCTAATATCTCCACCTGCCGCTTTGATTTCATCAATAAATTTTGCGATGTCAGCTTGTTTAATGACACCTGACTCGATGGCGGCACTAATTTCAGCTTTTATCTGGAATAGCTGCCTTTGATTTCCGGGAGCATTTAATTGATTAAATATGGCTTCAAGATCTGTTTTTTTGGAGCCGATTAATGTATGCCCAAGCAAACCTGCGTCAGAGATCACCAACCTGGCTTGGGGTCCTGTAGGGCTCAAATCCAGATATAAAGACCGTCCTTTGCGAAAATCAGCCATACTACCTTTGACGGCCAACAAGCTCAAGCCTCCAGTGAGAAGTCCTTGGAAAACCAATCGGGTCATAGCTTCTTTTTTGGTATCTCTGGTCAACTCATTACTTTCTATTACCATATTTACCTGATGGGCAAAATCCACAGTGAATACTGCCAATGAGATGGCATCTGCGGCTAAGGTCAAACCGGTCAGAGGTTTATAAATCTTATCCAGTCCCACGGCAAGTTTGGCGAAATTTCCTGTTGCTCCGACCCCTGTGGCAATCACTCGTCCTGCTGCAGCCGTGCCCGCCGATAAGAGGCTTGTGGCAATAGTGATAGAATCCAGGAACACATCTTTGGCTGTAAGGACTCCCAGATCGCTCTTTTCTTTGATATCTGAGATAGCCCCAGCAGCACCTACAATCCCACCAGCCACAAAAAATATTGTGGCGGCTGTACCTGCCCCGGCTGTTGCCAAAGTAATTCCCAAGACAGCCAACCCTATTCCAAGATAAGTTAAGAATTGGGTAAAGGTGAGCGGATGTACAATATCATGAGATCTCCTGGCCTGTCCGGGCACTTGCCAGTGAAGAATGCCTTTTGGAAATCTGGATGCATTATCCAATTCCGTAAATAAGGTATCCGGTGGATTGGTAGCCGTGCCTCCATTTTCTTTTGTCTCTAATACCTTATCTGGGTTGGTAGCATCTATCAAATGCCAGGTAATGGTAGAATCGCTAACAGTTTTGTAGATATAAAATCTCAGGTCATATTTTTTAGCTCGATAATCTTTAGGGATTGTATCTCCAGGTTTAAGTCCTCCTTCCAGTTGGGATTGTTCAAGGGGATAAAAGATCGCTTTTACAGATTGCACATTGCCATGTTTTGCATAAATTTCTCGAAGTGCATTTTCTATGGATACAGCAGCCCTTAGGGTTTTTCCGGATTCTTTATCGTTATTTTTTTCAAATAGAGTTTCTATGTATTGATCCAGTGTTTTGGTAGTCCAGAGGAAATCCGAAATTTTTACTTGAGTGCCTACTCTTTCATGCTGCAAAATAGAAAGTTTTGCTGAAAGTGCTCCAGGAGACAGGAATGGATTTTTGGTTACTTTAACCTTTTCGTATTGCCCTTCTTCCATATATACTTCCTCTTCAGCCTCATAATCCTGTTGAGCTACTACTTTTCTGAATTCCTGATAGAATGCAGCCACTTTATCAACCATCTCCGAGAGGGTTCTGGGGTCTATGGTTTGATTCTTTGACATAAGGCTTTCTATAACAATCACTTTTGCATTGGCTGCAAACCAAGTATCCAATAATGTGGGGGGCAAACCCACATTCAAGGCTTTTACTCTTAGTTCTCCGGTTAGATTCTGAAGCGCAAGCATTTCTGAAAATAAGGCTTCTCCACGCTGTGACGCATTGATATCCTCCTGTGCTTTGGGATCTGATAAACTTCTTAGAGAGATAACATTAATCCTTTTCTCGAATATGGCAGGTGGCATATCTGGCAAAAGCCTGATGGTTCCTTTTATTTTATGGAGACCTTCCCCAATAGTCATAAATTGATTACTTACCGGATTAACCTGTCTATGCATACTATACCCATCAGGAAATTCATAAGTAAGTGATTGGACATATGGATATTTCGTATATCCTACATCAAAATACTGTGGAGCATTCAGACTAATGCTCATTGTAATCCCCCCATAGACATTTTCACTTTTGGGGTTAGGCGTATATTCTACGGATGTTTCTTTAAGTATTTTTTCTCGAAGATCTTTTTGTTCTTGTGGGCTTAGTTCATCATAATCAAGGTCAGAACTACATCTTTGCAGTGACAAGCCTCTCTTGCTTTGAGTTTGTTGTTTAGGATTCGTTTTTTTATGGATATAGTTATGTACAATGACCTGATTGGCTGCCTCATCCGCCTCCTGTTCCAGGGTATTATACGCCGCACCTCCCATTTCCAGCTTGGTTTGAGCCTGTAGGCTTGCTCCCTTTTGCTGCTCCACGTGTGCGAGTTCGTGTGCCAGCAGGGCATCTCCTACCAGTGTACCGGGGCGGTACTCTCCCGAACCGAAAGCTACGTGATTGCCTACGGTAAAGGCACGGGCGTTCATATCGGTGGCCAGTTGTGCGGCGGTCTGGTCGGTATGGACTTCTACCTGCGAGAAGTTACTGCCAAAAGCACCTTCCATTTGCTTGCGGGCATTTGCGCTGAGCTTTTGCCCGGTGCCGAGTTGCTGCATTACCTTAGCCGGATTGTGAGATTTGACCGAGGCCTTCGTCTTGGGTTTGCGGAAAATCCCCCTAAGGGTCGAGCTGAATACTCTTCCCAGAGAGTACAAAGCCCTACCGGCCATTTGAATTCCTGTACCCACGGGTGCTCCCTGTCCGGCATCTACTTCTTCAGGTGTAGGTATTAGGCTAATCATATCCAGGGGTAGACCGGAGAGTGCGTTGCCTTGTGCCCAGTCTAAAGTAACTCGGTGGGTATGCTCGCCAATAAGCCGAATGAGTTCCTGGGTATTTGCTGCCTGTTGGGTTTGGGGAGCGTAGCGGTGGAGGAGTTCCTCGATTTGAGCCGGAGAGCTATATTCGTGCTGTGCGAAGATACGC
>JANRIC010000200.1:0-7920 GCA_033765345.1 Microscillaceae bacterium
TCCTCTCTTGATGATCAATTTTGCCACGAATGCACGAATAAATGCCCTTATTCGTGCATTCGTGGCAAGCAATTCTTTCAAATGTTTAGTGGATAGCAAGTCTAATCAAGATGTGTCACCCACAAAATTTGTCAGAGAACCACTTTTCTTTGACAGCGGATGATCTATTATTCATATATTATTCATCTTATGATGATATTCATGTTATCTCAGATTTAATAAACCGTCAAGGACAAATTGATCAATGGAATTATGAAAACCCACCAGTTGCTGAAAAACTTATGCATCAACATTTGTTTGACACCCCCGAAGAGGCAAAATTAGCATCTAGCTTATTTATGAAAAGTTACCTTGACTCAGAAATAACTAAGTCTATCAGTGAAAATGAATCCATTATTTATTCAAAATGGTTTGATGAATCCAGAATTATAGGACAATATCACAAAGATGTTGTTTGGCCAGGCTTTTCTGAATATCGGAAAATGACAGGGCTTCCAAATGATTAATTTTTTCTACAATAGTATTTATTCATTTTTTGATGAAAGATAGTTGATTTGAGACAAAACACATCTCTTTCTGGTAGTATTAAAGATGTAATGCTCAAATAATAAATTCGCCGTGGGCTGTGTCTTCACAGCCCACTGTTTTGAACGAACAGCATTACTTCTTACACACTACTCTCTTTCCTAATCAAGGTTATTCCTAAGCTACTTCAATATTGAAATCGTTCCATTCAAACTTTTCCATTCATCCCTCAAGGTTAAATATTTGATTGCATAAAAGTAAACACCAATCGGTAATTCCTCACCTGTTTTTGAAGTCCCATACCAGTTGATATTGATATCATCCGTTTCAAAGACCTCCACACCCCACCTATTGTAAATTTTAGTATACATCAGGCGAACGCCATCGAGTTTCTTTGGTGAAAAGTAATCGTTTATCTCATCCTGATTGGGAGTAATTACATTAGGAAGTTCTATAATTATGGTGCAATCTTGTTGAGTTAATTGAATTGAGTCAATGACGGTACATTGATTTAAACTTACAGCCACCCAGTATATTCCAGATACACCCGCAGCAAATGTTGGCTCTTTAGAGCCGTCTTGCCATAGATATGTAGCATTAGGAAAAGTAGCATCCAAGACAAAAATATCATCCAAGCAGAATATCGTATCATTTCCTAAATTTACCAAAGGATTATCTCCAAATAAAACATTTACATATTCTCTAGCTAAACATTGACCCAGGGAAATATCTACCCAATACACACCTTCTCTGGAAATTTGTAAAGAGGAAGCAGTAGAACCGTCAGACCAAAGAAAAGTGGCATCGGGTATTTTTACCTCCAAAAGTAGGGATTCAGAAGAACAAGCCGTGGTGTCATTTGGAAACACATCAAAAATACTCTTAGAAACAGTGATCTGTTTACGCACAGTATCCGTTTTACAATCTATATTTGACTGTACAACCAAGGTAACCTCATAAATTCCTGGATCGTCAAATCGGTGTATAGGATTTTCTGTTCTAGAAAGGTTGTCAAATGCCGATAGATCTCCAAAATTCCAGTAAAAACTATATGAATCATTGGTATCCAATACGGATTGATTCGTAAAAATAAAATTCTGGTTCTTACAAGGCTCTTCTATGGTAAAATCAGCTACAATCTCAAATTGCGTACAAGGCGCGCTATTATTCCCATCAAAATCAAAATAACTTTCTATAAAATTAGGTAGCCCCAACTCCGTTGGTTTGCCTTTAAGATAGACGACATTTCGTTGATAACCTGCAGAAATACCCTTTGCATTGGGAAAATTAATCACATCTAAAGAATCCAACGAATATGGGGTATCAGGCTCTAATTGATAAGCCCTTTCTTGATTCCAACGACTGACATAAATTTTTTGATCCGGGGCTAGCTGGATTTGTCCTATGTATCCAAAGCCGTTTCCGCTTCCATCCGTAAAATCAATACTATCCAGGTTTACTCTGGAAGCAGCAATATCCTCAGCCGTCAAGTCAAACTGGGACAAAAAATTATAACTTTGTTGAGGGGGAATATAAAACCAAGAGGTTGTAAATAATTTTTGATTGTCCGGCGAGAAAGAGGCTGAGTAAATCGTCTCTTTCGGATAAGCCAATGGAATAGTATCAGTTACAGTAATAGAACCATATTTTTTATCAAAATCACATAAAAAAATTCCATAATCAGGTACATGAAAAGTTATTTTATCCCCTGATGGTGAGAACCTTATATGCCGTCTTCGCCCTCCTTTATCATCATGGCTAATTTTTTGAATTGTAGGACCACATACTCCATCTTTATTCAAAACGTATGAGCAAAATTCCAGGACTCCTTCTTTTTTTCTCAAAGTCACAATCCAATAACTATCCCCATCACAATGATAAATCCCCGCTTGGCACTCGGTGCTGAAATCATTTAAAAAAATGTTTTTGTAACCGTTAACTACCTCACCCAAACCGTTATTTTTACTCATATCAACCAAAGAGTAGGAAAAATGTGGCTGAGAATCGTTTCCGGTGGTAAAAATGTAAAACAAAGAATCACTTCCCGGCGCAGGTACACATAGAGAAGATTGCACAGATGAAACGTCTCCTTTCAGAGACTCCCCACGCAGCATAATTTCATGATTTTTGTTCCAAACAGTTACTCCGTTGGTGTAAAAAAGTAGATTCCCACTTGTATCTGACATAGAGCTTGCCCCCTCGATACTTACAAGCGAAGATGCACGGTTAGACACAGGAGTTCCATTGTCAAATGAAATACTGACTTCGTGACCAAAAAACCAATGATTAGCCCTTTTTATTTGACAGATGGCGCTCGAAGTAAATGATATAAAACAAATTAAGAAGAAGTACCTTACCATTGAACGTAGCATATTTTGAAAGATATGTATCATAAACACTATGTGGATAATAAAGCAAAATTGCTATTTTTGCTCATCAAATCAAATAGCATCGCATTACATCTAAAATAAAAAGACCGCCCACCCATAAAGTAGACGGTCTTTTTTATAAATATTCAAAGCTTTTTATCTCACAACCATCACCTGCTTGGTAAGCGTTTGTGCATTTGCCTGGAAGATCATCTGATAAGTACCCGTGCTTTGACCTGCAAAACTCACTTGCGAACCGTCTTGTACAAGTCCCTCATACACCGTTTGTCCGGCTCGGTCTATGACTTTGAGCTGTGCTTCGGTGGCATTTTTTAGGCTGATGGTCACCCAATCCGAAGTGGTATTGGGGTAGATGATCACTTCCATCAGCAGGGCATTGGACTCCGACTGTATTACGGAGAAGTTCAGCGTTGTGGCAGTGCCCACTGTACCATTTCCAAAGGCTTTGGCATAGGGAGTGACGGTCAGGCTGTATTGCCCGGGCGTGAATGCCTTTCCGATAAAGTCTTTGCCTCCGTTTAGATCGCCAAAAAGGGCATAAGGAATCGCTGTTTCTACTTTGTTTTCGCTCACTGGACCGCTCAGATGAAAACGCACACTTCCCACAGGATAGGGTGAAGTAGTGGCTCTTACGCTGAGGTTGGCTGTGCCGATTTCGCTCAGATTGATTACTGTTCCCTGGCTAAGTGGCATCAAATCTTGGTCGGTATCGGCATTGACGAGGATTAAGTCCTGCACAGTCAGTACATTGCCAGGAACAACCTCAAAATGAATGGTACGGGTAGTACCTACATTGCCTGTGCGAGAAGCCCCGGAGTAAGGGGTAACCGAAATGCTATACTTGCCTGGTGCGAAAGCTTGCCCGAAGAAGTCTTTGCCTCCGTTTTGATCACCAAAAAGGGCATATGGGGCTACATTTTCGGTACGTGTGATATTAAGCGGTCCTGAAAGTGCAAAATAGACACTTCCTACGGAGCTTGGTAGGGTACTAGCCCGGATGCTGAAATTATTGGTACTCACCTGACCCAAATCTATGACAGCACCTTCGGTCAGGGGACTAATATCCTGATCGGTATTGGCATTGACGAGGATGAGTTGCTGAACAGCCAGGGCATTTCCTGGGATGACGCTAAAGTTAACACTCAGGGCAGTACCCGCAGTGCCTTGAGCGGCAGCCTGGTTATATGGCGTGGCAGTAAGGCTATATTGGCCGGGGGCGAAGGTTTGTCCGAAGAAGTCCTTGCCTCCGTTTTGATCGCCAAAGAGGGTATATGGTGCCATACTTTCGGTTTTGGAGAAGGTTTTTGCTCCACTGAGGTTAAATTTCACACTTTTGATGGCATTATTTGATCCCACAGCCCTTACACTAAGGTTGCTGGTACCGATTTCACTCAGATTGATGACAGCACCTTCGGAAAGTGGCATAATGTCCTGATCGGTATCAGCATTGACAAGGATGAGGGAGTCCACTGAGATTACTTCGCCACCGAAGAGGCGGGCGATGCGATTGCGACCAACGCCGTTGTAGCTAGTGAAACCACCGCCGACTACGATTTTGCCATCGGGTTGGAGGATGAGGGAAAATACTGCATCATAATAATCTTTTAGAGCATTAAAACCTGAGCCGGAATTAAAACCATTATCTATGCTTCCGTCAGGATTTAGACGAACTATGTTACCAGAAGGAATTCCGTCATATGTATTAAAGTATCCAGCTACAATGATTTTACCATTGGGTTGAATGGCAAAGGCTCTTACCGCAGCATCAAATCCAGCACCTGAATTAAAACTTTGGTCAATACTTCCATCATCATTCAATCGTATAATTCGATTATGTGTATCGCCCTGATAGCTTTTGAAATCTCCCCCAACCAGGATTTTTTTGTTTGGTAGTACAGCAAGAGCTTGAATATAAGGAGTTGAATCAGAAAAATCACTACTAAATCCATTATTAGGATCAAAACTAGTATCCAAGCTCCCATTGGCATGCAGTCGGATGATTCCATTACGCACCGTGCCGTTATAACTTGTAAAAAAACCACCTACTAAGATTTTGCCATCCTCGAGAGGAATAATATTTGTTATATCACTTGAAATATATGAACCATTTCCAAATCCTATGCCATCCCCAAATCCTGTGCCAGGGTCAAAGCTGCTATCCAGGCTACCATCAACATTTAAGCGGAGAATTCCTTTACGAGCTACACCTTTATAACTTTTAAAAAAACCTCCAATGAGGATTTTCCCATCTGATTGAATAGCAAAAGACTTAGCGCCAGGTATCCCTACCCCGCTTAACTTTTCATCAGTACCAAAACTGTCATCAAAACTACCATCGGCATTTAAACGTGCGATGCCTTTACTCATTATACCATCATAATTCGTGAATACTCCTCCCACTAGAATTTTTCCATCTTCCAAAGGGAATATACTATAGACGCTACCAGTTTGCTCAAAAAAATTGAATCCCTTTTTTGGGTCAAAAGACATGTCCAAACTACCATTTTTATTAAGGCGAGCTATCCCGACCCGAACAATGCCATTATAGCTACTAAATTGCCCTCCAACCAGGATTTTACCATCTGACTGTGTGGCTGTACAGTATACGTAATTATTAAAACCCATCACACTGATGCCTTCATTAAAAATTTGAAGGTTTAAACTTCCATCATCTTTCAAATATGCAATGCGAGTGCGAACGATTCCATTATAACTTTTGAAATTCCCAGCAGCAAGTATTTTATCATCCTGTTGTAAGATTGTGGTATTCACCGGATAGTCAAACCCAGACTCAGGATTAAAACTATCATCTAATGTACCATTAGAATTCAAACGTGCAATTCTACCACGAGATGTGCCATTGTAATTACTGAACCTTCCGGCAGCTAAAATTCTACCATCTGAATAGAGATTTAAGGAAGTAACCGTACTGTCAAAGCCTATACCTGGATCAAAACTTTGATCCAGACTACCGTCAATATTTAAGCGGATAATATTGTTACGTGATACACCTTGATAGCTTTTAAATTGTCCCCCTGCCAATACTTTCCCGTCTGTTTGCAAGATAAGAGTATTTACCTCTGTAAAGTAGCTATCACCAAATTCACCTTCTGTATTAAAGTTTTTATCCACACTACCATCAGGATTTAACCGCGCTATTTTATTGACCACAGAACCATTAAAGCTGGTAAATGAGCCACCTATAATCATCTTACCATCTGATTGTAGAACAATGGTATTTACTGAATTGCTATAAAGAGGACCACTCCCAGGATCAAAACTTTGATCCAGACTACCATCTGAGTTTAATCGAGCTATTCCATTCTGTGCAATATTATTATAACTATAAAGTAACCCAGCTACGATAATTTTACCATCTGGCTGTACAGCAATAGAACTTATCGAAGCATATGTATTAAAAATAAAAGTAGTATCCAAACTACCATCCGTATCTAGTCTTGTAACTCCATAAAACGAAATACCATGAATACTCCAAAAAATTCCTCCCACTAATATTTTACCATCCGGCTGAATGGCTAAAGAATTAGCATAAGAACCTGAACTTAAAGCACTATTAAAATTCGTATCTAAGCTACCGTCTACATTCAGTCGAATTACGGAATTACAATTTATACCATTGTAACTTGTAAAATATCCTGCAGCCAAAATTTTTCCATCCGGTTGTACAGCAAGAGCTTGCACATCACGATCAAACCCATCTCCCATCCCAAACCCCACATCTCCCGGATTAAAACTCGGGTCATTCGTGCCTGGTGCCTGAGCAAAGAGCGAATTAGCATAAAACAAGACGACACCACAAAAAAGAATCGTCCTCAAAATCATTTTTCTAAAAAAGTGTACAGTTTTCATAAAAGAAATAATTAAAGGATTTATGATCAATATTGACCTCCAAAACTTCCCATAAGGAGAAGTTTTGCTTGTATCTTGGAAAATATGTATCGCAGGGAATATCAATTTTCCTTGATTAAAATGCAAGAAAACGAATTATGGATTAGGCTGAAGGTCAAGAATGTATTTGGATACTACTATTTGATCAAGAATTGTGCAAGCTTTTTGGGGAATGGCTTGAATTAAAACTTCTCTTAGGAAAATTTATTTTCAACCCAACCCTGACATTTTCCGTAATACCCAATCATCAACCAGCTCTCATCCAAAAAATCATTTTTCCTTTATAATCCTTTGAATATGAAAACAATACGCAGTTTTTTACTACTTTTTTGTGTATCCATCACACTCATTCAGGCACAATCCGAAACTGAAAACAAGCAGGACAAGAAAAAATCCTCTTTTTTCTCTAGGTTTAGCCTCGGAGGGAACGTAGGTTTTAGCCTGGGTGATCCGGCATTTGCCAATGTGTCTCCCTTACTAGGCTACCGGATTTCGGAGCGGTTTCAGGCGGGGCTTGGTTTGAGCTATATCTACCAAAACCCCAAATCTACGCCGCCGCAGCATTTGTATGGGGGCAGAGCCTACAGCAAATACCAGGTACTTGGGCCGCTTTTTGTCTGGGGCGAACTGGAAGGCATGAATACCGAAGAACTCCGACAGGATGGCAGCACGATCCGCACCTGGCAATGGGCACCACTCCTGGGTGGAGGACTCCAGCTTTCGCTCGGAGAGCGTGCAAAGATTTATTTTACCGTACTTTACAATGTCGCCCACGACAACAAATCCTGGCGAGGGACTCCCTGGGAGACTAGGATTGGTTTCGGCTTTTAGGATATTTTAACGCCTGACATGGATATAAATTATAAAAATAATTACCTGATAATCAGTTTTTTAGAATTTGTTTGGTGTTTTTCGTTAAAAAATTCTTAAATTTTATTTGGATATATTTTATAAAATTGGTTCTCTGACAATTTATGTGGGAATGATCCATACAAGTATTTTCAAACAATAATTCTATAAAAAATAAGTGCATTCAATTTCCTCTCTTGATGATCAATTTTGCCACGAATGCACGAATAAACGCCCTTATTCGTGC
>JANRIC010000204.1:0-12479 GCA_033765345.1 Microscillaceae bacterium
TTGATGTGGGAATGATCCATACAAGTATTTTCAAACAATGATTCTATAAAAAATAAGTGCATTCAATTTCCGCTCTTGATGATCAATTTTGCCACGAATGCACGAATAAACGCCCTTATTCGTGCATTCGTGGCAAGCAATAGTGGATAGCAAGTTTAATCAGGATGTGCCACCCACAAAACTTGTCAGAGAACCAAAAACTCATAAAGATTACAAAGTAAATAGAGGAAAAAAAAATCTAAATGTTAATATTTTATATATTTGCAAAAGCAGAGTAGCAAAATTCATGAAAAAATTCACGACAATTGATTTATTTGCTGTTATCGGTGGTATAAGATTAGGTTTTGAAGAATTCAATTGCTTAAATGTTTTTAGTTCTGAGTGGGATAAAGACGCACAAAAGATGTATGAAGCAAATTTTGGCGAAAAGCCTTTTGGAGATATTACCCAAATAACACCACAAGATATTCCTGACCATGATATTTTGCTAGCTGGTTTTCCTTGTCAGCCTTTTTCAATTATTGGTAATATGCAGGGTTTTGCAGATACAAGAGGCACGCTATTTTTTAATATTGAGGAAATTCTAAGGGTAAAACAGCCTTATGCTTTTTTATTAGAAAATGTCAAACAGTTACAAAGTCATGACAAAGGACGTACTTTTAAAATTATCCTGGATAAATTAAAAGAATTAGGCTATTTTGTACACTACACAATACTAAACGCCTTAGATTTTGGGTTACCACAGAAGCGTGAACGTATTATTATTGTAGGTTATAAAGATAATTTATTTTTTAAATTTCCCAAATCAAAGGGAACACATAAGCCTCTTTCCGAAATATTAGAGCCCGAAAATGAAATAGCTAAAAAATATTATGCTTCAAAGGATATTATTGAAAAGCGTTTAAACCGTTTGAAAAATCCCCCTTTTTTCCCCTCAGTATGGCACGAGAACAAGGGTGGTAATATTTCTGTTCTACCTTTTTCGTGTGCTTTACGAGCAGGTGGTTCATATAATTATCTTTTGGTAAATGGGAATCGGAGATTATCGGAAAGAGAAATGCTTCGTTTACAAGGCTTTCCAGAGAGTTTTAAAATTGTGGTAAGCTACACTGCTATGCGAAAATTAACGGGTAATAGTGTCGCTATTCCTGTGATCAAAGCGGTCGCAAATGAAATGATTAAGTCTATTACAAAAAAAGACATCATGCAATCATCCATACATGGAAACTTTACTAGCCATTGGTGCAGTACAAAGCTTATTTCTGGCACTGGTTATTTTTACTAAAAAATATAAAACTGCTTCGGATCAGGTATTGATTTTTGTGCTGTTTATCTGGGCTTTGCGCTTTTTTTCGTATTGGGCAGTACAGATGAATTATCACGTATACCTTCCTCGGCTGATTGGCATCGAGCAGAGTTTTTTTATGCTGGATGGTCCTTTGTTGTTGGTTTATGTCAGTTCGCTGACCGAAGAGGGTCGGTTTAGGGCTTGGGCTTACTGGGGGCATTTTTTGCCTTTTTTCACTGTTTTGCTTTATGCTGTTTTTTTATTTTATGATTCTTCGGAGGCTGAGGTGCTTGAGCGCTTCGGTGACAAACTTCAAAGCCTACAGCGTAGCCGCTCGGGAAATCTCCGGTATGATGAGCGATTTTTTATTTTGGTGGTATGCCTTTCTCTGTTGTATTATGGGCTGGCAAGCCTGAGCTTGGTTCGGAAATATCGCCTAAGGATCAAAGCAAGTTTTTCTTATACCGAAAAAATCACCCTGGATTGGCTGCGAATGGTGGTAATTTCCTGGGTTTTGTTTTTTGCTATGCCCTTGATGATTTTTTTGATCAATTTTTATACAGAATGGTTGCCACTGTATCTGACTGATCTGCCGCTGGTTTTTGGTTTTTTGATCATGATTTTTATTCCTGCCTATTATGCTTTCCGACAGCTCAACAACCGCACTTTGAGCCTCGAGATGAACAATCAGCAAATACTCCAAGAAGAAAGCCAAGATTCGGCAAAAAACTTGGAAATAAATCCATCCAACTCTTATAAAAAATCAGGGCTGAAAGAAGAACAAGCCCTGGCTTATCAAAATCGACTGCAAAGTTTTATGGAGCAGGAAAAACCTTATCTGAACGCCGACCTGACGCTTTCTATCCTGGCCGAAGCCCTCAAAATCTCTCCCAATCACCTCTCGCAGGTCTTAAACGAACGCTTGAACCGCAATTTTTTTGATTTTGTGAATGAATACCGAGTGGAGGAAGTAAAAAAACGCCTCACCAGTCCTGAATTTAAGCATTATACTTTATTTGCCATTGCCGAAGATTGTGGCTTCAAATCCAAATCTTCTTTCAATAGTATTTTTAAAAAATTTACGGAGATGACTCCTTCGGAATATAAGGGAAAGATAGGTGAAGGGAATTAGTGTTATTTCAGGATCAATTTATTAGGTATAGCGAAACAGCCTACATACACAAAAAAAACCTAGTCCTCAATCTCAATTTCCTCTTCATCCAGCAAGGTTTTGAGGTTAAAATCATAACTTTCAAGGATTTTGAAAGATTGATCCCACTGTTTGATAAGCCAGTCGGCTTCCGGCTTGGCCACCACTACCATTTTACTTTTGGAAAACACCCAAATCACCTCCTGTACGCCAAAATCAAGGAGTTTTTTGGTTTTGATATGGAGGTAATCCATAGGATGCTCAAAAGTGCTCAGGTCGGCTTTGGTATCTACTTCAAAAACCAAGTGAGGGGGAATTTCTACATATTTGTTGTTGACTTTCTTGAGGAGTTCTTTTTTGTAGACAGCTATATCCAACGAATGATTGTCATTTTTGTCTAAATGAAGCCCCAATTCATTGGTTAAAAAAACAAATTCTTTAGGAAAACTTTTGTGCAAAAACCCAACAATACAAGAAATAATTAAAGATTGTAAACCACTAGTTCCCATAATTTCTTCTAAGTTTTTTTTACCGCTCAATACATCCTGATAACCTTTATAAAAAATAGGTTTGCCATCTAAAATTTCATAAACGATTCCTTGAAGCATATCAGGAATTTGCAATAAGTCAGTGTTTGTTTTTTGTGGAGTGACGGTTAATTCCATAGTTGTAAAGTTAATTTTATATAACAAATAATCCAATAAAAACAACAAATATATTCAAATGCCAAGTTACTTGTTGTATTAATGAATTTGTATCAATGTCAATGTTTGAATCAAAAATAATAAATATTCTTGAGAAGCTATGTTTTAGTTTAAATTTCTTCTACGTTCCTTTGTAGGTTGTGAACATTCATAAACACTTTTGGAAACTTCGGAAAATCTTTTGTAAGTATACCCGCTCAATGCTTCTCATGGCTTGCTGAACGCTTCTCATGGCTTGCTGAACCTTAGGACGGAGTGTTTGTGTATTTGTGGAAATGGTTTGAAAAATAAAGTCTGAAGTGCTCTTTGTGAAATTACTGGCAACGACGAGGTCGCTTTGAGCGACCTTGTCGTTTGGAAATTTCTAATGTATGATTATTTTTTTGACGACTTCCCGTTTATCAGTAGAAACCTGAATAAACCAGATGCCTGCCTTTGGAAAATTTAAGGTAGTATTTTCTGAAATCTCGCCTACGCTTAGGGTTTTGCCCAAAACATCAAAAATCCGGATTTGTGATCTTTCTGATACTTCAACAAATACATTTCCATCAGGGCTTGGGTTGGGATAAGCTTTGAGCCATTCCTGCTGTACCAGAGGGTCTTCAATGGGAGTGATTGGTTCTTTAAAATGTTTTTCGGCTTTCTGGAAGGCATCTATACCTACTTTTTCGCCGATGATTCTCCCCGGGATATCATCTATCGGTGGGTGAATGCCACCCCAAATTCGGGACAAGCTGCATTGGTTGGAGGCATCTCGGTAAGTAGCCCATTGTAGCGTAATATCCATACTAGGACCTTCTTCAAAGACCAAAAACTGGTTTTTAGGGCAGGGGAATTCCCCCATTCCTCCGGGGAAATAAGCATCTCCGGTAAGCATAGTCAGTACTTCTGCCGCTGCTCTGGAATAAGTAGAGTGCCCAGAGACATACCCTGCAAAGGGAGGTGTCACAAAGGTCGGGCGTTGATAAGGCCACCAATTTTCGGCTAGTATCCAACCCACGCCAGCTTCGTCAATTTGGGCATTTTGAATATAAGCAGGGCCTCTCCAGGTATAGAGTTTAATTTTATTCACATTTTCTTGATTGGCACCTGCTAAAGGATCCCCTGTTTTGACCAATTCTATATAATTTTCTATCAAAGGAATACCTGCTTTGTGGTAGCGAGGCTGAGACGGATTGGAGCATTGACCTCGCTCAGCCATAGCCCGGATCGCAGAGATAGGTCGGATATAATCGTACCAGCCTTTTACACCCCAGGCTGAAATAGCCGCATCGTGCATAGCACCTCCCAAAACGAAATAAGCCTTGACATCCCATTCTAGATCATCCAAAATTTCACCTTCTCCTTTGAATTTTTTGACCAGTTGTGGATGATCATTGACATAGTTTAAAATGGTATACCAATGGCCGGGAGGGGTTTCCGAATTGGGACCGTCTGCCCAAAATTCGGCCAAAACACGGGTATAATCTCCTCTGGGTACCATTTGTACGGCGTAAGGTTGCCCGGTGGCTGGATTAAGATCATATCCGAGACCTGTATCTCCGCCGTTGAATAAATCATAAAAATCATCATAATCGGCAAAATTCTGAGGGAAAGGGGATGCATTCCCGATCGTATTGGGAGAAATATCTATCATCACCTGATCGCTTGGGGCAAGGTGTGAAGACCAGACAGAAACCAATACAAAAGCCCATTTATAAGGATCATCCAAACAAGCCGAACTATTGGCATCCAATTGTGGGGGAGTACCCGGATCGTGGTAGACCCAATAATCAAAATTTCCACGTTGATACACGGTACGATCGGCTGCTTTTAAGGCAAAAGGAATGACCTGACCCCATTCAGGGGTTAAAAATGCCGGGGTACCTAACACAGGGTTTCCAGCCTGATCGATAAACTGCGGCAGTGACAAAGGCTGCCAACGATTGGAATTTATGATAGATGGGTTGCCGGGTTTGTTGGGCTCAAGGGGAGGATTTACAGGTGTATAGTGCTGATTGGCAAAGTTGTTGGCTTCGTTAGAGCCGTCTTGTAGGCCAAATTCAATGATACATTTGGCAATATAGTTCCCCAAGGCTGCCGGAGAACCGGAAGAATAATCAATAGAGATAACATTGACATCATATCCTAATTCTGACATCAGGTTATTTAAAATGATGTTTGTAGAAGCTATTCCTGGTGAATTCCTAAAACGAAACTTCAGCAGACGATACACGGCATAACTGATGGCTTCTTCTCTAGCAGCTTTTTTATCTCCAGTAAAAACCGGAATGCCGTTGAACTCACAGGTATAGTTTCCTACTGTTTTGCCCAATAAAAATGGAATAGCTACACTATCATATACCGCCCAGGCTTCATACATGGCCAAAGAAGTATGAAACAAATTCCTAGCCTGTACTGTCGGGCGTGCAAAATCAGTACGAATGGCTAATAACAAAGCCTCATTCCATTGGCGAGCAACGGAATGGGACTCTTGCGCCTTTAAAGAAGCAGCATAAAGAATTAAGGCGCAAATAAAGGTGTAGACATTAAGTAATTTCATGGTTTCTATTGCTTGTCTGTGTTTTTGTACATATTACAAAAGTAAATTTACAAAATTTAGCCAAGAAATAGAAGATTTATTACTCTTCTTCGGATGATTTTCTTAAATCAGCTTGCAAATAAAAAGCTCCCTTTCGCACAAAAACAGCATCTTTATCCAATTGACTTAGGGTTTGAAATACAATGCCTTCTTTTCCCTGATCCAAGACCTCAATTGGAATTTTGCGAAAGGCAATCTGATCATTTTGGGCTTTGTCCCGGATAAAGATATAATTCTGAGCACCTTCTGTGACGAGGGCATCCTCGGGCAATAACTGCGCTGCCCGGCGGTCTGTCAGGATTTGGGCATTGACAAACATCCCAGGGATGAGTTTTTCCTCGGTTTTAGGGTCATCGATATGGACGTGGACATTCACGGACTTGGTCTGTCGGTTAAAGCTTTTTCCTACCAAAAAAACTGTACCTTCAAAAGTCTCGCTTTCAAGGCTTGGCACCTGAAAAAGGACTTTTTGACCCTTCTGCACTTTCAGAATATCCTTCTCAAATACCTGGAGTTCTAAGTGTTTGTGCTCGTTACTGACAATAGAAACCATCGGATCTCCGGTGCTGAGGTATTGACCTATTTTTGCGTTCACCTCTTTGATATAACCGGAAATGGGAGCGCGGACAGTGAAATAATTGCTTAGGCTTTGTGCCGTAATTTGTGCAGGATTATACCCGATAAATTCCAGTTGGCGTGCCAGGCTGGCTTTTTCGGTTACTTTGATTTGATAGTCGGATTGTATTTTCTGGTATGTTTTCTGGGCATTGATATGATCTTCCTGAAGGGTTTTTTGTCTTTTCAGTTCCTGCTCGAGGTACTGGATTTCGCTGTTTACCGTCATATATTTTTCTTGGAGTAGCACATAGGTGCTGTTTTCCAATAATACCAGGCTTTGCCCTTCTCCTACAAAATCGCCAGGAAGTACCTGAACCTTTTTTACAAATCCGGGAGATTTGGCGTGTAGTTGGGCTTCGTGGCTTGGTGGTACATCTACGATGCCATTGGCTCTGATTTTGAGTCCGATGTTTCGGTTTTCGCTTTTTCCGAGTTCAATACCCGAAGCTTTGATTTGCTCCTGAGTCAGGATGACAGCATCAGTTTTGGGCGTTTCGGAGGTGTTTTGAGCTTCCTCAGAAGAAGGTTTTTGAGAGCAAGCCCAAAAACTCAGTAAGATAAAGACATATTTACATGGATGAATCGCTTTCATAAGGTCTTATTTTAGAGTATCAATGGTTTAAATTTGAAAATTATATTGTTCGTATTTTTTTACAATCCGTTTCCTGCCAGATATTCCATCTCGATAAATATTTGATGGTATTCAAGGAGATTTTGCAAATATTCTTTTCGGATTTCTAGGGTTTGCAAGCGGTAGAACATAAACTCTAGCCCGCCGATCTCGCCATTGCGGTATTTGAGGTCGGATTGCTGAAGTATCAATTCAGCATTGCTGAGTGCCTGTTCTTCATAATAATTCAGTATTTCGGCTGTTTTAGTGAGATTTTGAGCCAGGATGCCGATCTGACGGTTGTATTGTTTTTCAAAATAACTGAGTTGGGTTTGTGCAATTTCTTCCTCGATTTTGGCGGCATTGGTTTGGGCTTTCCTACCCTGATTAAAAATCGGTAGAGAAATACCGAGGTATACTGCGTGTAAATTAGGATTATTATTTTCCTGCATATTAAAATATCCCAGCCTAAAACCAGGCGCATAAGCTGCACGGGTAAGCCGGCTATTGGCCTGAGCCAGGCTAATTTCGCTTTGTAATCTTCTCAGATAAGGATTTTTTTCTGCTGAAATAGCTTCGGCGGTATACAAAACCCGCTCAAGTTGATGGGGCGGTATTTGCACACTTTCTTCCATATTGAGAATCTGCTGTAGACTCAGGTGCTGGATCTGAATGTCTTGCTCTAAAGTCCTGAGTAATTGTTGGTTTTTTTGCAAGCGCGTAAGTACGTTGATTCTTTCAAGATTCCCAGTTTCTCCCAGCTCGACCTGTCGGCTTACAAAGCTCAGATTTTGTGTAAAAAGACTATCTTCTCGGCTCAGAAGCTCTTTTAAAGCATAATAATACCTACACTGGAGGTAAATCTTTTTGATCTGACGAATCAGTTCGTTTTTTTGCCTTTCCAGTTCCTCCCGGCTGCGTTGGGTAGTTTGCTCAAATACCTGCTTTCGGGCAGCATAATAGCCTGGGGCATCAAAGTTTTGATTAATCTGAATGGAATAATCAATCGTGGCTGTATTGATATTGCCATAGCCGAAATCAAAATCTGTTTTGGGAATATCTTTAATTCCTTTTTGAAGTGCTTGATTTTGGCTGATTTGCAGATCAGCCGATTTGATCAGCCCATTATTTTGAAGTGCTAAGGTGATGGCTTGCTCAAGTTCTATTTCCTGACTCTCCTGTGCCTGCACCGTATGAACCATCAGGAAGCATACGATTATCCCTAATTTTTTTGCACTCGAGGACCGAACCCGAATTTTACTTTCAAAAAGGCTGTACATCACCGGAAGCACCAGTAAAGTGAGCAAGGTAGCACTGATCAAACCCCCAATGACAACTGTGGCCAAGGGTTTTTGTACTTCGGCACCTGCTCCCTGCGAAAGAGCCATAGGCAGGAAGCCTAGGCTGGCTACGGCTGCGGTCATAATTACAGGGCGGAGGCGTATCTTGGTGCCGATCAAAATCCGGCGATTGAGACTTGTCATACCTTCTTTTTTGAGTTGGTTAAAATATCCGATTAATACAATTCCATTCAAAACGGCTACGCCAAATAACGCAATAAAACCAATGCCTGCGGAGATGCTAAAAGGCATTCCCCGAACCCATAAAGCCAATATTCCTCCAATGGCAGACATAGGAATGGCGGTAAATATTAACAATGATTGCTTGACAGAGCCAAAGGTAAAGTACAAAAGTACCAGGATCAAAATCAAGGCAAGCGGAACAGCTACGCTGAGGCGTTGCCGGGCTTTCTCCAGGTTTTCAAACTGCCCGCCGTATAGGAAATAATAACCCGGAGGCAGTTTTACGTGTTGACTAAGGCTAGTTTTGATCTCATTCACTACGCTTTCAATATCTCGCCCACTAACATTCAGCCCGACTGTAATGCGGCGTTGGGCATCATCACGGGAGATTTGCACGGGGGCGTTTTCATAATTGATCTGAGCCAGGTCTTCGAGAGGTACTTGCTGTCCGTTGGGGAGGGCTACATACAATGCCTTGAGATTGTCCAGGTCTCGGCGATAATCTCCCTCGAATCTCAGGACAAGATCAAATTGTTTTTCTTCTTCAAAGACCTGCCCTGCGACGTGTCCCGCAAAGGCTGTTTGAATAAGTTGATTGATTTCCTGGATTTGCAGCCCGTATTGGGCGATTTTTCGGCGGTTGTAGCGTACCAGCATTTGTGGTAAACCTACAATTTGTTCTACCTTGATGTCGGTCACGCCTTTGATTTTACGGATGTGGTGGGCACATTCATTGGCTTTTTGAAATAAAACATCCAGATTTTCTCCGTAGATTTTGACAGCGACATCCGATTTAATACCGGTTAATAATTCATTGAATCGCATCTCGATGGGTTGCTGGAACTCCAGATTAACTCCCGGAACCATCGCCAATGCCTGGCGCATGGTATCAGCCAGCTCCTCTTTGGTAGAGGCAGTTTGCCAGGTATCAGGGTTTTTGAGTACAACCATCAGGTCATTGGCTTCCAGGGGCATAGGGTCGGTGGGTATTTCGTATGTGCCGATTTTAGAGACGACTGTACGCACTTCGGGAAACTTCATCAGGATTTTTTCCATTTTCTGAGAAGTTTCTAGGGTTTGGTTGAGGCTGCTTCCTACGGGCAGGCGCACTTCAAGTGCAAAATCTCCTTCATCTAATTGAGGGATAAATTCACCGCCCAGATGATTAAAAACCAACAAAGAAGCAATAAAAAGCCCAATCGCCAAACCCAAAATCAGTGCCTTGCGGCGAAGTGCAAATAAAATCGTAGGGCGGTAGATTTTATATAAAAAGCTTACCAGGCGGTCAGAAATGGTTCTTTTGATTCGGATATTTTTATTGAGAAATAGGGCTGTCATGGCAGGTACATAGGTAAGTGATAAAATCAATGCTCCCAGAATGGCAAAAGACACGGTTTGTGCCATCGGGCGAAACATCTTGCCTTCCACGCCAACGAGGCTCAAAATAGGCAGGTACACAATCAAAATGATGATTTCTCCAAAGGCTGCCGATTGCCGAATCTGTGTGGAAGCCGTATAGACCGAATCATCCAGTTGAGCCTGAGTGATTTTTTGGTTAGGAAACTGATGATACACCCGATGTACGATTGCTTCTACAATAATCACGGCACCATCTACCACCAAGCCGAAGTCAATTGCGCCGAGGCTCATTAGATTGGCCGAAACCCCAAAAATATCCATCATCCCAAAAGCAAAAAGCATTGCCAGCGGAATCACAGAGGCTACAATCAGCCCAGCACGAAAATTCCCTAAAAAAAGCACCAACACAAAAATCACAATCAATCCACCCTCGATCAGGTTTGTTTGAACCGTATGGATAGCCCTGCCTACGAGATCACTTCTATCCAAAAAAGACTCGATGACCAAGCCCTCCGGCAAGGATTTTTGTACCTGTGCGATTCTTTCCTTGACCCGCTCGATGACTTGGGCAGAATTGGCGCCTTTGAGCATCATGACGATACCACCCACCACTTCGCCTTGGGCATCCTGGCTCATCGCACCGTAGCGCATCGCACTACCGAACTGCACTTGGGCGATGTCTTTGACCAATATCGGAATGTCCTCGTTATTTTTGATCACTACATTTTCAATATCTTCTATGGTTTTGACCATACCTTCGGCGCGGATGAAATAAGCTTGTGCGTTTTTCTCGATATAGCTGCCTCCGGTATTTTCGTTATTTTTTTCCAGGGCATCAAACACATCGGTTAGGCTTAGATCCATAGCCCGAAGTTTTTCGGGATTGATAGCCACCTCGTATTGCTTCACAAAACCCCCGAAGCTGTTGATGTCTACCACACCCTCGATGCCTGCCAATTGCCGTTTCACGATCCAATCTTGGATGGTACGGAGCTCGTGGGGCGGATAACGTGCTGCATATCCTGTTTTGGGATGAATGACATATTGGTAGATTTCGCCCAGTCCTGTAGTGACCGGAGTCATCTCAGGAGAACCCATTTGAGGGGGGATATTTACGTTGCGGATTTGTTCGGTGATCCATTGGCGAGCCAGGTAGATATTTACATCATCTTCAAAGACAATGGTAATGACCGAAATTCCAAAACGTGAAATGGAGCGGATTTCCTCGACTTTTTGCACATTAGCTACAGCCAATTCAAGCGGTAGTGTGATAAAACGCTCTATTTCTTGGGCAGAATACGTAGGGGATTGTGTAATGAGTTGTACCTGATTGTTGGTAATATCAGGTACAGCATCAATCGGCAAATGACTCAAAGCATAGCTTCCCCAGAGCATCAAAGCCAAAGCAAATAATATAATCAGAAATTTATTTCGGATGCTAAATCCGATCAATTGATTTATCATAAGAATTATGTATATATAAGGTGGTTATCACAGCAATTCTTTTGTGAATAGCTTGACTATCAATGTTTTATAATGTTTATTGGAAAAGAAAAAAGAGAAGAAAATTAAGCGGATATGGGTGGATGGTGAATTTTGGCAGCAAGGTTGAACTGATACTGATTGCTATAAATGCTTACCGGAGAAAAGGGTATGTTTGTACTAGTTTCTACTAAAACAATCGGTTCGTAGATCAATACATCAAAATATTGGAGACCTTCGTGGTGGTGGTGTTTGAGTGGGAGTTTTTTGTGGTTGGGGTCTTTGTGCTGCCCTTCAGGAGAACTGTAGTGAATCTCCAAAAAAGCCCAAAAGCTCAAATCGGCGTGTTCGGTCAAATAATGATCAATCAAAAAAGGAATTTTGAACAATTCTTCCATATCACTTTTGGGGAAAAGGCTGCTCCCAAAAATTAACATAGAAAAAGATATGCAGAGGAATCGTTTCATAAACCAAAGTTAAAGATATATTTTCATTTATGAATCAACTCCCTGTAATTTGAATTTAGATCAGTTCTAAGTGCGCCAGTACAAGAAAAACACTTTGCACTCAAAGCTGCCGATCATCTTCTGAAAGAGTTAGGGGGTACACCTTCGGGAATTCTAAGCACAAGGAAATCCTTAGGTCAGGTTAGTTTTTTTATTCTTTGGCCATCCTGGCGTCAGATGGGTGGAGACTTTCGGGTTTGTTGTTGGCTTCTTGAGCAGCCAACGGACTTTGCCTTCGGCAGAAAGTGGAAGCTTTCGGGAGTGCTTAGCACAAGGATCGCTTCGCTTAACCTTGCGCCAGATTAGAGCCAAACGCCTGTTATGTGCTGCTTTTCTTTATCTCGTATGACTTGTCGTCCTTTTTCGAGAGAATGTCAGCCTTTAAAAGGTCGCCACAAATTTTTCTCACTTTACGTCCTAAACTCTCATATGTCGTTGGCTCAATTTCTTTGCCGTGAAGTTGAGAATATAACTCTGGTGTAATTACGTTTGGTTTTATTGATTGATTGTTGTAGTGATTCACCCTACCCGATAAAAAATAAAAGAGTAAAAAGTCTTCCAAAAAAATAGTAATTTTAAGGTTTCCAATCTTCAAAAATATACTATTAGATGAAAGACTTTATGACTGCCAAGTTAGTGAAAATTCTAGGTAATTTAT
>JANRIC010000224.1:0-11486 GCA_033765345.1 Microscillaceae bacterium
CTCTCTTGATGATCAATTTTGCCACGAATGCACGAATAAACGCCCTTATTCGTGCATTCGTGGCAAGCAATTCTTTCAAATGTTTAGTGGATAGCAAGTCTAATCAAGATGCGTCACCCACAAAATTTGTCAGAGAACCAAAATAATTGAAGGAAATAGTTGGGAAAAATAGCTAAAAATATTACATCACCTCTAAAAATACATGCATGTTTAACATACATGTATAATTAAAAAATACGACAAAATTATAAAAATATGCCAATAAAATTGATGAAAAGATCAGTTTTGTTTCGTTTTATAACATAATGTAGCTGAAATTATATTCCCGATTTGAGAAATATTTTCCGAATTTTACCTGAATTCAAAACTTGAAAAAAAATTTTCGGGTGATTTGATTTAGCTAAAACAATTTTAAGTAACTGATAGTCAATATTTTAAATTAAATTATCACTTATAATCAACCCCAAAAATAAATTGGGCTGAGACTTGTTGAATTATGTGGAAGTATTGTCAAAAAACAAATATTTTCGGATTTACAAAAAACTTAAAAAAGTATTAAAATCCTATATCCAAAATCTATATAAAATGAAACTATAGATTTGGAAAATGAGTATAATTTATATACATTCACAGCACCATTATAAAGTATAATTTTAGTTCTTCAGCTTCCATATCAAACAAGGTGCTTGTAAAATTACATTCTTCCAAATATTGCCTCTGCTTAACGCTTAAACAAAGCATATCATCCCAATATCGGATGTTTTATCTCTCAAGGTAAAATACAACCGATTTGAGTGTTTTCAAAAACTGATTCAGATTTTAAGAATCAATGGTTCAAGAATGTAAAAATTGGAGCGATGAACATAAAAACATTACTATTCTTCTTCTTATTATTGTCGGGTTTTTCTGCCGGGTTAAAGGCACAGGATTTTGCCGATCCTTTGACGTATCAAAACTTTATCCTCACTGAACATACAGAATTTATCCTCAATCACGTAGATTATATGGCGAAAATTCTATACGATCATGAGGTACGACGTGACCAAGAGCAGCTTAACCTACTTACCGAACAAATTGACAAATCTATCGGTAAGCTTGAGAAAATGCCTTCTTTTAATGATGATATTTCTTTGAAAGAAGCCGGACTACAAATGCTGATTGTTTATAAAAAGACTTTGCAAAATCAGACTAAACTGGCCGATTCCTTGAAAATAGGTAAAAAAAGCTCTTTTGAAGAAATGAAGACCTATTATCTCCTGCAAAATGAACTGGAAAAAGAATTGATAGATGCAGGAAAGAAATTTGAAAAAATGCTAAAAGTATTTGCCCGAAAAGCCGACTTGGACAAAAGCGAACCTGTCTCGCTTTTTGACAAAGTGGTAGAAGTAAATGCTTATTGCCGAAGAATTTATCTGTCTTATTATAATCTTTCTAAGGTCAATGAAGATTTTTTTGATGCCCTGAAAAACAGACAACCTGAATCTATGGAGTCTCATCGCAAAAATCTGCTTGAAGTAGCCGAAATCTCCCAGAAAGAATTACAAAGTGAAGAAAAACACGAGGGCTACAGAAATTATTTGCACAAGGGGCTCAAATTCGTACACTACATCAAGGAACAAGCCGAGAAAGAATACCCCCAACTCGTGCAAATTGCCGCAAAAAAGAACGCAACCTTTGATGATGCCAATAAATTTAATATCATTGTCATCAATTACTACAAAAAAGCAAAACATATCATAGAAGACTTTAATCAGGCAAGTGTACACCTGATGGAAAAATCTGTCATACAAGAATCAGGACATGCCCTCTTGAACGGCGCACACAAGCCTCAAAGCAGTATCCTAAGCAAGGTAGATAAACAAGAGTTTGCTCCCAAAACTTCAACACCTAACCCAGGAAGAACACAAGAATAATTTCAATACCATTACTATTTATAGGAATACAAGCCGGACTTATGCCTAAGTCCGGTTTTTTTTGCCTATACCCCGAAAAAATGCGATAAATCGCTGTTTTTCAAACATTTTTTTTATTTGAAGGGAAGTTTTGTAAAAGTTTTTATAGTTTGCGAGCTAGTCTATCAAATATTAGTCCATGAACAAATTAGTTTTTATCGTATTATTTTGCTTGATCACATTGTATGCCTCTACACACGGCATTGCTCAAAGTAAAGAAAGAAGCGCAAAAGATACCACATCCATAGATTATAGAATCAATAAATTTATGGAACCTGCCACCAATGCTATTGAATCCATAGTTTTCTTTGAAGTACCACCCTATACCAAAGTAAAAAAGAAAAAGCTGGACGCCAATGACAAGCCCATCATTACCCCCGAAGGAGACTATGACTATGAAAGAGATGCAGAAGGAAATATTATGTATGAAAAAGACAGCCAGGGCAATATCAAGGTACAAGGAATCCCCTTTGTATTGCCCTGGCTGATTTTTGGAGCGTTTATATTTACGATTTATATGGGTTTTATCAATATTACCGGATTCAGACACGCCTTGGAAGTAGTCCGAGGTAAATATGATGACCCTACGCATTCAGGAGAAGTTACTCACTTTCAGGCACTTACAGCGGCTCTTTCGGGTACTGTGGGTGTAGGCAATATCGCCGGAGTGGCTTTGGCAGTTTCGGCAGGAGGTCCAGGTGCTACTTTTTGGATGATCTTGGCAGGTATGCTCGGGATGACCTCTAAATTCGTAGAATGTACACTAGGCTTAAAATACCGCAATATTAACCCGGACGGAACGGTTTCGGGCGGGCCGATGTACTACCTTGATAAAGGCTTGCGTAAAAAAGGTATGGGTGCTTTGGGCAAAGTATTAGCCGTCCTTTTTGCCATTGCTTGCGTAGGAGGCTCTTTTGGCGGTGGAAATATGGTACAGGTCAATCAGGCTGCCAGCCAATTTAATAGTTTGCCTTTTATTCAGGGGACTTATCTGGGAGAAAATGCCTGGATTTTTGGAACCGTTATGGCGATCCTGGTAGCTCTGATCATCATCGGCGGGATCAAAGGAATAGCCCGTGTGACGGATAAGCTGGTACCCTTGATGATTGGAATTTATCTGATTGCGGCCGTTATTGTGATCTTTGGAAGTTATCAAAGAATTCCAGAGGCACTCCGATTGATTTTTGTAGGTGCATTTAGCCCCGAAGCCCTTTATGGAGGTGTTATTGGGGTGTTGATTATAGGATTTCGAAGAGCTTCTTTTTCTAATGAAGCCGGAGTCGGCTCCGCCTCGATTGCTCACGCAGCCGCAAAAACCAACGAACCAATCAGCGAAGGAATTGTAGCCTTACTGGAGCCTTTTATTGATACAGTGATCATCTGTACCATGACGGCTTTGGTGATTGTGGTTACCGGGACCTACGAACCGGGTGCTAGTGAAGGGGTAGAACTTACTTCCAGAGCGTTTGCTTCGGTCATTTCCTGGTTTCCGGTGGTTCTTTCTGTTGCTGTGATGCTGTTTGCTCTTTCTACGATGATCTCCTGGTCTTATTATGGACTAAAAGCCTGGACTTACCTCTTCGGTGAAAATAAAATTGCAGATTATTCCTACAAATTTATATTTTGTTTTTTTGTGGTAATGGGTTCTTCTATGAGTTTGGACAAAGTATTTAATTTTGGAGATGCTATGATCTTTGCCATGTGTTTTCCAAATATTTTGGGGATGTACTTCTTAGCACCCGAAATCAGACAAGACCTCAGAGAATACATGAGAAAAGTAAGAAGCGGAGAAATCAAAAAATTCAGATAAAAAAAAACTTGTTTCATCTTGGAAACAAGCCTTTTCGGAACATTCTTCAACCAGCTATGCATTGAGTCTTAATCTCATCAGTTATGTATTTAACCAATGATGTGCCATTAAATTAATACGCTGATAATCAGTTGATTTATATTTTGTGTTGTCAATAAATCTCCCAAAAAGAGAAAAGATAAATTTATTTGGGAAATAGAGCTAAAATGAGCTAAATTTTTCTTTTTAGTAAAAAATACAATGGGGCAAATCCTCCCAATAATAAAATAAAAATAATCTGAGTGGCATGTATGATGATTGCCAATGTAGCCCCATAAATTTCTGCAATTCCCAACAACAAAAGCCCTTGGCTCACCAGTAATTGATAAGCACCCAATCCTCCTCCCTGTGTCGGGGCAAGGCGTGCAATACTCCCAATGGCCAACAATGCCAAGCCCTCCTTTGGGCTTAGGTGGGCTGTGGCAGGCAAGGAAAAAAACCAAAGATAAGTCATCAAAAAGTAGGTAATCCAAATCAGCACCGTATAGGTCAAAAACCAGGCGATTTGAGGCATTTTAGCTATGGATTCAATACCCGTCTTGAGCTTGATCAGGAATTGGAATAGCGTGGATAACCAAGCAGATTTTAAAATTTTACCCCTGAATAACCACAAAATTGTCGCTACCGTCACAGTAATGAAAAACATTCCAAAAATCAAAGCCTGCCTCTGAAGAAATATCTTCTGCAAAGGAATTAATAGATATTCCTCTAAAAAACCGAATAATAAGGCATATTGAAAGTAAAAAGCCAATAAAATCACTAAAAATAGGCAAAACACGTCCAATATACGTTCGCTTACGACTGTGCCCAAAAGGGCTGGAAAATGTTTCTTTTCCCGATCTCGGCTCAAAATCAAACAACGGGATATTTCTCCTAATCTGGGAATGGCCAAATTTACCAATGAACCAAACATCAAAGCCCAAAACAAAGAAGATACTGCATAAGGAAATTGCAGAGGGCGGGTGAGTAATTGCCAGCGTGCTGCTCGAGTCAAGTGATTAAACAAACTAATCAAGAGAATAATAAACACCCAACGAAACTTGACTTTTTGAATCTCCTGCCAAATTCGGCTCATGTCATGTTTGTAAAAAGCCAGATAAAGCAGAAAAAGCCCCAGAAGAAAAATGAAAATGTTTAAAAATATACTGCTGTATTTTTTCAAAATTTAGGTTATTTTAAGCTTTAATTTGTTGATTTTATACTTAAACCGAAGTGGTTTTCCGAAATTTTAGCTCTTAAATCATGAATAATCAAGCTAATCAATCAAGAAAACTTGCCCCGCAGGGGTCTTGTATTTCCTAAATCACTTTAATCTAGGTATACAATATTACACACTTGATTAGTAAGAAAATAATATGCATATAGACCTACACGGAAAAAAAATTTTAGTTACAGGAGCTTCCAGAGGTATTGGCAAAGCGATTGCCCGCCATGCACTCCTTGCAGGTGCAAAGGTAGGGATTCATTATGCGAAAAGTCAGCAAACAGCCCTCGAATTCAAAGAAGAATTTCCCCATCAGGCAGTCCCTTTACAGGCCGATCTGAGCCTTTCGGGAAGCGTTTTCAGACTTTTTGAAGAAAGTATAGAAGCTTTGGATGGCTTGGACGTACTGATCAATAATGCCGGTGTAGCCATTCATTCCCCCTTGAATGGTGAGGATACCCAGTGGCTTGATCATTGGCATACCACCTTGAATACCAATCTTTTAGCCTCTTGTATCCTCTCCCGCAAAGCCGTAGAGTATTTTCTAAGTCAAAAACAAACGGGGCGAATCGTCCATATTGCTTCCAGAGCAGCCTTTCGTGGGGATACACCCGATTATTTGGCTTATGCAGCCTCTAAAGGCGGTATGGTAGCATTGAGCCATTCACTGGCAAGAGCCTATGGCAAACAAGGGATTATGTCATTTGTAGTCGCACCCGGATTTACACAGACAGACATGGCACAGCACTTTATGCAGGAGTACGGCGAAGCCCATGCCCTCAAAGACATTGCCCTCAATAAGCTTACACAACCCGAAGATATTGCCCCAGTGGTGCTTTTAATGGCTGGTGGCTACTTAGACCACGCCACCGGCACTACAGTTCATATCAATGCAGGGAGTTATGCTCATTGAAAAATGATCTGATCGTGATGTTTAAACCATTTTTCATAAAAATCCTGGTATTTTCCGTCAATTACATTGCGTTTGGTTTTGAGGGTAGGGGTTAGAATACCCGTATTTACACTCCATTCGTCTCGGATAACGATCAGTTTTTTGATGTGTTCGTATGGATAAAGTCCTTGATTGACTTCTACCAAAGTATTTTTCAGGCTTTCAGTCAGCGTATTAAGTTCAGCTCTCTGACCTTCAGGGCTGAGAATCAACAGAGCTATGGGTTGGGGAAGCCCTGCACCCACCACACAGATTTGCTCGATAAAAACATTGCCTGCAAAACGAGACTCAAGCGTAAAAGGCGACACATACTCCCCCTTAGATGTTTTAAATAACTCTTTGACACGCCCGGTAATGATCAAAAAGCCTTCCTCATCTATCTTTCCCTGATCTCCAGTACGAAGCCAACCGTCTTGAATCACCTCAGCGGTTTTTTCAGGATTTTTATAATATCCATCCATCACCCACTCAGCTCGCATAAGAATTTCACCATTTTCAGGATCAATGCTAAGTTCACAGCCCGGATGTGGAATGCCTACGGTACCTATTTTGGGGTTTTCTTCGGGCATGGCTGTACATGCGGCGGTATTTTCAGACATACCGTAGCCTTCTCGGATGACCAAACCCAGTTGGTGGTACCAGCGCAGGGTGGCAGTAGGCATGGGTGCTGCCCCGGTGAGTGCAACCCTGACACGATCTAGACCAAGCCCTTTTCTGATTTTCTTTTTGACAAGCCTGGAGATGATCGGGATTTTAAACAAGGTATCTATTTTCTTTTGGGGCATTTTCTCGAGAACCCCTTGCTGGAATTTAGCCCAAATTCTAGGTACTCCAAAAAAATGGGTAGGGCGCGTATCCTTAAGATTCTGAAAAAAGCTATCCAACGATTCTACAAAAGAAATCTGCCCCCCGCTTACGATTCCTGCAGCCTCTACTACGAGGCGTTCTGCCATGTGATTCATCGGGAGGTAGGATAAAAAGCTGGTATTGCCATTTTCATAACGGGATTTTTCCTTAATAGCATCATATACCTTGGCAAAGGCATAATAAGAAAGCATCACCCCTTTGGGTGTACCCGTAGTGCCAGATGTATAACAAATCGTAATAAGGTCAGAAAGCTTAGGAATATAATTTTCAGAAGAAGGTTCGTTGGACTCGATCAGATCATCCCACAGCAAAAAATTATCCCCCCTTACGAGGTCACTGCAAGTGTAGTGCGGATACGTAATCACCTGAACTGAATCAGGAATACCGTCCTTCATCAAAGCCCAATTATCCAATTTGCCCACAAAAAGCACCTGAGTATCGCTATGTGCTAATATTTGATGGATTTGCTCCGAAGTCAACGTAGGGAAAAGGGGTACGGAAATGTGCCCACTCATCATAATCGCCAGGTCGCTCATGACCCAATGCACACAATTTTTGGATACAATGCCTATGTGGCTTTTAGGGGGGAGTTGCAGGGCTTTTAAGGCAGCGGTCATGCGGCGTGCTTGGTTTCCTACTTCTGCCCAACTAAATTCTTTCCAGGTAGACCCGATAGGTTGCCGAAGAAAAGTGCGCTGCGGCGTTTCTTTTTCCCATCGATAAAAATGTTCTATTAATGTAGGAAGCTTAGAAGCATCTATTTGTAATTTTCTCTCCGAATCAATGATCAATTCTTGCATAAATGTGAAATTTTTTATTAAAATAATAATATTTTTCAAGTCTTGCAAGATTTCTAAAAGGTATTTCATTGAGTGGAAGTCTCTTTTGAATAAATTTATTTTTTATTCAGAATATTATAATATTTTTTGACAAATAGTCTTATGATTATTTTAAATAAGTCGATGAATTATGCCTTTTTTTATTTTAAAATACAAATACTTGAAATATAATCATTTAAGCTATTACCTGTGCAAATTTTTTTTACCTAGAATATTACTTATCTTAGGAATTCATTTAAACTTAAATTTCCAAGCCATGATGACAAAAAAGCTAATGATTCTTGTATTGATCTTTACCTGGATTTCGGCAGGTGCTCAAACCAAACTCCTGGAAAAGATAGTCAAAAAAGGAGATGAAATTGTAATTCCTTACGAAAAATATCAATTGAGTAATGGATTAATTCTCATTATTCACGAAGACCATTCCGACCCCTTGATTCATGTAGATGTGACTTATCACGTGGGTTCGGCTCGTGAGGAGCTGAAAAAATCAGGTTTTGCACATTTTTTTGAACACATGATGTTCCAGGGCTCAGAAAATGTAGCTGATGAAGAGCACTTTAAAATTATCACCGAATCGGGCGGAACCTTAAACGGAAGCACTAACCGCGATCGTACCAATTATTTTGAGACCATTCCCAGCAATCAGTTGGAAACTATTCTCTGGCTCGAAGCCGATCGAATGGGCTTTTTGCTGGATGCTGTGACGCAGAAAAAATTCGAGGTGCAGCGCGCCACTGTCAAAAACGAAAAACAACAAAATTATGACAATCGTCCTTATGGGCTTTACACAGAATTGAATGCCAGAACGCTTTATCCTTATGGGCATCCTTACTCTTGGCTTACGATTGGACTGCTGGAGGATTTAGACCGGGTCAATGTAGAAGATCTTAAGAAATTTTTTCTGCGTTGGTACGGACCTAACAATGCCGTGTTGACCATTGGCGGGGATGTAAATCCAAAAGAGGTTGTCAGAATGGCAGAAAAATATTTTGGGGCTATTCCGAGAGGCCCTGAAGTGAAAGATTTAAAACTTGCGTCTGTTCGCCTAGACCATGACCGATATGTGTCTTATGTAGACAAAAACATTCGCTTTCCCGGTTTGAGTATTACCTTTCCTACCGTTCCGCTGTATCACCCAGATGAAGCTGCCTTGGATTGCCTGGCCGAAATTCTCGGACAAGGAAGAAGCTCTTATTTTTACAAAAAATTCGTAGAAACCAAAAAAGCCAACCAAGCCAATGTTTCTCATCGGACTACCGAACTGGCCGGAGAGTTTACCCAATTTTTACTTCCTTTTCCTGGTGTAAGCCTGGCTGATTTTGAAAAAGAAATGCGGGAAGCTCTCCTGGAATTTGAAAAAACAGGCGTGAAAAACGAAGATATTCAAAAGTTTATCGCCGGATTTGAAGCAGGTACCATCAACGGACTCAGCAGTGTACGCGGTAAAGTATCTCGATTGGCTGCTTATGAAACTTTTGCCGGAAACCCCAATCAGATTCAGGAAGATATCAAAAGATATACTTCTGTAAGCAAAGAAGACGTGATGCGGGTCTATAATCAGTACATCAAAGGCAAACCTTCCGTGATCGTAAGCATTTTGCCCGAAGGAATGGAAAAAATGGCCGCCAAAGAAGATAACTTCAAACCACAAAACGAAGGGCAAAATCCTTTCCCCATAACTGATTACAGTGGATTGAGCTATACCAGACCCAAAGATAATTTTGATCGTAGCAAACGACCTACCCCGGGCCAAGCTCCATTGGTCAATGTACCCGAATTTTGGACTTCAAAAATGGATAACGGACTCAAAGTAATCGGAACCAACAGCCCTGAAATTCCTACGGTAACCCTGCAAATTACCCTGGAAGGAGGTCAACAATTAGATGCCAAAGACCTCAGAAAAGTAGGACTTGCCAATATCACAGCCTCTATGATGAATGAATCTACCGAAAATTATTCGGCAGGTGCTATTTCTGATGAATTGGACAAATTAGGCAGCAGCATCAATGTATTTGGAGGTAGAAATACCACTACAATCAATATTCAGAGCCTCAAAAAAAATCTGGATGCTACCCTCAAACTCGCCGAAGAAAAAATGTTTCGCCCAAAATTTACCCAGGAAGATTTTGATAAAGTCAAAAAACAACTCAGCGAAGCTGCCAAAGCCCAATTGAAACAACCGGTGCCTATTGCCAATAATGTGTATAACAAACTGCTCTATGGTGAAAATCATATCATGTCGTATCCGGTAGAAGGTAAGGAATCCACCCTCAAAGAAATTAGCCTCGAGGACGTAAAAGCCTTTTACAAAGAATATTTTTCTCCCTCCAAAGCTCAGTTGGTAGTGGTAGGGGATATTTCAGAAAAAGAAATTCTTCCTAAACTAGGATTTCTCAAAAACTGGAAAGGAAATAACTATGAAATCCCTAAAATGCCTGAAAAACCATCGATTGATAAAACCAAAATTTATTTGGTAGATAAGCAAAAAGCTCCCCAATCCGAAATCCGAATCGGATACCTGACCAATATGCCTTATGACGTAGAAGGGGAATATTTTAAGTCGACGCTGATGAACTACCCGCTGGGGGGCGCATTTAATAGCCGAATCAATTTGAATCTTCGCGAAGACAAAGGCTATACCTATGGGGCGCGATCCTCCTTTAATAGCACTAAAGACCCCGGACCTTTTACAGCAAATGCAGGCGTAAAAGGAAATGTGACCGATAGTGCCGTGGTAGAATTTATGAAAGAAATCACCAACTACTTCAAAGATGGAATCACAAATGAGGAACTGGGATTTATGAAAAACTCTATCGGCCAACGGGACGCTCTCGAGTATGAAACTCCTTTGCAGAAGGCAAACTTCCTCAATCGTATTGTTACTTACGGACTCGATAAGGACTTTGTAAAACGACAAACCGATATTCTCAATAAAATCACCAGGCAGGAAATCAATGACCTGGCTAAAAAACACCTGAATCCTGAAAAAATCAATATCCTCGTGGTAGGCGATAAAGCCAGTATAGAGCCAGGACTCAAGAAAATCGGCTATGAAGTGATCCTCCTGGATGAACAAGGTAATCCTAGTAAGGAAAAATCTACCGGGGCAGCCGAAGAAGGAAACGATAAAAAGTAATTTGAGATTGAAAAACCAAGTATTCGAGGAGCTAGCTCCTCGAATACTTCAATAAGCAAAAAACTACAGCCATGATCAGAAAAGCAGAAATACAGGATATGCAAGCCATCAATGACATAATGAGGAAGTAAAGAACTCCATTTTTAATGTCAGTACAGAACCCATGAGCCTGGAAGACCGAATACAATGGTTTGAAAATCGTAGCGAAAAACATCCTGTTTTGGTCAAAGAAATTGACTCAAATGTGACTGCCTGGGCAAGTCTAAGCCCCTGGACGAATTACGGTGCTTATGCCCGAACCGTAGAAATATCCATTTTTATTGCTCCTGAAGCCCGGGGAAAAGGTATTGGGAAAGAAATGATAGCCACTATTTTAGATATGGGGCAAAACTTAAACCATCGCGTTTTCCTGGCAAGAATTATTGAAGGAAATGAAGCCAGTGTTCGGCTATTCAAATTCTTTGGCTTTGAACAAGTATCCCGAATGCCGGATGCCGGAGAAAAATTCGGAGAAAAAATAACACCGATTATTTTACAAAAAAAGTTACTACTCAGGTACTTGTTTCAGAATTTAATTTTGTTTTTTATATTATTAAGATATAAAATTTTTATTTTTTTTATTTTATCATAATAAAATTTCTGGATAATTTTGTTTGTGTAAACTTACTTTTTACACAAACATAT
>JANRIC010000149.1:0-19063 GCA_033765345.1 Microscillaceae bacterium
TCCCACATAAATTGTCAGAGAACCATTAATTTTTTAAGGATTTGTCGATTTGTCGATTTGTCGATTTATTTGTTTTAAAAAAGTAAGACATACTTTGTGGTTTCAATTAAGTTGAAAAATCGGTTTAGGAATCTTTTTACAAGATAGGAAGAAATTGGATTTAAAAAAATTCTGAATCAAAATAATATCACGTTTTCCAGCTCAAATAGAATGAAGCAAAAGCGGTTGGTTAAAAATCCAACTTTACGCCGATAATCAGCATGTCGTCTACCTGTTCGTGTCCTCTCATCCAATTATTGATGGTGCGATTGAGGATGTCTTTTTGCTTGGACATAGGCAGGGTATGAATCTCTTGTAAAAGTTTTCGGAAGTGTGATTTCATCAGTTTGCGACCGTCCGGCCCGCCGAATTGATCCTGAAAACCATCGCTGTAGATATACACTACTGTAGGCTGCGAAATATCTATCTGATGCCGTGTAAATATCCGCTCTCCGTCCATAAAATGCCATCCACCAATCGGGAAGCTATCGCCCTTGATCATGTTGATTTCCTGATTTTGGATGTACACCATCGGGTTATAAGCTCCGGCAAACTCAAGGATTTTTTTATCTTTGTGGATGACACACATGGCTATATCCATACCGTCGCGGTTTTTGGTTTCTTCTTGGTTGAGGGCAAACATAATTTTATGGTGCAGCTCTTTGAGAATGTAGTCCGGCTCAATGATATTTTTCTCAATAATAATTTCATTCAGCAAATCATTGGCGATCAGGCTCATAAATGCTCCAGGTACCCCATGCCCCGTGCAGTCAATCGCCCCTAGAATGACGATATCGCCTCGATCCTGAAACCAGTAAAAATCCCCACTGACAATATCCCGAGGCTTAAAGAGGATAAAATGTTCGGGTAGGGCTTTGACAATTTTCTCCTGAGAGGGCAGCATCGCCGCCTGAATTCTTTGGGCATACTCGATACTGTCGCGGATGTCTTTATTTTGGTTTTCAATTTCCTCATTCTGAAGGTTGATCTCAAAATTTTGCAGTTCAAGCATTTTATTTTTTTTCTCGATATGTTTTTGATGCTCGAGGATGGCTTCTTTTTGCCGGTTGATTTCCAGGTTTTGTTGTCGGAGTAGCCGGTTTATTTTTTGGGTTTGGGCATTGTTGCGATAAAGCACAAAAGCCAGGATCAGAAAAAAAGCAAATGCACCGATCAGCGAATTTCTCAACAGCGTTTGAACATAATATTCTTCTTCCCGAATTTTTTTATCTTTTGTAAGCAGGTCGATTTCCTTATTTTTCTTCTCGAGTTGTAGCAAGGAATGCATTCTTGAAAGAGAGCGGTTTTTATCTTCATTAAATACCGAATCGGTATATGCTTTATGAAGCTTGTAATAGTGTAGGGCATCAGCGGGGTTATTTTGGTATTCCTGAACTAGAGATAGATACTTATAAATTTGAACGATCATCTGTCTGGCTTTGATCTGATGTGCATAGTCCAGGGCTTCATGTAGTTTTTTTTGGGCATTTTCGAAGGCAGCGTTCCCCAAAAAAGCCCGCCCCATTTCAATAGATGCCTTGAGACTGATCATGGAGAGATTTGTTTCGTTGCTGATGATTTGAGTAGTTGCGGTAGCGTACAAAAGGGCTTTTTTAAACTCGCCGGTCTCATTATAAATTGTGGCCAGATGCAGATTGGATAAGGCGAAAAAATATCGGTTTCGTAGTTTTTTGCTCAGTCGGAAAGCCTGATACGTGTAACTTTTAGCACGATTATAATCCTGATTTTGCAGATGAAAGCTTCCTAAATCATTGTATATTTCGATGAGTGATTTTATATCTTTTTGTGCTTCGGCAAGTTCCAGGGCGCGATGGCTGTAGTCAAAGGCTTCTTTGATATGACTCATCTCTAGGTGAATGCGAGCCAGTTGATTCAATACAGGAATGATGAGCTGTTTATCGGTTTGTTTTTCGGCTATTTGAAGAGCCTTTGAGAGGAATCGGAGTGCTTCCTCATATTCTGCATAGACCTTATAAATTTCGGCGATATTAAGCAAAGCTGCATACAGTTGAACCGGATTAGTTTGTTTTTGGGCTATATCGAGGGCTTGTCGGGCGTATTTGAGGGCATAGGTATTATCTTCAAAATTTAGTTTTTGGCTGTATTCCTGGAGAAGATACAGCTTTTGTGAAATATTCTCAGTAGCGATCAGGTGCGCCTGGATACTATCGATATTCATGGTTTGCCCCGAAGTAGAAACGCCACGCAAAATAAGAAGAATGAGAAATACTTTTTTCATAAAAAAATGATTCCGACCTACAATCCTGGCGGTATTACTACAAAATTAATACTTTAATGAGTGAGGTAGCTATGCTGAAACGCACCAAGAAGGTATAATACTTGCACGGGTGAGAAATCAAAAAAAATAACCCGGCAGATTTTGCCGGGTTACTCTATCAATAGTTAAGCAATGGCTTAATTAGTCTGCTTGTTCCTGGGGAGTCGGCTTAACGACAGAGAGCGTCACAGATTCTGAGCTTCCATCGTGGTCTACCAGGATGATATCCCCTTCATTGATTTGTCCTCTGAGGATTTCTTCGGCGATTGGGTCTTCCAGGTATTTTTGGATGGCACGGTTTAAGGGTCTGGCACCGTATTGAGGGTCATACCCTTTTTCGCTGAGGAAGTCCTTGGCTTTGTCGGTCAATTCTACGTGATAACCTAGAGATTTAACCCGGGCAAACACTTTATTAAGAGTTAGATCAATGATTTCGTGGAGGTGTTCTCTTTGTAGGGAGTTGAACACGATTACATCGTCCAAACGTCCAAGAAATTCGGGTGAAAAAGCCTTTCTGAGGGCACTTTGGATGGTGCTTTTCATCAATTCGTCTTGATTTTGATTGCGGGCTTTGGTAGCAAAACCTACCCCTGCGCCAAAATCTTTGAGGTCTCTCACGCCGATATTGGAGGTCATGATGATAATGGTATTTTTGAAATCCACTCTTCTTCCGAGCCCGTCTGTCAGGATACCATCATCTAGTACCTGCAAGAGGATATTAAATACGTCGGGGTGAGCTTTCTCGATTTCATCCAAAAGGATTACGCTATAAGGCTTACGGCGGATTTTTTCAGTCAATTGCCCACCTTCTTCATAACCCACATATCCTGGAGGAGCTCCGACGAGGCGAGAAACGGAGAATTTCTCCATATATTCACTCATATCAATGCGTACCAGGGCGTCGTCTTTATCAAAGAGGTATGAAGCAAGGGCTTTGGCCAGCTCGGTTTTGCCTACCCCAGTAGGTCCGAGGAAGATAAAAGATCCGATGGGTTTTTTGGGGTCTTTGAGTCCGACACGGGTACGTTGAATGGCTTTGACCAGTTTCTCAATCGCTTCATCTTGGCCAACTACTCGGTTTTTGATTTCGTCGCCCATATTGAGAATTTTGATACTTTCTTTTTGGGCAATTCGGGTAGTAGGTACACCGGTCATCATGCCAATCACTTCGGCTACATTTTCTTCATTGACGATGTAGCGGGTGCGTTTGGTTTCTTCTTCCCAGCTTACTTTGGCTTTTTCCAGGTCTTCGATCAGTCTTTTTTCTTTATCTCTAAGTTGGGCAGCTTCTTCGTACTTTTGGCTTTTGACAACTCGATTTTTCTCTTTTTTGATATTTTCTATTTTTTCTTCGAGGTCAAGGATTTCCTTTGGTACGTGAATATTGCTGATGTGCACTCTGGCACCCGCTTCATCCATTACATCAATGGCTTTATCGGGTAGGAAGCGATCACTGATATAACGATCCGAAAGTTTCACACAGGCTTCTAGGGCTTCGGTGGTATACGTCACGTGGTGATGGTCTTCGTATTTGTCCTTGATATTGTGTAGAATTTCGAGAGTTTCTTCGGGGGTAGTAGCATCTACCATGACGACCTGAAATCTTCTGGCGAGGGCGCCGTCTTTTTCGATATACTGGCGGTATTCATCCAGGGTAGTAGCACCGATACATTGGATGTCACCTCTTGCGAGGGCGGGCTTGAACATATTGGAAGCGTCGAGCGAACCGGAAGCACCTCCTGCCCCCACGATTGTATGAAGCTCATCAATAAAGAGGATGACTTCGGGTGATTTTTCAAGTTCGTTCATAACGGCTTTCATTCGTTCCTCGAATTGCCCGCGGTATTTAGTACCTGCGACCAGAGAAGCAAGGTCTAGCGTGACGACTCTTTTGCCAAAAAGCACACGAGAGACTTTTTTCTGAACGATTTTTAAGGCCAGTCCTTCGGCGATAGCTGTTTTACCTACTCCTGGTTCACCAATCAGGATGGGGTTATTTTTCTTACGGCGGCTAAGAATCTGTGCTACGCGCTCAATTTCTTTTTCGCGCCCTACGATGGGGTCTAATTTGCCCACCTCAGCCAATTTTGTAAGATCTCGCCCAAAATTGTCTAATACTGGGGTTCTAGATTTTTCTGATCCTTTCATAGATTCTTTTCCTGCGCCACCAAACATTCTTGCATCATCATCATTATCGTCTGCATCGGCAGAATCAACCGGATGGTTGATACGATATTCGAGTTGATCACGTACGATTTCATAATTCACATCAAATTTATTGAGGATTTGAGTAGCGATATTGTCTTCGTCTCGAAGGATGGATAATAATAAATGCTCAGTACCTATAAGTTGACTTTTAAATATTTTTGCCTCTAAATAAGTAATTTTGAGTACCTTTTCGGATTGGCGGGTCAAAGGAATGTTCGCTAGGTTTTTTACATTTCCGGTAGCCGTTCCTCGGGTAGCTTGCTCAATGGAAGAGCGTAATTCATCAAGCGACAGACCCAGTTTTTTCAATAGGCTGACAGCTACCCCTTCTCCTTCTCGAATCATCCCCAATAAAAGATGTTCGGTACCTATATAATCGTGTCCCAAACGTAAGGCTTCTTCCCGGCTTAGTGAGATGACTTCTTTAACACGGTTTGAAAATTTTGCTTCCATAATAAAAGGGGAAATTATTTTTTTTTCAAATTATATGGCTCTTGTGAGCTAATAAGGCTTATGATGAACAAAAGGGCATTAAGAATTTTCAATTCCCTATATTAACAAAACCTACTCAAAACTTGTTGCAAAAGATTTTGCTTTTGCCCGATTTATTAGTGAGTATGTGTTGGGTCCTTCACAAAACAATATATCAATAATACTCAAATTTGCGACAAATCCTTTGCCAAAGACCTGATTATAGCTTGGTATGTCAAATCGTCGGTCAAAATCATTGTTTTTTTTGGGATGAAGTTGATTTCTCAAGTCAATATAGCTGTTTCCTTCTTCTAAATAACTTTCGCTCAACTGATATTTTTTTGATATCCCTAAAATATCCAGACAGATTGTCAGTAGTTCTGTATTGAGATCGATCAAATATTTGTGAGATTTAGCAAAGCTTCTTTCCAAATAATCAATATAATACTCAAAAAAAGGGGCTTTGCCATAAGCGGAACAGATAGCACGCCAATGATCTTTTACCCATTTGTGGCTATAATCAATACAGACATCCTTCATCGCCTGCTTTTTATTTGCTTTTAAGATAGGAACACTCAAATCAAGTACCTTATTAGCAGTCAAAATCTGGCAGCGATTCCGGTAACTTTGTTTGTCATAATGTTCACAAATGTCTATCAATACCTCTGGAGATTGTGATAAAAAGGCAAAATACTCAATAGAAGGCAAATAATGCAGACTTAGTATGACTCCTTTTCTTTCAAGTAGCTCCATAGATACTCCGGTTTAAATATATGTCTAAGAATTTACAAATGCAAAAATATTCTTTTTTTTACTAAAAATCCAGGGATCAGGGATTAGGTGTCGGGAGTCGGGAGTCAGGTGTGAGGGGGCGATATAGCAAATTTACATCCTATAAAACCCTGTTCACTTCCTACAAAGCCCCGTTCATATCTTACAAAGCCCCGTTTGCATCCTACAAAGCCCCGTTCATATCCTACAAAGCCCCGTTTGCATCCTACACCTCACACCCCGACACCCGACACCCCACACCCCACACCCCACACCCGACACCCCACACCCCACACCCGACACCCCACACCCAACACCCAACACCCGACACCCAACACCTAGATGTACTGTGTAATATCGCCGGCTCCTTCTCGAATAATTTTGTATTCCGATTCGCTATAATCTACAATGGTAGAGGCGACATTATTGCCATAACCACCATCGATGACAATATCTACCTTATTTTTAAATTTTTCATAAATCAGTCCGGGGTCGGTAGAATACTCAATTACTTCGTCTTCATCTCGGATTGAACTAGTGATGATAGGGTTTCCTAATTCTTTGACGATGAGGCGGGGAATCTGATGATCAGGGACACGAATGCCTACTGTTTTTTTGGTAGTATCGAGGATTTTGGGTACTTTATTACTGGCTTTAAGGATGAAGGTAAAGCCTCCTGGCAGTGCCTTTTTCATGACCTTAAAAACGGGCGTATCTACGACAGCATATTCTGAAATATGGCTTAAATCATAACAAATGAAAGAAAGATTATTTTTTTTGGGGTCTAAATTTTTGAGTTTACAGATGGATTCGACAGCTTTCTGTTGATGAATATCACAGCCGATGCCATAGACGGTATCTGTAGGATAAATAATAATTCCTCCATTTTGGAGGCATTCTACTACTTTCCATATTTTTTTGGGTTCCGGGTTATCCGGATGAATTTTCAATAATAATGCTGACATGGTGAATGTAAATTGGGTTTTTAAAATTATTTTAGCAGTTTAATCTTGAATTTAAAGATTCATATTGATTTTTCAAGCGTATTTCTCTACAATTTATTTATTGAATTGATCAGGACATGAAATCAAACTCTCGGGAAGTTTTATTTGGCTTTATTATTTTTATTTCATTCCTTCTGATAAGTGTAATATTTTATGCGTATCAGATTTTTTATACACCTAATTTTCAGGTAGGCAAAAAAGAGGTTGTTTTTTATATTCATAGAGACACCGATTTTAAAGAAGTACTGAGGAGCTTAAAAAAAGACACGATTATTCATGACCCGATGTCTTTTGCTTTTGTATCTCGCCTGCTCAACTATCAGGATCACGTAAAACCGGGGCGTTATTTGATCAAAAAAAATATGAATAACCTGGCTTTGGTTCGCACACTCAGAGCAGGTTTGCAGCATCCTGTAAAGGTCACGTTTAATAATATACGCATCAAACAGGAATTTGCCAAAAAAATTGCCAATTACCTTGATTTTAAAGAAAACGAATTGCTTCAACTGCTCAAAGACAGCAGCATTACCCTCAAATACGGCTTTGATACCACAAATATACTCTCGATGTTTATCCCCAATACCTATGAATTTTACTGGACTACCAGCCCTGAGGTTTTTATAAAAAGAATGCATCAGGAGTATCAAAAATTTTGGAATAAAACCAGGACTTCAAAAGCCAAATCGCTGGGTCTGAGCCTACAACAGGTCTCTGTCTTGGCATCTATTGTACAAGCAGAAAGCAATATGTCTCAAGAAAAGCCTCGTATCGCAGGAGTTTATATCAATCGCCTTCAAAAAAGGATGAAGCTGGAGGCAGACCCAACCTTAGTATTTGCCCTGGGTGATTTTAGTTTGAAAAGAGTACTTAATCGCCACAAGCAAATTGAATCACCCTATAATACCTATCAAAATGAAGGCTTACCTCCCGGTCCGATCAATATGCCTTCTATACAATCCATTGATGCAGTTTTGAATTATGAAAAACACGATTATATTTTCTTTTGTGTGAAGGAAGATTTATCAGGCTCTCATAATTTTGCTGCGACCTATGAAGAGCATCAAAAAAACGCACGTTTGTTGCACGCAGCACTTGATCTCAAGGGCATCCGATGAGCTGAGTCCAAAAACCCACACTTATAAAAAACAAAGTCCGAAAGAAAATCCTTCGGACTTTAGCATTACATCTAGGATGTTTAATTAAACCTTAAACTAATTAGCATTTTGAAGATTACCAGATCCGGTAATGTTGGAAGTAATGGTAGGGTTACCTTTGTAGCGTACTGTACCACTTCCAGAGATTTTTACGTCCAATCTTTCTTGTGTGAGGAGTTCAATATCTCCAGAGCCCCGAATTTCTGCAATGGATTCACGACTATTCATCGCAAAGCTTCGGATACCGCCCGAACCGCTAACCAGGGCGCGATGTGTATCTGCACTACCACTGATGACTATATTGCCGGAGCCTGACAGACGGCTTTCTACTTCGCCGGCTGTCGCTTCCAAATGGATAGACCCTGAGCCGGACAAACGCAGTAAAAGATCATCCGTAACAATTTGAGTTTCTGCTGAAATATTTCCGGAGCCACTCAACTCAAGGGCTGTGATTTGGGGGGTGGTCACATAAACTTGAATCCCGTCTGCATTACGTACACAGTTTCGAAGGCTAATTCTTAACTCTCCATCGACTACCGTGGTTTGAATTTCATCCAGGATACTTTCTTGAGCGATTACTTTTACTTCCCTTGTATTCCCTTGAGTGACAAAGACTTCTCCAGAGATTTGGTGGTTGATTTTATCAAATTCGTTTACGTCTCGTGTTTCGGTCATCATAGGGCCACGACCGCTGCGACAATCAAACAGAAACAAATCATCGCAAGCACTGAGTCCAAAACTTACACTAATTAAAATGATACATATTTTAAAGAGTTTCATGGTTATTGATTTGATTTTTTATATGGTTAATTATAACACAAGACCATCAAGTGCGTTGGGGCGTTGGCAGGGTTTGAAAAAAAATAAAAAAATCAATTATAAATCTTCTGTTTTTCTTTAGCTTGGAGCTTTATATCCAAAGCTTCTTGATAGAATATGTACACACTCCACTATACATTTCTTTGTATTTTGTTACTAACAACTTTCTCAGGGGGATCGGCACAAACCCTAAGCCCTGAAGAATCCCAAAAACTTCGGGAAGAATTAGCACTTATGAAAAAAGATCCTTCCGTCTGGAAAGCTTACAAAGAAAGAAATGCACTCCGGTCGCAGGAGCTTGAATCCAAAAAAAAAGTATTAGAACAGACCCAACAAAAGCTAGATGAATTACTGGATAAACTTGATTTTCAGGAGATTCTTAGGGATTCTTTGCAAAAATTGCATTTGGTTTGGCTACGCAAAACCCGCAACATTCGCTATAATCTGGTGTTTCGGGTGCAAGTAGCTGGTTATAAAAGCCATCCCATAGACCGCTTTCATCGGATAAGCCCGATGTTTATGTATGATATAACTCCCGGAGGGGTCAAATGCTATCTTTTGGGGCATTTTTATCATTATGGAGAAGCTTACAAGTTTAAAGATATACTCCGAATGATGGGATCAGAAGCCTTTGTAGTAGGTTTTAAAGACGGCAAACGCCTGAAGACCCTGGGTAGCTGGATTAAAAACTAATGGCTTGTGTCTAACAAGTACTGCTGCGAATTCAGGAATTAATATGTACATACACAGACCTCTGCGGTTTGACATTCTATATCAGCCTATTACTTTGTCTGATTGGCACTTGATTCCCTTCTTGTAGTGCCAAGCTGTCTGCCATCAAGCACAAAACTTAATCAAAACAGCGGTATAATCATCGTGTGGGGCAATATTGCTGCAAAAAGTTCTGAGGTCTTCTTTGATTTTAGCCAAGATTTCGGCGGGTGTATTGTGTCCGCTGTTTTCCAAAAGTATTTTGAGTCGGTTATAGCCGTATTCATCATCACGGAGGTTTTTGGCTTCTACGATTCCATCGGTATAGAGCAAAATCATATCTCCTGCATCATACTCGACAATTTCGCTTTCCAAATGTTTGGCATAGAGGCTGTTGCGGATGATTCCAAGCCCCAAGCCTTCTCCTTGGTGGAAGTGTGCTTTTTGTTCGCTATGGCGATAATAAATGGTGGGGCAATGGCCTGCACGGGCAAATTCTACCTTTTTGGTTTCCTGATCAATGAGCATGACGGTAATCGTAATGAATGAAGCTTTGGAAAGGCAATAACTGAGGGCATTATTGGTGTATTCCAGGAATTTTTTGGTATCCAAATCCAGTTGAGCCAGGCTTAGAAAAATTCCTTTCATTTGCGACATATGGAAGGCGGCAGAAGTACCTTTACCGGACACATCGCCGACGATGACCATAATTTTGCCGCTAGGCGTTTTATACACATCATAATAATCGCCCCCTACCTCATAGGCGGATTCAGAGAAAGCTTCAATCTTAAGTCCCTTGCCAAATTCCAGGCGGGCAGGCAGCAGGCTTTTTTGTACTCTTTGAGCAATTTTAAATTCTTCTTTGTAACGTTCCGCCTCAATTTTTTTGGAAAGCAGCCTGAAGTATTCTATTGAGATACTTGCCTGACGGGCAAAGGTATTGATCAGCTCTCTTTTTTCTTCGTCGAAGCCGTCTTTTACTTTTTTGAGCAATGCCAGCGAACCCAGTGGTTTGTCTTTGTTGACCACAAGCGGAGCAATATAAATAGACTCAAAGTCAAATTTTTTGATTGCCTCTTGGACGTGGTTATTAAAATAAGTTCTGGAATCGGGTGAGATAGACTTACCCATAAAGGTCATTTCAACAATTTCTTTGAGGCGTTGTTTTTTGATAATCCGTTTGATTTGCTGAATGGTTTCTGTGCTAATATCGCCTTTGAGGATATTTTCGGAGATTTTGCCGTTTTCATCCATAATCTCGAGCCAGCCGGCATCTGCTGTTACGGATTCATACGCCTTTTCAAGCAATACTTCATAGACTTGATCTTCTTTTTCGCCTTCCTGTAAGGATTCTACCAGTCTTTGTAAACTCACTACGACTTCGTTGATTTCCTGAAAAACGGGGGTGGTAGGCAGATTAAAAATGATCACCAACAAAGAAAAAATACTATAAAAAATCACAAAAACAAACATCGCCAGCACATATACACTGTGCATCAGGTTGGTAGTAAAAAAATCAATATCTGCATGCCGGATGACGGTATAAAAAAAATAATAAGAAAAGATGCTGATAAAAAGAAGTAAGAGAATACTCTGCCATTTTTCCTTGGCATTGAGATAAGCCACCCATTTTAGATTTACAGAAAGAAACAAGCCCATGAGCAACAGCCCTCCCAGGGCAATGCTAAAAGGCAGATCATTGAGGTCAAATTCAAAAAAATTGAACAATAGGCTGATCAGTAGCAAATATTCAAAAGCATTCCAGGTTTTAAGTAATTGCTCGTTTTTTTGATGAAGAACCATTTTTTTCCAATAAAAAAAAGCCTGAGTCAGAAATACCATCACCAATACGATGCTGATATGGTAGAGGATATTGATAATCACCTCTTCGCTACGGCTTACAGGCGGAACTTCCAAAAATGAAAGTACAAACTGAATAATCAGCGACAAGGTATTGGCTACCAAACCCAGGATAAAAAGGCGGGTGAGAATCTCTACAAAATTAATTTCTTTGAGTTTCTCTACCCTAGAGCTGAAATAAAAGAAGATAAATAATAAAAAAAGATTCAGCAGTAGCCCTTTCAGGTAATAATTGGCGTTAGAAACGTGTTGGCTGCTAAACCCTAAAAATGCAATGAGTTTAATGGTTAATAAAAGCAACCAACTCACTATATTGACATATAAGAAAATACCTAAGGCATTTTTAGGAGAAAGCATGGGTATGGGTTAATGGGTTTTACACCGTCTCAGCAATTTCAAAGAACCAAGATGCCAACATTTTTAATATTTACCAAAAAAAACCTTTCTTAAAAACTTATCGGGAGTAGTTTGGTGCTTCTTTGATGATCTGAATATCGTGTGGATGGCTTTCACGAACACCCGCAGAAGTAATTTTTACAAATTTAGCTTCTTTTAGTGCTTCAATGTCTTTGGCACCGCAATATCCCATGCCGGCTTTCAGTCCACCGATCAACTGATAAATTACTTCTGAGACACGTCCTTTGTAAGGTACACGCCCTACGATTCCTTCGGGTACTAATTTTTTGACATCTACCTCAGAGCTTTGAAAGTATCTATCCTTAGAGCCATCTTCCATAGCTTCTACCGAACCCATGCCTCGATAGGATTTGAATTTTCTTCCTTCATAAATCACTACTTCGCCGGGTGCTTCTTCGGTACCCGCAAAAAGAGAGCCCGCCATAATGGAGCTGGCACCTCCGGCAATGGCTTTGGATAGATCTCCCGAAAAACGAATTCCTCCGTCGGCAATCAGGGGTATCTTGTACTTAAGCAAAGCCTGAGCGCATTCATACACGGCTGAGAATTGCGGCATGCCTACCCCTGCGATCACACGGGTAGTGCAGATGCTTCCGGGTCCGATTCCCACCTTGATGGCATCTGCTCCGGCTTCTGCCAAAGCAGCAGCTCCTTCACGAGTAGCTACATTTCCGGCAATCACTTCAAGGTCTTTGAAATAAGACTTGATTTTTTTGACAGCTTCAATGACTCCTTTGGAATGCCCATGGGCAGTATCTACCGTAATCACATCTACGCCAGCCTTGCAAAGCGCTGCGATTCGATCCATCAGATCAGCCGTAATTCCAACCGCAGCACCGGCGCGTAGGCGACCGTATTCGTCTTTACAGGCAAAAGGCATGTCTTTTTTCTTCAAAATGTCTTTGTACGTGATTAAACCAACCAATTTACCGGATTTGGAAACGATGGGCAATTTTTCAATTTTGTATTCCTGCAATACCTCCTCGGCTTTATGCAAGTCGATGCCTTCGGGAGCGGTGATCAGATTTTCTTTGGTCATGATGTCGCGTACAGGCCTCGATAGGTTTTTCTGAAAGCGCAAATCCCGATTGGTGATGATGCCCACCAATTCGGTGTAGGCGTTTACGATTGGAATGCCTCCGATTTTGAAATCACTCATAATCCGTTGGGCATCTGCCAGGGTTGCATCTGGGTGAAGCGTAATCGGATCGAGAATCATCCCGCTTTGAGAGCGTTTTACTTTGCGTACCTGCTCTGACTGAGACTCGATGCTCATACTTTTGTGGATAAATCCAATACCACCTTCCTGAGCAATGGCAATAGCCATCTCGAACTCAGTTACGGTATCCATCGCTGCCGAAACCAGAGGGATATTCATTTCAATATTTCGGGTGAGGAAGGTTTTGGTATCTACATCCTTGGGCAATACATCGGAATAAGCAGGTAATAAGAGAACGTCGTCGTAGGTAAGGGCTTCAAAAATAAGTTTGGAAGAATCTATATTCATGGCAAATAAATTTACTAAGGTTATTTGCCGCATAAAATTAGGGATAAAAAAGCAGATAGTGAAAATTTTATCCTGAGAAATTTTAAAGCTGCTTCTTTACTCAAAGCTTTATTATCTCATAAGAAGTATTTATGGTAAAAATTACAGACAATTTTTTAATTAAATCCGATTTAGAAAGAATCTTAGAAAATTTAAATTTATTTTCACAATAAATTCTTTAATTTGTAAATTATATGACAACAAAAAATTACAGACCAAGCTATTATTACCATAACCAGGCTTGTTAGTTTTTGCACAAGCCCTGAAAGATTTTACATTAAAAAAATACACTAACAATGAGACAAAGCCTTACTAAAATATATAAATGGGAATTTTGGCCTTTTTGGTTTTTTTATATACCTGTGTACTTTTATTGGCTTTACTTGAGCCTTCGGGCAAAATCATTTTTTTTCTTTAGTGCAGCCAATCCTTTGATGGAATTGGGAGGTTTTAGCAATTATTCCAAATACAATGTACTCAAGAATATTCCACCTCAATATATTCCTAAAACAATCCTCATATCTACGTATCAGGAAAAGAGGAATATTGAAGCAATTCTCGCTGAGAATCAACTTTCCTTTCCATTAATTGCCAAACCAGACCGAGGTGAGCGCGGAAAAGGTGTAACCAAAGTCAAAAACCTGGAAGAACTTAAAACCTATCTTTTTGAAGCCGGAAAAGAAGTGATTTTGCAGGAATTTATTGAATATCCGCTTGAGTTCGGGGTGATGTATTATCGCTTACCTAATGAGAAAAGGGGTCAGGTTAGCTCTATTGTTCAAAAAGAATTTTTGTCCGTTGTCGGGGATGGAAATTCTACCGTACAAGAACTTGTCATCAAAAATCAACGCTCTCATCTTTTCTTAAAACATCTTCAGGAAAAATATCCTGAGGTACTGCATACCGTCCCTGCCAAAGACGAAAAACTAATTCTCGAGCCTATCGGAAATCACTCCCGCGGAACAATCTTTCTCAATGCCACACATCTTGTCAATGAAGAGCTGATTGATGTATTTGATCAGATTAGCCAACAAATCAAAGGCTTCTATTTTGGGCGTTATGACTTGAAAGTCAAATCATTAGAAGACCTTTACACGGGCGAAAACATCAAGATTATGGAGCTAAACGGAGCTAACTCCGAACCAGCACATATCTATGATCCACACATGCCGATTTTACAGGCTTACCGTTTTTTGTTTAGTCATTGGTCAAACCTGTACCAGATCAGCGTCAAAAACCATCAAAACGGGATCAACTACATTGGCCAGCGTTATGCTTTTACACAGGTTCTCAAACAATTAAAAGGCAACTGACGTTCAAACATTTTATATAACTGATTGTTTTTCAGGATTTATTTGCACAAATTAAGAAAAACCTTATATTTGTACTGATAATCTACTTGAATTATACTAACATCGCTGGGTCATGGCATACGAAGAAAATAATCCGTATCAAAACGCTGATTTTTCGGACGAAAATCATTTTAATCCTTTTCACTTTGCAAGTTCGAAAGGGCAACAAGAGCTTACTCCAAACTTTCACGAAGACCTACATCAGGGAGACCCTTTTGATGGGGTTGAGTCTATATTTATCGCCAAAAAAGGTTTTTTGAATTTTATAAAATCTGCCGCAGAAGCTAAAACTGGCGGCTTTCTGGGATTTATTGAAGATGTTCAAGCGCAAAGAAAAGAAGGTGGGTTTATCAATTTTTTAAAGGAAGTTAAGGAACATTATTCTCAAAATCAGGGAAATACACAAAACTATAACAATCCCAATTACAATAACCCCAACCAAAATTACAATAATCTCGACCAAAACTATAATAATCCCAACTACAACAACCCCAACACGAACCAAAACTATAACAATCCCAATTACAATAACCCCAACCAAAATTACAATAATCTCGACCAAAATTATAACAATCCCAACTACAACAATCCCAACTACAACAACCCCAATTATAACAATCCCAATTACGTGAATCAAAATTACAATAATCCTAATGTTGGGAATCAAAACTACAACAATCCCAACCCGGGCAATCAGAATACCAATAATCTTAACCCTGGAAATCAAAATTATAATACAACAGTAGCCAATAATAATCCGCAAGCCAATACGCCTTTTTTCCAGGCTGGTACACCCAATCCCAACCAGGCCATTGTTCCGATCAAGCAACCGGGTTCGGAAGGATATGTAGACCCTTTTGATGATCTGGCCACACGCCTTGAACACGCCAAGAAGGTAGTGGAAGGCATCAATGATACCATGGCTGAACTGCTATCGCCAGTGAGTGGGCCTGTAGTGCCAGTGATTAGTCAATTTAAAAAAGACCCCAATCAGGATGGTTTTGAGTCTTTGAATGAACGCCTATTTTATAGTGGTAAAGAAAGAACTAAAAATACCGAAGAAGAAAAACTGGAAATAAAAGAAAAGCTGGAATATCTCAAAGTCAAAATACAATTGGATAGCTTCAAATACCGAGGTTGGGAGAAAAAATCTAAAAACTGGGCATTGATTTTCAGATTGATGTCTTCTGCTTTGGCGGCTGTAGTAACAGTACTGCTTGGTTTTAATGTCACAGACACGATGAGGGACTACGGCATTGACTGGTATATCAATACGGTGGCTTTGATCATTACGGCGTTTATCTCTATCATTGGGGTAATTCAGGGATTTTTTGATGCCAATGAGCTGTATATCAAATATACCGATACTGCTAACAAACTTGAGCATCTCGGCTCCACTATAGAATACCTAGAACTAGGGATGGATTATGCAAGCATAGACGATGTAAATGCCCTAAAGATTGAATATGATGAAATCATTGAAAGTACACACGATTATGAGGTGCGCGTAAGGGCCAAAGAGCAAGAAGGTTTTAATCAAGGTAAATTCTCCAGAGGGGTCAGTGGTCCTTCTAAATAAATCTTTTGTTTAAGGTTTTTGGATAAATAAGCTTTTCGATTCATCGGGAATCTTGATAAGATGTAAATGATATTTATTTTGGGCAAGGCTGTCACGCAGTGCCAGGCTTTGCTCAAAACTCAATCTGGTAAACTCTGAATGCTCTAGATGTAGCATAGGCGCCAAAAGTGAGGGCTCTTTCCATTCTTTTAAAGGAGGGATTTGCTCCAGTTGCTCAAAATAGTGAAGTTTGACTACTTGATAAAAATCATCCAACAATACGTATTCATAGCCTGCTTCCATCAAAGAAACTAATTCGTTTTCGTGGCGGATTACCTTGATCTCCAAGTTTTTGTCTTTTGCTGGAGGGATAATTTTGAGACCTACTGTTACGGCGATTTTATCAATTTTATGATTTTTCAAATATTGGGTTACTTCCGGGTAATGGGTTTGTGTAAAGGGATAAATCAAGCTGTACACTCGGAACAAAGCCCCTCCAAGACTACCTATAAAAACTGCACGCAAGATCATTGTATGTGTTCTATTTTTAAGCTTTTGCCACAAACCGACCCAACCTAGCCAGGACAATCCATACAAACAAGGATAGATAAATGCCAGACCGCGGGGGGCTTTCAGTAGGAGACTCATTCCAAGAAAGAAACACAAGCAAAAGAAAAATAGCTGTGCCGTCAAACTTCCTTCTTTGAGCTTTTGGGGGAGTTGTGAAGCATTCCAATACAAAAAAAGTCCTAATCCTGGAAGTAATAGCGGATTTTCAAAATATATCAGATATTTACAATAATACCATACATCAGCTCCAAACTGGCTTCCCATCCCCCCTGAAGAGGTGGCTGTAAGCGTCAGATAAATCACCGCAGGATATTTCCAGTAAGGTACTCCGGCCAGCGTACCGATCAGTATACAAAACAATATAGGACTGATTGCCCCTGTCATAGCCCAAAACCAGGTAGAGATGCTTGCGCGCCTTTTTTTTTGAATCATTTCAAGTAGCCAAAAGATAGGGAGTAATAAGATTGCTTTATAGTTTATGGTATAGAGCAAACCCCATATAAAAGCACTGATGATCAAATGTTTGTTTCCTTGATGAAGGCTTTGATGATACTTTTGAATACAGAGGAGAAAAAGCAAAACACTTGGGTTTTCAATGGTAAAATAAAATGCCGAATTGACCGAAAAAAAGGATGTTCCGATGAAAAGATAGAGTAATAGTTTATAAGTCGGCTTTTGGATATTTGTCTGTTTATAAAAATAATAGATAAAAAAAAACAAGCTGGCCAAATTACAAATCACACTCAGGTATTGAAGACAAAAAAGTCCCCCACAAATCCAATAGAAAGGAAGCATTAAAGTATAAAAACCCGGACTGGCATGCTGAAATGCATGCTGCCAGTTGCCCTTGGTGATTTCATGAATGACCAGATAATTGCTCACAGCATCATAATCATAGAAATGCTCGGGTTCTAAACTGTAAATCCGTATCCCGAATAAAAAAGCGATCAGTAGGATTTCAGGAAATATTTGTTTATTCAAAAGAATTAAAATTTTGTGTATTTTGTCCCGATTTGCTTATCCAAGCCGATTTTGCGTATCTTCGTAATCTAAACTCAAAAATACGCATCCATTCCGGTAAATTAATCGCTGATGTCAAAAAGACATTCAGTGCTAATTTATTTTTTGGAAAACCATTGGGGCGACTTGCTCCGTCTCTTGTGAGTCGGGACATCAGTTTTTAAAATTCTTCCAAGATGATCTTATTTTCCTTTAAGCTAAATTTAATTCCTCTTGTGCTTTCTTTTACCTCAAAGATAAAAAAACTCGAGGTTATGTTTTTTCTTTGATAGGAGGGTTGGGTATTTCCAATTAAATTTATGCCAAGGCTATGCTGCCCTGGGTACAAGCTGACAGCCATTTGGGTTTGTATTCCCTGTTCTTCGCTGTAATAATTGAACTGACTGTCTGCGATTTGCAAACTGACAATATGTCCAGACTCGCTGATGCTGGAGTCCAACTGAATTTTAATATCCTTTTTGAGCGCAGCTGTTTTTTGAGTAGCAATTTGGCGTACTGCTGAAACACATTGGCCATAGGCCTGCTTCCAGTTTGCCTGAATAAATGAAAGCCCACTGTCGCTTTTATCAATATATTGGTTGTCAATCATCAGTGACAAATGGGTACCTCCTCGGTCATATACTTCCTTTTCTTCATCCGCTTTAATCTTGTGAAACTGATTTTTGACAAATACCTGATAGAGTTGTTCGAGTTCCTCCTGTGTAAGGCTGAAATAAATCTTATTGCGTGCTTGATTATAAAAATACTCCAGATAGCAACTATCTTTTGAAATATAAATTTCATCAGATTGGGGTAACATTCCTCCTCCATCATAGAAACGAATGTTAAACTTCTCCGGTAATTTTGCGGGGAGTTTGCTTTGCGGGCTTTGACTTTGGGTGCATTGACTGAAAATCGTAAATACAGACATCCAGAAGAGATTGAGCTTTGCCATGACAATTTGTTTTTTGAGTTGCGATATGTCCAATACTCCAAAAAGGAGACATTGTTTCAAGTCAGAGCTATAAACTCTGCCTACCGTTCAGAAGCAGGTAAATCGTTAAAACGATTCTTTTCCCAGTCTCAAGGCTGAAGCTATTGGTGCTATTTTTTGGAAGGCTCAGATAGAGCATTTAAAACGTTTGCTGAAGAAGTTAAAATGCTTGCTGAAGAAGTTAAAACGTTTGCTGAAGAAGTTAAATTGTTTGCTGAAGAAGTTAAATCGTTTGCTGAAGAAGTTAAAACGTTTGCTGAAGAAGTTAAAACGTTTGCTGAAGAAGTTAAA
>JANRIC010000019.1:0-8949 GCA_033765345.1 Microscillaceae bacterium
TGGCACCGGCGGTTTTTGGTCCGATGATGAATATTACCGGATCATCCTTGGCTACGTGGTGGCGCGGGAAGCCGATTGATAAAGATCGTCTCGCAGTCTAAAAACTTTTTTAGCCCGAGGAAGGTGTTGGACGGGCTTCCCTGGAAATTTTTAGCCCCCGGCACGCACATGCCTCGCACGCTAAAAAGTATTTTAGCCCGAGGAAGGTGTTGGACGGGCTTCCCAAGCAATTTTTAGCCCCCGGCACGCACTTGCAGCCCAAACTAAAAATTTTATCCTTGGGAGCCAGTTGGTGGCGGGGGGCTAAAAATTCCCGGGGAAGCCCGTCTAACACCTTCTTCGGGCTAAAATACTTTTTAGCGTGCGAGGCAAGTGCGTGCTGGGGGCTAAAAAATCCTGGGGAGGTGAAACTATCACCTAACTCTTCCTTAGATGCCATTATTCTGGCATTAAAATCGTAAAACCTACCTGCTTTAAATCCTCCCAAAAACCCGGATAGGATTTTACCACCACTTCGGGATCCTGGATTTTTAGGGGATGCAGCACCGTCAGAGGTGCAAAAGCCATCGCCATACGATGATCTTCATAAGTGTGTATCTCGATGGGCGATTTTTGACTGAGAGAATTATCTCCTGGCGACCATTCACCAAATCTTAGCGACCAGTAGCAATAGTCTTCGTGTAAATCACAATCAAATTTTTTCAATTCTTTTTGAAGGGCAGCGATGCGGTCAGTTTCTTTGATTTTAAGGCTTTCAAGCCCTTTACAAAGCAAGCCTACCTTTTTAGCAGCACACACCACGAGTACGGTTTGAGCCAAGTCCGGGCAATCACTAAAATCCAAATTCAGAGATAAGTCCGAACGAATGGTTTTTTTTTCCAAAACTACGCCGTCTTCAACATACTCTGTACGGACTCCCAGGTCTTCCATGATTTGGACAATCGCCTGATCTCCCTGAGAAGACTTTTCACGCAAACCCAGTAGCTTGACCTTGGCGTGCTGGGCAAGGGAAACAATGCTATACCAATAACTTGCTGCCGACCAATCCGACTCAATAGTGTACTGGTCTGCCTGATAAGTCTGAGGAGTAATATGAATACTTTGGTCTATCCATTGGTGATGAATGCCAAAATGTTGCATCTGATCAAGCGTCATTTGAATATAAGGTCTTGAACTGATCTTGCCCATCAATTCCAGGATGATGCCTTTGGGTAGAAGTGGTGCAATCATCAGCAATGCCGAAATGTATTGACTGCTTACGTCGCCCCGAATTTGAATATGTTTTTTGAGTTGTGTAAAGTTTTCTTGTCCGATGATTTTCACAGGAGGATAACCTTCCTTGTGAAGGTATTCAAGCTGAAAACCCAGTTCACGCAAGGCATCTACCAGGATTTGAATAGGTCGTTCTTGCATCCGGGCAGTGCCGGTGAGGATTTTATTTTGTTGGGTAATGGCACAAAAAGCTATCAAAAAGCGCATCGTTGTTCCGGCGTCCAGTACATTGAGGGTTTCTTCTTCAGACTCCAGCAGCCGGAGCATGGTCTGCGAGTCACGGGCTTCAGAGATATTATGTACCTGGATTTGATTGCCGGATTGATGCTCGGTCAAAGAGCGGATAATCAATGCTCGGTTGCATTCACTTTTAGAAGCAGGAAGCTTAATTTCTGCGTGAATGGGTGCCTCTGGTGCGGAAAGAATCAGATGACTCATTTTGAATAATTTAGACTTGGTTTTGTGCAAAGATCGGCAATTGTATGAAAAATATAAGTCATTCAAAAATTTTATGTTAATTTTGAGCAATTTGTACAGAATTTATAAAATTTGTTTCACAATCTGACGATTGAGTATGTCGCAATTAAACAATACAATCAATAAAGTAAGGGATAATATCTTTAAAAATATCCACGGTAATAATCTGATTTACAACACTTGTTGGGAAGACCCGCGCTGTGATAGAGAAATGCTCAAATTTGATTCGGAGAGCCGAGTGGTGATGATTACCAGTGCTGGGTGTAATGCCCTGGATTATCTTTTGGATAATCCTCAGGTGATTCATTCCATAGATATGAATCCTCGGCAAAATGCTTTGCTGGAATTAAAGCGTGTGGTGATCAAACATACAACGTATGAAGATCTCTGGAAATTATTTGGAGAAGGCTATCACAAAGGCGCTGTAAGGCTCTATGCAGAAAAAATAAAATATCAGCTTTCTCCTTCTGCTCAAAAATTTTGGGATCGAAACATTATCCATTTCACCAAAAAATCTTTTTATTTCTATGGTACTTCTGGGACTTTTGCCTGGTTGTTTAACAAATATTTCCGTACTCGCCCCAAACTACGGAAATTGATCAATCAACTACTGGAAGCCAAAAGCCTGGAAGAACAACAAGAAATCTACCAAAAAATCGAGCCTAAGATGATCAATCGCCTCACACGGTGGTTTATGAATCGTCATTTTACTATGAGCCTCCTGGGTGTACCCCGTGCTCAAAGGCAATTGATTGTAGATGAATACCCCGGCGGATTGTTTACTTTCATTACCGATGCACTCAAGCACGTATTTACAGAGCTTCCCATACACGACAATTATTTCTGGCGATTATACCTGACCGGTAAATATAGCACCCTGTGCTGCCCTGATTACCTCAGAAAAGAAAACTATGAAATCTTGAAATCAAGGGTAGATCAAATCGTACAACATACCTGTACGATCAGCGATTTCTTGGAAAAAAACCCAAGTCAGTATACACATTATATTCTGTTGGATCATCAGGATTGGCTGGCAGCGCACAATGTGCCTGCACTCAACCAGGAATGGGAATTGATCCTTCAAAACAGCCGCCCTGGCACACAGTTTTTGATGCGTTCGGCGGCGATGAGAATTGAGTTTTTACCCGAATTTGCACTTAATCAAATAGAATTCGAGCAAGAACTCAGCACCGTACTGCATCAAAAAGATCGGGTAGGTACTTATGGAAGTGTGTATCATGGCACCCTACTCAACAAACATTAAACTTCAAACGTGATTATTATGAAAGACAGGCTATCCACCTCCAAAGAAGTTCAGTTTCAGGATATGAAGTCCTACTATGCTTTCCAGGCCAAAATTTATGATGCCACCCGCTGGACATTCCTCTACGGCAGAAACTCCCTTCTCAAAAAACTACCTATTGATCCTAGCCGGGAAGTCGAAATCCTGGAAGTAGGCTGTGGCACCGGCGTTAACCTCAGAAAACTAGCCAAATTATATCCTAAAGCGCATTTATACGGCATTGACATTTCCGGGGATATGCTTCGGCAAGCTCAGAAAAATCTGGAAGCTTTCACAGATCGGGTCACTCTTGAAGAAAAACCTTATGAAAAAGGAACTGATTACCTGGGAAAGTTTGATGTCATCTTATTTTCTTATGCCCTGACGATGATCAACCCGCAATGGAAAGAACTACTCGAGCACGCACCGAATGACCTCAAAGATCATGGTGTAATTGCTGTGGTGGATTTTCACGATGCCAATTTTGGTTTTTATCGCAGATTTATGCGTAATAACCACGTGCGCCTCGATGGTCATATCCTGCCCGAACTTAACAAACTATACCAGCCTCAACTCTCCAAAGTCAAAAAAGGGCTGGTGGGTGTCTGGGACTATATGATGTTTATCGGCTCCAAAAAATAAGCCCGAATTCATATACTTATTCTCGATAAATTTGATTTAAATTTATACGAGAATGAGTATATTTAAAAATAAACCCAAGACCACTCATTATGTATGAATCCTGAACTTATTGATCAAATTAAGGGGCTTATATTCGGGCAAGCTATCGGTGATGCGCTGGGCTTGGGTACCGAATTGATGACCAAAAAACAGGTGGATTATCACTATCCACAAGGGCTGATAGATTATCATCAGATCATCCAGGATAAACACCGCTCTCGCTGGAAAAGAGGCGAATGGACTGATGATACCGACCAAATGCTTTGTATTGTTGAAAGCCTTTTGGCTACCAAAACCGTCAATTCTTATAATATTGCCACCCGAATTTATGACTGGGCTTTTCAAGGAGGCCGAGGTCTGGGGCAGACTGCCTATGAGGTGCTCACACATCCCGCCTTTTTATCCAATCCCTCTGCGGTTGCCAAAGAAGTATGGCTCAAAAGCAATAAAAATGGAGCTGCCAACGGAGGTATTATGCGTACGGCTATCCTGGGTATCTGGCAGTATAAGGATGCTAATATGATTAAATACAATGCTGAAAAGGTTTGTAAAATCACGCATTATGATCCCCGATGTGTAGGCTCTTGTGTGGTTGTCTCATTGGCCGTCAGCGAATTACTCAAAGGAAATAAAAACATAGACCGACTTTTGAGCTATCTCAGCGAAGAAGCCGATGCGTATGATGCCCGCATTCGGGAATATATCAGCCCTCAAAAATATAGCAATTTTTTTGTGAATGCTCTAGGGCATCTCGTTCATCAAGAAAGTGAAATTCCCAAACTCAGTTCCGACATTACCGACCTGAAACTCAGTGAACCCGACAGCCTGGGCTATACCCTCAAAGCAATGGGTTCAGGCTTATGGGCACTTGCTTATGCCGAATCTTACGAAGATGGCATCAGCCAAATCATCCACGAAGGAGGGGATGCAGATACCAATGCCTCGGTTGCCGGGGCACTGCTGGGTACTAAATTCGGTTTTTCTTCCATCCCAAAACCCTGGGTAAGTGGTTTGCTTCGAAGAGAATATCTCGAGGAAAAAGTGCAAAAACTTATTCAAGTGATTGACAAACAATCTGTTAAATGATGTTAATGCTAAATCTATATGACATAAAAAATCTTTATAAATTTTTTTTATGCTCTTTGTTGTAACTTCTCGATAGCTTTTAGTCTCTTACTTGGCATTTCATTGTATGTTTTACCATTTAAAATCCTTCCATTTGCTTTTTTATTCTTCCCTCCCCATTGTTTGAAGAAAAAAGCTACTTGTTCATCTTCACATTGCTTTTGAATATCTAAAACCCAACTTTCATCCATTGGACGAGGCCTATATCCACTTTCTCCTCCCACAATTACCCAATCAATATTTTTTAAATTCAAATTAGGCAAAGGTCCAATCAAGGGTTCACAGGATAAAAATTTAACTTTTGCTTTTGTCTTACGCAAGAAATCAACTCGACTTATAACATTTTCATTTTCTACTGAGACACCCATCCAGATATTGTTTGTCCAATCAAATTCTTGATGAATTTCATAAAGTCTTTCTGTTCGTTTGGTTAATACTTGGAAAATATGGGTATGATTGTCATTCATGACTTTAAAGACCTGTTTGATGAACTCGAGAGGGATATCTTTATGGAATAAATCGCTCATAGAATTTACAAAAACTATTTTAGGAGATTTCCATGTATAAGGAATATTTAATTGGTCAGCATGAGTTCTAACTTCAAAAGCATCCTTATATTTTTCAAGACCCATTTTTTGAAGCCTCTTGGACATAATTTCAGCATAGCAAAATTTGCAGCCGCTGGATATTTTTGTACAACCCGTTGTGGGATTCCAAGTCATTTCGGTCCATTCAATTGAAGATTTAGCCATATTATCTATTATATTTATTTACAATATCACTAGCGATTTTTTCAGCAGTTTGATTATTAGAAGTCAAGAATAGATGATACATTACAGAATTACTTGAGTTTTTGAGCTCATAAGGTCTCGATACAAACTCAAAAACCTCCTCTAGTCTGGATTTATAAAGTTTTGCTGAATCCTCAATGGCATTTTTTTCTTTTTTTACAAACTCCATATCATCAAATAATGTCGCTGATCTTGTATAAAAACGACTTTCTATTTCCTCTTTATTCAATCCCAAGAATAGTTCTAATTTTTTTAACCAAGCTTCTGATATTTGTCCATTTTTCTTTAGAAGTCTGTTAACCCCTAGTCCTGTAGGGACTAAGATCCACATATCTATTGGCAAATCCCTCAAATTCTCAATAGAACGCCATTCAACTTGCATACCACAGGGGTCTATATAAGCAAGCGTTCTGAAGTTTTTATTCTCAGGATTTCTCAAATAATTTGAAAGATCAATGATTTTTTTATTGCAATCATCACAAACTGTGTAGATTCTCTTTTCTGGAAAAGCATCTTTCGTATTTTTTTTAAGCAACTCAAAATTCTTGGTATCTTTTTCTACGAAATAATAACTATCAAATGATCTAGGTTCTGAAATTTCAATGATTCGTCTTGCAGCTCCCACAGTTATATCAACCCCCGTTTTTTTGTTTTTTACGATAAATCCACTGCCTGCAAAACCGTCAAAATACATAAGTTTAAAAAAATTACGATCTTTCATGATTGTTAAATATGCTTTTGCATATTCAACTAAAATTTCAATCTTTATTTTTGTCCAATCACCTCCAAAATTGTTCATAAAATAATATTTTTGTTATTAGTGAGTATAATTATTCCCTCTTGTTTTTTTAACAATTCAGTTCAAAGTGTACAATTTATTGGCAATATTAGACTATTTCTCTTAGAAAAGTTATTTTTTTTGATAATATTTATGTCTATATTTTATAAATTTAGCAAAATATTTAAAATTATAATTAAAACTATATTGTTTCATGAAATTAATAATTATTTTAGTTTTGACAAAATATCTTATCATATATTTATTTTGGTAGTATTCAAAAAGTAATGCTGTTCATTCAAAAAGGGGCTATACTTATTATCTTCAATATTTATAACTTATCAACTTAAAGGTGAATACATAAAGCCAGGTGTTTTCTTAAATAAGCGTTACATGTTTAATAATATCATTATTTTTAGTCAAGTGTAAAATTAAACCTTGATTATTGTTTATTTTGAAAAGAAAAACACCTCTATTAACATTTAATAATTAGTACAAGTATTTATTCTGAAAACTCAATAATTTTTATGCCTAAAATTCAAGATATCACCCGTCATCTGGAAGCCCTTGCCCCGTTGAATTATCAGGAAAGTTATGATAATGCCGGCCTACTGACGGGCAACCCACAAAATGAAGTAAAAGGTGTACTTTTTACGCTAGATTGCCTGGAATCGGTCGTCGAGGAAGCCCTCCGCAAAGATTGTAACCTCATCGTGGCGCATCATCCGATTATTTTTAAAGGGCTAAAAAGTCTTACTGGTAAATCCTACATAGAGCGAACCGTCATCCAGGCAATCAAAAACGACATAGCCATTTATGCCATCCATACCAATCTGGATCAAGTACAAAATGGTGTAAACTTTAAAATCGCCGAAAAACTGGAGCTACAAAAGGTCAGCATACTCTCGCCCAAAACCCAAACCCTGATGAAACTGACTACTTTTGTGCCTGCCTCGCACACCTCCGAAGTATTATCGGCATTGGGTCAGGCAGGAGCCGGACAAATCGGTGAATACAAAAACTGTAGCTTTCGGGTCTTGGGTACGGGTACTTTTCAACCTTCTGAAAAAGCCAATCCTTATATCGGTACGGCCAATCAACTTGAAGAAGTGGAAGAACATCGGATTGAGGTGATTTTCCCAAATCACTTGCAGACGGCTGTTTTCAAAGCCTTGCATGAGGCACACCCCTACGAAGAAATTGCCTATTATTTACATCAGGTAGAGAATCTCAATCAGGAAATCGGCTCCGGAGCTATCGGTGAATTGCCCGAAGCCCTCGAGCCCAGACTTTTTTTGGCTTACCTGAAAGAAAAGATGAACTTACAAGTCATCAGACATACGCAACTCTCCAACAAACCCATTCAAAAAGTAGCTCTTTGCGGCGGTGCGGGTAGTTTTTTATTAGCCGCCGCTAAACGTCAAAAGGCAGATGTGTTTATCACTGCTGATTATAAATACCACGAGTTTTTTGATGCCGAGGGGCAAATCCTGATCGCCGACATCGGACACTACGAAAGTGAAGTGTATACCAAAGAATTGCTCTATGATTATGTAAGGGCAGTATTTGGGGGTCTAAAACTAGAATTATCCGAAGTGAATACCAATCCGGTGGGTTATTTTAAATAGTGCTTAAATATGGCTAACTCATTCAAGTTGCCGGTTATTCATGAGAACACGGATTTTGCGGATTAAACACGGATTTATCTGTGTTCCAGTCTGTAAATCCTTTGTTTTAGTGTGTAATGTCTGAATTCTAGTGTGTAATGTCTGAATTCTAGTGTGTAATGTTTAAATTCTAGTGTGTAATGTCTGAATTCTAGTGTGTAATGTCTGAATTCTAGTGTGTAATGTCTGAATTCTAGTGTGTAATGTCTGAATTCTAGTGTGTAATGTCTGAATTCTAGTGTGTAATGTCTGAATTCTAGTGTGTGATGTTTAAATTCTAGTGTGTGATGTTTAAATTCTAGTGTGTGATGTTTAAATTCTAGTGTGTGATGTTTAAATTCTAGTGTGTGATGTCTGAATTCTAGTGTGTAATGTCTGAATTCTAGTGTGTGATGTCTGAATTCTAGTGTGTGATGTTTAAATTCTAGTGTGTGATGTTTGAATTCTAGTGTGTAATGTCTGAATTCTAGTGTGTAATGTCTGAATTCTAGTGTGTAATGTCTGAATTCTAGTGTGTGATGTTTAAATTCTAGTGTGTGATGTTTGAATTCTATCCCCCATCTGGTACTAGCATAAGGAATAACTAATTTGACCAAATAAAAAGCCCGCTAGATCATTTGGATATTTGAGATGAAATGATTTAATTGACAAAAAAACACATCGTAGATAAAGCAGAAATAAACGCAAGGGTTGCGTTTATGGGGATGTTAGGCACAATCCCCCTACCATTTATAAACAGTTGAGTTTTCTAGCTAACGGAAGTTTTGTAAATTTCTTGAAAAAGAAAACGCAAACTTGTGGCAAAAGTCAAACAACAAATCACTAAATTTGATTTGACTAAGGAAGAACTTGGATTTGTAACTAATTGACTATGAA
>JANRIC010000007.1:0-81429 GCA_033765345.1 Microscillaceae bacterium
AATTTCTGGATAATTTTGTTTGTGTAAACTTACTTATTACACAAACATATTATATTTTGTTAAACCCAAAATTTTAAAAATAAATTTTCTTTTTTTTAAAAATATGCAAATATTATTCTTTTTTACAACCTGAGTAGTAACGTTTTTTTTTAAATATTTTTTATACAAAGATGAATCAGTTATGATTGCATCTACCTGTAATAAGCCAAATAATCTTCCAAATTGAAAGCGGCAGTTTCATATTCCATTTCAGGGCTTAGGTGATACAAATATGTCGCTTCACTTACTTCAAATTCAAAGCTATAATGTTTGCGAAGGATAGTACGTTTGCTTGGTTTATCGGGGATGATGGCATAGGATAAATCTACAAAAGCCAAATAATTGGGTTGGAGAAAAATCTGATAGAACCCGTTTCGTGTACCATAACTGCTGATGCCGAAGCCGTATTCTTGAGTGAGTTCGTGGTTGCGCTTCTCAAAATATGCCCTGTCTTGCCCCAGTTTTTTATATTCCGATTCGATACTGGGTATCTCCGCACCATACAGCAGACTTTGCCATTTTTGAATTTGCAAGCGGTGAGGATGGTGGTCTATTTTTGCGAGCCATTCTTCTCGGGTGATAGGCAGTTTTGTCCAATATTGTCCTGTATCAGCTGTTTCAGCCAAGATTCGCAAGGCAAAATCCCGACTATCAAATCGGTTGCCTGCGTCGGGATGTATAATTTTGACTTCTGTGCTTACTTTTTTATCCTCAATGGATTTGATTTGGATATGGTATAATTCAGACATAGATTTCTTACACTTCTTTTTTGATTTTAGACGATAGGAATTTCCTTTTGTCCTCAAAAAAGTGATAAGCGTAATGTTGGGGGGATAAGCGTGTGAAGAGAGTGATAAGTTATGATTGCAAATAACCCAAAATCATTTTTCTGTAATCTTTTACATTTTCAGCTGGATAAAATTCCAGAGAAATATCTATGGCTTGGAGTGCCTCCGAATAGCGAGCGAGGTGAAAGTAAATAATGGCGGCAGTAAAATATACATCTTCCCAAATAGGTAAATTTTGATAGGGACTCTCTTCTTCACTCGTTGTGAGGTTATTTTTTTCTGCAATCACCCAACTGACTGCCTCCAATGCCTCCTCGTATCGCTCCATAGCAATCAAAATTTCGGCTTTGGTGTGATACGCCAGCGGATATTCGGGCAGATAAGTAAGACATCTATCAATAGTGTGTAGGGCAAGTGAGTAATTACCTATTACGTAATAATCATCTGCCAATTGGTTGAGTATTTCAAGATTTAAGCCAATCGTGGAAGCATGTTTTTCCATATCTTCGAGGAGTTGCCTGCCTTTTTCGGTCAGGGAAAAGTCCAAGTTATTGAAGCCATGCGAAAGTAAATCTTTGCTTTCCAAAAAATAAATAAACCATTCGCCCAAGCCCATCGGCAATCTATCCACATCGGTGGGTACTTTGCTGGGGCTGTGGGGTATATCTCTGCCATAAGAAAGTGTAAGAAACAAGATTTGCAAGACTTCTGCGGAGGCGCAAGTGCAATAATTGAGTTCTTGTTTGAGAATCTGGGTTAATCGAGCGGTTGCTTTTTCAGCTTCAGGTATTTGGTTTTCAGCATTCATCTCTTTGAGGTATTGATTATTTTGAATTTAAACACATTTTGTCGTTATCAAATTTTCCAATCGGGTATGCGACTCCCTGTCGTGCGAAGGTAAATAAATCAAGTCGTGCTGTCGGCTCAATGCCTGTATCTTTTGAATGGTTTGTTTAGACTTAGTAATTTGCATATTGATTCCTCCTACGATAGTGTGTTGCAGTTGGTATTCATTAAAAGTCATATCACCAGCAAAAAGGATTTTGTACTTATCTACCGTCAACATAACGGATTGATGCCCAAGCGTATGACCGGGCGTAGCGATGATGTCCAAGTTGTCATCCATCTTAAACGAGCCTTCAAAGCCTTTCATCGAGGTTTGGTAATCTATTTGTTCGCCTTTGAACCATCGAGGAAACACACCTAAGGGAATGCCGTAAGGTTTCTGCCAATCTTTTTTGGAGATGATAAATTTTGCCTTCGGAAAATATTTCACGCCTTCAATATGGTCTAAGTGCATGTGGGTTAGTATTACCGCATCAATTTTATCTATGGATAAGCCAATTTGATGCAGTTGTTGGTCTATTTCTTCTTCCCGACTGATTCGTACTTGAAGAATTTTTCTATTTACGTAATCGTCTGCTTTGTTTCCAAAATGGGCAGGGTCGTAAAAATCGGTACTTTCGCCCGTATCAATCAAATAATTGCCGTTTTGTGTTTCAATGACCCAAGTCCAAACGGGCATTTCGGCTTCCCATTGTTTGCCAAAAAGTATCTGAGGTATCCGCAGGATTCCCCAGCCCGAATATTTGAAATGTTCTTTTTTGACAGTTACTGTTCCTACTTGAATGGCGTGAACTTTTACGCCTTTATCAAAGATTTTCGTTGTTATCATTTTTTAATTTTTGATTTTTAATTGTGGTATTTTATTTTTACTAAATTTAGCATATTGGCGATGATTTCTTCGGGCTTATCGGCAAAGTACCAAGTGCGGTCTTCTACTTCGCTTTGAATAGGCTTAAAAGTCTTTTGTTCATCTTTAAAATACCATTCTTTTCTTTTGATAAGTCGAAACGCATCAAAAACTTCCTCATCTAACTTATACTTATCTTGTTTGAAGTAAGAAGTATCGTAGCCCATTCCTCCTCCTTTTTGCCATTCAACAACATTTTTAGGATAAAAACAAAGCAATTTAGGGTTTTGGTCGTCGGTTCTTACAAAACCTTTCTCAATGCGGTTGCCTATCTCATAATTATTTTCCCATTTTTTCCAATAAATAAAAGCCAAAAAATCTTGCGAAGGCAGATAATCTTCTGGAAAAGTAGGCTGATAGATGTAATAAGCCCACATTCGTGTATCGAGCATCAACAAGGCTTCAGGGTTACTGCTTCGATTTGCCTTGTCTATCTCGGCCGTTTCTATGTATAATCCTTTAAGTTGTGAGATGGTGGTCATCATTGTTTAGTATAAACTGATATAAACCTGCATTTTTCCTTCATATTCAATAAATCCTCGCACTTCGCGCTTCTCCCCTTTAGGCACAATCAGGCAAGTTTTGGGGCTTGTTTTCCCTGCATTTTCGCAAATAAATTGCACTAAATCAGCTTCCAAAGGCACATCAAACAAGGTGTTCAACTTTTCACAATCTTCTATTGAAAAAATAGGAAAGGTAATTTCTTTTATAAAATTATTGGGATAATCCTCTGATGTGTTCATATTTTCTTAGTCAATCAAAAGTAAATGAATATCTTTTTCTTGAGCTATTTCTTTCAACATGGCTTTTTCTTGCTCATTGAGTTGTGTTTTTCGGAGAGTAATATTTTTCAAGTTGGGCAAATTACTGCTCAACAGCAGATGTTTATACTCCTCGAATGAAAGGCACTTTTCCAGAAAATCGTCCATATAGGTTTCAGCGTATTCGGTAAAATCCAGCTTTTGCAAAGACTGAAAACAAGTACTTTGTGCCAAGTTAGTGATAAAGTGTTGCCCCTCGAAGCCTGTCTGAATGGTCAAGTTTTTCAATGAATGGGTAGTTCGTTCAAAAAAAGAAGCATTGGGAGCAGAAGGCGTATGCAAAACTTCCAAAGCAGGGCAGGCATCTAACAATTTGCCCAAAGCCCCATTTTCCTCATAACTGTCTTCGTAGGTTACGATAATCCGATTGTGATTCGTTGGGTTTTGAGTATTAAGAGGCAATATAAACTTTGAAAGAAATGGGAATAAGGTATTGTTTTGTAATAAATAACTCAAGTCCCAATATTGTGTGCCATTAATGCCTTCATCATCAGAGGTAATCGTAAGGCTATGCACCTTTGAGGTTATTTCGGCTTGGGCTACGAATTGAAAAATGGCATATTCCGCATCATCTGCCCAATTGGTATGGTACTCAATATCATACAAGCCATTTTCTGTTTCTGTGATAGTAGCCTTTGCAATTTGGCTACTGCCTAATATTTGTTCTAAAAATTGATTTATTAAGTTTTGCATAATGAATATAAGATGATAAATCAAATAAAGTTACGCAAGGAAAAAGGAAGTATAAAATAAAAAGTGATGAGCGTAAAATACTGGGGATAGGTGTGTGGGTCATTGACTTGCAGAAACTCGTAAAACTTCGCAAATAGAGCAATTACCACTTCACACAGTTGTATTTTTCAACTAAGCATTAAGAATTAGTAGTTTTTTCATTTTTAAAAAAAGTTTAAATAGTTACTGAATGATTTTAAATCAATTTTTTTGTTTTATAGGGCTGTTTGCCCAAAACCAAGCAAAGGCATCTTGTTTGTTGTGAAAATACTTGTAATTGAAAAATTGGGCATTGCTTTCAGCCATTGTTTGCTCTAAGGAAACGAAAGAGAAAATATCTATTTCTTTATTCAATACAAATGCTATATCATCCAAGCCTAATTCAACCGAAGGCAACAAGATATTTTCATTTGTCCAGCGTTGCAAGTCAGGTGTGATGATATAATTACCTGCTTGTGAGTCCACTAAAAGTTTTTTGGGTTTGAGACGTTTTGCTAAATCCAAATAATTCAAAAATTCGGTTTTGTAGTTTTCTGCTTGCATAATGGATGATTTTTTTGTCCAAATCATTTCCATCATTTGCTCATCTACAAAAAAATTGATGATTAAAAAATCGCTGTCGTATATTTCTATTGGTTATTTGGTTACTACTCAGGTTGTAAAAAAGAATAATATTTGCATATTTTTAAAAAAAGAAAATTTATTTTTAAAATTTTGGGTTTAACAAAATATAATATGTTTGTGTAATAAGTAAGTTTACACAAACAAAATTATCCAGAAATTTTATTATGATAAAATAAAAATAATAAAAATTTTATATCTTAATAATATAAAAAACAAAATTAAATTCTGAAACAAGTACCTGAGTAGTAACCTTTAATTTACTTTAAAAATGATGAAAAAAAATTTAGGATGGATAGTTTTATCCGTTTTTTATATTTCCAGCCTCTCCGCCCAGGAAAGATACCAGGATTCTATATTTGCGGCGATAGCTAAACAAAGTTTGATCTATGATGATACTTTGGGCATGGATGTGTACAGCCCGCAAAAAGACAAGGAAAAATTAAGACCCCTTTTACTCTATGTACACGGAGGCGCTTTTGCGGTAGGCAAAAGAGACGAAGAAGCGTACAATCAATTTTGTAGAGCATTTGCCTACAAAGGTTATGTCGCTGCGACTATGAGCTATACGCTCGTGATGAAAGGCAAATCATTCAGTTGTGACCAACCCGCCCCGAATAAAATCGAGACCTTTCGACTTACCGCCAATGACATCTCAAGAGCTGTAGCGTATCTTATCCAAAATCATCAGCAATTGGGCATTGATACCAACCGCATTGTACTGTTGGGAAGTAGCGCAGGTGCAGAAGCCATCCTACATGCTGCTTATTGGAATGCTTCCAGAATCACGCCATCAGGGCAAAAAATCCTCTCAGAAAAATTTCGTTATGCAGGGATCGTAAGTCTAGCCGGGGCTTTGGTTTCGCTGGACTTTATCCGAGAAGAAAACGCCATTCCTACCCAGCTTTTCCACGGCACATGTGACAACTTGGTGCCTTATGCAGCGGCCCCTCACCACTACTGCGATGTAAGCGCACCAGGTTATTTGCCCTTGTACGGAGGCTATGCGATTGCCGAAAGGCTAAAATCTCTGGGCAAATCCTATTACTTGGTCACAGCTTGTAAGGGCGGGCACGAATGGGCAGGAATACCACTTTCGCAAAATCTGACTGAGATTAGCGATTTTCTGTATAAGGATGTGTTACAAAAAGCGCAAATTCGTCAGATTCATACCATCTTAGCGACCAATAAGCCGGATTGTAGCAGCTATCCCAGCTTTAATTATTGTAAATGACATGTCGATTTTTGAAGTCACGGGGGCATTATTGCCCATATTTGGACTGGTATTGCTAGGTGCAAGCCTCAGGCGATTCGGCTTTCCGGAGGATAGCTTCTGGCCACAGGCTGACCGCCTGACGTATTTTGTACTTTTTCCTGCCCTCATTATTGATAATCTGGCAAATACCCGATTGAATCAGCCGGAGCTTCTTCCCCTGACGCTGATTTTGGTGATTTCCATTCTATGCATCAGCACTTTGACTTTCATCTTCAGCATTCTGTTTAAAACACCAGCTACGGTTTTTACATCCGTTTTGCAGGGAAGCATTCGCCCGAATACCTATGTAGGACTGGCTGGAGCTGCTTCGCTTTATGGCACAGAAGGAGTCGCACTGACTACGGTAGCGATTGCTTCGGTTGTCCCTTTGGTAAATGTGATCAGTGTGACAGCTTTTGTGCAGATGATCCCTCAAAGGCGTAGCGGCATCAAGGCTGTACTTATGGGCATTCTAAAAAATCCCCTGATTGTAGGCTGTTTGCTGGGTTTGTTTTTGAGTGTTAGTCAGTGGGGTTTAAGCGGTACTCCCAAAGAAATGATGGCTATGCTCAGTAAAGCTTCCTTACCATTGGGCTTGATTTCGGTGGGTGCGGCGCTCAGGATACAAACTCTGGGAAATTGGTTTGCATTGAGCAAAAGTAGTATTTTCAAACTTATTTTATCCCCGATGCTGGTGTGGGGGCTTTGTATGTATTTTGGGGTGGAGGGAATGCCTCGTGGAGTAGCTATTTTATATGCTGCTTTGCCCTGCTCTGTGTCGTCCTATACTTTATCTGCACAAATGGGGGGAGATAAAAACCTGGTTGCAGGGATCATCACCGTGCAGACTTTACTGGCGATGCTAAGTATTCCCTGGATATTAGGTAGTTTTGCTTAAAGGGGAGGAACACAATTTTGGAGCATACCTGAGTTTTTTAACCAAAAAAAAGAATTAAGAAAAAACGATTGCCTGATAATTTGTGGATTTGCCTCATCCCTAGTATTTCTTCTCAAAGAAGAAAAATTTGGGATGAGGCAGGGTTTCACACAAAAGCTATCAGAAAGCCGAAAAAACTCTTAATTCCCTTTTTGATTTTAATTCCTTTATTCTTAATTAAATGATAGACTCCAAGTCGCCGAGGGCTGTGTCTTCACAGCCCACTGTTTTGAACGAACAGCATTCATGTTACACACTACCATTAAATGATAGGCTCTTTTTCCTCTTCTGGGATAGTGAGCACTTCACTATCTAGCAAGCGAGCAGCCAAACCAAGCGTTTTGGGCAGTTCATACGCATAGTAGTAGCGCATAGTGTGGAGTTTGCTTTCATAGAATAAAGCTTCATCGCCCTCTACCTGACCGACCACCATAGCTTTTTTGGCAGCGGTAGCCTGTTTGAGCCATAGCCAACCCACAGCTACCAATCCGAAGAACTCCATATATAAAGTAGCATCCATCAAGAATCGCTCTACCTGGCCTTTCATGGCAAAGTTCATTACGAGGTGTTGGGTCACCTTCTGAAGAGCCTGTACTCTTTCTGTCATCTGATCGGCGTATTTTTTCAGGTCATCATAAGTTGTAGCGGCCTCGATATCAGTCATTACTTCTTGGAAGAAAGCCATGGCAGCTTTTCCGTTTTTCAGGGTAATGTTTCTGCCGAGTAGGGCGAGAGACTGGATTCCGGTAGTACCTTCGTAAATCGTCGTAATACGAATATCACGGTAAAGTCTTTCTGCCGGAAAATCTTCGCAATATCCTGCTCCCCCAAAGACCTGCATACTAGAGCTTACCGACTGAATACCATACTCAGTAGGGAAGGTCTTGATCACCGGAGTAAGGAAGTCTAATAATAACTGATATTTTTCTTTTTCTTCGCCTTCGGTTACGTGCATCATATCGGCGTATTTAGCACCCTGCATGACAAGAGCCAGAGAGCCTTCTACAATAGATTTTTGGAAAAGCAGCATACGACGTACGTCAGGGTGATTAATAATGAGGGTTTGAGGTGCATTGTCATTCTGCCCTTTCATACTAAGACGCTGACCTTGAGGCCTCTCATGGGCATATTGCAAAGCTTCGTAATAAGCTGCCGAAGAAATAGAAACTCCGGTCATACCCACGCCCAGACGAGCGTCATTCATCATCTGAAACATATAGCTTAATCCGCGATGTGGCTCACCTACCAGCCAGCCATAGCAGTTGTCGTCCGATCCAACCTGAATATGCGCCGCAGGAGCCCCTTTTTGACCCATTTTGTGGTAAATTCCAATGGTTTTGACATCATTATCTACCAAGACTCCGTTCTCAGGGCGGAATTTGGGTACTACAAACAAGGAGATTCCCTTAGTTCCGGCGGGTGCACCATCAATTTTAGCCAGATAAAGGTGCACCACGTTTTCGGTTTGATCATGGTCACCGCAAGTGATATAGATTTTCTGACCTTTGATTTTGTACATACCTTCTGTACCAGTGGGGGAGGCTGATGAAGTAATGTAATGCAATGAGCTTCCAGCTTGAGGCTCCGTCAGGCACATTGTTCCCTGCCAATCGCCACTGTACATTTTGGGAATGTAAGTATCTTTTAATTCCTGATTCCCAAAAGAAGTAATGAGTCGGGCAGCACCAGCCGTCAGACCTACATACGAAGTAATGGCATTGTTGGCAGCACCAAGAATAAACCCATTGGCACTTACGATGGTCTCAGGAAGCTGAGAACCGCCATCGTCCATGGAAGCACCAGCACCTACCAATCCGGCTTCACCCATAGCTTTCATATAAGCTTTTACCTTTGGGTGTACGGTAATGCCGTTATTTTCAAATTCGGCTTGTTTACGATCCATCTCTATCGCAACAGGTGCTGCAATATTATCGGCAATTTGCACGACTGTATCCAGAATCAACTGAATCGCCTCCGGATCAATATGTGAGAAATACGGATGTTGAGTGACCTCAGCGGCATCGAAAACCTCATTCAGTAAGAATTGAAGGTTTCGCATGCTAAAATATTGTTTTGCCATGATACCTAAATTAAATGATTCTATTTGGAATTATAAAATTACGATGATTGCTTAAAAATGACAAGCATTTTATAAAATATTCTGTATGCAGAGTATTATTTTATAAGAAAACGCACAAAACTTTAAAAAGTTACTGCAGAATTTGGGGCTTACAGGGAATAATACTAAGTGGTACTTCAAATTATTATAAAAGCCATCAGGGTTTGGGTATAATTACTCTTCATTGCGCATCAATTTTTCTTCCATCTTGGTGCCCAGTGTCAGTACCGGACGGTTGGCGTGGTTGACGATATCTTCGGCGGTGCTACCCAGGAAGAAATGTGCCAATCCACGGCGTTGATGTGTGGTGAGGGCAATGAGGTCGGCATCAATTTTTTGAGCGGTTACAAGGATACCAGCTTCTTCGGTTTTGGCATTTACGATATGAAAGTGGTAATTATCGAGTTTTGCGGCAAGGACAAAATGCTCCTTTCTTCGCTCAATCTCTTCGCTACTTAGAAATCCGAAAGCCGAGTTGATATAGAGCAGGTGTATTTCTCCGTCAAAAAGCCTTTGTAATTTGCGAATGAAAGTCATGGCAGCAGGTTGGGCCTGTTTGAGGTCTGTGGCAAATAAAATTTTTGCCAGGATAAAATTTTGGTGTTTATCTCTCACAGCGAGCACCGGGCAGGAGGCCATGCGCACAACTTTTTCGGTATTAGAACCCACAAAAATTTCCTCGATCGGATTGGTACCTTGCGTACCCATGATGATGAGGTCTACCTGAATTTCTTCGGCTAACTGAGTGATAGATTGAGGGATAATGCCTCCTTCTACATAAATATGTATTTTATTGATGGGGTAGTTTTCGTGTGCGATGACTTTTTCCAATTCTTGTCGGGCAAATTCGTGGATTCCCCGGATGTATTCGTGTTCCAGATTGGAGACTTCTGCACGTCTAGCTGTATCAGGAGCCAATAAATCCGAAAGAACCGGAGGAATCACGTGTAAAACCGTAATTTCAGCATCGGTTTTGCGGGCAAATTGAATGGCTATTTTGAGTGCATTGTGTGAATATGGAGAAAAATCCGTTGGGACTAGTATTTTTTTCATGATTTTTTTCATTTTCTGTTGCCAAAACTACATAAAATATACGGGATCAAAAATGATTTTCATCAATAATCCCTTTATTAAACAATCTCCTTCTACGATACGATTTAAGCTTAAACAACGAACAATATGATTAATTTTGAAGCAAGTCTTTTGATAGCCCTAAGCCATAATTTTTATGAGCATGGTTTTGATTTGGTACTTGAAAAGAAACAGTTTCGTAAAAAAAACGCTTCAGGTTTTCAATGTATCATACCTTCCGTGAGTGTTTATCAGCAAGTAGCTTATATAGAAATTCATCTGGGCCTAAGGCATCAGGCTGTAGAGGAACTGTTGGTGCAGTTTAGTAACCATCCTTTGGAATATCAAAGTGATACCTGCACAGTTTTGGTATCTATTGGTAAGCTCCTCAATCGGAAGTATTTTCGCTATAAGGCACACACAGAAGCAGATATTCGCCGGATCGGCGAGGATATTCAAAAATTTATGGACGAACAAGGGCTTCACTTTTTGCAGGAGGCTTCTAAAATTATGGTTCTGGATTCTTTACTAAATGCAGAGCCAGAAATATCAAATATATATTGTTACAATCATTTTCATCGTTGCCTGAGAGGAATTATTCTGGCTAAGATGACTCAAAACCCTGATTTTGAGCGATTAGGAAGAATCTATAAACAAAATCTGCTCAGGCATCATGTGCCTCTGGAGCAAAGCCGGAACTTTGATAAATTATTAAATTTTCTGGAGAAGTTTTCTTTGAATTGATTTTTGGATGGAACGCAAATTTGCTTTTATTGACGCGAATGATGTACCTTAGCGTAAATCCAATTGATCAGTGCCTGCACCCTAGCCCTCAAGCTAACAGGTATTGAGCTTGGGCTTTGTCTCGAGCATTAGGAGTTTTTTTGCAAAAATTAGTGTTTATGTCAAAGTAAAACCCCAATAGCTTATCCCTAAAACCCAATTGTCTGACGGCTATGGGGAAAATACAGCCCCCTTATATTTATCCTATCTCTAATTTCCGAAAATCATTCCTGATGAAGTATAAAATCGAATATTATTCAATACTTTTGTATCTGCTAAGATTTATGTACTTATGTCTACCAATCACGATAAAATCATCGCATTAGATATTGACGGCACCGTTTGCACGATTGAAGCCGATTATTCGCAGTGTAAGCTGATGGAGGGCTGCCTCGAGGGAATCCTTAAATTCAAAGAGGCCGGTTATTTGATTTATCTGCATACGGGCAGGCATATCAATCATTTTGAAACGACTACCCGCTGGCTCAAAGAACACAAAGTGCCTTACGATCATATTGTCTTCGGCAAACCCGTGGCGAAGTATTATATCGATGATCGGGGCATTCGTTTTAGCTCTTGGGAACAACTGTTTAAAGATATCGAACTATGATTGTAGGAATTGTAGCCGCCAAAGCGCATTCTAACCGCTTTCCCAATAAAAATATTCATGAGTTTCAGGGCAAGCCTCTTTTCTGGCATAGCGTACAGCCTTTGCTGGATTCTGAAAAAATAGATGAAGTGGTCGTTTCTACCAATTCGGATTTTATCAAATCCTACTGCGAAGAGCGGGGTGTCAAAGTAGTATGGCGCGGCGTAAATGCTTCTGATGATGATGAACCCCTACTGGGTGCGCTGAGATATGCCTATACTTTACTGGATCAGCCTTATGAATGGGTAGTCACCATCATGGCTAATTGCCCCGGGCATACCGTTGAGACGGTGAATAAGGCCATTGATATGGCACTTAAGCACGAAAAGCTCTGGGAAGTGCGCTCCTTCAACGATGCAGGAGAAGAAAGCGGACTTATTATTTTTAAAGATCATATCATCAAAAGAGCACCTCAGGTATCTGCTTATCTGGGAGCTGTCATCAGTAATATCAAAGAAATCCATTATGAATCAGACCTCCATGCATAAAATCAAAGATATAGCCCGTGAACGCGGTGTGTATTTCATCGCCGAAATCGGGCAAAACCATCAGGGACAACTTGATATCGCCAAAAAAATGGTGGATAGCCTCGTAGGTACCGGCGTAGCAGCCATCAAAACCGCCAAACGCGATATTGACACCTGCCTCAGCGAAGAGCAGAAAAATATGATTTATGATAATCCCAACTCTTTTGGGCGAACTTATTATGAGCATCGCAAGGCACTTGAACTTTCCAAAGATGATTTTATTGAGCTAAAAAATTATACCGAAGCTGCCGGATTTGAGTTTTTTTCCAGTTTTACAGATGAAAACAGCCTGGATTTCCTGGTAGAGATTGGGGTCAGATACCTGAAAATCGCCTCTCAACGCCTCGCTGATTATGAATTGATGAAAAAAACAGCCGCCAAAGGTCTCCCAATGATTATTTCCACGGGCATGTCAAACATAGAAGATGTAGACAAAATCATCGAGATATTTGCCAATAATGAAAAATACCTGCTTCAATGCTCCAGCATCTACCCATGCCCCGAATCGGAGCTTCATCTAAACGTCATGAAAACCTATCAGGAACGCTACAAGGGCAAAATTGTAGGCGTCGGATTCAGTGGTCACCACGCCGGAATAGCACCGGACATTGCCGCCTACATGCTCGGGGCTGAAATCATCGAGCGTCATTATACCCTGAGCCGTGCCTGGAAAGGAACCGACCACGCTGCCTCCCTTGAGAAACGCGGCATAGAATACATACTCAAATACATTGCTCAGGTAAAAGATTCTTTGGGGAGCTTTGAAAAGGTGGTGTTGGAGGGCGAAAAACCTGCCATGAAAAAATTACGTGCTGATTTGCATTCACCCAATAGTTAATGACAAAAGTTCTTTTTCTAAACACATATTTTGACCGAGGTGGTGCGGCTGTATCCTGTAAAAGAATTTTTGAATCTCTGCAAACAGAACCTTCTTTGGTCGTCAAAATGTTGGTACATACAGGCGAGCAACTTCCTGAGCCTGTAAAGGGCTTGAATGCAAGTTATTTCCTCAGCCAAAAAATGCTCTTTAAATTTGCCCTGGATCGTCTTTTTTTTCTGTTTTATGAAAAATCCAAATCGGTTCGTTTTGCTTTTTCACAAGCCAATATCGGCGAAGACATCAGCAGGCATCCCTGGGTACAAGAAGCGGATATTCTGCATATACACTGGATTAATTTTGGTTTTTTGTCCTTGGATTCCCTGCAAAAACTGCTGAATCTTGGCAAGCCGATTGTCTGGACGATGCACGATATGTGGGTTTTTACGGGTGGTTGTCATTATGCACAGCATTGTCGAGGCTTTGAAGCGCAATGTGGGGGCTGTTTTTATCTGCGCAATCCGCACGCTAAGGATTTATCACACAGGGTTTTAGCCAAAAAAAATGAAATCTTTTCTCAATCTCCCCTCATCACTTTCGTAGGGAGCAGTCAGTGGCTAGTAGAAGAGGCAAAACAAAGCAGTTTTTTCAAAAAACTTAAATTTGCTACTGCCACCCACATCATGACACCGATCGATATTTCGCTTTTTAAACCTGCCGATCACGAAAAAGCGGCTGCTGATCTTTTTTTGGATGCTACAAAATTCAGGATACTTTTTGGAGCTGTCAAAATCAATGACGAACGCAAAGGAATTCAGTATTTTCAGGAGGCTATCCAAATTATTCAGGAGACCTATCCCGAGATGCTTTTTGAGCTAGAGTTGGTCTTGTTTGGCAAAACCAAAGTTGATATTTCAGCACTTTTTCCAATTTCAATCAGCTATTTAGGCATTCTAAAAGGTGCAAATGCACTGATAGAAGCTTACAGTGCAGCACACGTATTTGTGCTCCCTTCGCTGGATGATAATTTGCCCAATACCATCATTGAGTCTATGGCTTGTGCTACTCCTGTCGTAGCTTTTAGGTCAGGAGGCATTCCTGAAATGATTGATCACCGGCAAAATGGCTATCTGGCAGATTATAAGTCAAGCAAGGATTTGGCAGAAGGCTTACACTGGGTCTGGGCACGCTGGAAAGAAGAAAAATCAGGCAAATCTCCCCAGGCTTTTGACACGCTTCGTGTGCAGGCACGCCAAAAAGCCCTAGATAGCTATCACCCCGATAAAATCAGACAACAATATCTGGATCTTTATCAGAAACTTTTAAATTTTTCTTACTAAACTTCCTATGGCTGCGCTATCCAAACCAGAAGTATTTGTATCTATGATCACCGTTACTTTTAATGCCGGGAAAGTCCTTGAGAAAACAATTCAAAGTATCATCCAACAACAATGCGATGATTATGAGTATATCATTGTAGATGGTGGTTCAAAAGACAATACCCTGGAGATCATCCGAAAATACGAAAAACACCTAAATTGTTGGATTAGCGAACCGGATCAAGGCATTTATGACGCTATGAACAAAGGAATCAAACTGGCAAAAGGCAAATACCTCTGGTTTATGAATGCCGGTGATTGTATGTATGCCTCGGATACCTTGCTGAAAATTTGCACACATCCTGAAAAAGAAGCTGATATTTATTATGGTGAAACCCTCATGCTCACTCCCGAAGGGCAAGTAGATGGATTAAGAAGTGCAGTTACTCCGATGAAGTTGCCGGAACGACTTCACTGGAAAAGCCTACAAAGAGGGATGGTGGTATGCCATCAGGCTTTTATCAGTAAAAGAAGCCTGGGTGTATGGTATGATTTCAAGCAGCATCCTTATAGTGCAGATATTGACTGGGTGATTCGTTGCCTGAAAAAATCCCTAAAAACGGTGCATACCCACGAGATTCTGGCAATTTATCTTCAGGGAGGTTTCTCGAAGCAGCATTTAAAAGCTTCATTGAAAGACCGCTTTAAAATTCTACAAAAACATTATGGGCTGATACCTAATCTTTTTAATCACGGCTGGATTGTATGGCGATATTTTTATTTTAAGTATCTTAGAAAAGCCAGGTAGAAAGGTTTCTTTTCTTAGACATATAGCAAATCTTTTTCAATAAATGCTTCAATACGTTTGCCACGGATGGTATTACGAGTAATCAAATCTATTTCCTGTCCAAAGAGGGCATCCAATTCTAGTGTTAGCTCCATAATATCCCAGCCGATAGACATTAAATCCCTCTTTTATGTTAAGCTGTTAAAGAAAAAGTAAATAAATATTCACTGTGTTGATAGAATATTGGTTGGTATAATACTGAATGATAAGCTTTTGGCATCGTTGTTGTTCTCTACATCATGCTATTAATTTTGGTGTCATTTTTGTTTCGGGCACTCGGTCTTGGTTTAGGCTTGAATGCCTTATGAGCGGTGTTATCACTTTTAGAAGAGATAACATCGCTTTTTTTTGCTATATATCATACAAGTTGACCCATTACCTCAAGAATTTTGATTCAAAGATCCATGAATCCCTTGATATTGGGCAATGCCACATTTACTTGGGGGCAAAGAGATGTTGATAAAATGATTAAGATTTACGGAGGATATGAGGGGGTTTTTGTGAGATGTTTTTTTTCTCGTTTAAAAAGGCTTCTTTTTCGAGGTAGAATTGTTTCCAAGCTTTTTCCAGCTCGGTTTGTTGTTGTAAGAAAAGCTTTTTTTCCAGCTCAAAATTATCCAGGTCTTGCTGAAGTCTGACTTGGGTACTAATCAAAGTATTTTCTTCTTCTGTAAAATAGGCTTGTTGTTTGACCAAATCCTTTTTTTCATCTTCCAGTTTTTTTCTTTCATCTTCCAGTTGAGCAATTTCTTTACGAAGTTCTTCACGAAGCTGATGTAAATTAATTCTTTCGGCAATCATCATTTCTTTTTCAAAATCGATGATTTCCTTTTGTCTTTGAAGAATAGAAGCTAGGCTAAGGGTGTCTTTTTGTTCGGTATCCAAAGAAGACTGTGCTAGAGGAGGCTCCATACGATGAGGAGGAGGGATGTTGAGGACTCGATCCATTTTTTCACGAAGATTCATCGCATTAAACGGTTTACGGATGGTATCCCGTACAAAAACAGCCAGTTCGGGGTTTGATTCCAAGACGCTTGAAGCGGTGTGGGTCATCAGGATTAAAGGCAGTGTGTGATGATGGGTAAGGTCTTCCCAGAAGTTGGGATAAAGTTTTTCAGAATTCAGTACGGTGAGCCAATCAATGATAATCAGGTCTAGTTTTTTTTCTTTTTGAATTTGCAAAGCCATAGCAACACTGACGGCATTCATGATATTATAATGCGCAAAACCACTAATGTAAGAGAAAAAGTACTGGAGGTTATTTAAATCCTGGTCAGCGATTAAAATATTCTTGCTTGTCATTTACACGAGTTCCATCAGTTTATTGTATTTTTCTTCATCGAGACTAAAGATGGCATCTTTCATCAATTTAACCCAAAGGTTGACATTATCCTGGTCCTGTGCGGGTATCTGAGCTAATTTGGCGATCAGCAGGCTTGTTTCATAAATCTTAAACGTTGAGATTTCAGTCACAAAAGGTTTCAACAATGATTTTTCCGAAGCACTTAACTCAGGCATTACTTCTATATGGTTGGTAAAATGTTTGGCATCGGATTTAGCGGAGTGTTCCACTTTGGATTCAGGCAGCGAGAACACAAAGCTTGTACCATCTTGGGCTGAGGAAAGCACTTCAACGTGACCCTGATGTGCTTCAACAGCCATTTTTACGTAAGCCAGCCCTAATCCAGAGGGGCGAGCTTCTTCGGGGCTATATTTATTGAATACAAAAGAAAGGGCATTGTTGGGTATTCTTTGTCCGTTGTCGTGGATGGAAACACTGATATAATTTTTCTGATTTTTTTTCTGTTGCCAGGCATCAAGGGTTATTTTACCTCCCGGAACGGTGTATTTGATGGCATTTTCAAGAAGGCATAAAAATACGCGCTCTATAATTTCTTCATCAAATTCGGCATAATGAAAGGGTTTGATGCGGTTTTGGGTGGTCAGACCTTTTTGTTTGATAATTTCGCTGAATTGATTGAGTGCATTTCTAGCAACTTTATAGACCGAATAATTATCTTTGTGGAGTATCATTTGATCTTTTTCAAGATTTTGAATATCCACAATACTGGCAATCATATTGAGGGCATATTTAGCCGATTGATTGATCATCAACGGGTTAATTTTTTCTTCTTGGGAGTGCTCGATAATAGTTTTAAGAGGGGGTTTTACTTCCTCCTGGAGAATTTGCGTCAGGGCACTTTTTTCAAGCAAGGCATCATCCAATTTATTGTAGCTTTCAGCCAATTCTACCTCTTTTTTGGTTGCGTGATCGTCTTTTTCACGCAGGATTACTTCTTGTCGGTTGATGCGATAGTGATAGGCATCTAGTTTTTTCTTCTGTTCAGCAATGAGTTTTTCACGATGATGCAAACGAATCAAAGAATAAGCTGTGGTTATGATCATTAAAACCAGGATCAGACCTAACCACCAGTAATTATTTTTTAAATTTCCTAGAGTTTCCTGTGTATTTTGGCGAGGGTCGGTTTGTTTATGTTGGGTTTTTTTCTGCGTATCGAAAATATCGAGTGTATCTTTTTCTAGTTCTCCATTGGCTTCGAGTTCTTCAATAATTTTGTCGCGGTCTTTTTCCAAAAAGTCACCTTCAAGGAGAGTTTCGTTATTATTTTCCAAGCCGTTCCCTGCTTCGTCAATAGGGCTAGGAGCGGTATAGATACCCGAAGGATTGTTGGGTGTTGCTTCGGTATAATTTCCCTCTCGTATAGAAACCACTTGATAATTAGCTGATTTCAGTTTTTGATGAATATCCTTGTAAGAACGATAGATTTTATCATATTCATCTGCCTTAAATTTATTATTAATTTCGGCATTTCGTTTAGCCAGATACTCATAGCATAGCATGATGCCCTGCAAGGCTTTGTCTAACTCGATGCCATTATCCGGGAAATCATAATTTTTAGAAATTCGGTAGCATTCTCGATAATATTTTAAGGCAGACTCGTGTTCTTGTTTTTCATCGATATAGATAGCTCCGATTTGATTGAGTGTTTGAGCCATCAAAGGCTTATTGTTGGTAGTTTGGCCTAACTTATAAGCTTCCATAAAAGACAAAAGAGCCTTGTTTGGGTCTTTGGATTCCTGGTACTTTCTACCGATATTTTCTAGTAAAAGGCCTAAATCTTCCTTTAAATCCAAGTTTTTATAGATTTCAACGGCTTGAAAATATTTATTGAAGGCTTCTTCGTAGGTTTGGTTTTGTGTCAGAAACCAATCGCCTAATTTCACATAGGAGTCTGCCAAACGAGCTTGATTTTTGGCTTGTTCGGCGAGGGTTTTGGCTTTTGCCAGGAAATCATAAGCGGATTTGGGGTCTGAATCAATATGTATAAAACCCATTGCAATCAAAGAACGAAGCTCAAGATCTTGTAATGCATTAGATTTTGCTTTATTGAGTGCTTCTTTGAGAGATTCGAGGGCTTTATCTTTCTGTCTGGCAAAGAAAAATGCTTCACCCTGACTGATCAGAGAAAGAATAATTAATTCCTGACGGTTGCTTTCTTGAGATAATTGTAGTGCTTCTGATGAATAGGCAATTGCCTTATCAGGTGTTTTCTGCCGGAGTTTTTTAGAATAATCATTGAGCAGTTGAATTTTTCTGACAATGTTATTTTCTGAATCAATCGCTTCGCGGTACTGTCGGACTACGAAGGCATTTTCTTGTGCATAGAGATTAAGACCTAAAAAACAAATAAAAGCCGGTAGAAAAAAGTATTTAATTAAGACTTTCATTTTAGCTTTTATCAAGTTTATACCAAAATAGTAAACCCAATTTTATAGTAAATTTGTATCTAAAATTTTTATAAATATACAATGAATGTTAAAAATGTAATTATTGTTCTGTTTTTTATCTCAATATTGATTCCATTTTGTTTAATAAACTCCTTTTTTCCTTTTTATTATTACGGGATGTTTGCAGAATCAATACAATATACCAATCAGCAGGAAAGCTTCGTAATTACTTACACAGGCAAATTTCAAGAAGAATATCCTTTTTCATCAAACAGGATTGGTTTAAGCGAGGGTCATTTTAGTTATATTGTTCGAAGCTATTATTATCAGGATAGAATACAGCAACTTTTTAGCCAACTTCACCATATTTTAGAAAAAAATGAAAAAATATCTCGCTGGAAGCTCAAAAAAGTACATCATCAACCAGGGGGTGCAACTGTACTCATGGATCAAATTATTTGGAAACCGCAAGAACAAGCGAGGCAGTAGGAATCTTTTTGTATGTATTTTAGGAATTGTATGGGCTATTACGGTACTCGGTTATATTTTTTTTGTCAGAGAATGGGTTCGGGGAATATCAAGGAATCTTGCTCCTTACTGGTTTATCCAGTTAGTAGAAATCGTATATCCTCGCTTTAATACTGAAAAACACCGATTTCCGGCTGATTTTTTTCTGGAAAAAGCCGATCAGGTAATTCTACGGTTCAGCTTGTTGGCTCTGATAATCGGAGTGGGGTATTATTTGTATTATTTCAATAAGAACTTTGCAACAAAGCTGGGTGAATTTTGGAATCAAAAAATGGATAAATTACAAGTTGAGAGGCTTCGGATGATATACTCAGTGATTACATGTTATCTGGTATGGGATTGGATTTTGATTCTAAATAAGCTGTCTCTTTTATCTGGGTTTTACGAACCCGTTTTTTTGCTGCGTTTATTAGGCTGGGGTTTTCCGCCGATGTATGTGTGTTTATTGCTTTATGGGGGGCTGATTTTATCCCTTTTATTGCTTTTGAGTAATCGTTGGGTAGTTATTTCGGCTTCGGTTATTGCCTTTACTTTTATCATTATTCAGGGATATTTTTTTAGCTTTCATAAAATAGACCATACTTATGCCACTTATAATTATGCGGTATGTTGTATGCCTTTGCTCTTATATCAAAGACAGATTGCCCTAAAAAAAGGGCTGGATGTTGTGGCTGCCTGGCCTTTGTTACTGATTCGGATAGGTGTCGCAACAGCCTATTTGATGGCTGGCTTGGAAAAAATTTTGATTGGAAAAATAGCTTGGTTTTATCCCCAGACCCTTATTTTTTATCTCAATCAACACGAGAGTATACTTTATCACCTTGTAAGTCAATATCCTGTGTTAGCTACTGTACTTAGTATTTTGGTGGTAATATTTGAGATCAGTTTTGTGGGAATACTTTTTTTACCCAAATACAGTTTTTTTTTCCTAGCTTGCGGGTTTATTTTTCACCTGAGCACCTACTTTTTCTTGGGGGTGGGTGGTCTTTTATCTCCCTGGATTTTAGTGTATGTATTTTATATTCCCTGGGAAAATATTTCTTTTCAATTTATACAAAAAAACAATGACTGAAAAAATCTATACTGCTGAATATCTCCGAAATTTTACGGAAACAATCTTTCAAAAAATCGGCTTTTCGGCTTATAATGCCCAAAGAGCTGCCCGTGTGCTGCTGGCAGCCGATCTCCGAGGAATCGACTCTCACGGGATTGCACGCCTCTACGGCTATGTAAAACAATGGGAACTCCACAAACTCAACCCCAATCCGCAGCTTATCATTGAATATGAAACTCCCAGCACTGCCACACTAAACGGTGACCGGGGCTTGGGGCTGATCGTAGGTCAGGAAGCCATGCAAATTGCCATTCGGAAAGCCAAAGAAGTTGGTTCAGGTTGGGTAGCCGTCAAAAATTCGGGGCATTACGGCATTGCCGGTTATCATGCGATGATGGCCTTGGAGCACGACATGATCGGTATGTCTATGACCCACGCTTCTGCCCTGGTAGCTCCTACTTTTTCGTTGGAAAAGCTGCTGGGTACAAATCCTATTGCGGTAGCAATTCCCGCTGATCAGGAAGAACCTTTTGTGGCTGATTTGGCTACTACAACTGTGGCTTACGGCAAATTGCAGATTTTGCAGCGGAAGGGTGAAAAAGCACCCCTAGGCTGGGCACAGGATGCGGAAGGAAAACCCACCGATAATCCTGCTGCTCCCAAAGAAGGCGGTGCCTTACTTCCTTTGGGGAGTAGTGCCGATATGGGCAGCTACAAGGGTTACTGCCTGGGAGCTGTGGTAGATATTTTTTCAGGAGTGCTTTCGGGGGCTAATTTTGGTCCTTGGGTGCCGCCTTTTGCCACGGCTGGTTCTACTTCTGAGCGTCAGCCTCCAGTTGGTGAAGGGACAGGGCACTTCTTCGGAGCGATGCGTATTGACGGCTTTCGCCCAGCCTCCGAATTCAAAAAGGACATGGATCTTTGGATTCAAACCTTTAAAAATGCGCCCGCAGTGGAAGGGAAGCGTGTACTCATCCCCGGCGAGCCTGAGATGATTGCCCAAAGAAAACGTGAGAAAGAAGGCATTCCTCTGATACCCAAACTGATAGAAGAGCTTCAAGAGCTGGCACAAAAGCTGGAAGTAAGCTTTGAATAAAATTTAGTGAAAAGTATTTCTTTTTTACAAAATGATGTGTATCTTAAATGAAATTTAGATTGTGGTTTTTAAGAAATTCATGAAGATATGCATCATTATTTGAGAATTACTTTAAAAATATCCAAAATGCTGATTATCGGCGGAGTACTTGTTTTTGCAACCGTTTTGATGTTGGATCGGCAAATCTCTAAATATGCCGCCCCTTTTTTATTCAATCGCCCTGAAGAAGTACCTTATAATCAAGTGGGTTTGGTACTTGGTACGAGTAAATCTCTCAGTAACGGACAAGAAAACCTCTACTTCAAATACCGTATGGATGCTGCAGCCGAGCTTTACAAAGCCGGAAAAATTGACTACATACTCGTAAGTGGTGACAATAGCCAGCTTTGCTACAACGAACCCGTGGATATGCAAAAAGCTTTGCTCAAAAGAGGCGTACCCAAAGAAGCCATCGTACTTGACTATGCCGGATTTCGCACCCTGGATTCTGTAATAAGGAGTAAAAAAGTATTCGGGCAACAAAGAATGACCATCATCTCGCAGGATTTCCACAATCGAAGAGCCATTTATATTGCCCAGTATCACGGCATCCAGGCCATCGGCTACAACGCCCGTGATGTCCATTTTTACAGCGGTTTCAAAACCCAATTCCGCGAAAAACTCGCTCGTGTGCAGGCTTTTATCGATCTCTACGTACTTGGTAAGCAGCCTAAGTTTTTGGGGGAACGGGTGAAGATTGGCTAAGGCTTGTTTATTTGCAGGTGCATTTCTAAACACAGACAATTTTAAAAATCAACCTCCTCATAAATTTCTTGAAGAGACAAAGACAACTCGATGCTTTGGAGGGTGAATCGATCTTCCAATTTTTTTAGGTTTTGGAGTTGCCAGGTATTTTCGGAAAGGCGTTGATAGACCATCACCTTGGGTTCATCTTGGGCAATCAATACATAAACTTGCAAAGTGGGAATACTTTGATAAGCCTCAAGCTTTTCGCTTTGGTCTTTGGCTTGAGTAGATTTGGAAAGCACTTCAAAAAGCACCAGAGGGTTTAGAATTCGGTGGTTTTCTCTGTGTTCAGCATCTTTTTGCACCAATACAATATCAGGTTTATAGATTTTGCCGGTGGAGTCTACAAAAATATCTGTGGCTTGAGAATAGATGAAATAGTTTAAGCCTCGAGCCAATAGGCGAAGATAAAAATGTAAATTAGAAACAATTCGATCGTGTTGTTGAGTAGGCATGGGAAAGGATAAATCTAGAGTATTTTGGTCAAAATCAGGACTCAGTACATAAGCTACCATTTCGGCATCTACGGGTTCGGTGCCTTGTACCGGAATAATCTGCCGATCAATGAATTCAAAAAGACCCATATCCTGCATACGCTCCTGAAAAAGTGCGAAGTCCTCAATGGTCAGTATTTTGTTTGCGATCATAAGCTTGGAAATTTAAGCTAAGGTATGAAAAAAATCTCTATTATCAAGCGTGTAAAGAGCTATGAGGTGGATTAGAGGGGGCTAGGGGCTGATTGGGTAAATATAATTAAAATTCAAATAAATAAACCGTTAGCGAAATCTATTATTTAGACATTTTCCTTAAGCCTCAAGTACTTCCTAGTCCATAGATTTGTTTTATTAAATTTCAGGATGTTATACTAAATTCCAAACTTGCATGAGCACTAGGAGGATTTGTGGGCGATTCTAACAGGGTTAGCTGGCAATTGGGCACGACAAACTTAGTAAAAGCATAAAAAAAGGAGGTGCTATCTTCAAGATAGCACCTCCTTGTGTTTTTCGTACAGTTAGTAGTTAATAAGAAAAATTATATTATTGTAATCGCACTGATGATCATATTTTTGGGATTCAGTTTGTTACGATCTTCGCCCTCGATGATAGCCGCCAGCAAATCGCCCAGCACCGAACAGGGGAAAAATTCTTTAGGGTTCAGGTCTTTGGTTACGAGTCCTTCCTCAATGGCTTCGGTGACGGTATCGCGCACCAGTTTTGCTTCTGCGTGCATCCCAAAATGATCTAGCATCATCGCCGCCGAGAGGATGGCAGCCATAGGATTGGCAATATCCTGCCCGGCAGCTTGCGGATAAGAACCGTGAATCGGCTCAAAGAGTGAATTGCCTGTGCCCACCGAAGCAGAAGGTAGCAAACCCATCGATCCGGTGATGGTACTTGCCTCGTCCGAAAGGATGTCGCCAAACATATTTTCAGTCAGAATTACATCAAATTGTCCGGGATTAAGGATCAATTGCATCGCAGCATTGTCCACAAACATACAATCCATTTCAATATCTGGGTATTCGGAGGCTAATTTGGCTACGGTATCGCGCCAAAGTCTGGATGTTTCTAGGACATTGGCTTTGTCTACCAGGGTCAGTTTACGGCGGCGCAGGCCAGCTGCCTCGAAGGCAAGGCGGGCAATCCGCTCGATTTCCATTCTTGAATACACACAGAGGTCAGAAGCCTGATCCTGATCTCTTTTTTTCTCTCCGAAATAAATACCTCCGGTGAGTTCGCGGTAGATCACAAAATCTACGCCTTGAGTGATATGGGCTTTCAGCGGTGAAATCTCAGCCAGAGAAGCGTAAGTAGTTACTGGGCGGATGTTGGCAAAAAGCCCAAGTTGTTTGCGAAGCCCCAAAATTGCCTGTTCGGGGCGTACTTTGGCATTGGGGTCATTGTCGAAGCGGGGATGACCAATCGCCCCAAAAAGGACGGCATCGGCTTCCATACAAGTTTGTAAGGTGCTTTCGGGCAATGGATTACCGGTTTTGTCGATGGCCATAGCACCCACATCGGCGTATTGGTACACAAATTCGTGGTTAAACCTACGAGCGATGCTGTTGAGTACTTTGATACTTTGGGCGATTACTTCGGGGCCGATGCCATCTCCGGGCAATACGGCAATTTTTTTCTTCATATTTTTAAAAACTTAGCGTGCGATTTTTTTCAAAATCCTGAATTTTATCTTGAATACTGAGTAAATAATCAATGTCGTCGTAGCCATGGATGAGGCAGACTTTTTTATAGGCATCTATTTCAAAGGATTCCTGCGTCCGGGTGGCTTCCAGGGTGATTGTCTGTGCTTCCAAATCAACTTCAAGAACAGTTTGTGGGTCGGCAGCAATACAATCAAAGATATTTTGGAGAAAAGCGGCACTTACTTGTACAGGGAGCAAACCGTTATTGAGGGCATTTCCTTTGAAGATATCTGCAAAAAAGCTTGATACAACCACCTTAAAACCATAATCTACCAAAGCCCAGGCAGCGTGCTCACGGCTTGAACCGCAACCGAAATTTTCTCCGGCCACCAGAATTTGGCCGTTGTACTTCGGATTATTGAGTACAAAATCAGGGTTGAGCGATTGATCGGGCAAATAACGCCAATTTTTGAATAAATGTGGACCGAAATCCTCACGAGTTGTGCTTTTGAGGAATTCAGCTGGGATAATCTGATCAGTGTCTATATCCCTAAGTGGGAGCGGAACTGCCGTAGAGCGTACTTTTTGAAATTTTTCCATGTATATTTTTGACTTAGCGATAAGATCGCTTTGAGCGATCTTGTCGCGGGATTTAAGGTTCAATATGTCTGTCTATGGGCGATGGACTATTGTCAATAGACAGATCGTACATCTACAATCTCCCCTGCGATCGCTGCTGCTGCTGCTGTAAGCGGGCTTGCCAGGAAAGTACGGGCACCGGGTCCCTGTCTGCCTTCAAAATTGCGATTTGAGGTAGATACGCAGTATTCACCTGCCGGAATTTTGTCTTCATTCATGCCCAGGCAAGCCGAACAGCCCGATTCACGCAGCTCGAAACCAGCGTCTTTTAAAATCTGATCCAGCCCTTCTTGCTTTGCCTGTTCGGCCACTTGCTTGGAGCCGGGTACAATAAAAGCTTGTACGTGAGCAGCTTTTTGTTTGCCTTTGACATAATCGGCTACAATTCTCAGGTCTTCAATCCGGGCATTGGTACAACTTCCGATAAAAACGTAGTTGATTTTTTGCCCTACGAGGTTTTGTCCAGCCTGCAAACCCATGTATTTTAAAGCTTTTTCAAGTCCGTCGGCATTGTTTACTTCATCTGATTTCGGTATGGAAGCAGTGATTTTGATGCCCATGCTGGGGTTGGTTCCATAGGTAATCATCGGCTCGATGTCTTCTGCTTTAAAGGTGTATTCCTGATCAAAAACAGCGTCTTCATCCGTGCAAAGGCTTTTCCAGTATTCCATAGCCTTTTCAAAAGCAGCTCCTTGCGGTGCAAACTTTCTACCTCGGATATAGGCAAAGGTAGTTTCATCAGGGGCGATCATACCACCACGCGCACCCATTTCTATACTCATATTACAAATGGTCATTCGGGCTTCCATAGATAATGCCCTGATCGCCGAACCAGCGTATTCTACAAAATAGCCTGTTCCGCCACCGATACCCAACTGAGCGATGATATACAAAATAATATCCTTGGAATATACACCTTTGGAGAGCTGCCCCTCGATATTGATGCGCATTTTCTTGGGTTTGGTTTGAAGCAGGCATTGTGTAGCAAGTACCTGCTCTACTTGAGAGGTACCGATTCCGAAAGCAATCGTGCCCAAAGCTCCGTGGGTAGAAGTATGGCTATCTCCACAAACGATGGTCATTCCCGGGAGGCTCAAACCCAGCTCAGGCCCGATGATATGCACGATGCCCTGGTAAGGATGCCCTAAACCATACAATTCTATGCCGAATTTTTTGCAGTTTTCAATCAAGGTATCTACCTGTTTGCGCGAGAGAGCCTCACGAATAGGCAGGTGTTGGTTGAGGGTAGGCACATTGTGGTCGGCGGTAGCTACGACTTGTTGGGGGCGAGCTACGGGAATCCCCCTTTTTTCCAGCCCTGCAAAAGCCTGTGGGCTGGTGACTTCGTGAATAAAATGTTTATCAATATATAAAACCTGTTGACCGCCTTCCATTTCGGTGACTACGTGTGCATCCCAGATTTTATCGAAAAGTGTTTTTGCCATAAAATGTTAAAAATAGAAATTAGGTAATATTTAGGTATTGGGTATTGGGTATTGGGTATTAGGCCTTGGGTTTTGGGTAATAGTTAGGGTAGATGTCTTTGAGCATTGTAGAAAATTCAAAATCCCTTCAATGGTTTTAAAAAGACCTAACACCCAACCCCCAATACCTGGCTTTTACACCGCTAAGGAGAAAAGTTCTACCAAATCTTCGTCGGTGACTTCTTTTTTCTGATCGGCAATCTGGAGAAATTTTTTGTAGCAGACTTCCAGATCGCTGTGATTGATCTCAAAGCCTAACTTTTTGGCCTTAAATTTCAGGGCGGCTCTTCCGCTGCGGGCAGTCATCACGATGGTTGATTCTTCTACCCCTACTTCCACAGGATCAATGATTTCGTAGGTTTCACGTTTTTTGATAACACCATCCTGATGAATCCCCGAAGAATGTGCGAAGGCATTCATCCCTACGATGGCTTTATTGGCTTGTACGGGCATTTTCATCATATCTGCGACGAGGTTGCTGATCCGGTTGAGGCGGCGAGTTTGGATGCCTGTTTCCAGATTAAGATGTGCGTGTTGTTTGATAATCATCACTACTTCCTCAAGGGCAGTATTTCCGGCTCTTTCTCCGATGCCATTGACGGTACACTCAATTTGGCGGGCACCGTTGACGGCACCACTGATGGCATTGGCTGTAGCCAGACCCAGGTCATTGTGGCAGTGGGCAGAGATGGTGGCTTTGTGAATACCTTTGACATTTTCCATCAGGAATCTGATTTTTTCGCCGTATTGGTCAGGCAGGCAATAACCTGTGGTATCAGGAATATTGACCACAGTGGCACCCACTTTGATGACCGCCTCGATGATTTTAGCCAGGAAAACGTTGTCGGTTCTTCCGGCATCTTCGGCGTAGAATTCTACGTCTTCTACCAAAGATTTGGCAAATTTGACGGCTGCAACGGCTCTCTCCAGAATCTGCTCGGGGGTAGATCGCAGTTTATGAACGATATGGCATTCAGAAGTACCAATTCCGGTGTGGATGCGACCCTTTTTGGCATAACGCAGAGATTCGCCGGCGACCTCAATATCCTTTTGATGGGCGCGGGAGAGGGCACAAACGGTAGCATTTTTAATTTCTTTGGCGATTGCTTCTACGGATTTGAAATCACCAGGACTTGAGATCGGGAATCCTGCCTCAATGACATCAACGCCAAGGAGTTCAAGTTCTTTGGCGATGATTACTTTTTCCTGGGTATTTAATTTGCAACCGGGCACTTGTTCGCCGTCGCGGAGGGTAGTATCGAAGATATAAACACGATTATTTGACATTGCTTATTTATTTTTTTATTTCGTATATCTTATTAGGTTTGCGCATTCATTAGCGTCCAAAAATAGTTTGAGTGCGTAGTAAAGAAAAACTAAATTATTTCAATATTACGATAGCCAAAAAAAGAAGGGAAAGAAGGGTTTTGTTTATATGTCTGTAAATCAGGCGTTTATTTGTTTATTATTTGTGGGATTATTACAATGGCCAACCAACAAACGGAGCACTTATTTCAGCTTATAAAATCGCTTACCAAGGCAGAAAAGCGCAATTTTAAGCTTTATGCCACACGAGGTAGCAATAAGGAAGATAAAAAGTTTATTCAGCTTTTTGATGTATTGGATAAAATGCACATTTATCAGGAGGATTACATTCTTCAGAAAATCCCTGAGATTAAGAAAGTGCAGTTATCTAACCTCAAAGCACATTTATATCGCCAGCTTCTAATCAGTCTCCGTTTTAATCACAGTCATTTAAATATTGATATTCAAATTCGGGAGCAGATAGATTATGCCCGTATTTTGTATAATAAGGGGCTTTATCAGCAAAGTCTGAAGATTTTGGATAAGGCTAAAAATCTTGCCCGTATGGCGCACAAGAGTATTATCCAGCTTGAGATTGTAGAGTTTGAGAAAATGATAGAAGGGCAATACATTACTCGGAGTATCAGCAACCGAGCTGAACTACTTACACAAGAAGCTGATGAGCTGACTCGTATTATTGAAAACACGCAGGATTTAAGCAGTCTTATTTTGCAATTGTATGATATGTATATCAAGGCGGGATTGGTCAAGGATGAAGAGGATTATGAGAATGTCCGGGAGTTTTTTTTCAATCAGTTGCCTGTGGAGCATTTTAAAGAACTAAGTTTTTATGAAAAACTTTACTTGTATATAGCGTACAGTTGGTACAGTCATATCATTCAGGATTTTTTAATGGCTTATCGTTATGCCCAAAAATGGGTGAATCTTTTTCATAGTGAGCCAATTATGCTTGAACAAGAGCCTGAATGGTACCTCAAAGGAATCCATCGTCTTTCGGAAGCTTTATTTAACTTACAGCATTACCCTAAATTTGTAGATACCTTGGTACTGATGGAGGATTTTGAGATGACAAATGCTGAAAGAGGTAATGAAAATATTGAGCTTTTAACATTTTTGTACCTCAGTACTGCCAGAATTAATAAGTATTTTATGGAAGGGAATTTTAGCCAGGGCAAGTCGCTTATCCCTGAGATTCTGGGGAAAATAGAACTATATCAAGGCAAGCTGGATACGTATCACGTGTTGGTTTTGCATTACAAAATAGCTTCTTTGTACTTCGGAAGTGGGGAATTCAGCCAGGCAATTACTTCATTAAACCACATTATTAATTATAAAGATACTGGTTTGAGGGAAGATATTCACGCATTTACCCGGATTTTGAATTTGATTGCTCATTATGAGGCGGGAAATCATGATATTATGGATCATCAGATTCGGTCGGTTTATCACTTCTTAGGCAAGATGAATGATTTGAATCCAGTGCATCTGGAGATATTTAAATTTTTGCGAAAACTAGCCAAAAGCCCGTATTTTGAGTTAAAAGCTGAATTTCTTCATTTAAGAGATGCATTGCTTCAGCTCAGAAACAAGCCTTATGTCAAACGTCCTTTTTTATATTTTGATATTATTTCCTGGCTTGAAAGCAAGATAGAAAACCGGAGCGTGCAGTCTGTCATTCATGATAAGTTTGTAGCTTTATGTAAGCAGTATCCCAGGCGATTTAAGAAGCGGTGAGGCGATGAGCGTTTATTTTAAGTGTTTTTTCTGAGTTTTTGAGAAAAAAATCTGACATATTGGGTAAATGAATATCAAATTGGGTAAATATTCCTTTTTGAGTACTTACCTCAATTTTTCCTTTGAGATGTTTGAGGGTATTTTTGACGATATACAAGCCTAAACCTGAGCCGCGAGATTTTTCGGAGCCTCTGTAAAACATATCAAAGATTTTGTCTAGGCATTCTTCTCGGATTCCTACACCATTATCCCAAAAACTAAGATATAATTCCTGAGTTTTGACGTAAGCTTTGATCACAAGAAGATTGTTTGAGGGTTGGTTATGCTGAAACTGAATGGCATTGGAAATCAAATTATTGATGATCATCTTCAGCCGAAGTTCATCACTAAAAAAAGGCGTATTTTCTCCCTGAATTTGGACTTGACACTCGAGGGTTGCCATGCCGGGCATTTTTTCAAAATCCTTCAGGCATTCATGGATCAAAGTTCGGATTTGAATGATTTCAGGCTCTATTTGCAGGCGATTGGATTGAGCAAAGTTGATGATAGATTGAATAAAACGATCCATGCGTTGCCCTTCGCCTTCTGCCAGGGTCATAAATTCTCGAGTGGTGGCTTCGTCATTTTCAAACTTAAGCACATTGAATAGCCCCAAGATAGTTGCTAAGGGAGACCTCAAATCGTGAGAAATTCGGTAGATGAGGCTGTCCAGTTCAAGATTACGAACATTAAGCTCTTGGTTGGCTTGCTGGAGCTGACGATTTTTATCAAAAAGTTTTTGTGTTCTTTTCTGGACGATCTGGTCTAGCTTTTGGTTTAAAGCATCGAGTTTGAGATTTGACTTTTCAAGTTCATCAGCTTGAACACGAATTTCTTCCTCTGCGGATTTTAGCTCCTCGATGTATTCGTGGAGATGAGTATTGGTTTTTTGAAGAAATGTATTTTTATCTTCAATAGCTTGATGGTCTATATGAGCCATTCGGATCAATGGGCGGAAGATCAGGAAAGCTTCTACGAATAAAAGACTCAGGATTAGCCCTAATAAAATGATGCCCGATCTTTTTAGGTTTATAACCCGTTCTCTGGCATCTTCTGCCAGAGATTGCGTCAAATAGTCTACTTTGATCAAAAACTTTTCGGATTGATGTATTAATTTGATGAGCACTGATTTATCAGGAGGAGGCTCTTGCATGCCTAGTTGTGCCAAATGGATCATCTTATCAAGCTCCTTTTGTATTTTATGAAAGACTACCCGATAATGGGGATTGGCTTTTAGTGGAGGGAGATTTTTTTGAGGATTGCCGTCCCGGAGATCTTTTAATATGGCTTGAAGCTCATCCATTACTTCTTGGATTTGTTCTTTGATATACTGTTGGTCTTCAGGTTTTTGGTTTATGTACAGACTCAAAACTTGTTGTGCAAGTTTCTGACTCAAGGCTCTTTGCTTCCCGGAGGTATTGATTATGTTTGCGTCTTTTTCTTGCTGTTTGAGCGCGTTATTTATAACAAGAAATGAACTTATAGATGATATAGCGATCAAACCCAGCGCAAAAACATATCCACGGTTTAGTTTATTTAGGCTGGTCATAGACAATTGATTAAATGATAGAATTCCGGTATTTATACTTTTATAACTAAATAAAACAAAAAAATATGAATATTAAAAATCAGATTTTCCAAATACAAAAGTTTATATGTAAGATAAAATCTCCAAGTGAAGTTTTTGGAACCACATCTGGGTATTTGTGATGATATTGATGGAATAAACTCGGAAAAATGGGTGAAAAATTAAATTTATTCTCAAAAAATCAAAAAAAAATCACCCGTTTTAGAGGTATGATTTTTTGCTAAAATGATTCTTTGATTTATAAAGATATGTCAATATAGAACAGGTCTTACTTATTGCTCAATGGCTTCATCTAAAGTTTCAAAATATTGTATATCCAGGTGATGATATTGTGCTTGCGGATATTCCCGATTGATTTTTTCTCGGCCTATTTTTACACTTTGTCTAAAAAGCGGATCATTGGGGAGAATCTTGCGGTGGCGGTTCAATCCGTATCTCGATACTTCAGTTTTCCACTCGGTATAATACCAGGTCATAGAGGGCTGATGAAATATTTTTAGGCTACGCTTGTCAAACACCAGTTTCCTGACTTCACCTAATTTAGCCATATCTCCTATAAAATTACACATCTCCTTGAAATTATCGATGGTGATGTATTCAGCTTTTGATTTAAGGATGGCAATAGTACTATTGGCTACCATATACAAATCGGCTTGATCAAAGTTTTTTCTTAGGTTCAAAGGGTGAATTGTGTCCAATATAGTTTGTGTCATAAGAGTAAAAGACAAGATTATTTTTTTACAAAACAAATGTATAAAAAAAATCATAAAACAAACGTGGGTACAGGCAATTTTTCCTTAGATTATACAACTATCTCTGAGGAAGGACAAAACTCTCAGAATAAAACTATTTCATGTTTGAATAAATCTATCGGATAGAGACGCTTCTCAGATTCTTGTAATTTCTTCTGCATTATTTAATACTTCCTTAATATCCTTTTTTGTACTTTTGCACCTTGAAAGTATTCAGGGGAAATACCCAAATCTTAATTACATGAAAAGTATCCGAAATATAGCCATCATCGCTCACGTTGACCACGGCAAAACTACACTGGTAGACAAGATTATTCACGCATCCAAACTATTCCGGGATAACCAGGAGTTTAATGATCTCATCCTTGATAATAACGATCTGGAGCGCGAACGTGGAATCACCATCGTATCCAAAAATGTTTCGGTGCGCTATAAAGACATTAAAATCAATATCATAGATACTCCAGGTCACGCCGACTTTGGGGGGGAAGTAGAGCGCGTACTCAAAATGGCTGACGGCGTGCTTCTGCTCGTTGATGCTTTTGAAGGTCCTATGCCTCAAACCCGTTTTGTGCTCAGTAAAGCCCTTTCTCTAGGTCTTAAGCCCATTGTAGTGGTGAATAAAGTGGATAAACCCAATTGCCGACCTGATGAGGTACACGAAGCGGTTTTTGACCTCATGTTCAGCTTAGATGCTACCGAAGAACAACTAGACTTTACAACCATCTACGGATCCGCCAAGCAAGGCTGGATGAGTACCGACTGGCAAAAACCAACCGATAATATCGAGGCTCTTTTAGACACGATCATCGAAGTCATACCGCCTGCCCCCATACACGAGGGCACTCCTCAAATGCAGATTACCTCACTGGATTTCTCCAATTTTGTGGGAAGAATCGCCATCGGAAGGGTATTCAGAGGTACTTTAAAGGAAAATACCGATATGATTCTTTGCAAAAAGGATGGTGTCAACAAAAAAGTTCGTATCAAGGAATTACACCTCTTTGAAGGGCTTGGCAAAGCCAGAGTATCCGAAGTAGCAGCCGGCGATATTTGTGCCGTCAATGGAATTGATGACTTTGAAATTGGAGATACCTTGGCTGACCTCGAGAACCCAGAGCCATTACCCCGAATTTCTATTGATGAGCCGACCATGAATATGCTCTTTACCATCAATGATTCTCCTTTTTTTGGTAAAGAAGGCAAATTTGTAACTTCACGCCACGTACGTGACCGACTTTTTAAAGAAACCGAAAAAAACCTCGCACTTAGGGTACAAAATACCGACAGTGAAGACAAATTCCTGGTGTATGGACGGGGTATCCTGCACTTGTCCGTACTTATTGAGACCATGCGCCGCGAAGGGTATGAGTTTCAGGTAGGGCAGCCCCAAGTAATCTTCAAAGAAATTGATGGTGAACGACACGAACCTTTTGAGACTCTTGTGATCGACGTACCCGAAGAGGTATCTGGAAAAGCCATTGAGCTTGTTACACAGAGAAAAGGCGAATTACTCATCATGGAAGGCAAAGGCGAGTGGCAACACCTTGAGTTTTCTATCCCTGCAAGAGGACTGATTGGGCTTAGAAACCAAATCCTGACTGCCACCGCCGGAGAAGCTGTAATGAATCACCGCTTCGAGAGCTACAAACCCTACAAAGGCGAAATCAAAGGGCGTATCAACGGTTCTCTGATCTCTATGGAAAGCGGTATGTCTACGGCCTATGCCATTGATAAGCTCCAAGATCGTGGAAGATTCTTCATTGATCCAGGTGAAGAAGTCTATACCGGACAGGTAATCGGAGAGCATAGCCGCTCCAATGACCTGGTTGTCAATGTCCAAAAAGGAAAAAAACTAACCAACATGCGTGCCTCCGGTTCGGATGATAACGTCAAGATCGCTCCCAAACTCTCTTTCTCGCTGGAAGAAACCCTGGAGTACATCCAAAAAGACGAATACGTGGAGATTACTCCGCAATCTATTCGTATGCGTAAAATCTACCTGGATGAAAACGAGCGTAAACGTTATGCCGCTAAGGTGACAGGCTAAGAAAATTATAAGCATATGGTTCTCAGACCCCTTTGTGAATGATACGTATTTTGTCTGATAACCCTACGGATTAACCCCAAGCCAAAACTTCATGCTTGTGAATGGGTTTTTTCACATGATATATCTATACACCATCAAGCGTACCCTCAGGTACGCTTGATTCATTATGTGTCCCAATGAGACAGGATTCTTATTCTGATGGAGACAAATGATGGGTAGTTGGTGCCCTATCTTGAGATTGTATGTACTGTCAGGTATGTGTTGTACGAATGACATCCTAAACACCACCCACACATCAATCGCCAGAGAGCTGAAAAGAATCAAAAATAAAAAATATTGTTTTTCGGCATCTAAACAAAGATTTTACTGCGATGAACTAATATTGGTATCCGTCTGAGTCTGCTGAATGATCAATTTTCGGCGGTAGATTTTATCTTTGGTTACGATTTTGAGCGTATATTCCCCGGCAGCCAGATAGCGCATCTGACGATTAAGGACTTCCTGCACCTGCTGACCATCTCCCTGAACATCTATATGGATTACTCCTTCCTGATTATAGATTACCAGTGTCATCTCATTTACAAGTTCCCGAAATTCCAGGCTAATGCTTCTTTTATAAGGATTGGGATAGATCAAAAGGCTTACCTGACTTTCGCCAACGGCACTCACTTCTGAAATAGGTTTGAGATTAGCCATCTTTTCAAAAGCCTCAAGGGTTTTGGGTGTAAACTCAGGTTTGCTCCCTTCAGCAGTATATTCTCTGGGAGTCTGTGCTATGGTGGCACTTAAATTCCCAAGAAAGAGCAAAAAAATGAATAATCTGCTAATTTTCATGAAGATTAAAATTTACCTGAATATACGCAATTGATAGACGGACTCTTTGCACCTTCAATTTAAAAATAACTTTTTTAATACAAAAGAAAGTAAAAGAATATTTTAATGCACAAATTTACTCAAAAAAAAATCAAATAGGCTTTTAAGTTTTTTTTGTATTTCACAAAGAGTTTACATTCAAAGAAAAGTACTTTTCATTATCTTATGCTTTTATGTCTGAAATCGTCCGTATATCAAGCCATTTTGTCTTATTTTAAGGTTTTTTCTGATAAGATGAATGACAAAATTTCCTTTCCAGGCTTAAAATTTTACCTGGAATATGCTTTGATTCAAAGAAAAATAACTAAATTAAAACCCATAACCAGAGCGTACATGAATTTTAATAACTATACCATCAAAGCCCAAGAAGCCATTCAAAGTGCTTCTCAAATCGCCATCGGGCAAACACATCAGGCGATTGAATCTGCACACCTATTGCAGGCTATTCTTCAAGAAGACGATAACCTGGCTTCTTTTATCATCAAGAAGCTTAATGTCAATCAAAAACTTTTAGAAAATCGCCTGGAAAATATCATTCTTACTTTTCCCAAAGTCAGTGGATCTCCTTATTTATCCAATGACCTGGTTTTTGCTCTTCAAAAGGCAGAAAAGTACGCCAAAGACTTCCAAGACCAGTACATCGCCATTGAACATATCCTGCTGGGTTTCCTGGCCGGACGCGATAAAGTAGCCGCACTCCTCAAAGAACTGGGCTTCAGCGAAGCATTTATGAAAAAAGCCATCGACGAACTCCGGGGCGGCAATAAAGTAACCGACCAAAACGCCGAAGCCAAATATAAATCCCTCGAAAGGTATTCTAATAATCTTAATGAACTGGCTAAAAAGGGTAAACTTGACCCCGTGATTGGAAGGGATGACGAAATCCGCCGCTTGCTCCAAATCCTTAGCCGCCGTACCAAAAATAACCCCATGCTCCTCGGTGAACCGGGCGTGGGTAAAACCGCCATCGTAGAAGGCCTTGCCCAAAGAATCGTAGAGGGCGACGTACCCGAAAACCTCAAAAGCAAAACCCTGGTCTCGCTGGATATGGGACTACTCGTAGCTGGTGCCAAATACAAAGGTGAATTCGAGGAAAGGCTCAAAGCCGTCATCAAAGAAGTAATCGATTCTGAAGGAGAAATAATCCTGTTTATTGATGAGATTCACACCCTCATCGGTGCTGGTGCCGGAGGCGACAGTGCCATGGATGCCGCCAACCTGCTCAAACCTGCCCTGGCTCGTGGCGAACTGCACGCCATCGGTGCTACTACCCTCAAAGAATACCAAAAATATATCGAAAAAGACAAAGCCCTCGAGCGTAGATTCCAAACTATCATCGTAGACGAACCTTCGGTGCAGGATGCCATTTCTATCTTACGGGGTTTGAAAGAACGCTATGAACTCCACCACGGTGTCCGAATCAAAGACGATGCAATCATCTCTGCCGCCGAACTTTCTACCCGCTATATCAGCGATCGCTTCCTGCCTGATAAAGCCATTGACCTCATCGATGAGGCTGCCTCTAAACTGCGTATCGAGATTGACTCTATGCCCGAAGAACTTGACGAGCTGGAGCGCAAAATCATGCAACTCGAGATCGAGCGTGAAGCCATTCGCCGTGAAAAAGACCGAGATAAAGAAGTACAACTCAGCAAAGAAATTGCCGACCTCAGTGAGGAACGTGACGTACTAAAATCCAAATGGATTCAGGAAAAAGAAGTCATTCAAAACATCCAGAAAACCAAGGAAGAAATCGAGAAAATGAAGCTCGAAGCCGAACAGGCAGAACGCCAAGGGGATTATGGACGGGTAGCCGAACTCCGCTACGGCAAAATAGCCGAAGCCGAACAAAGAATCGGATTTTTGCAGGATAAAGTCAATGCCATTCAGGGTAGTGCCATGCTCAAAGAAGAAGTAAACAGCGAAGATATCGCCGAGGTAGTGGCCAAATGGACGGGCATCCCCCTAAACAAACTCCTGCAAAGCGACCGCGAAAAACTCCTGCACCTCGAGGAAGAACTGGGTAAACGCATCGCAGGGCAAAAACAGGCTATTCAGGTCATCTCGGATGCTGTACGCCGTAGCCGTGCCGGATTACAAGACCCCAAACGCCCGATCGGTTCTTTTATATTCCTGGGAAGTACCGGGGTAGGTAAAACCGAGCTTGCCAAAGCCCTGGCCGAATTTTTATTCAATGATGAAAATGCCATGGTGCGTATAGATATGTCCGAATATCAGGAAGCCCACGCCGTAAGTCGACTCATCGGAGCACCTCCGGGTTATGTGGGTTATGATGAAGGTGGCCAACTTACCGAATCCGTCCGTCGTAAGCCTTATTCTGTCATCTTGTTGGATGAAATTGAAAAAGCACACCCCGATGCTTTTAATATCCTCCTTCAAGTCTTGGATGACGGCCGGCTGACCGACAACAAAGGCCGCACCGCCAACTTCAAAAATACCATCATCATCATGACTTCCAACATGGGCTCAGACCTGATCCAAACAAGCTTTGCCAAGATCAATGAGGAAAATGAATTTGACGTGCTGGAAGAAACCAAAGAAACTGTGATGAACCTTCTAAAGCGAAATCTTCGCCCTGAATTCCTCAATCGGGTAGATGAAGTGGTGATGTTCAGGCCGCTTTCCCGACAAGATATGCGTAAAATTGTAGACATCCAGTTCGGACAAATTCAAAAAATGCTTATCGAGAACGGAATCACCCTGCAAGCTGATGAAAAAGTAAAAGATGCTTTGGCCAATATCGGGTATGATCCGCAATTTGGCGCGCGTCCGCTCAAAAGAGTACTTCAAAAACGCATTCTGAATGAGCTTTCCAAGCAAATTCTGGCTGGTGAGGTCAAAAAAGATGCTGTCATCGCCATTGAGACCGATGAGTTTGACCGGATCAATTTTATCAATATTGACTCTTTACCCATAGATTTGGAGGGGAATTAAGCTCCCCAAAAATTATAAAAGCAGGCTGAAAGGTCTGCATTTATATTTAGCCGATGGGTTATTTAAGGATTTTTACTAACTTGCCTAATCAAAAAATGTAATAAATTATTATATCCAAACTGAAGCAATTTTCCTAATTTTAAGAAAATAAATTATTCATCATCAGGTGAATAAATTCTGGAAATCATTTTAATCCTACTATAAATATGCTTTGTTTTAACATCGAAAATTATTAAAAAATGATTACAATAGATTTTTACAATACTCTGGATGCTGAACTTACTCAAATTATTGAAAAATATAAGGATGATAAGTTTTTAAAAATTCAAAAAGGTGAACAAGCAGAGAATAATAAAAAATCTTATGCCTTATTAATTTGGTTTTTAGAATTTTATGCCAAGAAAGGAGATTATCTTTCATATATTACAGATAGTAATTTTTTGATTAATAATAAAAATGGTAATCAGGAAAAAGATACGTTTAAGGATATCGATTCATCTTGCGATGTTATCTTTGATAATATTGATAATTTTGGGAATAAAGTATTTTATATTGTTCAATCCAAATGGAATAACGCAGAAAATTCCAAAGGCGAAATAAGCACTACCGAAATTAAAAAAGCCTTAAATGACTTTGAAACAATTTTACGCGGTGATACTAATAAAGTTAATCAAAAGTTACAAAAAAAATTAGAAAACCTTTACGAACATTTAAAGAACAACGGCGAAGTGAAATTTATTTTCCTAAGTCTATGCAAAGCAAATCCAAAATCAGAAGATAATATCAAATCATTTTTAGCAGGACAAGAAAAAACTAAAGTTGAAATCATCGACATCGACCGACTTAAATTGGATTATATAGATCGGAAATTCAAAAAAATTGACCCTATTAATCCTTTAGAAAACTATTATAACCCGGAGGAGATTAAAATTCCTTTGCAAGTGGAAAGATTAGGGATGGATAGGGGAAACTATATTAAAATAGAAAAACCCTTTGATGCCTATGTTTTCCTGGTAAGACCTAAAACTATTTTTGAACTTTTTGATCACTATGGTTTTTATCTCTTCTTTAAAAATGTTCGAAATCCTCTTCTGCAATCTGATTTCAACAGAGAAATTGAAAAAACTGCTCTAGATAATCCTGCTTATTTTTGGTATTACAACAATGGGATTACTGCCATTACGTATGCCCCCTTTCCAGTAATCAGACCTCAAGCAGAAAATCTTGAATTAAATGGACTTCAAATCATTAATGGTGCTCAAACTGTCTATTCTATTTACAGTGCTTATAAAAATGCTTCTCCTGCTAAAAAAGCAGAAATGGACAGTGAAATCTTAATTACTTTAAGACTATTGAAGTCTGGTGGAGAAGATTTTGATTTGAATGTGACAAGGTTTACCAACTCTCAAAACCCTGTTCAAGACAGAGATTTTTGTGCTAATGACCCGATTCAGGAAAAACTTCAACGTGAATTTTATAATACCAAATTCTGGTATCAAAAAAGAAATGGGGAGTTTAGAAGGAAAGATCAAGACGTAAAAGAAGTTCTTGACAATAAAGGGGTTAAAATAATTCCAAATCATATTTTTGCCACCACCTATTTGGCATATCACCTGCAAGACCCGGTAAGTGTTTTTAAAAACTTTCAACAAATTGGACAAAGTCACAAAGATTTGATTTTTTTATCCCATAAGGAGCATCCCGAAGGGCTTTATGAGAGAATCTTTAATGATAAAACAGATTATGAAGACATGCTTTGCTCCTTTTGTGTTTTTGATATAATATTCCAAAGAACTCCTCTAAAGTTTGAATCTACTGCTAAAACTAATTTATATCATCTATTGGCTCTTTTTAAGATTGTATTCACGAAATATATACATAAAAAACTTAATGATAAAGTCTCAATCAAAAAGTACATTATTAAGCTCTATGAAGAGAATAACAAAGAGATTATTTTAAAAACTTTTAAATTCTTGAACTTATTTGTGAAAAAACAATTAGGCGAATTGGAAGATAAAATATCAGAGGAGCAAAACATTGAAAAGCATATAAAGTTCTTAACTACCTTAAGTTATTATGAAAGAATTAGGGATGAATTAGAAAGTTTGGATTTAGACATAACAGAAATAGAAAAAACCGAAATAACAGATATCAAAGAACTTATCATCGAGGGTTCTAGCGATGATGATGATAAGGGTTCTCATTGAAATAACAACAATTCCGAGCGATTTAGAAATTATTTAGACCTTTTTTAAACCAATAAATACCGCGCAGGTATTTATTACTATATTTAATAAATAAACAACCAACTTACTTCAATAAACAGCAACATAATGTTTATAAACACATACACACAGTTTACAAACAAGCTGTCTGCAAGAAAAAAATCGTTTTTAGGTACTTGTTTCTTAAACCCCCACAAAAGAAATATGTGATAAATTTCCCCTTTCATCCAGATGAGAGATGATCATCAGGCGGGCAGGTTGCGTAAGTCCCTCACGGGTGAGCAGTGAGGCTTCAATCACATAGTTGCCGTGCTGAATGCTACCAGGGATGGCTTCACGATACAAAAGATTGAGCGTATCCGGCGGGAAAATCCGGGCGATGGATTCGTCCAAGATCTCAGTAGGGGATGAGTAACCCAATACTTTGAGGGCTTGGTGATTGAGGTATTTGACCAATCCTTCGGAATTGCTATAGCTTACAAAGCCGGGTAGGCTATCGAGCAAAGCGATGAGATTTTTTTCGTTTGTTCCGCTTTTTTTCTGAGTGGCTATATTTCTAAAGGATACAATCTGTGTGATGGTGCCTCCTTGGTTGAGGATTCTGGGTTGTACTTCCAATGGGATGACCCTGCCATCTTTTTTGGTAAAGTCAATTACAAAAGGAGTTATTTCAGATTCTCCGTTGGCTTCGGGCATGGCTATCGGAATGAGATGACTGAATGCAGATTTGCCGATGACCTCTTGAGGTGTATAGCCCGTAATTTTGACAAAAGCTGCATTAACATCCGTAATAATGCCGTTTTCGTGGAAAAATAAGCCCTCTAAGCTGGCTTCAGAGATTTTGCGTAGTCTTTCTTCATTTTCAGCCAAGCGTCTTTCCCGCTCTTTTCGCTCTGTGGCATCTCTAAAAATTAAGATATTGAATTTTTTTCCTGAAGATTCCGTTTCGGATACCGAAATATCTACCGGGAAAATCGTACCGTCATATTTACGGGCTTCGGCTTCCTGGATTTTATCGTGATTGAGATTGATCTGAGTTCTATCAGGATGCGCTAGAAGCACCTCAAAGTTTTTACCGATCAAGTCTTCAACTTGGTATCCGAAAATAGTTTGGGTAGCAGGGTTCACTGCTGCGATTTCTTGATGGGAGTTGATAGAAATAATGCTGTTTACCGAAGCATTAAAGATGCCTGTGACAATGGCAGTTTGGGCGGAGAGATTTTGTTCGGCAGTTTTACGCCAGTCAATATTCTGAATAGTGCCTACAAACTTACGGGGCTTTCCGTTTTCATCTCTGACAGTCTCGCCAGAGCCTGCAAACCAGATGTACTCTCCTTGTTTGTTCTGAAGTCTGTATTCTGCCCTAAAAGGTACCTGATTGTTGGGGTCGGTCAGGTGCTCATCCAGGGCACGGATAGTAGTTTCTTTATCTTCGGGGTGTATGATAGATAGCCAACTATTGAGTGTCTCATCCAGTTCGTTTTCTTCAAAGCCTAGCAAGGATTTAAATCTTTTAGACCACCAAGCGGGGTTGGCCGGATTCAGAGGATTGGGAGTCAGCACGGGCATTTCCCAGATACCTTCATTCGTGGCATAAGTAGCTAGGTCGAAGCGTTCGAGGGCTTCTTTGAGGATTTGCTCATTGCGGTTTCTTTCGGTAATATCATAAGCGATGGCTGCAAAAACCGAGGCTTCATCATCTTCAAAATATTGTATATTAAGTGCTACATCATAGGTAGAGCCATCTTTGCGGTGGAAGCTGGTCTCGATGACCAGGTCTTCTTCCTGGTTTTCTTTGAGCGGGTTGACCAGAGACCGGAAAGATGCGGCATCAAACTGTGTAGAGAGATTATAAGGTGTAAGTTCGTTTAATTCTTCCAGGGTATAGCCCAAATTCTTGCGGGCTCTTTCATTGACAGAGGCAAACCTGTAATTATCGGCTCGAAATACAAAAACCTCATTGATAGAATTGTCGAGGATGTGTGCTGTAAGCTCAATACTTTTTTGATTGAGTTTGCGTACAGTAATATCCCTCACAAACATAGAAGCTCCAATGACCTCTTGATTTTCGTTGCGGATGGGGTTAAAGGCGATTTCCAGCCAGCCGGGTTTACCGCTTTGATCGTGGAATTTGCTTTCGGTTTGGAAGCTCTGACCAGAGAGGGCTTTATCCCATTGATCTTTGGAGCGTTTGATCTCTTCTTGGCTTTTATAGATGCTAAACCAGTTATCGCCCAGATCAAAAGTGCTTCCGCTTAGGTGTTTGATGATGGTTTTGCAACGTTCATTGGCGGCTACGATTTCATAGTCGGCATTAATCGCCACAATACCCGACGTGGAGCTATCAATGATCCCCTTAAGTTGAGAAAGTGCGTCTGAGAGTTCTTGTTCTTTTTCTTTGAGCTGTCCGGTTCTTTTTTGAACTTCTCGTTCGAGGTTTTCTTTATAGTTTTCAAGCTTTCTTTGGTTACGCTCCATTTCTTCCTGGGTACTTGCCAATTCTTCCATATTTTGGCGCATTTCTTCTTCTTGTGCTTGCATTTGCTCGGCATACTGGCGGGTTTCATCGAGCAGCATTTTGGTATTTTCGTTGATTTTTACGCTTGAAATGGTAGAGGCAATATTTTCAGAGAGTTTTTCAATAAAATCAATTTCATAAGGTTCAAAGTTTTTAAAAGAAGCAATTTCTAAAGCTCCGTATACATTTTCATTGACTTTGAGCGGAGCAAGCAGGATACTTCGGGGAGGTGCCTGTCCAAGTCCTGAGGTGATTTGAATATACTCATTGGGTATTTTGTCAAGATAAATGATGTCTTTCTCAAGCACTACTTGTCCGAGAAGTCCTTGACCGGCTTTGATCCGTTTTTCTTCGTATTTTCGCTTATTATAGGCAAATGAGCCTTTGAGTTCTAGGTATTCGCTGCCGTTATCTCCATTGAGCAGGAACAAACCACCCTGATTGGCACCTACATATTTGACCAGATTAGAAATAACATCGTAGGAGAGCTCCTCAATATCACGATCGGTAGACCGTAGGATATTGCTAAACAGTGCGAAACCTTCGTTGGCCCAGTTCCGTTTTTTGTCTTCTTCGGCTACATTTTTGAGGTTGTCACGCATGGAGAGTAGGGTATAACCCAGCGTATCTTTTTCACTTTTTACATCAAAGCTTGATTCAAAATTACCCTTACCGATATTTTCTGCAAAATCGGTATATTGTTTAAAGCTACCCACGATTAGGTTCAAGCTATCGGCTACTTCACCGATTTCGTCTTTGCGCTGATAGGCTACCTTGGTATGGATGTCTCCAGAGGCTACATCTTTGGCCGTTTCGGCGATTTTTTTGAGCGGATTGATAAAGGTGGAGCCAATTACAAAAAATCCGATAATCAGTACGATGAGGTTAAAGGTAAAGGTTGTAGCCAACACAAATCTTAGATTTTCCTGATTTTTATTGAGGTTTTCTTTCAGCGTTTGACTAAGGAGGCGATTTTTACTTAGGGTTTCTTCAAGAGAAGCTTGTGCCAGGAAATAAGCGTTTTCCACCTTAGGATTCAGGATAATGGCCACTACCCTTGCCTGCGAACTTGTGTCGGGTTCTTCGGTTCTCAAATATTCGGTATCTAGGGTAGAATCAGCCTTTGCAATCAGGCTGCTATCTATTGCGAGACTATCTTTTGATAAAGAATCTGACTCCAAAGGGGAGGGCGTTTCTGCCTCTTGTACTTCATTATTAAGTGCTAGGGTGTAGTTGGTATCGATCTCCAACTGTTCTTCCAGAATGATAGAAATGTATTTATTCAAATCTTCCCAGCTACTTTGGAGTTCTCTGAATTCTTCCCGGCTTTCTTTGGGGATCGGAATGATCCGCACATCGTTGCCGCGTTCGCTGTGGATGATGGCTGCTCCACCCGATTCAAGGGCACTGAGGTTATCTTTGTAATCGTCTACCTCTCTTTTGAGGATTTTTTTCAATTCCTCTTCCCGGCTTTCTACAATAGATTTGGTGATATACTCCAGGCGATCGATAAAGCTTTCATTTTCCTTGGATACTTCCACAAGTCGGGTATAGCTTTCGGATCTGCCATTATAATATACCGTGGTCAGGTAGCTGACTACGATCAGGGCAATATTGATCAAAAAGAAAAGTTGTACCCTTCTTTTGATGGTACTGAATAAAAAGTGATAAAAGTTTAAGATGAGCCTGATCATTTTATGCTTTAGATTGCTTGGTCAAATCAAAATTATACAAAGATTCAAATAATTGACAGATTTATCGCCAAAAAACCCGATTAAATTTAAACCTTTTGGTGATGTGTAAGTCCTAGAAATAATTAACAATTAAAATACCAATTGCAGCAAGAATGGAAATGATTCATCAAACTCAGATCAAGCACCTGTACTGGCGAGCCGGATTTGGACATACCTTGGAAGACCGACAAAGGCTCTCAGGGCTTTCGGTTTCCGAAGTAGTAAACGACCTTTTTAAAAAATCAGCCCAGGCTGAGAACATTGAGGTAATCCAAGAATCAGCCCCTGAGTTCAAGGAGGTGTTGGAAATGTCCAAAGAAGAACGCCGGGAACTTATTCAAAAGTCGCGTGCATTGATTCGGGCACTGAATGTAAAATGGCTTGCACATATCACAAATACCCAGGCTCAATTGAGGGAAAAAATGACTTTTTTCTGGCATGGTCATTTTGCCTGTCAGGCTCGTAGCATTTATCATGCACAGCAATACGTCAATACCCTTCGCAAATACGCATTGGGCAATTTTGGAGACCTAGTGCTAGCCATCGCCAAAGAACCAGCGATGCTACAATTCCTTAACAATCAGCAAAATCGTAAAAAACAACCCAATGAAAACTTTGCTCGTGAACTTATGGAGCTTTTTACTTTGGGTAGGGGCAACTACACCGAACATGACATCAAAGAATCTGCCCGTGCTTTTACAGGCTGGGGTTTTGATGGAGCCAATTATGTTTTTAGAGAACAAGCGCACGACTTTGATACAAAGACTTTTATGGGCAAAAGCGGTAATTTTAATGGAGATGACATTATCCGAATTATCCTTGAAAACCCCCAAACAGCTTATTTTATTACAAAAAAGATTTATCAATTTTTTGTCAGCCCCCAGGCAAATGAAGCCCGCATCCACGAACTTGCCCAGTCTTTTTACCAATCAGGGTATGACATGGGGGCTTTGATGAAGCAAATTTTCCTGGCTGATTGGTTTTACGCACCTGAAAACGTGGGCGTTCGAATTAAGTCTCCCATCGAGTTGATTGCAGGATTACAGCGACAATTAAATATGCGCTTTCTTACAGAAGATGCTCCCTTGTTCATTCAGAAGCTTTTAGGACAAATTTTGCTTTTCCCGCCCAATGTAGCGGGTTGGCCCGGAGGCAGAAGCTGGATTGACAGCTCAACCCTGATGTTTCGCCTAAAACTTCCCGAAGCACTTTATAAAGCCTCAGAGATCACCATTGCCGCCAAAGAAGATGGAGATATACAAAACGATGGACTGGTCAAAGACAAACTCAATCGCTTTCAAGGAGAGTTTGACTGGACAATACTTACAAAATATTTTGCCAAGAGTAGCACTTCGGAGGAGCTATACACCCAACTGAGTGATTTTCTACTGTCCAAAGAAGCTCCAAACCTCAAAGACTATGCACTCAATGTCTTGAAACAAAACCTGGAACACGACCGCATCAAGGTACTCAGCATCTTACAATGTTCCTTGCCAGAGTATCAACTTTGCTAGTGTGTAGTCTATAGCCCTCAAGCTATTGGGTTTGGGGTATTAGCTATTGGGTTTTTGCTTTGATTTAAGCGTCAATTTTTGCAAAAAACTCTTAGATATTTAAGAACCGATGCCCGTGAAAAGGTACTGATCGGAAAATGAGATGAAAATAGGGGAGTAGCGTTGAGATATTCAACAAGTAAAACAAGAAATAAAGCCCTGTAAATTCAGTAGATAACTTAATTGTGCAATATAAAGATGAAAAGAAGAAAATTTATACAAAAATCAGCCCTGGCTGTGAGTGGTTCTATGCTGATCCCTGGTTTTTTGAAAGCTCTAGAAATCAATCAGCTAAATAAATCCTTTGGGGAAGGCAAAAAATTAGTAATCATCCAATGGTCTGGTGGAAATGACGGACTTAATACCGTAGTGCCATTCAACAATGATTTGTACTATAAAAACAGACCCAGACTTGCCCTCGCCAAAAATGAAGTATTAGCCCTCACCAACGAACTGGGGCTGAACCCTGTGATGTCAGGGCTTAAACAGATATTTGATCAGGGGTATCTCTCCATTATCAACAATGTAGGGTATCCCAATCCTGATCGCTCACACTTTCGCTCGCTAGATATATGGCATACTGCCAGCGAATCTGACGAATACCTCAATACAGGCTGGCTAGGTCGCTATCTGGACGCCCAATGCGTCGGGGGCTGTCAGACAGCACACCAGGCCTTAGAGGTAGATGATACCCTGAGCTTGGCACTCAAAGGCGAACAAATCAAGGGGCTAGCCCTTCAGAATGCCCAAAAACTTTATAAACTGACCCAGGAAAGCCATATCCAATCCCTGAGTAACATGAAGGTTCAAGAAGAAGATTCGGAAGTATCTTATTTGTATAAAACCCTGGCTGAAACTGTATCTTCGGCAGATTACATTTATGACAAATCCAAAACTTACAAAAGCAAACTGACTTACCCCACCACGCCCTTTGCCCGCCAATTACAAACCATTGCCGAGTTGATCAATGCAGGGCTGGATACACGGGTATATTATGCCTCTATGAGTGGTTTTGATACCCACGTAAATCAAAAACCCCAGCAAGACCGATTGTTGAAAATCTACTCTGATGCCATAGCTGTTTTTATCAAAGACCTAAAAGAAAATGGAAAGCTAGACGATACGATGATACTGACTTTTTCTGAATTCGGCCGCCGTGTAGCGCAAAATGCCAGCGGAGGCACCGACCACGGCACAGCCAACAATGTATTTGTGATCAATGGCAAACTCAAAAAAGCAGGGATTTATAATGAATTACCCAATCTCAGCGACCTCGATGAAGGCGACCTCAAGTATACCGTCGATTTTAGAAAAATATATGCGACTTTGCTTGAAAAACAACTTTCGGTAAATTCCCAAACTATTCTCCATAAAAAGTTTGATCTTTTAAACTTCATTTAATCTATAACAAGCCTTCGGGATTTTATCATTATTTTGTGTTTTTTTTGTAAAAATAGGATTATTTACAGTTGCCGAAAGCAACTGTATTTTTTTGTCTTGATTAGATTGGCTTTTTTTAGTATAATTTTATAATCAAGTAATTTTATAACTGTATATATTGTTTTTACCTCGATAATAAACTGATCTTATAGTCTTAAGTAGATTTTTATTTGCTTTAGGGTATTTACTTGACATCCATATCAACAAAAAAATCTAATTAAGTATCTGATTATCAAATATTTAACTGATTTTTTGCCTTATAAAAACTCCTGATGTGATTTCAGAGATAAAAAATACTTTTTGAACTGGATAAATATTCATTTGAGCGATAAACATACACAATGTTATGCAAGCTGAGAGAAGGGCAATACTGCTAATTTATAATAGCTTTACTATCAAAAAATAAAAAAAATGATATAAAAAATAGGTATAGTTAAATGATACCAAAAAGATTCAAAATTATTTATTTGGATTATTTCTTTATATAAAAAATTTCGCTTAGGTTTATTCTCAGATAACAAAACATTAACATTAAAACAAAAGAACATGAAGCAAAAACTACTCTTAAGTTTTTGCCTGGCCTTTGCTTTGTTTTTTCAAGCAATGGCACAGGACAGGTCTATTACCGGTACGGTAACTGATGGAGATAGCGGAGAGCCCATCCCGGGCGTAAGCATCGTCATCAAAGGTACTAGTACAGGTACGGTTACCGACGTCAACGGTAAATATACAATTGTATCTTCTCAAGGTGCAACACTTGTGTTTTCTGCCGTTGGTTTTGGAGAACGCGAAATAATAGTAGGCACCGAGTCGTCTCTGGACGTGAAATTACTTACCTCTACCAAAGAACTGGGTGAGGTAGTTGTGACGGCGGTAGGTATCGAGCGTGACAAAAAAGCACTGGGTTATGCCGTTTCTACAATAAGTAATGAGCAAATAGAGCAAAAAACTGAGGGCGACATCGGCCGTCTTTTACGTGGTAAAGCTGCCGGGGTTCAGGTTACTCAAACCAGTGGACTATCCGGCTCAGGTACCAGCATCATAATCCGGGGCTACAGTACGGTGAATGGTAGTAACCAACCGCTATTTGTAGTGGATGGAGTACCTTTTAATAGTAATACCAATACTTCACAAAACTTTGTGGACGGACAAACCGAGTCCAGCCGATTCTTAGACTTAGACCCCAACAACATCGAGAGCGTAAACGTACTCAAAGGTTTGAGTGCTACGGTATTGTACGGAGACCGTGGTCGTAATGGGGTAATTTTGATTACCACCAAAAACGGTAGCAAAGCAGCAACCCGGAAGAAGAATGAAGTCACGGTTACACAATCTGTGTTTGCTAACCAAATTGCTTCATTGCCTGATTACACCGAATCCTATGGAGCAGGATTTTTCAATCAAGCCGGTCCATTCTTCAGTAACTGGGGTCCGAGTTTCTCCGAAGTAACTAGTATTGCTCACCCATATCAACAATACGCTTCTTTCCTGCCTGAGTATGATGGGGCACAATATGATTATAAGGATTACAAACCCGTAGAAAATTTCTTCCGTACAGGAATTATTTCCAACACCTCTGTAAACCTCCGCGGAAGTACAGACAAAGCCAATTACTCCGTAAGTTATTCTTACTATGATGATGCAGGTTTTACTCCTGGCAACAACTTGGTTCGTAATACATTAGGCTTTGGAGGTAGTGCTTCTTTGACCAACAATTTTACTGTTTCGGCTACTTTCAACTATACCAACACCGATTATCAATCTCCTCCCGTGGCAGCAAGTTTGGGTAGTGGTACTACAGGCAGTGGTGGATCTATATTCGGGGATTTGATGTATACGCCACCCAGCATAGATTTGAACAACTTGCCGTTCGAGAACCCTATTACAGGCGCAAGTATTTATTATCGAGGCTCTAATGATATTCAAAACCCAAGATGGACAGCTAAAAATGCCCGTACAGGTCAAGTCGTTGACCGTTTCTTCGGTCAGGCAAACGTAAGCTATCAGCTCAAAGATTGGTTAAATATACTTTATCGTGTCGGTTTGGATACTTATACCGAAGATAATGAGTACGGGCAAAACAAAGGAGGTGTAGATGGAAACATTCTTGGTTATTATACTACCACCACCCGTAACGTAAAGATCATTAACCACGACTGGATCGTAAACTTCAATAAAAATCTTTCTGAAAGTGTAGGACTCAATGTAATTGCCGGATTTAACGCAAGGCGTGATATTTTAATCGGATCAGGTGTTTCCAGTACCAATCAGGAAGTATTTGGGTCTTTGAAACATTTCAACTTTAGAGAGTATACAGGTTTTGAGTTTGAGGAAGCTGAAAATCGTCTTGGAGTTTACCTACAAGCTGAATTATCTTTCAAAGATTATCTGTTTTTTACACTTGCTAGTAGAAATGACTGGACGAATACCCTGGAGAAAGGGAACAACTCTCTTTTCTATCCAGCCGCCAGTGTAGCTTTCGATCTTACCAGTGCCTTTGACGGTCTAAAAAATAACGATATATTAAGCTATTTAAAACTTAGATTGGGTTACGGATCTTCTGCTAATTTCCCAGGTTCTTACAATACTCGCAATACAGTAGGTTTAACAACACGTGCTTTTGTACCCAGAGGTGGATCTGATCCGATTGCTTCTAATGCAGTAAGTAACCGCTTGGGTAATCCCAATCTACAGCCCGAACGTCTGAATGAGGTTGAAGCAGGTATTGAATCACGTTTCCTCAATGATCGTTTTAGCTTAGAATTGTCCATATATAATAAAACAACTACTGATCTTCTTCTGAACAGACAACTTGACCCTTCCACAGGTTTTACCGATATTCAGATCAATGCTGGTAAACTAAGAGTACGAGGTCTTGAATTGGACTTTAATGCCAATGTACTGAAACTAGGCGACTTTAACTGGGATATCAGCGGTAACTTCGTAATCATCCGCAGCAAAGTTCTTGAACTTCCCGAAGGTAATAAAGAAATCGCCTACGCCGGATTTACCAACCTGGGTAACTTTGCCATTGAGGGTGAACCTCTGGGCGTAATTCAGGGAAGTGTAGCACTCAGAGATGAAAACGGTAACAAAGTAGTGGGTTCGAATGGTGAATATTTGACTGATCCAGATATCAAAATCATTGCCAACCCTAACCGTGATTTTACAACGGCTATCACCAGCACCTTCTCCTGGAAAGGTATTCGTTTCAGCATGGAGTGGCAATATGAGCAGGGAGGTCAGTATTGGTCTCAGACTGCAGGAGCTCTTGTAGGGCGTGGTGTGACCAAAGAAACCGACGTAGACCGTCGTGCTTCTCTTGTATTACCTGGAGTAAATGAAGAAGGACAACCAAACAACGTTCAAATCGCTGCGACTGACTTTTATTTTGGAGTAATTGGTTTCGGACCGGATGAATTCCAGGTATTTGATGCTACTACACTTCGTTTGAATGAAGTCTCACTTTCTTATGGATTGCCCAAAAACTTGCTGAATAAGACACCATTCGGAAGCGTTGAGTTTACTCTTTCTGGCTACAACCTCTGGTATGAAGCCTTTAACTTCCCGGATGCAGTCAATTTTGACACCAACGTACTGGGTACAGGAGTAGGTAATGGACAAGGGCTTGATTTCATCAGTGGACCTTCTTCTAAGAGATTTGGAGGTAGTGTAAAAGTTACCTTCTAAGCAAATTATTGACTTTAAAAAATTATATGTATTATGAAATCTAAAATAAAAATATTATTCTTAGCATTTTCTTTGTTTTTCTTTGGGGCTTGTGAGGTCTTGGATACGGGCGTAGTGAATAACCCCAATGCATTGACCCCCTCACAGGCAAGTATCAACAACCTGTTGAACAATATTCAGATAAATACAGCAGGAATGTTTAATACTGCTCAGGATTTTGGTGCGGAAGTTACCAGAATGTTGCAAATGGGCGGTGGCAATATATACAGAAGTGCCTATTCTCCAGAGAGTTTTGATAATCTCTGGTCTACCTCTTATGCTACAGTACTTGCGGATGTTGAGGCTGTTTTGCCGCTTGCACAAGAGCTTGAAGCTTCCAACCACCAGGGAGTAGCAAAGTTGATTAAGTCTTATATATATACAACCCTCGTTGATTATTTTGCAGATGTTCCTTTCACCGAAGCCATACAAGGATCAGGCAATCTGAATCCTGCAAATACATCTGGGGCTGAAATTTACAATCAGGCACTTGTCCTTTTGGACGAAGCTATTGCTCATTTTAATGAAGCTTCTACCATCACATCGCCTGATTTGTTTTTTGGAGGAAGTGGGATTGCAGCCAACAGAGCCAAATGGATTAAAGTAGCCAATACCCTCAAATTCAGAATATACCTACAGCGTAGGGCTATTGATTCTACTGCTGGAGATAATATAAGAGCTCTTGTAACCGGAGGAGGTTTGATCTCTACGGCTGCCGAAGATTTTAATTTCCAATATTCTACTACTTTGGCAAACCCCAATAGCCGCCACCCAAGATATAATGGAAATTATGTGAATGGTGCCGGGGAGTACATGTCCAATCATTATATGGGACTCTTTGAAAATGGCCCTGCCGGAAGAGACCCTCGTCGCCGTTATTATTTCTTGCGTCAAGGTAATGCCAATTCATCTGCGGCTACTTCGCAGACCCTGCCTTGTACTACGTTCGATCGCCCTGCACACTATGGGGATGATGATACCTTCTGCCGTGTCGGAAACGGCTACTGGGGGCGTGACCACGGGGATGATGATGGTATTCCACCTGACGGTTTTCAGAGAACTATCTGGGGGCTTTATCCCGCTGGTGGGCAGTTTGATACCAGAGCAGATAATAGCTCAAGCAGTACCAGGATTGTTGTTACGCAAAGCTCAGGGGCAACCGGGCAAGGTATTCAGCCGATCATGTTAAGCTGTTATGTGAATTTCCTTAGAGCAGAAGCTGATCTAATCTACAATACCGACGATGATGCAAGGGCACAACTGGAGGCAGGTATAAGAGGGTCTATTGCCAAAGTAATGTCATTCGGATCTTTGGATCCAACCGTGGCCGCCAACCCTTCTTTGGTACCTACCGCGGGCGATATTGACGGTTATGTGGCTGCCATTCTAACACTTTACGACAATGCTGCAAATGACGAAGAAAGACTGGAAGTTGTGATCAACGAATACTACAAAGCTGCTTTTGGTAATGGTATCGAGGCTTACAATGCTTATCGCAGAACGGGTTATCCAAGTAATCTTCAGCCCGCGCTTGAGCCTTCTCCAGGACAATTTATCTTGACTTTCTTTTATCCAGCAAACTTTGTAAACCGTAATTCAAGCGCGCCTGCACAAAAAGACCCCAATAACTGGCCTAAGGTGTTTTGGCAGCCTGATAACGTGGTTCCTAACCTTAAATAATAAATATGATAATGAAGAAGATGAAAAAAATATTATATAGCTTTTTATGTCTGGGATTGATGTTTGGCATGAGTTCATGTGAAGACGAATTGTTCTACCAGACAGTTCCTAACGGGCCTATGGTGCTTCTCGATAATGTAGTAGTTGCCGTGTTTAATGCCGCTGATATTACTAATGCTACTTATGAGGCCGATATCAGAGTACCTGCCAACAACGTACAGTCCTATAAACTCTTTGCCCGCGTGACGCGCGGTAGCTTTGTATCCGACCTTTCGGAAGTGAAGACCATTACAGATTTCTCAAGCCGGATGGTGATTACTGCTGCTGAATTAGCCAATGCCATAGATACTTTAAAAAGAAGTAACTATAACCCCGCTGATCCCGCAACCTATGTCTTGGTAGACGGATCTGACGACCTCCTCCCAGGTGACCGTATTGATTTTGATAACCAAGTAACTGGAACTATTGGCGGTAGATCAGTGACACTCACTAGTGCTGACCAGGATGCTGACTTGGCTACCAACCCTAACCAACGCTCCGGATACCGATTCACTACTTTCGTATCTTGTCCGTTTACTGCGGCGGATATGGTAGGAACGTATTCCGTTGTAGCTGACCCCGGCGAGTGGACCTTGCCCGATGCAAGCATCACAGTGTCGGTAGAAGCCGGAGCAAGTGCGAACCAGATCATTATTAAAGATATGTTTGGACACGCTGCTTTTACTCCCAGCACATCTGACGGACCTTTCGATGTGATAGTTACCGTAAATGCTACCACTGGGCAAGCCACCGTAGCTAGACAGAATGCTTTTGATACGGCTAACTACAACCTGGCTTTTGGAATTGGCACCGTAGATGGAAGTGGTTTTGCGTTTAGTTGTACAGGAGGAATTAATCTCAATCTTACTTTTAGAGTAGCCGCTGGTTCATTCGGAACTTTTGCTTATAATCTTCAGAAAAATTAATTTTCGTTTCGTTAAACTGTATTTAAAACACTGTAAGTATGAATACTTACAGTGTTTTTTTTTATTTTTGTCTTACAATAAATCATCAAAACTATGAAGTACCTGATTTTTACCGTTTTGTTCTTGTGGAGCATACATCAGCTTAATGCCCAGGCCAATGATCCTACTTCCCAAAAAACTGCCAATACACTCAACAGAGCCCAAGTCAGACCCCACCAAAGAGTATATACCTCTCCAGTACCGAAGGGCGACTTGAAAGGAAGCCCCTACCTTTTTGATGAATGGAAAAAAGGATTGATCACGATGAATGAAAAAGACGAAGTATATACGGTTGATTCTATGCGCCTCGATGGACTCAATCAGGAGCTTGACGTCTATACGGAGGGGCAAGTCAAAGCCATCAGTGGTTTTTTGATCAAAAAAATCTCTTTTGTAGATAATTATGGACAAATAGACCTCATCAACTTACTCAATTTTTCTTTTGAAGGTACCAAGCTCAAAGGCTTTGGGCAAGTGCTTGCATCTGGCAAACTCAGCCTACTCAAAAGAACGGTATTCAGCTTCAAGGAATCTAACTACAATGTGGCACTCAATGTTGGAGACCGCTCCGATGCGATCTTCAAAAAAGACGAATATTATCTACTCAATGAAAAGGAAGAAATGACTCGCATCAAGTCTAAAAAAGAACTTCAACTCTATTTCCAATCCAATGAAAGAATGCAAAAATTCTTAGAAGAAAACAAATTCAACGTGAAGCAAGAAGAATCTCTTATAGCACTTGTGAATTACTTTAACCAATCATGAGTTTTTCCGACCTCAAACTCAACAAACAGCTTTTAGACGCACTAAAAGACTTGAATTATGAAACTCCCAGCCCTATTCAGGAAAAAGCCATTCCGCTGATTCTGGCTGGGCACGATGTCATGGGTATCGCCCAAACTGGTACAGGCAAAACAGCCGCATACCTATTGCCTATCTTGATGAAAATCAAATTTGCCCAGGGAGACAACCCCCGGGCACTGATCCTGGCACCTACCCGTGAGCTGGTCATACAGATTGAAGAGACTATCAGGCATCTGGCCAAATATACCGATCTCAGATTTGCGGCTATTTACGGCGGGCTGGGACCAACCACACAGATTGAACTGGTCAGGCAAGGGCTTGACATCCTGGTGGCGACTCCCGGCCGACTGATGGATATTTATTTCAAGGAAGTGCTTATCCTTAAGGAATTGAATACCCTGGTGCTGGATGAAGCCGATAAAATGATGGATATGGGTTTTATGCCCCAAATCAATCAAATTCTTGAGATCATCCCGACTAAAAGACAAAATCTCCTCTTCTCGGCAACAATGCCCGAAAAAGTCATCCGGCTTTCCGAAGACTTTCTGGAATTTCCTACGGTGATAGAAATCAGCCCACAGGCTACAGCCGCCACGACCGTCAAACAGGGGCTTTACCTGCTTCCCAATTTCAAAACCAAAATCAATCTGCTACAATTACTCCTCGAAGATGCCGATACTTTCAAAAGAGTGATCGTATTTGTACGCACGAAAAAAAATGCCGATAATATTTATAAATTCCTCGAGAGAAAACTCAAAGAAGATCAAATCAAGGTCATACACGCCAACAAAGGGCAAAATACCCGCATCAATGCCATGCAGGCATTCAAAAACGGAGAGGTACGGGTGCTTGTGGCCACAGATGTAGTAGCGCGTGGCATTGACGTAAGTTTGGTCAGTCACGTGATCAATTTTGACGTTCCGATGATTTATGAAGATTATATCCACCGGATTGGGCGCACAGGCAGAGCCGAAGAGTCCGGAGAAGCCTTTTCACTGGTCACCAAGGCGGATTTGTACCACATCACCAAAATCGAGGCACTGATGAACCAAAAAATCCCCGAAATCCCTCTGCCTGAAAACCTACAAATTACTCCTACCCCCAGAGAAGAAGAACAAGCCATGTTGCGTGAAATTGACTATCAGAAAAAAAAGGAAAACCCGGATTACCAAGGTGCCTTCCACGAAAAAAAAATAAGCAAAACAAAAAAAACCTCCGCCAAACCAAATGCTCCGAAAAAAACAAATTCTTTCCTAAAACGATCGCAAAAAAACAATCATAAAAAGAAACGACCCTGATTTTTGATCGGTTGATACCCCTATTTTGACACTTTACAGAAGAATTTTTTACTTAATCGAGTAAATCATGGGTTTAGGCTACTGTTTTAAGCCGTTTGTCTAAAAGCAGTTGAATACTAGAACTAGCTTTGCTAAATTTGTAACGTAAGAAATGATTGATGTAGCCTTTACAGGGCTGGTTAATTAAGGCTACAACATATCAGTCTTTCTTTCCATAGCTGGTTGAAGGATATTGGAGGAAGCATCTCAAACTCTTCCTCCACTTATCTTATAGCTTATAAAAATTTCCTTCCATATTTATTTATCCTCCTAAAATTTATTTGTTTTTTCTCGAGTTCCATAATTTTTTAAAAGATTGCGGGGGGATTTTTAGAAATTCTTTTCTATTGTTTTTAAGTCCTAGAAATAGCACATCAAAAAAAGTACCCCAACCTGTCCAAAATCTATTGTTTCTCAATGCAAATCTTCTCCATAAACCAAAAAAAGCCCTTTCTTTGATCGGACTCAACCCTTTGTCCACCCAATTTTCTCTTTGAAGCAAAAGTAAACGTGTGAGGTCGATTTTGACCGGGCATACTGTATTACAAGCACCACACAAGGTACTGGCCTGGCTCAGATGTCCAAATTTCTTGATTCCATCCAGATAAGGACTTAAAACAGAGCCAATCGGCCCAGTGTAAGGACTTCCGTAACTTTCTCCACCCAGTGTCTTAAAAACAGGACATACATTTTGGCAAGCTCCGCATCGAATGCACTGAAGAGCTGTTTTTTGGTCTGCATCACCCAACATCTGACTTCTTCCATTGTCCAAAAGAATTACAATCAGCTCTTTGGGCGCTCCATGCTCTTTGGACGGTCCGGTAAATATGTTATTGTAAGCCGTGAGGGTTTGCCCGGTAGCACTCCCGGCAAGCAGAGACCAAAAAAGATCCAAATCCCGGCTTCTGGAAATCACTTTCTCGATACCAACAAGCACGATGTGCGTCGAGCAATGTTTGTTCAGCCACCGAATATTGCCTTCATTTTCAGTAATGGCAACTCCACCGATATCCGCCAATAAAAAATTTGCGCCACTGATGCCAATACGAATACCCTCCCATTGATCTTTCATAAATGATCTGGCTTTCTGAATAAGTACATCAGGCTCGGAATATGCCTGATCATCAAAAAGCTGATTGCTGATACTCAGCATCTCTTTTTGATTGAGATGCCCTAAGGGATCAACCAGATGCCTGCTTGAATGACCTGTATAGGCAGCTAGGGCAGCCCCAAAACTACTTTCCCGAACTGTGATTTGTTTAGCCTCTAGAAATGCCTTGAGCCCAATTTCGTCACAGGTAGATGATTGTGCCTTGATTAGCTCATTGCTTTGGCGTTCTTGAATAATCTTTAGAATTTCTTCTCTGGCTTGTCGAGCATTTTCAGCCCAGATTACTTGCCCGCCATTCCGCACAAGCTTATCTTCAAAAGCTAGTAAATATTGATCAAGCGAGGCTAAGGTCTCTTTTCTAAGAAATGCTGCTCTGCTGATAGCCAACTCATAGTCATCAAAGTTGTGAATACTCTTCTTAAAGGATTGGTGATGTTGGTTGAGATTAGCATGAAGCGTATTCCGATGCTTGTGATCAAAGGCAATCTGTTCGCTTAAAAGTAAAAATTTTTGTTGGGCATTCATGCAGGGCTTGGGTAATTTTTAATTCAAAAGATTGGTTTACAATATTTTAGACGGAAGCAAACTTTTATATTAGCAAAAATATTTGTTATTTCCTAATATTTGAAATAGCTTTCCTCAAAAAAATAGATATGGTGCGTATTAAAATTTTAATGACTCTCTTTCTAGCAGGTTTTATGTTAAACTCCTGCCAAACTATTCGCGAGCTTAAGGCATTTGCCAAAAGCGAGTTCAGAATCAAAGAAATCAATACCTTGAATCTGGGTGAAATAGACCTGCTTCGAATCAATAGCTTCTCTGACCTAAACCTAAGCGATGCCGCCAAACTGGGCTTAGCATTTAAATCAGGGGCATTGCCTTTGAATATTACTTTTAATATAGAGGTGCGAAACCCCAATGATCAATTGGCCGCTATGGAAAAGCTCGATTGGATTTTGGAAGTAGACCAGACGGATTTTGTCAACGGTACCACCAACGAACGTGTAGAAGTGCCTGCCAACGGCGGATTGGCGAATTTTCCGATCTCCACTAGTTTTGATGTACGTAAAGCCCTCAATAAAGAATCCATCAATTCTTTGGTGAATTTGGTCGCTGCCATCAAAGGCGATAATATGGAGCAATCTCGTATCCGCCTCAAAGTAAAACCCCGATTCAAAATCGCAGGCATTACGATGGCTTACCCTGGCTTTATCAAACTGGGCAAAACCTTTGAAAGTAGTAAAGAAGTGGAGTAAGTAGTCAATAGTCCATAGCAAATGCAATTACGTTGGTTATCAATTAATTATGAAAATAACTCATATAAACTAATTATAGGCAACTACTTAACTAGGAGCGGGGAATCGAGGGGCAGGTGTCGGGAGGTTTTTGAGAATTTAGGAAAGTCCTCGCAGTTGAGTTTGGGGTTTCTGAGAATTTGGGAAACGCCTCGCAGTTGGGTTTGGGGTTTCTGAAAATTTAGGAAAGCCCTCGCAGTTGAGTTTGGGGTTTCTGAAAATTTGGGAAAGCCCTCGCAATTGAGTTTGGGGTTTCTGAAAATTTGGGAAACGCCTCGCAGTTGGGTTTGGGGTTTCTGAGAATTTGGGAAAGGTTTTGCTTCCTATACCTCAGATAAGGTTCAGATAAATTCCGCATCAGATGTTCATTTTTAAATCAAATTAGGGATTCTGATTTTGAAGGTAGTCCCTACACCAAGTTCAGACTCGACGGTGATCTCCCCGTCGAGTTTGTCGATGGTTTGTTTGACGATGTACATGCCCAATCCAGAGCCATCAGATTTTTCGGTAGCTCTAAAGAACATATTAAAAATTTTATCAATATACTCTGCGTGAATACCGATGCCATTATCTATAAATTGAATAAAGGCCTGTTTCATATCGATTTGTATATAAATCCTTAGGAAGTTGGGTTCTACCTTGGGGTTCATATATTTAAAGGCATTGGAGATGATATTGCTGAAGACGACTTTAATTTTGAGATGATCAGACTTGAAGAAGTTTTTATCGCCTTTAATTTGAATATCTGTATGTACTCTTTTAAAATGCTCAATATATTCCAGATCAGCCAGGCAATTAAAGATAATTTCTTCAAAATCGATCAGTTCTACTTTAATTTGGGTTCGGTTGGCTTTGGCATAGTTGAGCATAGATTTTACAAAACCATCCAGTTTGAGTACACGGTTCTCGATATGATTTACATACTGTCCGATTTCTGAGGAGAGTTTCTCGAGTTTCATCAAATTGACCAGCCCCAGGATGGTACTTAGGGGAGATCGCAAATCGTGAGAGATTTTATACACCAGTTGATCCAGCTCAAAATTACGATCGGAAAGTTCGGTGAGTGCACGCTGGAGAATTTCCTGATTGGCGATCAGTTTTTCGTTGCTTGTATGGATTTCTTCCTCGGCGACCTTTCTTTCTGTAATATCTTGGAGCAGGATGACCACATACCGTGATACTTCTGAATCATCCTTCAGCAGCACTGCAATGACAGAAAGCCACTTGTAATGTCCTTGTTTGTGTCTGGCTCGTGCTTCTCGGGCTACTACTTGGTGATGAACCAACTCGGTACGAATTTCTTCTAAGATGGATTGATCTTCTTCGTGGAGTAGTCGGATAAGAGGCTGAGGCCCTAGGGAATCCAATTCTTCGCTAGAATACCCCAAAATGATGCCCAATTTATGGTTGGAGAATACCAGGTTATTGTGAATTACGTCGAAGGCGTTGAGTTCAGCAGGGATAGCTTTGGCAATTCCCTCAATCAGGGTTTGACTTTCAAGAAGTTTTTCGAGGGTATGCTCCATGTTTTCTTGTTGGAGTAAAAGCCGCTCATTGTTTCTTTTAAGATTTTCTTCTTTAAGCCCCAGTTCTTTATTTTGCTCGAGGAGTTTTTCATTGAGTTGAATGAGTTCTTGTTCGGCTTTTTTCAGTCGGTCGATGTCTTGACTGATGGTGATAGATTGTCCGGGATTGGCTTTATCAAGAGGTACGGTACTGATCAGTACATATTTATAATGATTTTGTTTGTGTCTAAGTCTGATCTCGAGAGATATTTGTTCTTCGCCCTGGAAAAGCCTTTCACGGCCTTTTTGGATCAACACTGCGTCTTCGGGGTGTATGAGTGCTGTGATGGGGTCTTGGCCAAGGGCATCAAATTCGGATTGGGAATAACCCAGAATGATAGCCAACTTATAATTGGAGAAAAGATATTGATTATTTTTATTGTCATAGGCGTTTAATTCGGCGGGAATTGCCCTTGCGATGCCCTCGATGAGTTCTTGTTTGGCAGAGATTTTTTGGATAGCTTCGCTGAGTTCGCTTTGTTTGATGAGTAGTTTTTGGTTGTTTCTTGAGAGTTTTTCCTCTTTGTCGATGAGTTTGCGATTGTGAGCAATCAGCTGACTATTTAATTTTTTGAGGGCTCTTTCGGCTTCAATTTTTTCGGTATTATCGCGTGCGGTGGCATAAATTACTTGTGCTTCTCGAACGATCTGGAACTCCCAACTAAGCCAACGGTAGGTGCCGTCTTTATGTTTGTAGCGATTGACCAGCGAAAGCGCTTCGGGTCCTTCTTTGTGCTTTTCGATAGCCTCAATCGTAGAAGCCTGGTCTTCAGGGTGGATAAACTCAATGTAGGGTTTTTCAAGAAGTTCTTCTGTGGAATAACCCATGATTTTTTTCCAGGCATCGTTGACCTTGATAAAATACCCATCGAACCCTGCGATGGCAAATAGATCTACGCTCAGGGCAAAAAACTTATCTACCTGAGCTTTGGCTTGTTTGAGTTCGGTGATATCCTGTGCGATTGTTACAAATTGGACGGGGTTTGCTTCATCGTCTTGTTTGAGATCAATAGACGTAAAAATCATCCATTTGTAGTATCCTTCTTTGTGTTTGAGTCTTATTTCAAAATTGTGTACCTGATTATTTTTATCGCCGATAATGGTATTTCGGGCAATTAAGAACTTGTCCAAGTCTTCGGGATGCACAATTTTTGTGAGCCGGTCGCGGCCTAGGGCAATAAACTCTGTATCGGTGTAGCCTAGTTTTTCTGCCAGTTGGTGATTGGAAAAAAGAGGTTGTTCTTTGGTAATGTCTGTAAGTTTGAGGTCGGCAGGCATGGCTTCGGCGATTTTCTCGATCAGTTGGGTTTGATTGAATACTTCGTGAAAAGTAGGCATGGTAATCGTTGTGCCGTTTTTTTCGTGATAAAAGAGGTGCGTCTGTGAGTTTGTTAAAAGCGTTTCGTGTGCTGATTTTTTAGGATGAGCAAATACGATATTTTCCCGAAGATCTGCTTTGAATTTCCATTCCATCTGGACGTATTCGCCGGAGTGGATTAAATAATTACAGAGGGCAAACTTTACGCCGCCCTGTTGCATAATATCTTCAAATAAAGAAAGGCGATCGGGTTGTTCGAGAGGATGTAATAAACCCCACCAGGTTAATTCCAGCACTTCAGAGGCTGTATAACCCAGCAGCTTTTCGCAGGCGGCATTGATAGATAAAAATTTACCCTTTTGATCAAAGATACAATAAGGGAGTTCAAGCTGATAAAATATGTTTTCAAAATTAATCATACCTAGTAAAATTTGCCCAGGCTTTCACACCCTAGCCTTCAGGCTAAAGGGTATTTGGCCTTGGGTTTTGGGTATAGAGAGGGTCTTCTAAAGCAGATTGATTTTCAAAAACAACCCAAGACCCAATAGCTTGGCGGCCATGGCTTTCATACAATCAAAGAATGTTCTTGAAGAGAATTACAACAAACATACCACATTAGCCGTATGGTACAATTTTTAAAATCATTATTCCATAGGGTGATAGATTCGGGCAGCAGTTTTTAAAATTTCTTCCTTATTGAATAACATTTTTTTGAGTTTTTTGTCCACATACAAAGGCATTTGATCCGTATAATGTGGGCTGGTTTTGTGGTTGGAAGTTCCGTAAGCATTTACACTCTCGAGCATAACTCCCTGATTGCTAAAACGCGCCATAAGGATGTACGATTCTCCCTGTGAGGTTCTGAAACGCCCTTTGGAAGTAGGTTGGGCAAACATCGCCGCCAGTACATCAAAGGCACCTGCCATACCCAGGTCTGTTTTCCCACGTTGATGCCTTTGTAATTGAGCTAGAGGTACTTGTATTGTTTTAAAATACTTCAGCAGGTGTGTTTTGGAGGCACGTAAAGCCTCGACCATTTCTTCTGTGGAAAGTCGGTTACCGGGTTTGACACGGTTTTCAGCCTGAATCTTTGCATACATTTTTTTAAGAAAGATCATAAAAATCGAGGCTGTTTCACTTTCCAGATTATTTTTACGATCCCAGCTTTGAATCATCCGAATCATTTCGCTGATATCAGGGTATTGCTCAGGTTTAAGCTGAAATACATCTTCAATATTTTCAGCAAAATAAAAATACATCGGGCTAGGGTAGGTGATGTCATATTTAATTGTTTTGAAATCTTCATAACTTAATTTTCCATATTTGCCGATTAGTTCTTGGAAGCGAAGACTACGATTATTATCCACGCGCAAATGCCCCATATTGGGGTGATAATTCGCTGGATTGAGATTGTCAGCAGGTGCGGTGGCATTAAAAGGGGTGTTGTTGGTATTGAATACATAACCCGACTTGGGGTTCAGCACTTGGGGTAATTCTTTGAGGGGATAGTAGGAAGCCGGCCAGAGGGTAGCGGAGGTATCGCCGGGCAGCACCAATCGCCAATTGTAGCTTTCTGAGCGATAAGGAATTAATCCATTATTCAAATAAAAGATGTTTCCGGTTTTGTCGGCGTATACGATATTAAAACTAGGGAGATATTGTTTGTTTAGAGCGGCATAGAATTCTTCAAAGTTGCGGGCTTTATTCATGTGGTATTGTTGTTCGGGGGCTTTGATCTGCATATTTGCCGGAAAGCGAATGGCATAATAGGCGTCATCTTTCTTGAGGGTAGCTCCATAAACACTCCAGTAAAACTCAAATTTTTTGGCAATTTTCAGAGGACCTACTTTTACTTTAATCTTCACAGGGCGAACCAACAGTTTTTTCCATTCGCCATCAAATTTATATTCCAGCGGACGCTCAGGGTGCATTTCCAGCTTGTAAATATCTATAAAATCGGGATAATTGACAGTGTGTGCCCAGCCCAGGTTTTCATTTACACCATGACCAATACTCAGAAAACCAGGTAGCGTGCCTCCTAGAATATTCCAGCCTTCATCACTACACAAATGAGCTTCATACCACGAAAAAGGACCTTCTAGGGGTTGGTGGGAGTTGATTGCGAGATAAGTCTGCCCATCCTGCGTGCGAGACGGGGCAATGGCTATGGCATTGGAACCAGAGGCAAGTTGCTCTTCATCAGCTTTGATTTGTCCGTTAAAAACACGGGTGATTTCTCTGTCAAGACCACAAAATATACTGAATCCCAGCACATAAGCCTTGACTAAATCTTTTTTCTTCAAAGGAAAAATGTCTTTAAGAGGGATTTCTTTGGGGTGTGTACGGGCATAATCATTCAGTCCCTGCAGATAACCCTCAAGCACCTGATTGAATTGGGGAGAGTAGGTATCTTCCCGATATGCTGTATCTACCAGTTCCTGCGCCCCAATCAGATGCATCAGTACATCCATCACGGCTCCGTCTTTGCCTTTTACTTCGGCAAGTCGTCCTTTGGAAGCCAGGACGTGCTCGAGGATAGAGGCAAAATCATCCTCAGCGTTAGCCCAGGCAAGCCCGTAGGCTACCTCGCCGTCTGTAGGAGCAAAAATATGCGGCACTCCCCACGAGTCACGCGCAATGGTAATATTTTCGGGTTTGATTTGTGCCGAGGAGTATGAATCATAAAAGACAGACAAAATGCAGAGGATCAAACTTATTTTGTTCATATTCAAGATAGATTTTGGTCAAATTTACAAAAAAATAAAGAATAATTTTTCGTTCGGTAGCGTTTGTGGAGTTTTTTCCGTCCCGGCATTAGAATTTAAATCATCTAAAAAACATGAAAAACTTAGTTGTATTATTGAGTATTTTTTTATTGAGTCTGATGGGTTGTAATGAAGACAACTCTGCTGTTACTCCAGGAGATGATGCTGCTGAATTGATTGAAGCGCTCAAAAGTCAGACTGGATTTGAAAAAATAATGCAAACCCGAGGTAAAAATTCGGGTAGTGATCCTTTTGAAATTGTAGATGCCACCGTGAAAAACTTCTTCCTTGAAATCACAGTGCGTTATAGTGGAGGTTGCAAAGAACACAACTTTGAAGCCTTTTGGAGTGGGGAATATTACCCTACTTTTGCTGCTCCAACGCTGGCTCCGGTTATTTTGAATCATCAGGCAAACGGTGAAGGTTGCGAGGCTTTAATCACCCAAAAGCTAAAAATTGACCTAAAAAAACTATTTGGGGAGGATTATTCAAGCGATGTTTTGATGCCTATTGTGCTAAATGGTTCTTCCGATCAAAGTATGGTCGCCGAAATAGCCGGAAAGTGTGAGCTCAAGGGGACTGTCATCCTGGAAAATGACCTGGACGCATGCACTGTTTATATCAACCTGGATAACGGCATCACCATCGAGCCAGTAGATATGTCAGGAATTAATTTTGATTTTAAACACCTGCAAAGGGTAAGCCTTTCTTATACGGCTTCCAGTCTGGCAAGTGCCTGTATGGTAGGACAAACGGCCAAAATCAATTGCATTGAGGAAATCGGCCAAGGCGGCAGTATCAAGGGAATAGTCAAAGATTATTCAAATCTGGACGGCTGCGGATTTGTCATCGAGCTGGAAGATGGCACCAAACTGGAACCCGCCGAAATTATGGTCAAAGATTTTGAACTTCGCGACAACCAACAAGTATGGCTTTCTTATGTGGAGTTAAAAGATCGGGTGGGCATTTGTATGGTAGGAAAAATCGTTAGGATTACGGGTATCGAGGAAATTGATTAATTTTAGGCGAAATTTAAGATGAAGACAGCCTTAGATTTTGAGTGAATTGTTAAAAGTTGATCCAATAATAACTGAATGTGAGTAGCCTTAGCGATATCGAGAGAGACATTATCATCCAATGCAAAAAAAATGATTTGCGACATCAGGAAATGCTTTACAAGCACTTTTATAGCTATGCTATGGGGATAAGTTTGCGCTACTCCTATTCAAGAGAGGAAGCCCTGGAGATTGTAAATGATAGTTTTATGAAGGTTTTTGATAAAATTCATACCTACAATCTCCAGCTCTCATTCAAAGCCTGGCTACGAAAAATTGTGATTCATACCGCCATAGACTATTATCGTAAATATGCCAAGTACAAATATCATCTCGATATTGAAAAAGCCGCCTCAGAAAGTAGTGATCTGGATGCCATAGATAAGCTCGAGGTAGATGACATCCTCAAATTACTCCATGAACTGCCGCAGCAATATCGCCTGATCTTTAACCTGTATGAGATTGAAGGGTATTCACACAAGGAAATTGGAGAGATGTTGAATATTTCGGAGAGTACTTCCCGAACACAACTCACCCGGGCAAAAAAAAAATTAAGACACTTATTTCAAGATTTTTTTGATAAAAGTTATGAAAAAAAACTTTGACGATAGGCTGAAAAATAAAATAAAATCGCTGTTCGATGAGCATCAAGAGGCGTATCAGCCTGCTCATTGGGAGCTTCTCAAAACCCGTATAGAAGAAAAAAAAAGAAAGCGAATCCTGCTATGGTGGCAAAACGCTAAAATTGCTGCCATTCTGATACCTGCCTGTCTCTTAGCAGGATGGTATTTCATAAGTCTTCGTCATACGCCTTCCCCAAAAATCTTATCCCAACAGAAGCCACTTGTAGAAGATATACAACAGGATTCATTTGCTCAAAATCAAGGGGCTTCTCCCAAAATCCAAGACCAAAAGTCATCATCGAGTACCCAGACTTTGAGCCCTCAAAAGCCTGCGCTTATTCCACCTGTTATTGCCAATAAACAAACTAATCAATTAGGGCAAAACCCTGACAATCTGATGCACACTCAGACCCGTGAAGGCGAACTTTACACCCAAAGCGCAAGGAATGTTCAAGCCATAGAACCACTCAAAACGAATTTGAATCTTCTTTTTTCCTTGGATCAGGATGCGTTTTTGAATAAGGCCTTGGCTAAAATGGAAAATGATTTGGCAGATTTTTATAGCCTGAATAACCCTTGGATGAGTCATCATTTAAAAGACACCCAAACGCCTGAATTTTCGGATAAAAATAACATTCAATACGGATTGGGTTTGACTTCTATGTACAACTACACGCAAAACGGTGGCAAATCTTCGCTAAACTATGGTGGAAGTGTAGGAGCGGATTTTCCTGTCAGTAAGCGACTCAGTGTTTCATCTGGAATCATGTTGAGCAAACAATCTTTTACGTTGGATGAGCCAAGCGATGTTTTTACGCGTACAGTCGGTCAATCAAATATTGAAGATTTTAAAGCCACAGATGTAGATTTATTGGCTTTGGATATTCCGGTCAATGTATCGTATCGCTTTGAGCTTCCTGAGGATAAGTCTATAAGCTTGAGTGCGGGGTTTTCTTCTTTGGTATATATAAAAGAAGATTTTACTTCCAGTTTTACGGCCTCCAGTGTAGAAAGTGTATTTGATGCCAGCACCGGAAGCTTCAACAATGTCACCAAAGTTGTTGAATTTCAACAAGTTGATTCACCGCAGTCTTTCAGCCGTTTTGATTTTGCACGTTTGCTGAATATTTCGGTTGGGCTGACTTATCCGCTTTCTCCGCATATTCGCCTCCAAGTAGAGCCTTATCTCAAATATCCACTTGGACAGCTTACGCAGCAAAATCTAAAATTCGGTATGGGAGGTATTCAACTCAGATTAAATTTTGGGAAATAAGTATCAAAGACCTAAAAACTACCAAAAACCTGGTTATTTACCCTCTGGTATGCAAAAAGGGTATGTTTTTAAGGTCTTTTTAGCCCTTCCATTCTAAAGCCCAGCACCAGAATATCATCTACCTGTCTTTGTTTCCCTTTCCAATCTTCTAGGGTCTGCTGGAAGATGGTTTTTTGTTCTACTCCAGATTTATAATAAACCTTCTCCAAGAGCTTTCGGAAGCGATTTTTCATGAATTTTTTCTGTTCGGGGCCTCCGAATTGATCACAAAATCCATCTGAGGTCATATAAAAATAAGTATTTTCCTGAATATTCAGATAATGATTCGTAAAGCGTTTTTCGCCTTTTCGGAAGCCTCCAATGCCTTTTCGGTCTGCTTTGAGTACTTGTGTCTGTCCTTTTTGTACATAAAATAAAGAGTTATTGGCACCTGCAAAAGCGATCTGTTGGGTGCTTGTATCCAATACACAAATAGAAATATCCATTCCATCAGATTGTTTGCTTTTGGGGTCATTTTGTTTGAGGGCTTTGACAACACCCATATCGAGATCGTGTAGGATTTGAGCCGGCTCGATGATGTGTCGCTCCAGCACAATTTGATTGAGCAAGGAATTACCGATCATCGACATAAAAGCACCCGGTACACCGTGTCCGGTACAGTCGGCTGCTACGATAATTTTGATATAACCTTTTTCGGCAAACCAATAAAAATCACCGCTGACGACATCCTTGGGTTTATAAAAAATAAATGAATCGTCTAGGGCTTTGTAAATACTTTCGGAATAAGGCAAAATAGCTTCCTGGATGCGTTTGGCATAACGAATACTCCCGGTGATGTCTTTGTTTTTTTTATCAATTTCATTAAATGCCACTTCAAGCTGGCTCTTTTGCAGCTCAATTTCGGCGGTTTTTTCATTGACTTTTTGCTCCAGTTTTTTATTAGCGGCTTCTAGTGTGCGGGTACGAATCCTCAAAAAAGCAATAATAAGCAATAAAACCAGCAAAATTGCTCCCAGATAAAACCACCAGGTTTCCCAATAAGGTGGTTTGATGGTAAAAGTGTAGGTGATTTCTTGACTCAATTGCCCGAAGATGTTTTTGGCTCTAAAATGAATGGTATATCTTCCGCTAGGCAAATAAGGGAATGAGACCGAAGGCTGATTGCTCCAAGCCGACCATTTTCCGGTAAGTTGATCAATTTTGTATTGATATTCGGTAGCTGATTCACTGAGGTAAAAAGGACTCCCCAACTCGATGCGAAAGGCACTGTTTTTATAATCCAGTTTGAGATGATGGAGCGGAAGCAAATTACCCTGTAAATCTCTGACTTCTTTCACAAAAATATTAAATGTCTGCCCCTGATAAGCACTTGCACGGGCATTGACTCTATAGAGTGCATTGTTGTCAATGATCCAGATATTTTGCTGATCATCCACATAAATATCTTCAATATCCTGGAAAAGACTCAAAAAAGTACTTTTGAATCGATCGGATTTTTGTAGCTCGTGGATATTTTCCCATCGAGATTGGGGGCGAGTCCAGGTATAGCCAGTTTGTCGGAAAAGCACCTTTGCCCTGGGGTTGAAGTACCGATTCAGGGATTTATCTTGATAAAGTCGGTCTTTTTGCGTGTGATAGCTGTAGATTCCATCCGAAAGAAAAAAGGTTGGTCGCCCTGCGATCATTCTGACAGTGATGTTTTCGGAATAATTATGCTCCATTTTATAGTTTTTAGATCGGATAGGTTTGCCTTCTGCGTTCAGCTCGATTTTAAAAATCTGGTTGATGCTACCCAGCCAAAGCACCTGGTCATTTCCAGCAATGGAATAAATGCTATAATTAACCAATTCGTGTAATTTTTCAGAAACTACCCACTGCCCTTCTTCATAATACAAAAAAATAAGCCCCTGCGCTGTGCCGATATAGAATCGGTTTGGTGTAGAATGGGATTGAAAGATATAATGAATGTCATTATCAGAGATAATAGCCCGAGCTTGATTATTGACAATCTCGTAGAGTCCTATATTGCTGGCTACCAGTATTTTATCCTGGAAGTTTAGCAATTGAACGCACTTCGCCTTTAAGCCTGGGATTTTTTTATAGACAAAGGGAATAGATTGTAAGGCATAACTACGTTCGTTTTTTTTACCAACATATTGATAGGTGGTGTTCGATTTGTATTGAGGGTCTAGGCGACGCTTATTGATACTGGAAGACATATTAATTTCTTCGGGTAGCGGAATATTTTCTTCTTCTTCGCTTAGGCTTGGATTTTCGATGGGTTGCGCCGGAATTTGTTCTTTTTTATTCTTTTTCTTATCGCGTTTTTCTTCCTTTTTTTTGGCTTTATCAAGTTTTTTTCGGAGTTTCTCAGGTATTTCTAGGGTAGGAGGGGCTTCCACGTATTTAGTCACCTCTATTTTTTTCTCAATGGTAGTTTGTACTTCGCTGATTTTTTCTTTTTCCTGGTTGACCACCGTGACGAGTTCCTCGAAGTTTTTGACCTTTTCCAGAAAAAAAACTCCTTCGCTGGTAGCTGTATACAGCGTATGGTGTAAGCGGGTAATGGTAGTGATTTTGCCTTCCAAACCCGGATATTCTGCAAAATTTTGGATCGGTAAGTGAATGTCAGCCCTCGAGATGCTGTATTCGGTACAAAGCCAAAGCCCTCCAAAGTGATCCAGGCTCATGGCCATCACTTCATCATCTGGAAGCCCTGTTTGATAATTGACTGTTCGGACGGTTTTGCGGGTTTTTTTATCAATCAGCATGCAACCTCCCGAAACAGTGCCCAGGGCAAAAAGTTTATCTGATACATTCAGTGTAGTACTGAGTAGGTTTTCTTCCAGATATTTTTGGGACTCGATGGTATAGTTTTGATATTCAAAACCATCAAAAAGATACATTTGATTATTATAGGTACTGACCAGAATGTATTTATAATTGAATTTAAAATAGCTATGGATATAAGCATCTCCTGGTAAAAGTGTGTTTCTCAGCGGAACTAACTCATTCTCTACCACTCGATGAAGCCCTTTGCCTTTGATATTGATATAAATGTCTTCTTGGTGTGTAAATATGCCTGCATAACTTTGTTCGGGGCGTGCAAACCAGACTTTTTCAACTTTTTGGGTTTCGAGGGAGACTCTATAAAGAACCTGATCCGAATAAAAAAAGGCGTGTTTATAATTTAAAACAATTTGGCTGATTCTTCCAAAACGTTGATTGGCTTCAGAGATAGCCACATACTTTTTTCTGCCTCTTGCATCTTCTTGCAAATAGCCAAAACTACCCCCACAGCCAACATATACTTTATTACTGATCAGTGTGTCTAAGGCAAGCGAATAGGGCGTGGTCAGGGTATTGTTGATTTGCCAGTCTATGCCGTTATATGTGATAATCCCTTTGGTGTTGGCAAAATACATCACTCCTTTTTGATCTTGCAAACTTGCATAATTGCGTTGATCTGCATTGGAGACAGTATGGTAATAATTATATAGATATAAATCACCGTTTTGAGCAAATGAGCTGGATATACTTATGTAAAAACAAAACAAGATACAAAAATAAATAGAGAGCCGGTGTCGCATAATTTTACAAATTTGGTTTAAAAGTTCAAATTCAATGCCCTAGCCCTGGATGATCAATGTAGATTAGAATCATTTTGCACGCTTGTAATATTCAAGCCACATAGATAAGCCATTGAAAATCTCGATAGGCAGGATCAATAGCTCAGAAAGCTTGAATGAGAAGCGTGATTAAAATAGGAGTTAAAGACGATCCGTGAATTAGGAGGGCTTTATGCGCTCCGAATGTTTTGCACCTGGTTTGGTATAGTAGATATGATTGAGACTGATTTCTTTTTCAGTATTTGATTCCTCCGAATCTTCCGGGTTGAGTTCAAGGTTTTCATACAAAGTTGTGTCCCATCCTCGTGAAAAGTAGGCAAATCCTGTTCCGGCTATTGCCCCGGAAAGATGAGATTCCCAGGAAATATGACCCGTGTCAGGAATTAAACCAAAAAGCAAACCACTGTATAAAAAAATAATGAGGAAAGAAAGTGCCATCTGACGACGATCTTTTTGAAAAATCCCCGCAAAAAACACAAAACTGGCGTATCCGTATACCAAACCGCTCGCACCAATGTGATAAGCCTCTCGGGCAAAACACCAGGTCCAAAAGCCACTTCCCAGCCAAAGCCAAATACTAAGCGGGACAGCACTTTTGGGATAGTTCAAAAAAACCAAGGTGGGTAGAATAATCATCGCCAGGGTGTTGGAGATGATATGCTCCAGGCTGCCATGAATCAAAGGGCTGCTGAAAATACCCCAGATGCCACTTAATCTACGCGGATATAAGCCTAAAACCCCCAGATGGAGGTCTAGTAGAAAGGCAAAAACCCAAATGATCCACATAAGGCTTACAAATACCAAAGAAGGCATCATTTGAATCCATAAATACCTTTCTGCTTTCATGGCTATTCAGCGGTTTTTGAGCCGGGAATTTGTTTTCCAGTTGACCGAATATTGGTTACTTTCAGCAAGATATCAAACCAAAACGGTGCCCCCAGGCTTATGGCAAAAGCGGTAATAAACCAGCCTAAAATGCTTAATAAAAAATTATACCAGGGATTAAACATCAAGTTTATTGTGTTTTTATTCCATCCCATACCCAGGGCGGCACTTACACCAGAGATGTCATCGTTGATGAGTGTGCGGGTTTCTGAATAAAGCGAATCTACCTTATGGCGATATGTTTCGTCTTCCTGCAAAGCTTTTTGGGTTTCCGGGCTTAGGATAAGGGTATCTATGCCTACGGAATTCGGCTGGGGACTCATTTCCATACGCGCAAGGGCTTCTTTGGCCAAATAAGCTTCGGCCTGATTGACTACTTTTTGGCGGGCTTCAGGGTTACGGCTAAGGGTTTTGACTATGCTAAAAGTATCGGCATTAAAGATGATGCTAATCCCCATACCGATTACCAGGAGCATATATTTTACCTTTCGTTTGTACCAGCCTGTGGCTCTGTTCATGACATCATCATACCAGGTTTTGAGTTCGGTCTCCAGGTCTTCCAGATTATTACCGCACTCTTGCACAATAGAAAGTAATAACCTTCGGGTTTCACTTTCTTCGGGAAAAAGCTCTGTGATTTTTTGCACGATGCGACTCATATCTTCCTTGTATGAATAACCGTCGGACAGTTCATCCAGCAAAATTTTGACAAACATCTCACTGCTCACATACGAGGGCATCGTACTGCCTTTACTCCACATTTTGAGCTTTTTGAAGCGTGGGTTGTTGACAAAGGCATAAAAAAGAGCCTTATTTTCTTTTTTTCCGTCGCTGAGCATCGTCTCCAGGGCTATCCGAAGATTATTACCCCGGGCATTCAACAGCATCATAACCCATTCATTGATAATAGTACCTAATAAACTTAGTAAGAGGTAGATGAATAAAATACCAACCACCGTACCCCAGATTTCTAATCCAAGCATGCGAATTTGAGTGATTTATTTAGTAATGAGTAAATATGCTTCTTCGTGTTTGTCGTGAATCTGTTTGTATTCAAAGGCAATATAAATTCCTAATGAACCCAGTGCAATACAATGAATCGCGATGAAATAGCTGGCAATGACTGCTCCGGCAAAGGGATTCAAAACTAGCAATGTGCCCAAAATTGCGGATAAAAGCCCATTAAGAATCCAGAAAAACCTTCTCCAGCGAATCATCACCCCACAAATAATTTGCAGTAGCCCCGAAGCAATTGCCCACAAACCAACCAGCATAAAAAGTGCAGCCGTGACTTCTATGGGTGAAAACAACATCACAAAACCAAAAATAAGATCAACTACTCCCTCGAGCAGCCAAAGTATCCAGAATTTATAATGAGAGCGATTGATCAGGGACTGGGCTATCAGGAATACGCCCGCCAGTCCCAAGAGCAAACCAATCACAAACACAATACTTAGAATGGCTTTTAAGGGGAAAATGAACGCTAAAATACCCAAGAGAATCAAAGTAGCCCCTTTAAGCGCAAGAAGCCACCAATTGGTAAAAATTTGTTTGTGCATCTTTATAAAAATTATTGAATACTTGGTTTAATCGATAACCTATTGTGTAATACGTGGGTCTATGTTGTTAATTATGAGTAAGTTATCAAAAATTCAAAATTTGTTAGGCACTAATTACTGAGCAATATACTAATATGTTTGTATCTTGGCGAATTATTAAAAATAATATTCAGGCTGGCCGTCAGCGGAACAGAAAGTACCATCCCGGCAAACCCCCAGATCATTCCCCAAACAAACAAACACAACAATACCACGATGATATTTAAATTAAGCTTGTTTCCCATGATCTTGGGCTCTACGATATTGCCCGAAATAAAATGAATCGCCAACATCAATACAGAAATCACCGTGGCAAGTACCCAGTTTTCATAAAATTGGAAGTAAGCCAGCATAATCGGGGGAACAGTCGCCAGAATAGGCCCGATAGAAGGAATATAGTTCAAAATAAAACCCAGAAAACCCCACACAATCGCAAAATCTAGCCCAAATATCAATGCTGTAAAATATATTGCCAAACCCGTAGCAAGGCTAATCACAGTCTTAAGCCACAAATAATTTTGAATCTGTTGGGTGATAGAATGAATGATTTCTACGCTGTGTTCATTTTCCATGTCTTGGCTGGCCAGAAATTCAAAAAATTTATCTCTTAATACTTTTCTTCCTAAAAGAATAAACATCAAAAAAAGCAACATAAGTAATAAATTGGTGAAAAAACCAACAAAAGAACCCACGCTTTGATTAATCGTACTGATGATTTCGGCAGGAGAAAGAATAGTAAATAATTCTTTTTTCTGAGAGCCAAGAAACTCTTCTCTAAAACTGAGGTCGAGGTTTTTTTCTGTAAATAAAGATATATAGTTGATAATGTCTTCAAATTGTTTTTCATACTTGCCTACACTAGCAGCTACAGAGCTAACTGCCTGAAAAACAATCAATCCCAATAAAGTAAACAAAATAAAAATCCCCAAGAAAATGATCAGGCTGCCGATACTCTCAGGGATTCCTCTCCTCGACAAAAATGTAAGAAAGGGCGCAAATAATATCCCGAATAACACGGCAATAGTGAATGGAATCATAAAAGATTGGGTAATATATAGAATATAACCCAGACCAATCAGTGCGGGGATACTAAGATATATATTTTGTACTTGTAATTGCTTCTCTACCAATTTCATGATGAGTGGAAAGAATAATGTCTAATGAATCTGATGAGTGGATCAGGAATCAGATCGGCTTAAAGATACATAAAAATTAAAAACTATACGCACAACTATTCTTCCAATTTATCCCCATAATACACGTGCCACAAGAGTCGATTGTCTGATTGATATTCTCCAAGATTGGTAAGTACGTTGGCCGCTCCATGTTTTTCCTTGACAAAAGTAGCTACCACCTTTACAGATTTGGTCATTTCAAGGATCAGGTCATTGTCTTTGAGCTGCATCAGCGAATCTACTTCTACCTTTGGGATGACCACAATGTGGACAGCCCAAATAGGTTGGGTATGATAAAATGCAAGAATATTTTCTGTTTCCAGGACAACTTCTACTTCTATCTCTCCTTTGAGTACCCGCTCATAATACGAATCAGTTTTCATAGCTTTAATGGGGTTTCTTTACAATGAATCGACATATCCTTGGGAGCTTGCTCATATAACCTTTGTAATTTCAGAAGATCCATCATAATAACTCCCAAAATCACATAAATCTCGGCTTACATATAATCTGGCAAAGGATATTATCTAAAACCATGTACTAATTTTGTGCCTTTTATGCCTTATTGTACACATAATATCATAAAAAGCGGCAATCTAAACAATATTTTGAAATTTCATAAGCCCAAAAACTCTTTTTCGGGCTATTAAATGCATATTTCTGCAAAAAACCACATAATCTCTTCAAAGAAACGCATCAGATTATTTTTCTTACATCCAAAATAAAAAACAAAAGTTTACAAATATTTTTAAAAGGAGTAATGGAATATTTTTTGTGTTTTTTGAATTATTGAATTTTAAACTATTTGGTCTTCAATAGCACGCTTAACACGATCAATCTTATGAACCAATCATTACCCAAAAAAGAAAACCTGAGTCTTGGTTTTTTCTATCAGCTCAACACCCTTGAGCAAACCATCAGACACTTAAAAGGAAGCCTACAGTACATTGCTCAACACACTGGCTACAGACAATTTCTGGAAACTGAGCACCTCAACGCATTGGATCAAATGTGGGAGCTTGTACTCAATCTGGAAGATCAGGAAAATACCTTCAGGCAACAAATCACCGAACATATACCTCCTTACCCGCTGCGTGTACAACAATCTACAAGAACAGACATCGCACCTAGGTATCATCGCCTCATTTTGGAAGAAGATGAGTTCGTAGGGGAGTTTCTCAAAGAATTGAGTGAAGGGGAAAGTATAATCTATGACCCCAATGAGCCTGACAATCTGGATAAACAGCTACGGGCAGTCAAAAATAACTTACAAGTGCGAGAAGAATATCTAAAAGGATTTTTTAAGGAAATCGAGGATACCAAAAATGAATTCGCTTTGCAGGAAGTAGACTTGGAAGAAGCCTTTAACCAAATGGATGACGATTATACGCATATCAAAAACGGCGTAGATTATGCCCTACGTTTCCAAAAGGCCATTCTCCCCAAAGCCGAAGCCATTCAGGAAGTCTTTACGGATTGTTTTATTTTGCATAAACCCAAAAATATCGTCTCTGGAGATTTCTACTGGTTGCACCAACTCGACGAAGACCGCTACCTCCTCGGTTGTTTTGATTGTACCGGACACGGCGTACCCGGAGCTTTTATGTCTTTATTGGGGCATGATCAACTCAACGAAATCGTGCACCGACAGAAAATACAAAGCCCCGAAAAAATCTTAGAAACGCTTCACCTCAAAATCAGGGATTTTCTGCGCCAACCCGAAAACAATAACCGCGACGGAATGGATGCCGCTATTTGCCTCATCGATCACAAAAATAAAACCCTAGAATATGCTGGTGCCCATAATCCTTTGTTGTATATTCAAGCAGGTAATTTTCATCTCATCAAAGCTGACCCTTGTGCTATCGGCGGGTATGAAAAAGAAGGAAAACGAATCTTTACCAAACATACCATCTCGATCGAGCAACACACCAAACTGTACTTGTTTTCGGACGGCTATCAAGACCAGATTGGCGGACCCAACGCCCGAAGATTTATGGCTTCCCGACTTTACCGCCTCTTATTCGAGGTACAACACAAACCTATGGACAAACAACAACGCATTCTGGAAAAAATCATTGATCATTGGATGAAATCACGCACCCAATTGGATGATATTTTAATCATTGGGGTGGAAGTTTAGTCGTTTTTTTGCACGACTCAAAGATAAATTGTACCTTTAAAATTATTTACTCATAATAGAAGGTGTAAGAACACTGACTTCTTTGAAATTCGTGCAAGAAGTATTTTGTATCAAGTATTTGTTTGATTAGTATGCTGATAAGAATTGGAACCAGAGGCAGTAAACTTGCCCTTTGGCAAACCTACCACATTGCTCAATTACTCCAAAAAATAGGAGTAGATACAGACATCCATGTCATTGAAACCAAAGGAGATAAAATTCTCCACAAATCGCTCTCTAAAATCGGGAGTAAAGGGCTTTTTACCGATGAACTCGAGGCGCAACTGCGGGAAAAAACCATCGATATTGCCGTACACAGTGCCAAAGATGTACAATCCCTACTGGATAATGACCTAGAACTGCTTGCTTTTTCGGAGCGAGAAAAACCCCACGATGTGCTGATTAGCTTTAATAAATCGGCTCGCCTTGAAAATTTTGACCCCTCATTCATTGTAGGTACTTCTTCTACCCGCCGCATAGCTCAAATCAGATATTATTACCCCAATGTACGCATCGCCGATGTAAGGGGAAATCTCCAAACACGTATGAAAAAGCTGGAAAAAGGAAATTATGACGCGCTCATTTTGGCTTATGCTGGGGTTCACCGAATGAATCTACAAGAATATATCGTTGAAGAGCTCTCGACCGAACAGTTTACTCCTGCCGTAGGGCAAGGAACTATTGCCATCGAGTCTCTTCGGGATTTGCCCTCTGAGAAAAAAAATGCCATCCGCAATGCCGTGAATCATACCGATACAGAAATCTGCCTCTTGGCTGAAAGGTCTTTTCTAAAAACCCTACAAGGAGGCTGTAGTGTACCTATTTTTGGATTGGCACATCTCGAGTCAGGTGTTCTAAAACTAAAAGGAGGAATCATGAACCTGAATGGAAATCAACTCCTTGTGGAAGAACAATGCGCCGAACCTACCCAAGCCGAAAATCTCGGGCAAAGTCTGGCAGAAAACCTCTTGGCAAAAGGAGGGGGAGAATTGCTTAAAGAAATCAAAAATACACTGGGAGTTTAGCCAAAGCCTGCTCCCATCCAATCACCATGATTTATGTCCTTTCGTTTATGCTCAAAATATACCCAGATTAAAGTGATTTAGGAAATACAAGACCCCTGCGGGGCAAGTTTTCTTGATTGATTATCTTGATTTTTAATGATTTATAATTTTAAATTTCCGAAAACCATTTTGGTTTGCGTATAAAATAGTTTGCGAAAAAAGGTTTTGTAAATCCTTAAAAACTTACTCCGAAGAGGTCTTGTATTTTAAATCATATAAATTTCGTGAATCATATAAATCTTAGTTTATGTTTGATTTTTTATTTATTTTTCTTTGTAGTCCACCGGTCTCCGGCACAAAATGCCATTGCTTTTCAGCGTACTTTTCAAAGCCTCCGCGAGGAGATTCTGCGAGGACAAAAAATGGCTCTCCGTGATCTGGGAAGCCTTTTGGATGAAAACCAAATTATTGAGATACAACTCTCTGGGCAAAAACTCAATAATCGTGTAGGCAGTATTGCGCTCAAAATGCTGAGAGATTTTACTCTTTTTGAGAACCAAGAGATGCCTCTCCTAGAAAATACCACAAGCCTGGAATTCCTGAATTTTTACTATCAAAATGAAGGGAGAATCTTCTTTTCCGAGTTTACCCGCACTTTTCAAATACAAGCCTTTCCCAGCGAGTTTTCAGAATATCGCTTGTATCGTAATCAAACCCTCCCTACAAATAATCCCGAAGCACAGCTCAAAGATTTTATACGGCAAATGCGGGATGACCTGGAATTGAATTATTATGATGCCATTCCCGCTTTGATTATCCAAATCGGAGTACTCCGAACCGAATCCAGCCAGCGTTTTTTGCTAGAATGCCTCCAGGGGAAACATTGGGGCAAAGGACAAAACCCCAAAGAAACAGAGATTTATAGAAACTTGCTGCTAGCTCTCCGACAATACCCCAGTTCTCAAACATTACAAGCCTTGATCGACACATTCAAGGAAGAAAAAATTTTGGTGCGAATCCCCCCGGATTTGCTGGCTTTCAGCCTGAGTATCCTGAGCAATGTTCATCCTGCTTATCCAGGACCTCCCCCTGAAGACTATTTGGGTTTTTATCAAAATTATCTGCGTCAATTTCCTAACCTTGAGCTTCTCAAAAAAGAGGGTTACCAAAAAGTATTCGATTATACAGAAAGTAATTTTCAGGACTCCGTAGATTATTATGGTACCATGCTTAATCAGGCTTATGGCCTATTTTGGATCAAAAAACACGCCTTTGATGATTTAGCCTCTATTCGGAATCCCAAAGTCCTTTTATACCTCGCAGCACAGTTGTTTCAAAACCGCTACGAAACACAAGCTATCTGGTATGCCGACCTACCCGTATTTCAAAAAATCCGTGAACTCACTCAAGTCAGCCTGGAAGTCAAAAATGCACAAGGGCTGTGGGTCAAAAACCCCGAAACCGATGACACCAGTCGACTCAATTATCTACGCTACTGGATGATTCATTATACGGATTATTCCTGGGATCAACGTTTGCAACTATTTGTAAATCAACGAGATAGTATCTTGCCAGCCCCAGATTACGGTACTTTGATCAAAAAACTTTATGTGCCTTCTGAAAAAGAAAGCCTCAGGGCTTTTGATCAACTAGCCCAAATAGAGCATCAGGAATGGCCTATTCCTGAACATTCCGACAACATCGCCCGATTGGGGGAAAATAACTGGCTGCCTGCTTTTCCTTTTTTTACCCTCAAAATCTTAAATCGCTGGATAAACTTCTGCCGACTTAATCAACTGAATTATCAAATGGATTCCGAACTGGAAAATTTTATAGAAATGCTCCAGCGCAAAATCCCAGACCCAGAACGATACCGACTTGAAAATGAAATTGTAGAGAAATTACACCTGGACCAACTTCATGCCCTAGAATATCAGGCTATTCTGCATCAAAATCAAAGCTGGTACTTTGGTGCTTCGTGCTCAAGAATTATTCGTAAAGTGTATGATCGTCATTGGAAGGAACTCCTGCAAAACCCCCAACACATCAGAAGTTATTTGAAAAAAACATTCCTTTTTGAAAGTCTAAAAATACGAGGAGCTTGTACATCTTATGCACAAAAACTGGATGATTTGTCCAAAACTCAAAAAACTTATTTTCAAGAAATATATTCCCGTGAAATGGATCCTGATATTCGGCAGGTTTTCGCCCGTATTTTAAAAGAGCCTTTGCTTAGTCCCCATTTCGATGATCAAATCCTGAAAGACTTTACCGTGCAACACGCCCAGGATTATAAAACCATCTGTGCCCGTATTAGGCAATTGCAGGATATTGAAAAAATAAAAGAACTGTTTGCTTACCTGGCGAAAAACCTTTCTGCCGAGGCTGTGCCTGCTTTGATGGATTTATTGGACGATTCGCAAATGATAGAATCTAAAACCATCGGACAAAGAACCTTGAACTATACCGTAGCCGACTATGCCGTTTTTCTTTTGGAGAAAATCTACAAACATAGCTTTGCCGATGAAAAAGACTTTTACCACTATAAGCCCCAGGATGTATTTGTTTTTCGAGGCACTACTCAGTTATGGAAAAATCTTTGGGCAAACCAAAAATCCAGCTACCTAAGCTGGGAAAAAACATTTTTTGAGCAAAAACTCACCAAACTCCATACAACAGATGCGCTTAAAATCAACCTGATCAACAACATTACTTCTTCTGAATTCTATCAAAAAGACCTACATTTCCCAAAGGTTCAGGCGGTAATCAAGCATATACAGCCTCTAAATGATCTTCAGTATTTGTATTTGCCTCATTCATTAAACTGGCTGGAAATAAGAGATTTACTCAAGGGTATACATCATCCTGAAAGCCTCATACACGTACTTGGTTTTTTAGAAGATACCTCCGCAAATGCTCAAGAAATCCTTCAGATAATACACAGACAAGCCCAGAACTTAAATAATGATCAAAAAGGGAAATTCTATGGTGCGCTTTTTCAAAAAACCAACTTTCGCTACTGGTTTGCAGTAAGCCCCAATCAGATCAATGCTGCTGAAATACTTCAAAGCCTTCAGACTTATGCCCAGGATCTCGATGTATACGATCAGGAATATTATAGCATTAAGAAAATGCAATTTTTCTTGCTTAATTCAACCAAAACCATCACCGAACAAATGGACGGTGTCCGCCAATTAGAAGACCCTGATGATCAGAGCGAAGCCCTGGAATATATTCTCTTGCAAGCAGGTTATGCAGGGTTGGGGGAGATCCTTAGAAATCTAAATTCCTTCGAGCAAAGCCCTTATCCTGGTATATTTAGGGGGTATTTACGTCGTTATGTCCAGGAAGATTTAGGCATTCCCGAAGACATTGGCAACACTGAAGGCATCAATCGGCTTTTACAATGGTATCGACGTGATGATCAAAAAGACTTTTATCTTCGATATGCGCTTGAATACATCCCCAATCTTTTACTGCTGGATAGTTCTTTGAATTATACAAAGATTGAAGAAGTACTTCGTTTTGATCTGACAGAAGATTTTGCGGGCATTGTCACCGGAGTTCGTTATTGGCCAGTGTTGACGGTCATCCGCCTTCTGGAACTCCAGCATCAAACCCGCCTAGGTTTCCCTGAAAATTTCTTGCACTCTCAGGCTTTTTATCAAAAGGCAAATATTGAAAAAAGGATAACAGCCTGGAAAGAGTTTTTAAAAAAGAACTTGGATCATTAGGCTTATCAATTTGGTGCTTCCGTGTTTTTAGCGCAAAATTACTGCCTTTGAGTTGTTCATGCAGATACGAACAAGGGCGAAAATAACAAACACGCCGTGCAAGCAGTTTTGAAGGAGATTTCGTACCCAAGGTTAAGGGATTAGTGTAGTCTTGATGATGTGTTTCAAAGCTTTCAACATACGGAAGATTTCTAAAATTTCTTCATCTTCGGCATTAAAACTTTTGCTGATACAGTATTCTTGTCCATTCAAGACCATAAAATTCCAGATCAAACCTACGATATACAAGCCATAGATGGGTTTTTTGTTTTCGTTTATT
>JANRIC010000024.1:0-23419 GCA_033765345.1 Microscillaceae bacterium
AATTATTTTAATTATTTTAATTATTTTAATTATTTTAATTATTTTAATTATTTTAATTATTTTAATTATTTTAATTATTTTAATTATTTTAATTATTTTAATTATTTTAATTATTTTAATTATTTAGCACGAGTACAATTTTTTTACCACTTGTTTCTATCCAATTCTTGTTTTCTGCTGTTTGGGCTTGTACAGGTGCCCCCTGAAGCTGCCATTGGCTATATTTGCCTTTTGGGAGGCTGATACGTATTTTCCAATCGCTTTTTTCTTGGAGGATTGTAATTTTAAGTGTTTTATGTTTCAATTCATAGTACATACTGACGGAATTGTCTCCTATCGGGAGATTTTCCAGGTTGGCTTTTTCCCAGGTGCTTGGCATTTGAGGAGATATATGAATGCGTTGGGTGTATGCTTCGGGTTGAATCCCAAAAAACTGTTGTACAATCGGTACAGCAAGGCTATAAATGCTCCAGGCTTGGGTCATCATCCCAAAATCGGGGGATACTTCATACATAGAGCCAGGTAGGGCATAGCTGAACGAATGGCTCATTCGCTTTAGATATGAGAGTGCCTGATCCGGGTTGGTGTAGTTATTTTCGGCAATTGCCTGAACCCCGGTAGGCAAAGTCATGACAGCACCTACATAAGAAAATATCTTTTTGCCTTCGGCGAAGGAACCTTCATTTTTACCGGCACTCTCATCCCGGTCTATCCCGGTGACAAACACACCAAAGGGATTTACAAATTGACTTCCGGTTTTGAGGGCACGCTCGGCCTTATCCGCAGGGGCGATGCCTATTTCCATAGGAGTATTTACTACCCAATTGTGATAAAGCACAAAACCTCTTTTTTGATCTGGAGGATAAGCAGCTATTTTCTTTTGGCTTTGTTTTAATTCTGCTATTGCCCAGGGTTTTTGGAGGGTATCCGCCCGAATGAGAGCTGCTTCAATGAGTTGATTGGCTTCGGTGGGAGTACCTATAAAATCAGCATAAGAGGAAAATTCTTCTACCCAAAAATCCGTATTGATTTTTTTCTTAAGCGCATCGGCAATTTTTTGAAAATTCTTAGCTTCATCCGCTTCACCCATAATTTGTGCCATTTGAGCAGCATCCGCAAAAGCTTTTTGCGTATACGAAGCCACGTCGATCATTTCACTTTCCAATCCTTGTATTTCCATCATTCCAGGCCCGTCGGGGTAGAGGTTTTTATCGGCGTCATTTTCTTGATAAAGCCAGTGAAGTCCTTTTTTGATGAAAGGGTAATATTGATCGAGGAGTTTTTGATTGCCAGTCCATTGGTAGGCTTTCCAAACTAAAGAGGCAAATTGAGGAGTTTCATTGATATTACCAGGATTGTAGACAGCTCCATTGGTAGATACTTCGTGAATGATGCGTCCATTGCCGTTGGTTTTTTCAGAGATTTTTTTGAGGAGTTCTAGGGTGCTATATACCAGATCACTGCGTCCGCTTGCGAGTACTCCTTGCAGTGAGTATGCGTTGTCACAGCCGAACCACCAGGGATAATCGGGCAGCCCTGCCGAAAGTCCACGACCCATTTCGGGTACATCCCTGATAAGCCAGTCAGTGTTGTATTTGACCCACTCGAAAACCTGTTGCAATTCAGGGTCGGGAATGTTTAGACGGGCAGTTTGAGTGAGTTTTTCATAGCGCGATTTTTTCGCTATCAGTAATGTGGAGGCATCTTTTTGTACTTCTTCCAAAGTCTGAAGGGCATTTTGGCGAGACGTGTACGACCCCGCAATGACCACTCTAAAAACAAACCTGGATTTTGGAGGGATGGCAATATGATAAAGAAGCCCAGCTTGAGACCCCAGCCCTTTTCTTTCAAAACTGCACCCCGCACGCTGAATTTGTTGATTTGCAGGTTTGATATTTGCATTCCAGGCAGTATACCACTCTTGGAGGCTGTCTTTGGCTACTAGGCACTGAGCAGATTCATCCCAGGAAATCTGATCCCTTGAGTCGGTCATTCCGGTTCTTTCTCCGAGCCATACCGGCCGCAGATCGACCATAGCCTGAAAGTTTAGCTGAGTCTTCTGGAGTGTATTGCTGAGGTTTTTGAGTGTAAATTCAATCACTAGAGCTTCTTTGCCGTCAGGCACAAATTGAAACCGATCGATATGCATATCTGGCACGCTTTGAATATATCGGTGTACATTGGCAAAGGGATAATTGATAAAAGTATCTGCTTTATTGAGGCAATAAGATTTTTGATTAAGATTTACTTCCAAGCTGAATCCGTCCATCAATTTGATAGGATGGTTCCAGATACCGCCCATTTCACCACTGATGTGCCAGCCTAGGTCAGGAAATTGGCCATCTTGATGCCCAACCATATATACCCGGTCTCCGGCGGTCAGGTAGGGAGAATTCAAATAGTTTGTTTTACCAGCAATATGGGGACTTTGTTGGATGAGTGAAAAAAGAGATTTATCTGGCGAACTTTTGGTGGTGGAGGGGCTTTGACATTGCAGGCATAACCCTGACAAAAAAAGCACCGGAAATATAAGCAGTATGTTTTGTTTAAATTTCATTTTTTGAAGGTAAAGTTTTCGGGTACTTTTAAGATAGGTAATATCGGAGCTTTTTTCTCCTGATGAAACTGCATAGACTCTAGAATATCCACCAAGATGCTGATGGCCTCCAGAATGAAAGGACCTTTATTAAGCATTACGCATTCGGCTCTTTGTGCCATAGCTGCATCGGTAATTTCAGCCCTTGAAGGTCGTCCAGTTTTGGCTACGGTTTCTAAAACCTGTGTTGCCCAAATATTGGGTACGTGGGCTGCCTCACAAATTCTAAGAATTTCTTCCTGAACTTCGGCCAGGTGTTTCCAACCGCACTCAATAGCTAGGTCGCCTCGGGCGATCATCACGCCTAGAGGATAGTGTTTCATGGCTCTAATAAGGATTTCGGGCAGATTAATGACTGATTTTTGGGTTTCTATTTTGAGGATGATGCCTACTCCGGGAGGGGCATTTAAATTCTTTAGTTCTTCTAGGAGGTCATCCACATCTCGGGCAGAATTGACAAAAGACATATTGATCACGTCGGCGTGTGCAGCCACAAATTTTAGATCTTCACGGTCTTTTTCTGTAAGTCCTGTAATGCTTAAATTACTGTTGGGTAGATTGATTCCTTTTTCGGCTTTTAGTTTTGCGCCACCGATGGGGGTATAGGTGATTTCTACACGAATTTCATCTTCGTGTACGGTGCGAATAATCCCTTCAATCTTCCCATCATCAAAAAGTATATTTTCGCCAGGCTGCAAATCCCGATACAGATTCGGCAGCGGTACTGCTATGTGTGCTGGAGTAATAATTTGCCCTTTTTCATCGAGAATGGCGGGTTCTCCGGGGCGGTCATCTTTGTGAAGAATGAGTATATCGCCGACTTCCAGGCTAATTTTCTGATCTTTTGCAGCAAGCCCTCCGGGAGCAAGGCTTCCGGTGCGTAGTTTGGGGCCTGCCAGGTCCATACAAACTTTGCAGGTCAATCCGGTTTCTTCTTGAGCTTTACGAAGATTCTGAATCATTTTGAACCAGGTTTTTTCGTCATCGTGGGCACAGTTGAGTCGGGCGCAATTCATCCCGGCGAGTAGTAAGTTTTTGACCAATGCGTAATCGTCGGCGGCCTCAGAGGGAAAAGTAACCATAATTCTGACTCTGCGATCTTTGGGTTGCTCTCCGAGTAGTTGACAGGCGTGCTCTTCAAGCAGAGATTTTCCGGTATCGAAATTTACAAATTCGGGTTTCGATGGTAAATCTGCATCGCCAAGGATTCTTTTGAGATGGTTTTCAATGGCGCGCATACTGGCAAGTACGTGGCTTTCAGCTTTTCCTAAGCGAGAAAGACCAAGCCTGCCGAGATCATTTTGGAGTTCATAGACATTATGATTTCGAATGGCCAGGTAATTTAGAAGATTGACTACGCTATGCGTAAATTGAGGATGCGCCTCCTCGATGGCGTCTGCAAATCGCTCTTCAAGTAGTTTTCCAAAATTTCTAATGGATTGCAACTGTGAAATCATTTCCCTGATACGCTGATTTTCAACAAACATAGAGATGTATTTTAGGTAAATAATTGTGTCAAGAAATAAAATAGAAAAATAAAAAAGATAACCGTCGCCAAAAGCAGACTTTGGTTTTTACTTTGGTTGTATTCATAGCGGCTGATTTGATCAACAATTTTAAGGGCAGGTGTGTAGCCTGGTTTGACCTTGAGGCAGAGACGGGCTAAGGATTTTGCTTTTTGCCGATATTTTTTTTTAGCATCTTGGTCCCATAGTTTTTTACAAGCTCCTGCGGTCAGGGCTAAGGTTTGTGCATCATAGGGGTTGAGTAAGAGGGCTTGCTCATATTCTTTGAGGGCTTCTCTCCAGTTCTCGAGACTTTGAAAACCTTGCCCGTTTTTGAGATGTTTTTCAAATTCTTTTTGAATCCAATCGAGCTCCTGCTCGCTGTATCCCAACTCTTCTACTAGATCCCGGAGCTCTTGTTTGTTTGGCAACAGGTTTCTTTTTTCGTCTTGTATCTGCATAATTCGCTCGATATAAGCTTGGATTACTCGGTCAGATTTCATGGATACTTCAATTTATACTTCTCTCGGAGCAAATTAAAAAAAAATGCTTCATAAACTATATCATCTGTGAGAAGTTTTTATTTGAAAAAAAAATTAAGCTGATTTATATTAATCATTTATTATCTATAATTTTAGGCAATGTTAGATATATACCTGATCAGACACGCCGAAAGCACCGGAAATATACAACCTCATATTATTGGAGGGCGATCAAACCATTTACAGCTTACTGCAAAAGGTGAAAAGCAAGCAGAATTACTAGGTAAAAGGTTAATTACTCAAGGTTTTTCTTTTGATAAAGTGTATGCTTCTGTAGCCGTCAGAGCGATTGAAACAGCTAGAATAGCTTGTAATCAGATGGATTTTCCTGTGGGTGAAATCAAAATTCAGCCTGATATTGTGGAGCTTTGTCAGGGAGAATGGACAGGGCGACTCAGGGAGGAAACCTACACTGAGCAGGTTATGAAAATAATTCATGAAGACCCCTGGAATTTCAAAGCTCCAGGTGGTGAATCCCAAAAAGAAGTAGAAGAACGCATATTTGATTGGTTGGAGATGGAAATATTGCCACATTTTGAGCAAAATTTGAAAATAGCCATATTTTCTCACGGAGTAGCGATTAAGTGCCTAGTGAGAAAAATTACGGAGGCAAATCCTGCTATGACGTATAGAATATTCATTGAAAATACTTCCATCACGCAATTTTGCTTTGATGAAAGAGGGTGGCATCTCAGGCGACTGAATGATTACGGTCATCTTGAGATGCTCACACAGGATTTAGAAAAATGATGACAACAAGCATTAAGCTCTTGCATACTGTTTTAATTTGTCCTGAAGCTCTTTGCGAGCAATATGGATTCTGTTTTTTACCGTTCCAAGAGGGATTTTGAGCTTGGTGGCAATTTCTTTGTATTTAAACCCCCGATAGTGCATAATAAAGGGTTTGCGATAAATTTCATCTACGGAGTCAATAGCTTGATGAATATCTTCTAAGGTAAAATGCATATAAGCATCATTACGGGTAGAATGCTCGATAGAATTTAAATAATGCAAATCCTCAGTACTGTCTATAAAGGTATTTCTCCGAGTGATTCTTTGGTAATTTGTGATGAAGGTGTTACGCATGATGGTGTACAACCAGGCTTTCAGATTCGTACCTTCTTTGAACTTATCCTGATGAGTTACCGCCTTTAAAAGCGTCTCTTGCAGAAGATCATCGGCATCATCTGAATTTTGAGTAAGCCTTAGTGCAAAGGGGCGTAAATGTTGCGTAAAATTGTTAAGAGAATTGAGTTCTAATACCGCCATATCCTTTTTGTTTTTGTTTAAGCAAATCTATAAAACCTTAAACACAATTTCAAATTATTTTTCACTTTTTTTTGAAAATTTAGAAGCTAGATTCTTTAATTCGTCTATAAAAAGCGTTTTCTATGTTGGAAAAAAAGCCTAAATCAGCAATTTTTTGTCTTATGTATCTGAAAATCAGTAGTTAAATATATTTTGATATTCCGAAACAATATAAGATTTTCTTATATGTAGAATTGTTTTAAGATAGGGCTACTTATTTTTGTTTAAAGGAGAATTATTTAATTGTAAACAAAAAAACCTGTTCATTGATAATGAACAGGTTATGCAAAGCCTTACACAATTGATAGAAGACGCAGGAATTTTTCTAGAAATTATTTTGTTTTAGCCAGGCTTTTAAAATATGTTCGTCCGTATTGCCAAAAGACAGCACAAAAAAATCAACCAGGTAGCTGTACTTAGCTTCGGTTTCCTTTGGAATAGAATCTGCCTCGAGATGGTAGAGATTTTGATAAAGTTCTTTGAGTTGGTCTTCGCTCATAAAACAAAGCTTAAATTCGCTCAGTAAGTTTTTGCTATCCGGCATATAAATCTGATAAAGCTTGACGGTATCCACACTATCTGGCTCGATATATTCTCCGGTTTTGCTACGGAATACGGCTTCTTTTTGGATAGTGACCAGATTTCCTTCAAAGGGAAGTTTTTTAGTAAGGGAGGTGCCTTGATAGTTGTAGTTAAGCACAAGAAAATCTCGTTCGTTGAGGTGATAAGTTTCTGTATTCAGCCTAAAACTCAGGGAATTGCCTAAGATATAAAATTTGTCCATACCCAAATAACCCTCTAAATCCATGACCAAGTTGTTGATGCCTATGTCTCGTGTACTCAAGTCACGATTTTTTTTGATGGGTAAGAGCAGTTTATTCACCAGACTTACTAATTCGCCTTCTTTTTGGGTATTATTTTCTTCGGGTTGGAGCATAAAACGGCCTTTGGAGCCGCTAATCACCAGGGCTTTGGAGCTACGATCTTTGAATCTCAGTTGATCATTGGCATACAAAAAATCTCCGGTTTTTAGGGCTTTATTCTGGCTTAGGTTCATAATTTGCCCCTCCACATGGAGTATAAAGTATTTTTCGTTGTTTTCCTTAGATTTGGCGATAACCAGGGAGCATAGAAAGAATAAGGCTAGAAAAAAAGTAATTTTATACATGGTTGTCTCAAGTTTTATTCAATAAACGAATAAATCTGAGGATTTTTTATAAAAAATGCTAATAAAAAAGGGGGAGACTTTGGTTTTTATGTTTGCGGATCATTCATCAACTCAAATTGAAGGATAAAATTTGCCCCTTTCCCTTCCTGACCTTCTTCCCAGACAATACCTCCCAGTGCTTCGGTGTATTTTTTGACGATATATAAACCCAGTCCCGTAGAATTCTCCCCAGCGGTAGGTTTGGCACTAAGCATTTGATAGATTTTGAACATTTTTTTTCGATCTTCTGCCTTGATTCCGGGTCCTTCATCTCTGACGGATATTTGAATGTTTGTGCCTTGAAGATGGGTACTCAGGTAGATATTTTTTGAGAATTCCGAAAATTTAATGGCATTGCCCAGCAAATTTTCTATGATTTGGCAAAAATAACTTTTATCAGCCCAGATACAGCTCTGAGTACCCTGATAGTCTCTTGAGATCGTAATATTTTTTTTCTGGGCAATGGAATTAAGTTTTTTGACGATTTCTTCCAGGGTAGATTTTAGGTGGATGGCTTCAGGTCTGAGTATGATTCCTTTGGCTTCCATACTGCTAATATCCAGAATCCGATTGATCATCGTGATTAAATTTTGGTTGGATTCGGCTACGGTGCTGAGATATTCATGCTGATCTTCTTGGAGATTGTGGCCGTGTTTGCGAAGTAAGCCTAAATACATATTGTTGGCGGCTAGGGGAGTTCCTAGGTTATGGGCTACTATTTTGATTAGATTATCTTTTTCGTCATTGAGTGCGGTTAGTTCTTCATTGAGGTCTTCAAGTCGATTATTTTGAATTTTAAGAGATTCGTTGGCTTTTTTGAGCTGAACGGTTCTTTCGGAAACTTTTTTATCAAGCAATTGATTGGCATTTTGTTGAAGGAGCAAATTTTCGCGGGCAGCCTCTAGCTTGTCTTTCTGTAATCGATTCATCTTGTCACCAATGGCCAATGAAAATACAAAAAGAATCAGCGCATTTGACCCAATATTAAAATAATTTAGATAAAGACTAATTTTCAACAAATTCAGGCTTATCCATTCCTCTTTCCCAAGATAAATCAAACCGTAAAGGCATAAAATCAGCATAAAATACAGTGTAAAGCTATAAAAATAATACCTGGCAGGAGGATAACCCTGGTGACTCAACCGAAACGAGGTAAAAATAACCAAACCAAGATAAAAAACTCCCATTATCATTTCATAGGATTCAAATAATACGTGTATCGTATCTGCATAATTTTTCAGAAAAATCGGCTGCCAAATTTCTTTCAGGAATGTATATAAGGGAATGATCCATAAAAGCCATTGCCCTCTTGAAAGCAGCAAATGAGCCAGTGGCTGATGATTTTTGAGATTGAGAAAAACATCCGTAAAACGCATCAGAAAATATGCCGAGCCAAATATAGCCAAAGGCTTTAATATAGAATAAGCCCAGAAACCCGATACAAAATCATACAAAACCAATCGATCCGTAGCGTTCCAAAGCGTAATAAAAGCAATACTGGCTGCATAATAAAAATATTCACGCTCCCGGCTGCTTGCATACAACAAAAGATGGTAGATACTAAAAGCCAGGAAGATACCCAAATAAAGGATGTCTATCTGGCGCATCTTGCTCAGGTCAGCCTGGATAAAAGCCCAATTATACAATCGAAGTTTAAATTTGGGGAAGTCTTGCCAGCCTGAACCTATCCAATTTCGCCGACCAACTTTGAAATAAAGCTCCAGCGTAGTATTGGCAGGAAAGGATTGCAAAAAAACGTTCTGCCCCATCGGATACATGATGTTTTTTGATGGAGGAGCTACTTTTTGCCCACTTATCTGATGTCCAATACGCCCTTTAGAATCTTTGGTGTGCAAATCCACCCGGTCAAAACGGCTATTGCATTGAACTAAAAGGGTTCGTTTTTGAGAGCTTTCATTTCTAAACTTAACTCGAAACCAGTACACCGAGTTCGGATCAAGAGATTGATGAGCCGGGTAGGGGATGAATAGCGTTTTATTATTTTTCGGACGCACGACATCTGAAAATTGGAGTGTTGATTTTTGATCTTCAAAATACTCAAATTCCCGGGTCATATCTATATAAGGAAGGAGAAGCGTTCGACCCTGACTGTATTCTTCGGCAATAACCCCCTCGAATAAGACTGTAGGGATGGATACAAAAGCTTGGGAGACCTCATCGGACAGCTTTTTGTTTGTTTGGGCAAAGCTCTGAAGAATAAGAAATAAAACAAGCAAAAAAAGAATGATCGTTCGCATACGCATGTAGCTTTTCGGCAGAATGGTGTTTTTATCAGATTTCATGCTGATGCTCAATGGCAAATTTAAGCAGGCTATGAGCACCTTTAAGATTTAACTTTTTACAAATATTGGAGCGATGGTTTTCTACAGTTTTGGCACTGATAAAAAGCGTATCAGCAATCTCACGACTTGTTTTCTGTTCGGCAATCATTTTTAAAATAATGAGCTCTTGCTTGGTTAATTGTTGTAAAAAAGTAGATTTGACCTGCCCTGCTTCCAAATCCTGGATACGATGCAATAAATGATCTGAAAGTAAAGGGCTGATATACATTTGGTTATCGTATACTCTTTTGATACTTCTGATGACCTCATCGATCGCATTTTCTTTAAGCAAATAACCTTTTATACCGTATTTGATGGCCTGGTCAAATATTTTTACGTCTTTGTACATAGTCAATATGATAATCTTGACCAGCAATTTTTTTTCGTAAACGTGCTGTGCCACTTCCAAGCCAGTTTTTATGGGCATTTCAATATCCAAAATCAAAATATCCGCCGATTTATTTTCCAAGAGCTGAATCGCCTCAAGCCCGTTGCTGGCTTCACCTACCACCTCGATATCGGGCTCATATTTCATAATATCTTTTAAGCCCTTTCTGAAGATAGGATGATCATCTGCAATTAATATTTGAATAGCCTGTTGCTTCATGATATTATTTTTTAATATAAAATACGGAAATTTTTCACTAAAACAAAGTTTTTATGCGGATTAGGTTTCGGTTTTTTAATAATCCAAAGAATATGATGCCTTTCTCTCAACCCTAAGATTGGGTGGAAATATTCAGTTGGGTCATTTGATTTTTTATAAATATCCTATTCTTTCCGCTCCTTTCAAAGCAAAAATGACAAACATGAGGGGAAACCCCTAGAAAAATAAGTGCTTTCCGGGCTTAAATGAGGGCTATTCACTAAGCACCTAAAGTTCGTTTGGGCGTTAAATCTTATATAAGTAAACTTTTGAGGCTAAACGAACAAAAAATACAAAATCATAAAAAACTAACCTCGTTTGCAAATAAACTTCTGGAAATTAAATATTTTATAAAACGACCCGTCTACGAAACCTAAATAATCACTGATTTCCAACTTTAATTTTAAAAAAACTTACAAATAGACAGATGGCCAACCAATATCAAATAAGCCCTGCTTTGGCAGGTGCTTATTTTTTTTGCGTTATACATACCATGAACAGGCACATAATTGACCTATTCACTGAGAAGTTAAAATCCCTATCTTTGTTTCCTACTTGATTAGCTTTTTTTTAAAATTTTCTTGATTTAATGAGGCAAATCATATTTATTCTCCTGCCAAATGCTTATATTCATCTCTAATAAATACAAATTAAGATATGAAAAATAAAATCAAAGATTCTGTAGAAAGCATTATGCAGAAAAACATTCCAGCCGTCGATGCAACCGAGAAGGTCTCAAGAATCGGACAGATAGCCCAGGAACATAAAATTCACTATGTTCCCGTGATGCTCAATGGGCGTTTACTAGGAATTGTCAATTCCGTAGAATTGAACCATTTGCAAAAAATGATGATGACCCAAAACGCCAACCCTGGTGTAGCCCCTATGAATCAGACCATGCGTATGTATCATTTACTGCAAGATGAACCCGTGGTCGTATCACCCAAAGACTCTGTAGATGAAGTGGCACGGATATTCTCAGAGCAAAAATTAGCAGCATTGCCAGTACTCGATAATGGGAAATTTGTAGGCATTATCACTGCCAATGATGTATTGGATTACTTTTTAAATCAAAATTAAGCTTTTCAGGCATTGTGTATAAAACCCTTGCACTTCAACAAAAGCTTATTACCTTCGAACAAAAATAACTCAATTTGTACGAGGTTTTAATTATCGGTGGTGGCTTATCAGGTTTGGTTAATGCCATTTGCCTTTCCAGGCAAGGTATTCGGGTAGCTTTGCTGGAAAAAAATCAATATCCCTTTCATCGTGTCTGTGGAGAATATATCTCTAACGAAACTTTGCCTTTTCTCCAAAGTCTGGGTTTTGATCCGTTTGCGCTTGGGGCTGTTTCTTTGCATACTTTTCGGCTCACTTCTCCCAAAGGCAATACGCTGGAAATGCCGCTCGACTTGGGAGGGTTTGGGCTGAGTCGCTATACTATGGATGATGAACTTTGTCAAATTGCAAAAAAGTGCGGCGCGGAGATTTTTGAAAGTTGTAAAGTAACGGATATTCAAACACTCAATACCCACTTCCGTGTCAAAACCGATAAAGGACAAATCTTTGAATCAACGGTGGTCATAGGCGCTTACGGCAAAAGGTCTAATCTGGATAATTCTCTTCACAGGGCTTTTTTTCAAAAAAAATCACCTTATATCGGTGTCAAATACCACATTTATACCGATCTTCAGGCAGATCACATGATTGCATTGCACAATTTCAAAGACGGCTACTGTGGGATATCGCGGGTTGAAGATGATAAATTCTGTCTTTGTTACTTGACAAGCCGTCAGAACCTGAAAGATTTTGGCAGTATTGAGCGGTTGGAGCAGGAAATCCTTCATAAAAACCCCTTTTTGAAGGACATTTTTGAGAAATCCGAATTCATTTATGATAAACCCAAAGTAATTAATGAAATATCATTTGCCCCTAAAACTTTGCTAGAAAATGGGATTCTGATGTGTGGAGATACCGCCGGGATGATTACCCCACTCTGCGGCAATGGCATGGCAATAGCCATACACAGTGCCAAAATCCTTTCTGAATTGCTGATTGAACACTTTTCAGGAAAAATCGATCGTCGAGAGATGGAAGACCTGTATCAGAAAAAATGGCGACATTTATTTGCTGCAAGGCTGGGAGTAGGGCGAAATATTCAAAACTTTTTTGGAAGCCCGCTGCTTAGTGAAGTGTTGCTAAAAACCGCCAAAAATATCAAACCACTGGCGAAGTTTCTGGTCAGCAATACACACGGACGTGTTTTTTGAGCTCCTAACAAACAAAAATCCGACTAAAAAGCCGGATTTTGGACATAAATACCATTATAGAGGTATTATTAAGATTTCTTTTTGAGCTTATAAAATACCCCAAAAGAATAAGATAAGGCATTTACGGTATTCTCTCCTCTCAGAGGAATAGAAGCATTGGCACTGACACCATAGGTATCTTTGAAGGTATAATTTATTTCGGGCGTAATCACCAAATATTCGGCATTGTTAGAAAAAATTCCATTACTGGTGCCTTCCACATTGCCATTTTTGAATGATTCCACTCCATCAAACTTGAGTATACCCGTTATGTTTTTGCTGAAATTGTAGCCTGCTTCCGCCCCAAAACGAATTTCTTCCGAAAAACCCTCCGTACGGTGGTTGAATCCTACCGTAACTCCAAAAAAGCTCTTGCTTGCCCCATATCCTGCATTTAGGCTGAGTAATTGATTGAATTCTCCGTCACCGCTTTGTAATAATTGTGTGTTTCCTCCGGCATTATTCCCGGTCGGAATCCCAAAAAGCAGCCCAACACTCAGCACAAAAGGTTTATTGCGAATCAAACCAAATTTGAAACCCAAATCGATATCACCTACCGAATTAAATTCATCCCCTTCTATCGTCTCATTACTGGGTTCGAAAACTACTCTATTGAGCGTAAGCCTAAAGAAAAGCGGTGCATACACCACGGCCGTCAATCGATCCGTAAGGCCATATTCTGCATATAAGCTACTGATATATAAGCTTGTAGTGGTAATATCAATCGTGGTACCATCAGGATTAAAAAATCTATCAGCACGGATTACGTTTTGCCCGATTTTAAAAAATCCCGTTCCTTTATTAGATACCCAGCCTTTATTTTCCTTTAAGGTTTTTAGAGGTGTATGATTCAACAGAAAATTAGCTCGATAAAAGCTGCTATCCTCTAAGATGCCCCTATCATCTATCTCATCTGCTGATACACTCAGCGGACTCAAGGTAAGCACCCAAATCAATATAAAAAAAGCTCTAGTCAATAATTTCATTTCTTTGAACATCAAATTAATGGATACGGTTTAGTTTAATAATGCACTTCCAAACACCACACGGAAAGGTCTACAGAAAATCAACACATAGTTGTATTGATCCAATTGTACGGATGCAGGCAAGGTATAAGTCTGTGATCCGCTCACTTTTTGTAGTCTCGCAATCTCAATACCTCCATTGGCATTATTCGCTTGGTTGCTGAGATACACATACAAGCCCGGCCCACTTGAAGTAGAAAAATTATTTGCAAATTCCAATACCAAGTTGTTTCCTTCTGTGCGGATGGTGGCATTGCCGGATACACGATACCCATTCATACTCACAAAAGAACCAGTGCGTGAAGCAGCGGCGGCGGTGATGTCAACTGTAAGTGAATTGCTCGTGATTCCGTCAGCAGTGGCACTTACCTGTACCATCCCCGCATTCAGAGCAGTTCCCAACCCAGAGGCATTCACAGAAAATAAATTATTATTGCTGCTTTGCCAAGAGATGGATGAAGGATTGATTACGTTGCCCAGTGCGTTTTTGGCAACGGCAGTGAATTGAACTATCTGCCCCACATGAATTTGATTGTTGGAAGCACTGATCTCAAGAGACGTCACTTGGTTGACATCAACCACAGTTACTTCAAAGCTTTGGCTTTTAAAGTCATTTACTTTGGCGATGATATGGGCTTTGCCCGCCTGTAAACCCTGAGCCAACCCAGCATTATCTATACTTAGAATGTTAGGTGCATCACTTTCCCAGCTAAATGTAAAACCGAGCATGACATCCCCCATGCCATTAAAAGCCGTGGCGGTGAATTGTAGATTTTCGCCGATGATGATTTGGTTTTTAGGCGCAGAAATCTCGATCTTTGATAGGTCAGCCACATTATCAGTGACACTGAATAAAATTTCATTACTCTCCAAATTACCTAATTTGGCAGTGATTTTAGACTGACCGGGCTGTAGGGCTGTTAGCAAACCATTGGCATTCACAGTCAATACATCTTCATCGCTGCTGTGCCAAGTGACAACATTTTTATTTTCAATCACCTCATTATCGGCATTTTTTAAGGTAATACTTAATCGAAGGGTATCTCCCACCAAAAGGGTATTTTGGTCTTCTGACGAAGCAATGAGGATGGCAGTAATCTGATTGGGATCATTCAAAACATTTAAATCAAGGGTGTCTCTCAGGGTTGCTCCTGCTGTGGCAATAATCTGCGTCTGACCAGCCTGCAAGGCAGTTACTTTACCAGTGCTATCTATGGTAGCTACTTGTGTATTGGTGCTGAACCAAGAGATTTTAGAACCCTCTACAACTTGACCCTGGACATCAAAGAATTTTACTTGAATAGTAAAGCTCTGATTTACAAATACCCCCGAAGTGGAAAGTTCTTCTATCTCAATCCTTGAAATAATTTCGGGTGCTACAAAATCTTCAAGGTAGTCTGTTCCAATGCATGCTTGCAAAAAGCTGAGTAAAGCAAAAATTATAAGGTAATAAAATGATCTCATAAGTTTATTGGGGTTTCTTTTCACCAAGAACATAAAAACTTAGGAGATAAAATGTCTGCAAGCTAACATTTCACTAAATTGTATTCAATTAATATTATAAATTGATAAATTCAGCACTAAAAAAGAATCATTCTCTTTCCCTTAACTCCCGATTGATTTTCTCAATACCATCTATATAAATGGGCAACAAAGAAGCAAAAATCCCCAAAGATGAAAACAATATTTCAGGAGCAGATTTCCAGAAGGCAATGATCATAAAAAGAACTCCTGCTGCGGCAACTCCTATAAGAATTGCGTAATAAGATGCCCTGGTTTTCTTTAGGCTTTCGGTGCTTTTGGTGGATAAATTGCTTTGGTGGCAGGTTTTGGAAAAAGTCATGTTAAAAAGTCTCATAGTTTTCAAATTTTGATTGTATCTGAAATATGAGTATCACTTGATTTGGAAAAATTACAAGCTGAAAAAAAATTGGAATCTTTTTTTGAGCAAAACATCAGAGATTTTTTTTAGAAGTTTAGTCAGACTGCCCAACAAACAAGAATCTATGAATTTATCGGCGTGATTCTGTTTATCAACCTAACAGTGCTTTGCTAATTTGCTCCCATTCTTCCTTCAGACTATACGCAGGGCGGGATTTTTGCGCCTGACGATACCAATAATCCGCATTCCACAAATCACCTTCTGCCCGGTGCAGGTAGGCGTGTACCCAAGCGGCCTCGCTTGTATGTAGTGATTGTGCCAGTTCGTGGGCTTGATCCCAATCGCCTTTTTTGGCATACCAAAGGGCTTTTTGTAAAACATTTAGCTCTTCGGGCACTTGATTTGCAGCCAGGCTTGTTATAAATGTCTCGAAAGTCATACGTAGTAGTTTTTGACAACAAAACTAATGATTTAGTAGGAAAAACATGTAAAGGACTTGGCAAGAATTTTTTTTGGCCTATTTCGGTTTATACCTGGCGTAAATGTTTTTGATTGAGTATATTTCAAGTAAAATAACACAATGATTAAACAAAAACTAATTTCATGCAAATCTACGCCAATTCTCCCCAAGATTATATTGACCTTTTGCCCGAAGACCGCAAAGAGGCTATGAATCGACTTAGACAAGTCATTCTACAAAACCTTCCCGAAGGTTTTGTAGAGCAAATACTCTATAAAATGCCGGCTTATGTCGTTCCACACGAGACCTATCCGGCCGGTTATCATTGTAATCCTAAAGACCCTTTGCCTTTTATAAACATTGCTTCGCAAAAAAGCCATATTGCTTTATATCACATGGGCATCTACGCAGATGAGACTCTTTTGAAATGGTTTGGTGAAGAATACCCCAAGCACTCCAAAACCAAACTAGATATGGGCAAAAGCTGCATTCGCTTCAAAAATCCCAAAAATATTCCCTTTGATCTCATCGGAGAACTCGCCACCAAAATCACACCCCAACAATGGATTGAAATGTATGAGTCAAAAGTGAAGCGTTAATCTTGGGCTGATAGAGAAATGGGGCTTCGGGAATACTGTGTTAGGTCTTAAAAGTCAGCCTAATCATTTAGCTGATCAATGATTTCCTTGTGGTACTTGCCCAATCTTACGGCTGGAGCGAGTGTCTCCCAATGGTACTTGCCCGATCTTACGGCTGGAACGAGTGTCTCCCAATGGTACTTGCCCGATCTTACGGCTGGAGCGAGTGTCTCCCAATGGTAATTGCCCGATCTTACGGCTGGAGCGAGTGTCTCCCAATGGTAATTGCCCGATCTTGCGGCTGGAGCGAGTGTCTCCCAATGGTACTTGCCCGATCTTGCGGCTGGAGCGAGTGTCTCCCAATGGTAATTGCCCGATCTTGCGGCTGGAGCGAGTGTCTCCCAATGGTAATTGCCCGATCTTGCAGCTTGCGTGAGCATTTCCCAATGGTACTTGCCCGATCTTACGGCTGGAGCGAGTGTCTCCCAATGGTAATAACAAAATAAATTCTATGGACTATTGACTAAACACTAGAAATCCATGCTCAAAAGTTTACCCAGGTGTTGAGCTTTTTCTTGGTCTCCTTCAATACGTAATCTGCCCTGAATCAAGGCAGTACTAAGGTCAAGCTCACCTTGGGCAATACGCTGTAAGTACTGATCCTGAATGATAAAAATAGCATCTGCCTGATTTACATTTCCCTTTCGGATACTGGCAGGGTTTTTATTGAGGTCAATTTTCCATGCAGAGTTTTTGGCTCCCTGCACTTGGAACTGAAAAACGCCTTTATGCTCTTTGAGTTTTTCTGTGTTTTCTTTGAAGTAATTTTTAAGCTTTTCAAAGTATTTGTCAGATTCCAGGCTCTCGTTATTTTCTTCATCCTGGTTTTTACGACTTTCGGCGTATTGGTGTACGGCTGCCTCCAGTTCGTTGGCCGATTCGCGAATGTATCTGGTAAAGGTGTCAATATCCGGCATGGTCTTGGCGTCCGAAGTAGGGCTTATGGTGACGAGTCCATTATAGCTGAAAATGGTGATAATCAATCCCATACCATCAATGATAGGTGCCATACCCATGACTGAGATTAGTTTATGTCCATTAATATAGAGTGGAACTTGCGGTCCGGGTACATTGGTAATGGTCACGTTAAAGACCGGATTATGCATTTCAGAGATTTTATAGCGGGAATAAATACGAGCAGCCTGATTGGCAATGCCAAAAGGAACGGCTTCGGCCATATCGGCCAGGGTTTTGGCACCGATGGCTCCCTGATAGGTTTTGCCTCGGATGGTATTTTCATAAATGACTTCCAGCCGTTCTATGGGATCCTCGATATTGGTAGCCAACTGAATGAGCATGGAGGAGATTTGATTGCCGGGTTCTTGTTTTTCAAAAGCCCCTCGGGTAGAAATGGGCACCATAGCTACTAGAGGTTTGACGGGAAGTTTGCCTTTCTCGAGCAAATACCGTCGCAAAGCACCTGCACAGATCGCCAGCATGATGTCATTCAGGGTGGTTTCCATGATAGTTTTCAAAGCCTTAATACGCTCCAGAGAGAGAATGGCGGTATTCCATTTTCTTCGGGCAGAGATAATTCCGTTTAGAGGGCTTGGAGGGGCAGTAAAAGGGGCGGTGGGTAATTCAATCTTTTGCACCCTAGTCAAGAAACCAGCCTTGATCGTAGCGGTAAGGGTATCACTGATCAATTTGGGAAATTTGAGCGGCTTGGAGGCGAAACTCAGCGCACTGTTGATGAATAAAGAAAACTCATCCGGTAGCGGCTCGGCTTTGAAGGGTTGAGGTTCGGGGATTTCTTTGGCTTTAGGGCTTAGATCAAACAAAAGACTCAGAATACCGGCTCCCGCCATACCGTCAATGGCTACGTGATGAATTTTTGAGACAATAGCCACCGAACCTTTGGGCACCTGAGGGATGTTTTCCAGCCCTTCTACAAAAGTAAATGACCATAGCGGCCGAGAACGGTCTAGGGCTTCACTGAAAATGTGTGAAGCCACATCCCTCAACTCACGCCAACCTCCGGGCTGAGGCAAAGCTACCCGACGCAAGTGCATATCTGGGTCAAAATTGGGGTCATCCACCCAATAAGGATAATCAATGCTAAAAGGTACCTGTACCAATCGCTTTCTGAGCGTAGGTATCAAATGCAGGCGTGAGAGAATAATTTTGCGGAAAGTATCAAACTCCAGCGAACCTTCAATAATTGCGACGCTTCCTACGTGCATAGGGCTGGTGGGAGTTTCAGTATACAAAAAAGTAGCATCGAGACCGGAAATGGCTTTCATAGACTAAACGGGTAAGTGTTACTTATAAAGTGATAATTTCCCTCTAAATTAGCCAAATTTTTTGAAAAATAAATTACTTATATTTGTATAAATAATCTCTATTCAAATGAATTTAGGGTTTGGTATACTGGATACCTTCACATCTGTCCGTTTTAGAGGTAATCCGACCGGGGTTTGTGTAATGACCAAAACTTTGACAGATGAAATTATGCTTTCACTGGCAAAAGAAATAAACTTTCCGGTGACTGCTTTTATTCAAAAAGAAAAGTTATCCGGTAATCACTTTGCTATTCGTTATTTTACGCCTACTACCGAAATCCCAGCCTGTGGACACGCCACCTTGGCTTCGGCTGGATTTGTCTTTGAGCGGGAAGTTTTGCATCAGATTACCTTTACAACCATGGAAGATATAAATTTGGAGGTACGGAAAGAAGGTGATTTGATTGTCATGACTTATCCGAAGTATAGTTTGGAATATTTTAATGTATCACAGGTTTTATTAGAGGGATTGGGTGTAAATACTTATCAATCAGCAGGTTATTGCAAGGAATTGGAGACTCTCTTTCTGGAAATCGAATATCCAGATATTTTAAGAAATATCCGTCCTGATTTTCAAAAGCTTTTGAGGCTACATGACCCCATCAAAGAAATTGTAGTTACCTCAACATCTGACCTGCCTGAGTATGATTTTCTCCTGCGTTCCTTTTGCCCTTGGATCGGTATTGACGAAGACCCTGTAACAGGTTCGGTACATTCCGTTCTGGGTAGTTTCTGGCAGACTAGACTGCAAAAAGATAGGCTAAAAGCTTTTCAATGCTCTGAGCGTGGAGGAGAGCTATTTATTACACCTTTAGAAAACAAGGTGGAATTGGGTGGGAAAGTTGTGATGGTTTTGAGAGGGGAGGTTTGTGTATGAATATTTTTAAAAATGATATTAGTCCTATGGATATTTTTCGGTCTATTCACAAAGCTCCCCCAACTCAACAATTCCAAAGGAAAGGCTTTATGCAATAGAAACTGACAGTATTCATTCAAACACTTGTTAATTGCTTAGAAAACCCTCATTTTGCAGTATAAAAGCATAAAAATCAATATAATCGCTGGGTATTCCGGCTTCTTAAATCACCTGAAAAAGAATAATTTTGATCAATCACTCAAATAAAATGAACTCTATGAACAAAATCAATATCCCCGAAAAACTCTCTCTCTTTCACGACCATTGGCACCCCCGTATTGTAGGGGAGCTTAACGGACAACAGGTCAAACTGGTTAAATTACAAGGTGAATTCGTCTGGCATAAACACGATGAAGAAGACGAACTATTTTTGGTACTCAAAGGGCAATTTACAATGGAATTTCGGGATAAAACCGTTGTAGTTAAAGAAAATGAATTCCTGATTGTGCCACGAGGCGTAGAACATCGCCCGATAGCCGAAGAAGAAGTCTCGATTATGCTTTTTGAACCTGCTTCTACGCTCCATACAGGCAATGTACGCACTGAATATACCAAAGATCACCTTGAGTGGATTTAATACACCAAACATAGACAAAACATCTTTTTATGAAGAAAATAATTTATTATTGTGTCTTAGTCAGTACTTTAATACCAGCCTGCACTACACTGACCGAACTACAAGAACACGCCGGCCATTACCGCAGGTATCAAGATTATCAAAGCCTGAATCAGGTAGTCAACTTGATTCCGCTTGGGGCAGACGTCAAGGAAGTCACCCGCTTACTGGGAAAACCAATCGATAATGGCTTTGATATCAGATATGTGTTGGATTCCATCGGGCCGAATAATTGCACCGTAGGAGCGGTATTTCATTTGGACGAAAACAGAAAAGTGGATCAAAAATGGTTGGACGAGATTTGTGAGTAATTTTTTGTGTTGGACTAAGTGACAGGTTTCTTTTTATATTTGCGTCTGAAAAGTTCAAATCAAACAATCTATTGAAAAATTTACTGGGTTTTTTTCTACTCCTCGGAATATCCCTGAGTTTTTGGGCTTGTGACATGCCTACTGCCTATGGAGACTTGAGTGTTACCGTCTTGGATGATCGTGGCAATGAGTTGGACAGTGCAGAGGTCACGATTTATCTGACCGAAGACGATTACAATCGGGAAACCAATCCTTTTCTCGGCCCTTTTTTGACGGATGAAGATGGTAAACTGAAGGTCTTTAATCTTGTGGATTCGGTATATTATCTGGACGTAGTCAAAGGAAATCTCAATAACTGGGAAAATATAGTCAGGATTGACCTTGTCAAGACAGAGAATGGCTTTAATAATGCAAAAATTTTTATTCTGAGCGATTCCAGAACCGGGGTATTGGCCGCCCCCGAAGGGAAAGCCTGGAAGATTAGTTTTATTGATCCGGCTGCCAATGTTCCGGCTTGCTTGCAAGACAATCGTTTTATTTTTTACAAAGGCGGTGCTTTTGTACAAGAAGAAGGAAACAGCCTTTGTGACCCCGAAGACCCTCAAATCCTGATATCGAGCGAATGGACTTTTAATTCGGAAGAAACCGAATTGAATTTCGGTTACACCCAAAACCCCTGGTTTATCATCTCTTTTAATCGCTCCGAAATCTCGCTGGTGGGTGCTTTAGACGCAGTTTTTCCCGGTAACCCTGCACTAGGTACTGATTTTGTGGGTTTTGTCTTAGTACCCGAATAATCGTCAAAGATATTTTTTGACTTGCTTGAGGTCTTCGGCTGTATCAATGGCAAAAGTCTCATGTAGGGTAATCCCTACTTTGATTTTGTAATGTGCCAACCAACGGAGCTGCTCCAGACCTTCTGCCAGTTCGGCTTGAGCCTGAGGTAGTTTAGGAATATTCGCCAGAATCTTTGAGCGAAAGCCGTAAATGCCAATGTGTTTGTAAAAATCCCTTTGCTCGTGCCAGTGTGCCATAGCGACTCCACGCAGATAAGGAATGGGGCTACGACTCATATAAAGGGCTTCTGAATGATCGTTAAGCACTACTTTGGCTTCTTTTTCATCAATGAGCTCTTCGTAAGAATCAATTTTTTTGGCCAGGGTAGCTATTTCTGTGCTAGGATCATCAAAAAGTACAGCCAACTCATCAATTTGTTCTGGGGCAATAAATGGCTCATCCCCCTGAATATTGATGATAACCTCGAAATCCAACCCTTTGGCAGCAGCTACCTCAGCACAACGGTCTGTGCCAGTTTGGTGGTTTGGAGAAGTCATCATTACCTGCCCACCAATGGCCAATAAATGCTCATAGATTCTTTGGTCATCAGTGGCTACAATCACCTGATCCAACTTTTGAGATAAAGAAGCTCGCTCGTATACGCGCTGTACCATGGTTTTGCCCCCAATATCAATTAAGGCTTTACCTGGCAAGCGACTTGAATCATATCGAGCAGGTATCACTCCCAGAATTTTTTTTGTTTTCATAAGCAGACATAAGACGATAAGCCTGGCCAAATTACAAATTTATCCCAAGATTAAATGGATCAGGTTGATTTACTTGATTGATTCCATGAATTATAAATGATTTAATCATTTAAATTCAAGAAAAACATGATAATCTGAATACAATCAGGAAATCATCATAAAATTTAATTTAAAGACGGCTTTGGTTGAAAATGCCAATATAGTAAAAGAAAATAGTGAGATTAAGAAGAAATATGATATTCAGGTGTATAATCTTATGGTCTGAGATTTTTTTGTTTAGTGAAAATACCTTGAATATCTTTTACAAAATAAATAACTGTTTTAAAAACCAATTAGACACTTTGAGAAATAAGAGATCTTACTACTTTAATAGTTCTTTCATCAGATAAGATATAGCGTAAAATTTCAATAAAGTCATCTTCATCCTGAAGTGTATATTTTTCATCGAAGAAAAACAATTCAATCGGATAAGGTACAATGTCGTGAATAATGGTGAATAGTTTGTACTGATAATTATTGAGTGTAGGCGCTACAAGAATAAATCCATATACAAACTTACTTGGACCAAAGCCATAGCTTAGGCGGTAGAAGTCTTCAATAAGATTTACGTCTGCGTGTACTACGTTTTGTGTAATTTTAGCCAGATAGCTTGCTTGTTGTTTTAAAATAGTGACCGGAGTTACTACTTTTTCTTCCAGCGAAATCGCATCTGACCATAGATTCTCAATGTAATCTATGTTTTGATTCAAGGTCATATTTAATTCCATAGAAAAAAGTTTTTATTAGAACAGTAATAATTTATATGATAATTATTATAATATTTAATCATTTGCGATTAAAATTATAATAGCATAATTACCCAAGAATAATACCAGATGTATGATTGAAATAATACTTGTAAGATTAGCGAATTTATTATGAATAATTTTTAATATAAGTCATTGATTATTAGTATTTTAATAATTTATAACCTTTGTTAAGTGAATATTGTTTTTGTAATATAGAGATAAAAAAACGCATAAAATGACCATTAACTAGAAAGCTTACATGGTTTGAAGATACAAGTAAATGCTAATTTATACTGGGATGATTTTCTCATTAGCTATATTTTGCTGGCTAGTGCTCATAATCGCCGAAATCTTTCAAAAAAAACTTTGGTTCTCTGACAAATTTTGTGGGTGACACATCTTGATTAGACTTGCTATCCACTAAACATTTGAAAGAATTGCTTGCCACGAATGCACGAATAAGGGCGTTTATTCGTGCATTCGTGGCAAAATTGATCATCAA
>JANRIC010000025.1:0-24147 GCA_033765345.1 Microscillaceae bacterium
TTTCTGGATAATTTTGTTTGTGTAAACTTACTTATTACACAAACATATTATATTTTGTTAAACCCAAAATTTTAAAAATAAATTTTCTTTTTTTAAAAATATGCAAATATTATTCTTTTTTACAACCTGAGTAGTAACGAAATATTTATCGTTCATTGGCTTCTTCGCGGTTAAATTTAAAATTGCCAAAATTTTTGCTTTTTTCCTGATAAAATTGCCTCATTTTAGTCAAGGCAATTTCCCTTTCATGAGCTTGTTGGGTAGGTAGTTCAGTGATTTTCACCCCCATTTTAAGCACAAAGTCGAGAATTTGCCCATAATCTTGTTCGTTTTCTATTTCTAAAGTGATTGTTTTCATATTTTTCGTTTTTAAAGCAATTTACAGATTATTTTTTGAAAAGGCAAAAGACCTCCCATCTGGCACCAGGATGGCTAAAGAATAAAAAAAGGCTCTTACCAAAGCTTAGACTGATAACTGAAATTCAATGATTTTAAACCCATAATTTCGTCAAAAGACTACCCTTTAAAACTATCAGTCCAATTCTAGGTAAGAGCCAAAAAAAATTAACCTGGCACAGAGATTTCCTTGTGCCAAGCATTTAGAAAGCGTCCGCTTTCTACCAAAGACAAAGTCCCTAGGCTACTCAAGAATAAACCCGAAAGTCTGTTTCAAAAAAGCTTTCTTTGCCCTTGAAAGTATTTAGAAATGGCTGCTAATCGTTAAAATTGTCATTCATGACTGTTCAGCCTTTTCTACAGCAACAAGCTTTTTTGTTAAAGCAAATCAAATAAATTTCTGATACCAGGAGGAGTAGCTTTGATAAAACCTTCTCCAAACTCTACGCCGATCATTCGCCCCATTTCTCGGGCGCGTCCTTCCAAAAAGTTCACAAATTCGGGTGTAGAGATCGGGGTAGTGGGTTCGTCACTTTCGGGGTCAAAGAATTGACTTTTAAAGGCTTGGACAGATTCCATTTTGGTTTTCCAGTAGGGAGTAATGTCTACTACAAAGCTGGGCTTAAGGTGATAATCTTGGATATAATGATAAAGCACGCGAGGTCGCCAGGCTTCTTGTTTTTTGCCCTGTTCAGAAAAAGTGTTGATTTTTTTGAGTCCGGAGAGAAAGCAGGCTTCTCTTGCCAACTCGGCTGCCCGCCCGTGGTCGGTATGTCGATCACGAATGGCATTGGCCAGTACAATTTCAGGGCAGTACTTACGAATGGTTTGAATTAATACGAGTTGGTGAGTACGGTCTATAATAAAAAAACCATCATCAAAGCCCAGATTTTCACGGATGGTAATTCCTAGAATTTGCGCGGCGAGTTTTGCTTCTTCTTCTCTGAGTTCGGGAGTACCTCTGGTGCCAAGTTCACCTCGGGTAAAATCGACAATACCTACTTTTTTACCCTGTGTCACCAGAGAGGCGATGGTTCCGCTGCAGCTTAATTCGGCGTCGTCGGGATGTGCAGCAAAGACCAGTACATCTAATTTCATAGAGTTGAAGGATTACAGACCTAACTATTTAACAATCAAAAGTGTTTGACCTACTTTAAGCACTGAATTAACACTTAGGCGATTGAGTTTAGCCAAGGTGAGTACAGAAACATTATACTTGGCACTAATAATAGAGAGTGTTTCTCCTGGAACAACCTGATGGCTAAAAGTCAGGCGTACCTGATTGCCTAAATGTCTGAAATGCTGAGGCATCAGACTAAAGCGTTCTGTAAGAAGTTGTTCTTCTTTAGAAAAGTCATAAATCAGCAAAGGGTTAAAAGAGTTTCCTTCATAACGTACCTCAAAGTGAAGATGCGGGCCGGTACTCCACCCGGTGCTTCCTCCTAGGCCTATTAATTGTCCGGACTTGATGACTTGCCCAACCTCTACTTTACGTAGGCTCATGTGTCCGTAGAGAGTTTCCAGTCCATTTTTATGCCTTACTACCACATAATTACCATAGCCGCTTTGAAAGGCTGATATTCTGACAATCCCGTCAAAGACTGAAAAAACAGGATCACCCGTATCCAGATCCAAATCGACTCCGTGATGAAATCTTCCCCAGCGATACCCAAAAGCAGAAGTTTGCAAGGTTTTATCCAGGGGTGCGGACCAAAGCTCTCCTTTTGGGATATTGTACAAGCGAATATCAATGGTATCTTTGAATATAGATGCGTCACGACCATAGGGATTGATGTTTTTAGAATCCCAAATGGCATAATATTCGGCAGATTTAACCCAGACACAATCAATTTTTAGATCTTCGGATACTTTCACAACTTGTAGTTCTCCTAAGGTTTGGCTCATCGTATCGGTATGTACGGAAGTTAGGTCAATGTAGAGGTTAAAATCACCGATTGTGGCGGCTCCGTCAGTGGAATTGTTATTTGGGAGAGAGTCTTGTAGCGGCTTTTCGCTTTGAATGGGTTTGATTTGAGCTTGAAGGGTATCTTTTTTAGGCTTATTTGCCTTAATAACTTGTCCTTCTCCAAACTTAGGAACCTCTTGCTGCGCAAAAGCAACTTTACCTATTAAGATGAAAATCAGTAACCACGTAAATTTCCCCATATCACTTCTTAGGTTTAGATTGCGTATAGTTTAGTTTTATAATCAAATAGTTTGTTAGAATCGGCTAGAACAAATTTCTTGCAAAATTCATTCAAATTTCTTGATACACAAAAATAATAATAAAATTTAACCTGCCAAATTAAGGACTTCTTTTTCAGCGAGATATCTTTCGGCATCCAGGGCGGCCATACAACCTGTTCCAGCAGCAGTAATTGCTTGGCGGTAGGTTTTATCCTGTACATCCCCACAGGCAAACACTCCTTCAATATTTGTGTAGGTTGATCCTTTGACGGTAATCAGGTAGCCTTGGTCATCCATATCCAATTGTCCTTTGAAAATATCGGTATTGGGTTGATGCCCGATGGCCACAAAAAAGCCGCTAATGGTCAGTTCACGGGTTTCGTGAGTAAGGTTATTTTTTACACGCAGCCCAGTCACTTCTTTATCTCCGATGACTTCTTCGGCTTCTGTATTCCAGAGGATTTCAATATTAGGTTTGTTTAAAACCCGGCTTTGCATAATTTTAGAAGCTCTCATTTCACTTCGGCGGACCAACATATATACTTTATTGCATACATTGGATAAGTAAGAAGCTTCTTCGGCAGCAGTATCGCCAGCTCCTACGATGGCTACATCCTTACCTCTGTGAAAAAATCCATCACAAACAGCACAAGAAGATACGCCTCCCCCACAATCTCGAAGTCGGATTTCAGAATCCAGACCCAGCCATTTGGCAGAGGCTCCAGTAGAGATGATGACTGCTTCAGCTTCAATTTCGTGTTTTTCGTCTACGACTATTTTTTTATGTTGGGCAGAAAAGTCAATAGAAGTGACCAATCCGTAACGAATATCTGTACCAAATCGGGCGGCTTGTTCCTGGAAGTCGGCCATCATTTGCGGTCCGATAATTCCTTTGGGGTAACCTGGGTAGTTTTCTACATCATTGGTGAGCATCAACTGCCCACCGGGTTGTAGACCTTGATAGAGAACGGGGTTGAGGCCGGCGCGGGCTGCATAAATTGCGGCTGTATACCCTGCGGGGCCAGAACCAATGATGAGACATTTAACTTTTTCAATTGCTGCCATACCAAATTTTCCTTTATTTTGCCAATTTTTGAAAAAAAAACAGATTCTCCAAGAAAAAAATCAATTAATTTAGCCTGAGAAAGTGTATTTCAGGCTTTTTTGCATAGAATAACATCCATAGTAAAACTTTTTTGAGATAAAAAGTTCCTAAGAGCTATCCGAGGTAAGGTTTTAGGGCTTTACTACGTGAGGTATGTCTAAGTCTTCGAATGGCTTTTTCTTTGATTTGACGAACACGCTCACGGGTGAGGTTGAATTTCTCTCCGATTTCTTCGAGTGTCAGGGAATGTTCGCCGTTGAGTCCGAAATAAAGGCTGACCACATCGGCTTCACGTTGTGTAAGGGTAGAAAGAGCACGTTGTACTTCACGGCGCAAGGAGTCGCTGATGAGTGATGAATCGGGAGTTTCTTCGCTATCGTTTTCCAGGACATCCAGCAGACTGTTTTCTTCCCCTTGTACAAAAGGTGCGTCCATAGACACGTGCCGTCCGGATATTTTGAGGGTATCAATAATTTCAGAGGTAGCTACCTCAAGCACTTCTGCCAGTTCGTCGGGTGAGGGTTCGCGTTCGTAGCGTTGCTCCAGTTCGGAGAATGTTTTAGAGATTTTATTAAGAGAGCCAACCCGGTTTAATGGAAGGCGTACAATACGGGATTGTTCGGCAAGTGCTTGTAGGATAGACTGTCGAATCCACCAGACAGCATAAGAGATAAATTTAAATCCGCGGGTTTCGTCAAATCGTTGGGCAGCTTTAATCAGTCCTAGATTGCCTTCATTAATTAGGTCACCCAGGGACAGTCCTTGGTTTTGGTATTGTTTGGCTACCGAAACCACGAATCGCAGATTGGCTTTGGTAAGTTTTTCAAGAGCCAATTGGTCTCCTTCTTTGATGCGTTTGGCCAGCTCTACTTCTTCGTCGGGAGTGAGTAGGTCTACTTTACCGATTTCCTGCAAATACTTATCTAGTGATTGACTTTCCCTATTGGTTATTTGCTTACTGATTTTAAGCTGTCTCATGGATTTTTTGTTTAATTAATTTAAACCAATTTTAGGTGCCTAATCTTAAAAACTGTTTTTATTGTTTGAATAAATAAGCCTAGCCATAGTTTGTCGTTACATTTGACCTACTAAAATAAATTTTTTTTAGAATCTATTCTAGAAAAGGAATCAAATTTTTAAGTAACACAAAAAAATTTGATTCCTCATAAGATACCTGAAGGTTTTTTAAAGCGTTTTTAGTTTTATTTTGCACTTGGTTTAGGAAGTAGTGCTTTTCGGGAAAGGCGATACTTTCCTGATTTTTTATCAACGTCTACCAGTTTGACTTTTACTTCTTCTCCAATTTCCAGAATTCCATCAATTTTCTCAATTCTTTCCCATTTGATTTCAGAAATATGGAGTAAACCTTCTTTTCCGGGTAAAAATTCAATAAACGCACCAAAAGGCAGTATAGATTTGACTTTTCCGTCGTATACCTCTCCGACTTCGGGCATAGCTACAATGCCTTGTACTCTTCTGACAGCGATATCCATAGAGCTTTGTTCGGCTGCAAAGATATTGACATATCCGAGATTATCTTTTTCCTCGATAGAAATTGTGGCTCCGGATTCTTTTTGAATTTCCTGAACGATTTTACCACCAGGTCCGATCACGGCACCGATCATATCGGTTGGGATTTTGAGGGTTGTAAATCGGGGAGCGTGTGGTTTGAGGCTTGGTTTGGGTTCGGCAAGGGCTTCGGCCATTTTATCCAGAATATGAAATCTTCCACGGCGTGCTTGGTCAAGTGCCTTGATAAGGATTTCATAAGACAATCCATCAATCTTAATATCCATTTGGCAGGCTGTGATTCCCTCACGGGTTCCAGTTACTTTAAAGTCCATATCTCCGAGATGGTCTTCATCTCCCAGAATGTCCGATAGAATCGCATATTTACCGGTTTCGGCATCGGAGATCAATCCCATAGCGATTCCGGCGACTGGTGCTTTGATCGGAATACCAGCATCCATGAGGGCAAGCGTTCCGGCACAGACTGTGGCCATGGAGGAAGATCCGTTAGATTCCAGAATATCTGATACCAGGCGAATGGTGTAGGGATTATCATCGTGCGAGGGAATCATATTTTTTAGGGCTCTGAAAGCAAGGTTTCCGTGGCCTATTTCGCGTCTTCCTGGGGCACGATTGGGTTTGATTTCACCCGTAGAGAATGATGGAAAGTTATAATGCAGAATAAATTTGCTAAAGAAGCTATTGACAGCTCCGTCAATCATCTGCTCATCCATTTTGGTACCGAGGGTGGCAGTGGTAAGGGATTGGGTTTCGCCTCGTGTAAAAAGTGCAGAACCATGGGCAGAAGGAAGATAATCTACTTCACACCAGATGGGGCGTATTTCATCACAATCTCTACCGTCTAGGCGTTTTTGTTCGTTGAGTGTAGCATCTCTACAGGCTTTTTTCTTAATTTTGGAGATATAACGGTATACCATCTCCATATCTATAGGATTTTCTTCATTGATTTCTGCTTCCAATTGTGTGATAAATTGGTCTTTCAGGTCATCAAAGGCTTTACTTCGTTCTTTTTTAACGTCATTGCCAGTGGCAGCTATTTTATAAAAACCTTCATAAAGCGCATTTTTTACTTTTTCGTAAACGGCTTCGTCATTTTCTTCTCTGGTATATTCTCTTTTGACTATTCCAAGCTCTTCGGCAATTTCTTTTTGAGCAATACACTGCAATTTAATGGCGTCGTGTGCAAAACGAATGGCTTCTACCATTTCTTCTTCAGAGATTTCTTTTAACTCGCCTTCTACCATCAGCACATTATCATACGTAGCTCCAATAACCATATCGATATCGGATTGTGCGAGTTCTGCGAAAGTAGGGTTAATCAGCAACTGACCGTTTACCCTTCCTACCCGCACTTCGGAAATATACTGCTCAATAGGAATATCCGAAACGGCTAGTGCGGCAGAGGCTGCCAAGGCTGCAAGTGCGTCCGGGGGGACATTGGGGTCTGAAGAAATTAAAAAAATATTAATTTGTGTTTCGCAATAATAATCTTCGGGGAAAAGAGGTCTGAGGGCGCGATCTACCAGACGAGAGATAAGTACTTCATAATCTGATAATTTTCCCTCTCTTTTGAGAAACCCTCCGGGAATTTTTCCGGCGGCGGCAAATTTTTCTTGATAGTCAACGGATAAGGGAAAAAAATCAGCTCCTTCCTTCGCTTCGTGGGCGGATACGACTGTGGCTAAAAGCATAGTGTTGCCCTGCGTCAGCAAAATGGAACCGTCTGCTTGTCGAGCTAGTTTTCCGGTTTCCAGGGTAACTTCACGTTTATCATCGAGCTTGATCGTTTTCCTGTAAATTTTTGGTAACATATATTTGTAATAAATGGGGAATGATATAATATATTGGAGAAAAAAAAATTAAGAATGAACAAGGTCATTCTTAATTTTCTGAGATCAATTACTTTCGGATACCCTGGGCTGCCAGAACGGCTCTATAACGCTCAATGTCCTTTTTAAGTAGATAATCGAGTAATCTTCTTCGCTTACCTACTAGTTTGAGCAACCCCATTCGGGAAGAATAATCTTTTTTATGCGTTTTTAAGTGTTCTGTCAAATGATTGATACGATGTGTGAAAAGAGCGATTTGTGCCTCCGCAGATCCTGTATCGGTTTTTAATTGCGCATTACTAAAACTCTCGAACAACTCTTGCTTTTTTTCCTTATCTAGATACATATTCAGACAAATCTTTCAATTTTAAATAATTATTTACAATTTACAAATTTCGCTTTTTCATCAATAAAAAACAAAGCTATCAAACTTTTTTTCTCAGTCTTTCCAAAAACCGGTCTCTAATTACGAAATAAAAGTCTGCTTCTAGGATACGGGAATCATTGCGGGCTTGGCGCAAAAAGAACATTCCAATGCTAAAAAGAAGCACGTTGGCAGTCCACATACCTATCAAAACAGGGACAAAGGACTCCCTGACCCACTTTTCCCCGGTAATGGAGATCACATAAAAAATAATAAAGAATACAATAGAAATCAATACTGGCAAACCTAAGCCTCCTTTTTTGATGATGGCACCCAAAGGTGCGCCTATAAAAAACATCGTGATGCAGGCAATGGACAGGGTGAATTTTTTATACATCTCCGCTGTAAACTCCAGAATTCTCCGCTTGTTGGCCTCTTCTTGCACTTCTTGCCCTTCAATCACTGCTTTTAGATTTCGAACGCGAGACAGAGCCGAGGCCACGACCCTGTCTTTGGGTGGGTCGGGGGTAGTCCGCACTTCTATTTGCTTCTGAATAAGACTATCTGTACGTGTACGTACAATGGGGTTATTGACTGTTTGAACATTATTTAATTTGGCTTGAGCTTGAGGCATATCTTTCAAATGATAATTGAAATTGATGCTTACTTTTTGAAAAGCTAAGTCTTTAGACTCTACCTGTTGTTTGCCAAGAGAATCAATATCGTGGGTTAGTTCTGTGATATTACGCATAATCCGGTGATTTTTAAAAAGCTCCGGATTGGTTGTATCCATGTCAAAAGAAGCCAAGCTGAAAATAATCTGACTTTTTTCAAAATTGTTTTTGATAAACTTTTCAGCAGATCGGTTTCCATCATACGTTCCGACCTGATCGTGGTAACTTTTTCCCTTAAATAGCTCTAGCACCAGATAACGCTCATAGTGAATGGTGTACATTCGCCCTGAATCAGCCAGGATTAATTCACGATTGCCCTGGTTTTTGGTATGGTCATAAATCATCACGTCTTTGATGCTTTTGCCATCCTCAAATTTCTTGTTGATTTTGATGCTGTAGCCTTCTAGCCCATTGTAAAAAGACCCTTCTTTGATGCTTAGGGTAGGACTTTTTTGTTTTATATCCCAAAGTAAGCTATAAGCTCTTAGATTTGCCTCCGGCACAACTCTGTCATTAAACCAAAAGGAGAAAATAGCAGTGAGTACTGAAAAAAGAAAAATCGGCATCAGTACGCGCACCAAAGAAATTCCTGTGGCTTTCATCGCCGTAAGCTCGCCGTGTTCGCCCAAATTCCCAAAGGTAATCAGAGAAGACAACAAAACCGCCAAAGGTAGTGCTAGAGGGACGATATGAAGAGAAAAATAAAATAATAACTCTGCAAAAACCAGATAAGAAAGACCCTTTCCCAATAATTCGTCAATGTATTGTATCATCTGCTGAATCAACAGAATAAAAACCACCACAGCAGTAGTCAGTATAAAAGGGCCGATAAACGCCCTAACAACAAACCAATCTAATTTCTTCATAAGAGAATGAAGTCAATGCACAAAATTCTTAATACTTTTATGCAATCTACTGCTTAATCTCCTGATTTGTTTGTTAAACCTCAAAAATTTCACATTATTTAACGATTATCAGTATTTCTAGGAAGCGATCTGCCCGCCCACTACCTCTCTGAGATGTGTGATCAGCCCTTCCCAAAGGTCTTTGAGATCCTTTTCACTTTCTATCTCCGAATAATCCGTTACTTTGAGAAAAGTAGAATTGGTCAGTTCACTTTCCTGTAATCTAAATTCTACAAACTCTGGGTCTTCGGTTTTTTCTTTATTTTCATCCAAAAATTCAAACCTTACCTGTTTATTGGCCCGGGCAATGACCAATCTGGCAAAGTGGTTTTCTTCGTCCCAAATAAAGTTAAACACTTTATTACGATCTACTTTTACATCATTGGCAAACCATTCGGATAGATTAGTCGGGCTGTATAAATAATTATAAATGGTTTTGGGAGAAGCACTTATCTCGAATTCTTCTACATACTTATATTTCGTCATAGTCTTCTAAAATTTTTTTTAAACAAGAAAATTATGTTAGTTTATAAAAAATGTTTTACCTTTGCAAACTCAAACAAAAAGAATAGTTAAATTTTTATTCGAAGGCGAGGTAGCTCAGGGGTTAGAGCATTGGATTCATAACCCAAAGGCCGCGGGTTCAAATCCCGCCCTCGCTACAAATGTAAAGCCTGTAAATCCTAGATTTGCAGGTTTTTTTGTGTTTTCATTTCAATAGATTCCCAAATCTTTCCGAAGGATCAGTGATTGATTTTAAATCAACAAAACTATGCTTCTTTGCCTGCGTATCCCTTAAAAGAACCCTTGATATTTATATGTGTATTATGTGGTTTATAATAGATTAGCTTGTATGATTTGCCTAATTAAATTGATGACCCAATTTCTTTGAGTAAAATTTACCACAAACCAAAACCATGAACTTCGCCCAAGAAAAAGAATTGAGTAAAGAGTTTTCATTCCAAACATCCCGTAGCGGCGGCGCAGGCGGGCAAAATGTGAATAAAGTCAATACTAAAGTGACGCTGCTTTTTGACCTAGAAAACTCTGCCTTACTGAATGAAATCGAGAAAAAGAAGATTGCAAATGCCCTTCAGAATCGCTTGACCAATGAAGGAGTTCTGATGATGAGTTCTCAGAGCGAACGCACACAATTGGCCAATAAGCAAAAAGTAATCAAACGATTTGAACAATTGATTAATCAGGTTTTTATCCCTAAGAAAAAGCGCAGAGCCTCCCAACCGACCGAAGCCAGCAAAAAAAGGCGTATTGAGAGCAAAATCAAACACGGTGAAAAAAAAGAACAGCGCAAAAAAATCGATTTTTAGTATGCGATTCCTTCATTTTTTTATGCTTTTATGCTTTAAGTCGCTTCGTTTCTTTACATTAGTACTCCTAGAAAAAAACTGCCTGAAATGAAAGCATGAGATTTTTTACTGTTTTTTATACCTATTTTCGGATTTTGAGCCTTGATGTGGTGCTGGGTGCTGTACTGATGTGTTACTTCTGCGCTTATTGCCTGGATACCCACCCGGATTGGTCTGTTTATGTATCTCTGGGAGTGGCAGTGTGGCTCATTTATACCCTGGATCACCTGCTGGATGCTTATAAAATCCCTCATGAAGCACATACCTCCCGCCATCGTTTCCATCAAAAACATTTTAATATCCTAAGTATTTGTTGGTTGATCAGCCTGATTTTTGGGCTATGGATCATTTTAAATTATCTTCCAAGAAGGGTTTTGATTTTTGGAATAGCACTTAGTAGTTTGGTTTTTTTGCACTTTCTATTGACCTTGATTGATCGCTTGAAAAATACGCTTTTGATTCAAAAAGAGACCCGTATTGCGTTTATTTATAGCCTAGGAGTAGCACTGGCTTCGCTCAGTCTAAAGGATCAATTCCTCAACCCCGCAGAGTGCCTGATTATTTTTCAGATATTTTTGATTGCCTGGGTGAATTTATTAATTATTTCCTACTACGAGGAAGCCATTGATCAAAAGGATGCCCATGTATCCACCGCCCGAAAGCTCGGAAAGTCCAGCATACAATCTTTGATACAGGTTCTGCTTTTGATTCAATGGTTTTTGGCTTTTTATTGCGGATTTATAGGTGGCTGGCGAATGATCATTGCGATACTGATACTGTGTTTGATGAATGTAATATTGGCACTTATTGTATACAGAAAAAAATATTTTCAAGAAAATGAACGCTACCGAGCACTGAGTGATGCGATATTTTTCCTGCCTTTGGTTTTATTGGGGGGGGAATTTATGCCCGGATTAAAATGCTTATCCTGGTTTCCCTCATTGATTAACCTAACCTGATTTTGAATGATGTACATTCTTAAAGCTCCCTTGTAACGGTCTTGCTTTTAAAAACACTTGGGTTTGAGTATAATAATTCTAAGATTTTATTTTGATTTACTACACCAGGGATTACCGGCCAGGGTAAAACGCCAGGGCAAGAGGGCGTCCTCTTCGGCGTAGTCGATCCCGATACGGGGGCTTGCCAGTATATTCTTACGGGTTGGGTAGATTCCCTGGTCTTCAAGCCATATTTGATTGCCGATCAGATCGATACCATTGTATTGAGTAGTAATGCCCATTGCCTGACTCATAATACCCGGTCCGGCTGTGAGTCGATATTGTTTTTTAGTCAGCTTTCGGCGCTTTAGCATGGTTTCTATGCCGATTTTGGGTTCTAATGCACGAATGAGTACAGCGTCTGCGGTATCCAATTCATTGGTGACCACATTAAATAAGGAGTGTATGCCATAACAAAGGTAGATATAAGCAATACCCCCCTCTTGATACATGATTTCTGTTCTTTGGGTGCGTTTTTTAAAATGAGCGTGACAAGCTTTGTCAAATGCTCCTGAATAGGCTTCTGTCTCTACGATCATTCCTGCACATAATTCTCCTTCAAAATCGGTAAAAAGGTATTTCCCAAGCAATTGTCTTGCGATTTCAACTACATTATTTTGGGTATAGAAAGATTTTGGCAATTTCATTTTTTATCTTGTCAAGAGTTTTTGTAATTTGAACCTTCAAACAAAACATATTTAAAACAAAAAAATTCTGTCAGGCGCAATTTTGATGATCCATATCACTTAAACCGATCACCATGGATTTAACAAAAGCCGCCGAGCTTGTATTATCTTCTAAAAAAGCTATTTTCTACCCTGATAGCGGCTCTCCCTTGAGTGGACGATACTGCTGGAGAGCCGAAGATCAGATTATTTACCTGCATTATGAAGGCATGGAGGATCATCTGCTTGCCCTTCAGGTGAAACCCCGAAAAGAATTTCGAAGGCCTCCTTTTGAATCGCTGATGCAAAAACACATTATATCCTGCAAAAAACTTCCTGATATGCTTCTAGAACGTACACAAAAGCTGCTCAGGGATTTAGCTCAAAATTTTGAACTTTTAAAAGAAAAAAACACGATCATCTCTATCAGTCGCCTGGATTTTTTGGTTTTCCAGCAGCCTTTGGGTTATACACGGCTTTTTTATGATGCTGGTTGGCGTCTCTCCATAGATACGGATTCAATTAAGCTATATTTTGTGCAAAAACTTTGGAAATATCCAGGGATTCATACCCAAAATACCTCGATGGAGATCAGTTATTTACTTTTTGAGCGGATAGACAAGGTACGCAAACAACTAGCGATGATCCATCAAGATAATTATGTGCTTTGTTGCGATCAAGAGGTATTTTTTTACCTCGATAATCGGTATTTAAAAATATCAAGAAATCACTGGGAAGCCTTAGAAAAAGAAGAATTAAACCAAAAAATATCGGTTGAGACGGTTTCTAAAGAACTTTTTTTAGAAAAATTACTTTTTGAGCAGAATAAAAAAAGCTCTCATATAAATACCCTGGAAGGTTTAAAAAAAGCCCCCGAGGATTATCAAAAGCTTTTTGCAAAAATAATCAACCTGGGGCAGGTGTAAGGTTTTAGAGGAATTAAAAAAAATAGCTAAATTTTATTTTATTTTAAAAATCATTTATATTGCATCCCATTCATTCAATAGATGTGCAATGAGAAGAATAATTAACTTCATTTTATACTTCAAAAATAAATTTTTCCGCAAAAATTCCCCGGAAATCGTTCGTAGTTCCTCTGATTATCACGAAGCCAAACGTATTGGAATCTTGTTCGAGATTCAAAATGAAGCGCAATATCCTGCCCTTCATGACTTTGTAAGTCGTTTACAAAAAGACGGCAAAGATGTTCGTTTATTGAATTATACGGATACCCGTGAGGAACTCACACATAGCTTCAGTTGTAGTCGATTCAGCAGCAAAGACATCTCTTTGTCTGGTAAGATCAAATCGCAGGACGTGCAGGAATTTGCAAATAGTCGTTTCGATTATTTATATTGCGTAAATGTTCGCCACTCTGCCATCCTTGATACGGTGCTGATGCATAGCCAGGCTAAGTGTCGTATCGGGCAGTATTTCAAAAGTCGCAGAGATTGTCTAGACCTGATGATTGATCTCAAAGAAAACCGCAGCGAAGACAAACTGATTGAGAACATGGAGCGATATACCAAAGTATTAACAAGAAATTAAGCCATGGATTTGAAAAAACTTACCGGTGTGGGTGTTGCACTGGTTACTCCTATGCAGGAGAATAAGGAAATTGATTATGTGGGGCTGGAGAATTTATTAAATCACACCTCCGCCTCTGGTCAAGGAGTGGATTATTGGGTGGTATTGGGTACTACCGGAGAATCGGCCACCCTAAGCAAAACAGAAAAAAAAGAGGTACTGGATTTCGTCAAAAAACACAATCCTTATCATCTTCCTATCGTCTATGGCATTGGTGGCAATCATACTCAAGCCGTTTTAGAAGAAATAAATTCCACAGATTTAGAGGGAGTTGCAGCAATCCTTTCTGTAAGTCCTTATTATAATAAACCTTCCCAACGTGGAATTTATGCCCACTATCAACTGATTGCCGATCATGCTCCACTACCTATCATTATGTACAATGTACCAGGTAGGACTTCCTCGAATCTAAGTGCCGAAACCGCGCTTAAACTAGCCCGACACCCTAATATTATTGCGCTTAAAGAGGCCAATTGTCATATTGAACAATGGATTACCATTGCCAAAAACAAACCTGATGATTTTCTGCTTCTTTCAGGAGATGACCTAGCAACACTCTCTATGATGGCAGTGGGTGCCGAAGGAGTAATTTCGGTCATGGCCAATGCTTTTCCGGATGTGTTCAGGGCAATGGTTCATCAGGCGCAACAACAAAATTTTATTCAAGCTCAAAAATATGTTTTTCAGCTTGCCGAAATCAACCCTTTGATGTACGAAGAAGCTAACCCCGTAGGAATCAAGGAGGCTCTTAGGCTTTTGGGTATCTGCTCCAATCAGGTAAGACTGCCTTTACTTCCGGCCTCAGAGGATCTACAGGATAAAATTCGAAAGCTGATGCCCCTCCAGGTTTCTATGGTGGTGTAGTAGAACTCCCTTATCTATGGATGTAAGCTTTATGGAAGACCAAACCCTTGAACTCAGCCTCAGAGAATGTGAAATACTCATGGAATTATTTCGGGAAAATCTTCTAAGGGATAATTATCGCGACCACCAAGGAAATCACCGCACTCGGATTATGCGAAGCCGTCATATTGATATTAAAGACATTCGGTTTGCACAAAAAATCAAACAAGAACGCCCCCTCCAAAAATTACTAGATAAAAAAATCATTATCAAAGATCAAATCTGGTATCGTTTTTATTTAAAAAAAGAGTACATGAAGGCAATCTATAATCTAGCTGATCAGGGTCATTGGGAACTTATCACTCAAATGGTGGGTGTCTGGATTGAAATACAACAAGAAGCCAAGTGTTAGCGTGGATTAAAAGAAATCATTAGGTTATTAAAAATGCCCTAATGACTTCTTTACTACACAGGCAAGTAAGTAAAACTGCTACTTGAAACGAATGCCCAAAATAGATTGAACCCCATCGAGTGATTCACCAAATATTTATTTATTGTATAATGCTTTCATCTGAGTGATTTCATCTTCGAGATGCGCTTTATCTTCTTTTGCAAAACTTAAACCGTCTTCTACTTCTTTAAAAAGTGCTATTTCCTCTTCCGTAACTTTACTGTCTGCCAGAATACGGGTCAGGAGATGTCTCATGATGTCTAGTTTGACATGCCCCATTTCCGACTCGGTAATATTCAGCATACCGATTAGTCCTTTTACATCAGCGATTTCTTCGGCGGTAATATCTCCGTCTTCGCTGGCTTTGTGAATGGCGTTAATTACCTGATCGTGATATTCTTTTTGCTTTACTTTCTCGAAAGCTTCATTAGAGACGGAGGCACGGATAGAATCAATGATAGATCTAAGAATACTCATAATATATATAGTTTTTGTTGAAAATATGATACAAGATTGTTGGGTGTCGGCTCAAAATACCAAAACCCGCTATCAAAGGCAAAAGTAAATCAAATCAAGATTGTTTATACATATTTAGGAGACTATTTGCGGCTGAGAGCGGGGGAACTTTGCCCCCCCTGACCTGTTCTTCCCACTCAGGTAAAGCGGCTTGTACTTTGGGATGCTTAAAAAAATCCAATTCCAGATTCTGACGAATGGCATCAAACATCCAGTTGATTTGCTGTTCCTGCCTTTTTTTCTGAAAAAAGCCTGTTTTTTCCATCTCTCTACGGTATCTGAGAATTACTTCCCAAATTTCTGCCATACCGCTTTTTTCCTGAGCGGAGCATGTCAACACAGGCGTTTGCCATCCACTCTCCGAAGAGGGGAAAAGATGCAAAGCACTTTCATATTCTGCTCTAGCTACTTGGGCACGGTGCAAGTTATCCCCATCGGCTTTGTTAATGACGACTGCATCGGCCATTTCCATAATTCCTTTTTTGATGCCCTGCAATTCATCTCCTGCGCCTGCCAGCATCAATAGCAGAAAAAAATCTACCATCCCGCGCACCAATGTTTCGGATTGCCCCACTCCTACAGTTTCTACAAAAATCACCTCATACCCTGCTGCCTCACAGAGCAGCATAGCCTCGCGAGTTCGCCGGGCTACTCCCCCCAAAGAACTTTGGGTTGGTGAAGGACGAATATAAGCGCGCAAATCCTGAGAAAGCTCCGGCATACGGGTTTTATCACCCATAATACTGCCCTTCGTACGGCTGCTAGAGGGGTCAACTGCCAGCACGGCCAGTTTTTTATTTTCATCAATAATCCATTTACCTAATGCCTCGATAAATGTACTTTTACCTGCCCCTGGCACTCCTGTAATGCCCACCCTTAAAGAATTACCAGTGTGGGGTAAAATGGCTTCCAGAATTTCACCAGCAAGTATTTGGTCATTTTCCAGACGACTTTCAATCAGGGTAATTGACTGGCTTAACAAAACTCTATCCCCTTGGAGAATACCTTGAATATAATTTTCGGAAGAATATCTAGCCTTTCTTCTTTTTTTCATCGATATGTAATATTTTCGCATCTTTTTTGCTTGATAGCAGTATTATACATGAGCAACAGCAGAAATCATAAGCCCAAACTATTGGAAATCTACATAATTCCTTTTAAATTGACCAACGCTCATAAAGAATCCTAAAATTATTTGGCTAATTTAATTTTTCAATGTTTAAAAGTATCATAGATAGTTTCATCATCACCATTCTGGTATTCTCTTTTATGTGGATATTAAGTCAAATCCCTTTGGCAGATAACCTGGAAATGCTTAATCCTATTGAAAATGTGCTGGATGACTTCGATATGACTGATATTGTGTACTCCCAATTAAGAGAACAGCCCACCACAGATACCAATATCGTTGTAGTGAATATCGGAAACCTCCCTCGAGTTGGTATGGCTGATTTGATCAACAACCTGAATCGTGCCCAGCCTAAGGTCATTGCCATTGACGCTTTCTCAAGAAGACCTTTGGATCCAGTGGGTGATAGTTTATACAGTGCCGCACTATCTCAGGTTAAAAATCTGGTTATGGTTAATCAGGGCAATCTAAGCCAAAAAACCCGCAAAAAACTTGAAGCTGACCCGAATTTTAAAGTAGAACATTTCGATACTTTGGAGACTTCACACGAAATGTTCAGTCGGTATGCGATTCAGGGGCACGCCAATCTGATCAGTGAAAGCCGGGGGAATATGAGAGATTTTGTGACAATACGCACTTTTAGCCCCTTAGTGAAGGTGAATAAACAAAAAATTGAAGCTTTTGCCGTAAAAGTCGCTCAAATTGTTGATCCAAAGGCAGCCCAAGACTTTCTCAATCGTGCCAATGAATACGAATATATCAATTACCGAGGCAATATTGATATAGCTGATAAAGGCAAGCCTGTTTTTTGGGCATTAGACTGGGAGCAAGCCATAGACAGCAGCGCAGATCTGTCATGGCTTAAAGATAAGATTTTGATACTCGGATTTATGGGGGAAACCCTAAGTGAATACTCCTATGTGGATAAATTTTATACCCCTCTGAATAAGAATTATGTTGGCAAAAGTACGCTGGATATGTACGGAGTCGTTATCCATGCGAATATCGTATCTATGATTTTGAATAAAGAATTTATCAATCAAATGTCCTGGTGGAGGAACTATTTATTGACCATTGCTATTGCCTTTTTGAGTACGTGGTTGTTTTCGTATTTCTTTCACAAAGTAGGTTATTGGTATGATGCCATTACAATCTTTTTTCAATTAGCAATCTTTATTTTGATTCTCGGAATTGGCTTGTATGCCTTTGATTGGTATCGCCTACGGGTAGAAACCAACACAGCAATCATCGCAGTGGTTCTGAGTGGAATTTTCGTAGAGCTTTATTATGGTTTAATTAAGAAACTCTTCATTACCATCAAACGTAAAAATGTTAAAATCAAACAAACTAATAATGAGACAGTATAAACTAATCAGTCTGCTAGCATTGTTTTTTATGGCTTCTGGCCAAACTTCCATGGCTCAGTTTAAAGTGTTAGCCAGTAGCGGCACAAGCAAAATCAACGCAACTCCTGCGAAAGTAGGAATCCCAGTATCGGCTACGGATAACATCTCCGTGTCTGCACAAAGTTATATCAGCCTCTTGCATACCAAAAGCGGTGGAACCGTAGAAATCAGCAAGGCAGGCACTTATCAAGCAGCTACACTTGAAAAAGAATTGCTCAAAAAAGCCAGCTCAAGCACCTCTCAGCGTTATGCCAATTACATCATTGGAGAATTAACCAAAGCCGGCGATCAGGATATTCACAAAAACCCTTACAAATATTCTAATGTAACGGGTTCGGTAGAGAGAGGAGAAACCGGGGATATTTTGGTGTTAATGCCCAAAACTGCTCCTGCATTGGGGACTGAGTATTTGATACAATGGAATTCTTTACCTGGATCAACCGGGTATATTTTAGAAATTCGAAATGATTTTGATGATTTAGCTAAGGTTATAGAAACCAAAGATACTTTTGCTTTGGTCAATTTAGACATCCCCGAATTGGAAGGATTTGACATTGCCAAAATGCAGATTATCTCGGCCAATGACAAAGGGGCAACCTCCATCTTCTTCGCTCTTACAAAACCTGAAGAAGAATCATTTACTAAAATCCAAAAAGAATTCAAAAGTTTAAATCTCTCTGATAATCCGAATGCTGGTGAAAAACTGGAAGCGGCTCAGTTTTTTGAAGATAGAAATTACATAGCTGATGCGATTAAGGCATATCAGGAAGCCATAACTTCGGACCCTAGTTTTGAACCTTTTCAGATTGCATTTAAGCAGTTTTTAATTCGTCAAGGAATACTTGACCCTAAAAAGCTTCAAAACAAAGAAGGCGAATAATAAAAAACTTTCCCATAACTTTTTACCCAAAGCTACTCTCAACGGAGTAGCTTTTTTATTTGATACAACTTCTATTAATTTCTTAAAATTGATTGTAAAAAATTGGAAGGTTGATGCCTAAAAATGGAAAATTTTTATGAAATTTGAATATAATTCACCAAAAAAATAAGGGATGATTCGGCACCTCAGTTATTTGACATTTGCTTTATTTTGTTTTTGCTCTTTGACAATAGCACAAGAAACCGATGAGCAAATCGCAACGCCTCAAAGTGAAGATACCCTGACAACCAAGACGCTTGATTCCCTTGATTCCAAATCCCGTTTCTTGGCTCTCGAGAAAGGAGGAAAAATCAAACGGGTGCGATTTTATGAAGGAGAAAGGTTATATTTTCGCCTCAAAGATGATCAGATGAGATACAAACCTGTCATCGAAGAAATCGGCAAAGATTATATCAAAGTCAATAATACAGCCTTACATTTAAATGAAATTGCTTCGGTGACTCTGTATCCCGAGCGAAGACTTATCCGGCTCATGAGTCAGTTTCTGGTCATAGCTGGTACCGGTTATTTTCTGATAGATATGGTCAATCATTCTTTCTCCACTACCCGCGAAAGTGCCATCGTAAGTTCTTCCCTAGCAAGTACAGGGCTGGCACTTTCTCTGACGCTCAAACCCCGTAAAATCCGACTTAATAACAAAAGATATTTAAAGACGATTCAGAAGTTTGAATAAAGCACACAAGCAATTTTTTAGCTGAGATGTATTCTTAATCCAGAACTTGCGTGAATCTTACAAGCAGATTAGGGTGGTATAGTTCTTGTAAATTGTTATCTTACAAAGGAAAGAAAAGACTTTAAATAACATTCACAGCACCTCATTGAAGATAAATTTTTCAATCTAAACCTCAAAGGTATTGAGCATCTCTACTTAAAATCATTGTATCTCCTAATCAAATAGAGACCATGCTTAAATTTATAAGTGATCATTTTATAGGTTTTTTAGGATGTATCATCCTTGTGACTGCCTCGGCAAATGCCCAAACTGCAAAAGATTATCTCAAATCGGGAAATCAAAAATACTATGACCAACAATATGCCGAAGCAATGGCTGATTTTAAAAAAGCCATTGATTTGGAGCCAACTTATGCCAAAGCCTACCAAAATTTAGGAAATGTGATGTTTCTTCTTCAGGATTTCGAAGGTGCCCTGGATAACTTTAATAAATCAATTCAATATGATAATCGATCTCACGAGGCTTATATCAGCCGAGCTACGCTCTATTTTACACTTAGGAAATACAAAGAAGCTCTTCTGGATATTGATAAAGCCCTAGAAATCAATCCTAAGTACTCCGTAGCACACGAATTAAAAGGCAGTATATATTTCTCCTTAGGCAAAAAAGAAGAAGCTTGTGGACTGTGGAAAGAATCTGCAACCATTGGGAATGAAATCGCCCGAAAAAAACTTGCCCTACATTGCGGCATCGAGATAGCAGCACCCAATACCACCCCATTGATGCGGGGAGCCGAAGGGGAAGGAGATTCTAAAACGAAACTTCCTGAAAATACCGAAGACCTTTGTAAACTTGGAGACCACCACATGGAGCTCCGCAACTACGAGGATGCTTTAGATGTATTCAATAAAGCAATCAAACAAGATGCTAAATGTGCCAAAGCCTATTTTGGTCGAGGAATGGCTAAATTTGCTCAAGGTGATCAAAAAAATGCCTGTAAGGATTTTCAGAAAGCCCTAGAACTAGGACATTCCGAAGCCGCCGAGTTTATCGGCCACGGCTGTCAGGAATAACTTGCACGAAAAATCGTACGCTTTATTTCAAATCAAAAGATGCTGTATTTTCAAAAAATCATCCATAAGGCTCATTTCTAAGTTTTTTATATGAAGATTCCCGGAGAAATTCCGGGTTTTTTTTGTCCCGATTTAATATTGCAAAGTTAAACTTCCATCCAAAAATTCAAGTATGTATATATAATCTGGGTATCGGTAGGGGTTTTGGCTATAGATAAATCAAGCAAGACCCGGTTTCCAATACCCGACACCCTATTTAATAACCTAATGCATCATGATCAAACGCTCATTCAGTATCATTCTCTTGTATGTATGCTTGTCTCAAAATATTTTTGCACAGTCCGTTTCGGCGCAGCAACAAAAGACCTATAACAATTACCTCACATTCGTCAATAAATCCATTGAGTACGTCATCCCGATGATGGATTGCCTGTATGAATACTACGGTGACATCCGCCAATACCAAAAAAATCCGCAGAGATTCAAACTCAAGTACTATGAAAGTTATAAATGCTCTCCTCAGCTTGAGGTATATTATTATCAGACAGCACTCCAGGGGAATGTTGCGGAGCTAAATGCTCTGACCGAAAAACTTTGGCAATCCCTGCAAGCCCTCGACAAACTCAGCAAAGACCTAGATATCTATATTCGCCTGGAGGATTATCAAAAAGATCAACTCAAGAAATCCGATGAAATTATCCAGGCATTTGTCACTCAGTTTCAGGATTTCAGACAAGCCTGCCTTAATCTCCATCAGGGCGTTTGGAAAGATAAAATACCTGCTTCAACATCTGCCAGTGCTTATCTAAAAGCCCAAAGAATTATGCTGGATGTGATTCAGACAGAGAACGAGTATTTATATTCATTGGCGTATCATTTTCAGGATGATATCTACAGCGGCTTTGATGAAGAACGACTCATCCGAAATATCAACCTGCAAGATGACTTTCTGCTCAATCTCAACAAACCCGCTGTGCCTTATCCCAGTGAAAGTATGTTTAACAGCTTTTTGGGCGGCTTGATGGATCAACAAGAAAGTAAAAGAAATTACCTGAATGGAAACAATTATCCGGCGCAACAAAACAGTGCCCACCACAATCAATTTTATGACTTGCTCATCAATCAGCACAATGGCATATTGATTTCTTTTTACAATAATTTTGTAGATTATAGCAAGCAAAATGGGCAATACCTCCTCTATCAAACGCTTTATTGCCCAGTATTTAAGCTAAATACGCCCACTCCCCTGCCAGCTTACAGTACACAAGCCTACAGCTCCCTAAATTATACACCTATAGGCATTGTACCCCAGAAACAAGTCATTAGCTCCTTGACATTCAACAGCTTAAACTTTTATATGGATTTTATTAGTGAGTCCGTGCGGCAGAATAATCTAAGTATACTCACTTTGAGAAGTTATCATTTAAGCTCAGGTCGCTTCAAAAATCTTAGTTCCTACGAGGGAAAAGGAAAATTAAGCTATCAGTACCCCGACTATAAAATTCCTGTGGCTGATTTTCAAAGAGCTTTGCATCACAGCAAATTCCTTCCAACGGCTTATCAGGAGTCTATCAATGCACAATTACGCAATTTGATGAATATTTTGGTGGAGATCGAGGCTCAAATGGTCGCTTTGGTCAAATATACGGAAGCCGAGACCTATAAAAAAGATAATCTGGCACAATCCGAACAAATTTTAAAAAGAATGGAGGTGCTTTTTAAAGATTTTGACGATCAAAAAGAACGTATGTATGAAGACCTCCGAAAAATCTTTGAATCTTATCCCCGCCCTGCCCCTTTATCCTCTTGGCACGTGTCGGGAGATGGTCTGCTGAAAATTACAGATTTGAATAAGGATGTATTGTTTACTCTTAAGCGTTATTATCGGGGAGAAAGCAACAACTTGCCTTCTCCTGAACAAATCGAGGCCATCAATAATCAAATGCGGGAATTAATCAGTAAGGAATATGAAAACATGAAAGGCATTGAGCGTATCGGACGCAACAATGGCAACTGCCCCTACAATCCTTATGAAGATTTGCCCAATTCTTCCAAACAATTTGCCGAAAAAGCAGCTAAATTAAAGCCTAATGACCAATCTAGCTCATACAGACCTAAATATGACGATTATATTTATATGTATAACGGCAGCATCATCTATGAGTACAATAAATTTGGTAGTCTGTCCAAACCCTTTATTCTCAAACATATTTTACAACCTTTTATATTTCAATACAAAGCCCCCGAAATAGCCCCAGCTCCGCCGAATACGCCCAATGAACCCACAAATCAGCAGATTATAAAATCTATGGAGGGTTTTGCGCACAACAATTTGGTGTTTTTGCTGGATGTATCTTCCTCTATGAGCTCGTCCGAAAAACTGCCTTTGCTCAAAAAGTCCATTCACTTTTTGCTGGATATCTTGCGCCCCGAAGATGAACTCTCGCTGGTGGTATATTCAGGCGATGCACAGGTAATCTTTCAGGGAGTTTCGGCTCAGGATAAAGCTAAAATCCTAGCACAAATCGAGCAGCTCAAATCCGGTGGCAATACCAATGGAGAAGAAGGTTTAAAACTTGCTTATAAAACTGCCCAGAGAAATTTTAAAGCCGAAGGCAACAACCGCATTATTCTAGCCACAGACGGGGAGTTTTATGTTCCAGAGAATCTTTATGACATGATCTCTAAAAACCGAGAAAAAGAGATATATTTAAGCATTTTTAGCTTTGGTGCGGTGGTGAAAAAGTCGGACAATCTGATCAAACTTTCCGAAGCCGGTCAGGGAAATTATGAGCACATTACCCCTGAAAACGCCGAATACAAACTACTCAAGGAAGCTCAATCCAGAAAAAAAGAATAAGCTTAGGTTTTTCAATTTATGAAGAATTTTATCCCAATATTACCTCATGTTGTTAGCAAAATAGTTACATTGGCACTTATTTTAATTCAATTAAATCTTAAAAAGTATGAAGTTTGAAGTATTTCAAAGTGAAAATAATGAAAAACACTATTTTCGCTTAAAAGCACAAAATGGACAGGTAATTCTTTCCAGCCAAGGTTATGCAGGAAAAGACGGCTGCGAGGGCGGCATTGAGTCCGTCCGAAAAAATGCCATGGATGATGCTATGTTTGAGCGAAAAGAAAGCGAAAACGGCAAGTTTTTTTTCAATTTAAAGGCCGGAAACGGTCAGATCATCGGTAGCAGCCAAATGTATACCACCAAAGCTGCGATGGAAAAAGGAATAGAGTCCGTAAAAAATGCCGCCCCTCAAGCGGTCATCGCAACGGTTAAGTAAGTAAATCAAACATACCGGAGGGCAACATTCCGGTATGTCTTGCCTAAAAACAATTTTCTAATGAGGTCAAATAAACTTTGGTTCTCTGACAAATTTTGTGGGTGACACATCTTGATTAGACTTGCTATCCACTAAACATTTGAAAGAATTGCTTGCCACGAATGCACGAATAAGGGCGTTTATTCGTGCATTCGTGGCAAAATTGATCATCAA
>JANRIC010000039.1:0-96556 GCA_033765345.1 Microscillaceae bacterium
AACAGCACTATGTAAAGGTAGAGACACTCAAAGAAGGTAAATTTGTAGTTTTTTCGGAAGCAAAAGGCAAAGGTTTGATTCGTTCTTGGGTCTTGGAAGGTTTTGAGGTGCAGGTAGAAGCCATTATTCCTGAAAATTTGGAGTACAAGTCTTAGAATGCAGATTGCGCTAATTTTTGCGGATTTTGATAATTACATTTTTTAGGCTTTTTGATAATCATATAGGTTATAAGTAGCTACCTTTAATTAGTTTATATGAGTTGTTTTTATAATTAATTGATAACCAGATGATTGTATTTGCTATGGACTATCGACTAATTACTATGGACTACTTATGGCAATTGATGCGACAATGATCAAACACATATATTTTCCAATAAAGGATCAAGAACTTTCAGCTAAACACACTTGATGAAAAACGATATAAAAGTTTACAAATGGGGAGAGCTTCAAGAAGCTTTATTCAGAGATACCTTTCACGAAGCATTGAGCCGATATAGGTCTCCTTATGTATATCGTGGTTTGAGTGACTCAGCTTATGATCTGAAAACCAGCCTCATGCGTTTGGGAGGAGCTTACATCGAGGTAGAAAAGCATTTAATTAGAAATTTCAGCAAATATTCCAAAAGTTTACTGAATATCGGTCGGATAGATTCTTTTTGGGATACCCTGGCTGTTGCACAACATTTCGGCCTGCCTACTCGCTTGTTGGATTGGACTTATTCGCCTTATGTGGCTTTGCATTTTGCCACTTCTGACCTTGAAAAATTTCGTCAGGATGGAGTTATTTGGGCGGTGAATCACGAGAAAGTAATACACTATCTACCGGATCAGTTGAAGCAGATTTTGCTTGAAGAAGGCTCGAATAAATTCACCACAGAATTACTCAACCATGTATGCAAATCCTGGAAGGAATTCAGCAGTTTGCAGCAAGATAGTTTTGTAATTTTTTTTGAACCGCCCTCTTTTGATGAGCGGATTATTAATCAGTTTGCGCTTTTCTCGGCCATGTCAGATGCACAGGCGATGTTGGATGAGTGGTTGGAAAAACACCCCGACCTTTATTTCAGGATTATAATTCCAGCCGATCTTAAATGGGAAGTAAGAGATAAATTAGATCAGGCAAATATCAATGAAAGAGTACTTTTTCCCGGATTAGAAGGTTTAAGTACTTGGCTAAAAAGGCATTATAGCCCCAAAGTTTGATCCCTTATTTTCAGAACAAATTAAAGGTATTAAACTTGCCAGCGCGCGGGTGTTCCTGGTTAAGATTCCCCGTAAGCAACCATTCTTCAATTGCTTGGCGGTTCTCAAAATACCTAGATTCGATGCCCATACGATTCATATGTCTTTTGGCTTCGTCAGAATGCATTTTGCTAAAGACATCACCAGAGGCAACCACAGGTGCTTTTTTGATGCCAGCTCTTGCCATTTTCGGCAGAACTTTGTTATAGAACCATTCTTGGTCTTTGACAGCTACTACGCCGGCACGCGTAAAATCTACCACCCAGTTTTGTGGTTTATTTTTAATCATGGCCTCATAAACGATGTCGATGGTTTTTCGGAATTCGTCACTTGTAGCAAAATCTTTCCAGATAGTTTCAACAGAATTGGTAACGGGGTTATAATTTACCTGAACATACTTGGATTCGAAGATATTCATGTTATTTGTTATTTTTGGTGTCCTGAAATTATGCTTCAAAAGAAACACTATCCTTATGTGTATTGTTAATTCAAAAAACCTGTTTGGTTACAATGTATTAATTTTTGCAAAATTACAAAAAAAATAATCGTGAGGTTCTTCATCAATTAAAATTTTTAGGATAGAATCTTTCCGACATAATTATGATGTGTTAATATTACACACTTTTTGGTAAATTTACAAGTAGAAATCACAAATATTACTTATTATTCTTTTAAAATTAATATAATCATGCGCCAAAAGTCACTCTTAATTCTTTTACTCAGTGGTTTTTTAAGTTTTCAACTCCAAGCACAAAGTATTGTAGGTACCTGGAAAACCGTAGACGATGTAACAGGCAAGACCAAATCGCTGATCAAAATTTATGAAGCCCAAAACGGTAAAGTCTATGGAAAAGTAGAAAAAATTCTGGACACCAGCAATGGGGAAGACCCTCTGTGTACACTTTGCCCCGGAGACCGTAAAAATAAAAAAATACTTGGCATGGTGTTGATCAGAGATATGGTAAAAAGTGGCGATGTATGGAAAGACGGCAAAATACTAGACCCTGAAAACGGGAAAGAGTATAGCTGCAAATTATGGGTGGAAAACGGTCAGCTAAAAGTAAGAGGTTATTGGGGTGTATTCTATCGTACACAGACTTGGTTTAAATCATAGTTCCTGGTATTGCCTTTGGCTTTATTGCCTAAAAGCAGGAACATTTTATACCCTGTGGCTGTTTAGAACTTGGTATTCAAAAAACGTTTGATTTTCTTTTCTCCTAAATTTTTGATTTATTCTGTTTATTTATTTATTTGCTTTTTTTAAACAAAAAACTTACTCGTTTTGTAGTGATATTGATGAAACATTCAAAATAAAGGGTTCAACCTAAGCCTCGTTCGACCTTTTGTTTAACTTTCGTCACAATATTTTAAACAAAAATACATACAATGTGTTCTTTAATTGTTTCTCTTAAGCCTTGATTTTCAGGCTTCTAAATGAGTATTCTATGAAGTTATCTGTATTTCGTAAAGAACATTTTAATGCCGTACATCGCCTATCTAATGAAAATTGGGAAGATGAACGCAACTCGGCCGTTTTTGGCAAATGCAACAATGCCAACTATCATGGGCATAATTACACGCTTATTGTGCAGGTGATCGGTGAAATAGACCCCGAAACAGGCTATGTCATTGATATGAAGGTACTCAGTGACCTGATACAAGAAAACGTACTGTCTAAGTTTAACCATAAAAATCTAAATCTGGATACCCCTGAGTTTAAAAATCTAAATCCGACTGCCGAAAATATTGCCGTAGTCATTTGGAACATTTTGCGAGAAAAACTTGATAACCAATTCGCTCTAAAAATTAAATTATATGAAACAGAAAGAAATTTTGTTGAATTCCCTGCCAGCTATTAATGGAAACGGTCATCACGATCATTATCTAAACGGCTATTCTTTGGAAGAAATCGGAGATGATCACCTGCCCGGATCTTATGACACTCCCCTTCGTGATGATGCCTTCGACCTGGATGATGATACCAAAATTGACCTGATAGAAAGCCATTTTCGGGAAATTATGCATATCTTGGGGCTTGACCTGGAAGATGACAGCCTTCGGGGTACACCTCGTAGAGTCGCCAAAATGTTTATCAAAGAAATATTCAGCGGGCTCAACCCTCAAAATAAACCCTCGGTCACTTTATTTGAAAACAAATACAAGTATAATGAAATGCTTGTGGAAAAAGATATTACTATTTTCACCCATTGTGAACATCATTTTGTGCCCATTTTCGGTAAAGCACACGTGGCTTATATCTCCAAAGGAAAGGTAATCGGACTCTCTAAAATCAATCGCTTAGTGCAATTTTATGCCAAAAGACCTCAAGTTCAGGAGCGGCTTACCAATCAAATCGGTATTGCCTTACAGGAAGCCCTTGATACCCAAGATGTAGCCATTGTGATCGATGCCAAACACCTTTGTGTATCTATGCGTGGGATTGAGGACATTCAAAGCTCTACCGTTACGGCTTATTACAGTGGTAAATTTAAGGAAGAAGCCACCCGTAACGAGTTCTTAAAGTATTTGAATCTTAATACATAGTTCAAATCATTGTTGAACACTCAACCGAATGCATTTATCTGAGGGAATCAGCTATCGGATAAATGCTTGTAATTCAATTAAATACAAAAAATCCAACATACACTAATTTTCTATGCAAAAAAATATCCTTGTAGTTGGGGGAAACTCCGGCATCGGGCTGTCCTTAATCAAAATGCTTTCTGCTCAGGGTCATCAGATTATGCATCTTTCACGCACCCAAAGCGAAGTATTACAAGAGCTGCATATTCCGCATATCACCTGGGATGTCAAAAATCCCCTGCCTATTACGCTGGAAAACGACCTACCGGATACTTTACACGGTTTGGTATATTGCCCAGGAACGATTAATTTAAAGCCTTTTCATCGACTAACCGAAGACGAATTCCTGGAAGATTTCCAGATCAATGTACTGGGTGCGGTCAAAATCCTCCAGGCTAGCCTTAAATCTTTGAAAAAAGCCAAACAAGCAAGTGTAGTCTTGTACAGCACCGTAGCTGCACGATTGGGGATGAACTTTCACAGTTCTATCGCTGTGGCTAAATCAGGGGTGGAAGGACTTTGTAAATCGCTGGCCGCCGAATGGGCTATGTACGGCGTTCGGGTGAATGCCATTGCCCCCTCACTTACCGATACGCCTCTGGCCTCCAAACTATTGAGTAGTGATGAAAAGCGGGAGGCTTCCGCCAAAAGGCATCCTTTGGGCAAAATTGGGCAACCTGAAGACATTGCTTCGTTGACAGCCTTTTTACTTTCAGACCAGGCAAACTGGATCACCGGACAGATGATAGGTGTGGATGGAGGAATGGGAGCCCTAAAGCCCTAATCAAAAAAAACTGAGCAGCTTTTTCTCAATAGACTTAAGTACAACTTTGGCAAAGGGCATCTCTTTGACCTTTTGGTAGCGTTTGCATCGGGTACAAGGGATGTCCTTTCGGGGAGGTTTCTGACCAAGCACCATGGCTTTGGCATAACGGTATTTTTCGCTGTTCAGACAGTTTTCTAGCCCCGACTCAAATACATTTCCGAAATCGCCGAAATTATTTACACAACAGCCCAGCAATTTGCCGTCCCAATTAACCTGAGGCTCTGTCCAGAGTTGGAGGCAGGCAGGAGAATAAAGCGTTTGATGTTTGCTTTCAAAATCCCGAATATCCGACACACCGATTCCGCTTTCCTTAAGCACAAATTCAGGATTTTGCACAGGAAACACCTTAGGTTTATAATTTAGTTTGGCTTTAAAGCTCATATCAAGGCTTTTTGCAATTTGGCGAGCTTCGGGGAGTTCGTGTTCATTGTGTCCAAAGATGATAAACTGCCATTTGAGTTTGGGGAGCTCAGAATTATATAATTTTTTATAGTGATTGATTTTTTGAATATTGGCTATTACCTCACTGAATTTTCCTCCTTTTCGGTAAATCTGATAAGTCTCTTCGCTGGCACCATCTACGGAGACCTTCATTTTATAAAATTGATATTTTACCAGTGCTTCGGCCAAAGTATCCGGCAAATGATTAAGATTTACTCCGTTGATGGCAGAAAGGCGAATATTTTTCTGAAAAGCAAATTCTAGCATTGCCGGTAATTCGGGATTAAGCATAATCTCTCCATAATTGGAAAGCTCAATTTCTCGAATGCGGGGGTTCTGCTCGATGATTTTTTTGAAATCATCCAGCTTGAGATACCCCCAGCCTACGGAGGTCTGTGTACGTGTGATGCCTGTTCCTGTAATGCATAAAGGGCATTTAAGCTGGCATTTACTGGAGGCTTCCAGGCGGATTTTTGTACCTACCCATGAAATACGGGGCAAAAAACTGGGCTGCCATTTAGCCAGTAGTAAAGTGATCAACTGTTGGAAGGCGTTTTGTGTCATCAGGATATAATTTAGTCCATTGCTTCTAAGGTGATAAATTCTTTGACCCCGCTGATGTCTGTAGAAATGACCATTTTATAGGATTCAAAGTGCTCGATTACAAAAGAGGCATTATCTGCGGGATTTTCACTGGAAGTCAAGAGTAGTGCTTTTTGATCCTTGCTGATAAGCCAGGTACCTTGGTCTATTTGCTTGGCGTGATCAATGGTATAAGTTCCATCTGCATTAAATTGATAAATAATTGTTGCCGGAGGAGTTACGGATATATACTGATCTTGATTGGAGGTAGCCATAGAATCCATATTGACCATACGGATATCGACGACCTTCCAGGATTTGGCGATTTCCTTTGATTGATCAATGCCTTTGCAGGTGTACAGTATCCAAAGGCTTAAAAACATATAAAATTTTATCCGATCGTTCATATAATCCGATTCACTCCCACAAGCCTACACAAACTTATGTAGGCTTGAAGCTAAAATTTTTATGTAAATAAAGCAAAATTTTAGGTGGAAAGATTAATTATCAAAAAGGGTAGCGGGTTCATTGTCCCGGTCGGGCTTCTCATCTTCCTGAGCGTGTTTTTCTTCTTTGGGGCGATGTAGTATGGACTTGATTACAGGAGCAATTTTTAATTTATCGTCTTCTGAGACATCCTCAATGACTCTTTTTTTCAAGCGACGCTCCAGAAATTTGTGCATAGGCATAAACAGAATCGCCAGAATTACATTGACAAAAAGAATGAACAGGGGCGCCCCTTCGGTGTAAGAACTGGTAAGAGATACCAGGATAATGAGAATAAATCTAAAAACCAGTAGCAAAGTAAGAAAGATCAAACTTTCTACGTATCGTTGTGGGATGTATACTTTGCCTGAGAGGAAAATAGCCACAAAAAGGGAAATAAAAAACAGGAGGATTAAAGAATATTGAATATTATCCCTTCTTTGTTTGGCAAACATTGCTTTTTCGGCTTCTTTTTCCATCACAAGTTTGGTCATGGCATCTCGGTGTTCTTTCTCGAGTTTTTCGCTGATCAGTTTATTTTCCAAGGTGTTTTCAGCTTTGTAGACACTATCTTTGGTGTCGGTGTACATGACTCGATACTGATAGGCTTCCTGGTAATTCCCTAAATTGGCATATACTTCCGAAAGAATCAGGAAGGCTTCTTTTACACCTTCATTTGACCCAGTTTCTCTTGAAATTTTCAGGCCTTCCAGAGCCAATTCCTGTGCTCTTTTATAATTGGCAAATTTATAACTCACATCAGCCAGATTACACAATACTTGGGCATAGTATCGCTTGGCATTTAATTTCAAAAATTCATCTTTGGCTTTGTGATAATTGATCATGGCTTGTTTGTATACTCCTCTAGATTTGTACACATCACCGATATCTTTGCGGCAGAGGGCGTATTCAAGCCTTAGTGTGGGTTCATTTTCATAAAATGGGAGAGCTAAGAAAAAATATTTCAGGGCTTCGGTATATTCTAGAAGCCCACGATAGGTTTTGCCGATGTTGTTTAGGCTTTTGGCAGTTCCTTTTTTATAGTCTTTTTTCTGAGAAATGTAGAGAGCTTGTTCGGCATAACTGATGGCTTTTTCAGGATCATCATTGTGATATTCCCAGCTTAATTCATTATAAATATCTGCTTTTTTTGTCCCTTGTGTATGAGGTAGTTGAGTGAGGAGGCTATCTATTCTGACCTGATTTTGAGCTAACCCGAAGGAAGAACAAATCAAAAAAAGAAATATAGTAATTAAGTAATTCATGATGCCGTTTGATTTATAATCTAAATTTAAACAAAATTAGAGCCAAGCACGAGAACAACTCGTGCTTTTTATATTGGATGTAATGAATTACTTAAGAAACGAATTACCTCATTTTATCTTTTTTATTTTTGTAATCTTCTTTAAGCATCGCAAAAATATCCCAACTACGCAGAGGGCATATAAACTCTGTGTGGTTTTTCAATTTTTTTTGCTCGGACTGATCAATTGCCTTCTTGATTTTTTCCTTAACTAGTTTGTCCATAAAGCTTCTATGGCGATTTTGGAGAAATAACACTTATTGTATAAAGAGTTGTTTATCCATAAAGTTTGAAAAAACTTTCTTTTGCCTTAAGTTTCTCCTTATCCTCCATGTACATAGATTTATGGAGTTACTCTATCTAGGCAATCAATCAAGATTTTAAGTGTAATAAAGGCCGAAATTCGGCTTTCATCCTCGAAGACCAACTCAGCCTCTTCTTCATCTTCTTCTGTAACGGCCAGGAAGGCAAACTGGAGCAGGTCTCCTTGCGGGTGCTGATCCATCAGATCTTCGAGTAATTGCTGAAATCCGCTATCGCTTTCTTCTGAAAGTTGCGTAATGAGATCATCATTATCCATTTCTACTTCATCAATGGTTTGTTCGGTGATTTCAGGAATATTTTTTACAAAAGAGTAGGCAATAAATAGTACTTGTATCCCCAAATAAAACAACAGCTCAAGTTCGTCTTCGTGCATATCTTCCTCATTACTTGCAATCAAATATGCGGTTAGATAGGGCTGTTGTTCGCTGAATTGATCTACGAGGTTTTCCAGTTCGTCATCTGGGAGAAGGCTCAACTTTTCTGAGGCTTGCTCAATAAATGAAAAAGGAATAGGTTTCATATTAAAAATGATTTAAATTTATGTTGCGGTTCAAAAATACAGATTTAATCGACTTAATTTTTCAAGAATTAATAATTTCTTCACAAGCTACTTATTCGTGATATGATGCGTTGGACTCCTTATATATTTCTTAGGTTGGTGTTTTTTCTTATTTTGGGCATTATTTTTCAGGATTTTACCCATTTTAAAGCTCTTGGAGTATTCATTATTTTTTTTCTTGGAGGCATTTTATATGTTTTTTTAGCGTATCTACTCCCGGCTCGTTTGCGTGTTCGCTTCAATCCTTTGATTGGTTTACTTGCTTGTACGTTGATTTTTTTATTTGGGTGGATCAGAGCCGGGCAACACGATAAGTCACTGGAAAAGACAAACCTACTCTATCAGCCCGGAATAGAAGCGTATACCATTGCACTAAATTCGGAAGCCCAGCCTAAGGCCAAAAGTATTCGTTTTGAAGGGCTGATACAACAGGCCAAAATTGAGGGCAAATGGAAAAATGTGAGCGGAAAAATAATTTTATATTTTCGTAAAGACAGCCTAAAAACCGCTAATCTGGAATACAGAGATGTATTGTACATTCAAGGTACTCCCAATCTGGTAGAGCCTCCCAAAAATCCGGCGGCTTTTGATTATCGCTCCTATCTGAGGTATCAGAATATCTTTCATCAGCATTTTGTAGATCAGCACAGCTTTTATCGTATTTCAGAACTGAAGCATTTTGATATTTTCCTGATTTCTTATCGGATTCGGGCTTATCTTACTGGGCATTTGCGGCGATATGTGGCTCATCCGCAGTCTTTGGGCATTGCTTCGGCACTTTTGTTGGGTGTGAATGCACACTTAGACAGCGAGCTTCGTTCGGCTTATGCTGGAAGCGGGCTGATGCATATTCTTTCGGTATCGGGGTTACATATAGCTTTTGTTGTTTTTTTGTTGAATGGTTTGTTTGGCAAATTAAAAAATCAAAAACGAGGTGCTTGGATATATTTGATAGTAGTGATCACGTCACTTTGGATGTATGCCTTTCTGACGGGGCTTTCTCCTTCGGTATTGAGGGCGGCGGCGATGTTTAGCTTTGTACTTGTAGGCCAGGCTCTTAGAAAAAGAAGTCCAATCTATAATACCATTGGGGCTTCTGCTTTTATACTCATAGCCTGGAATCCATATTTGGTTTTTTCTGTGAGTTTTCAGCTTTCCTACGTTGCCGTATTGGGGATTGTGTATTTACAACCGCGTTTTTATAGGCTTTTGGTGTTCAAGCATTGGTTTTGGGATTATCTCTGGTCGATGACCTGTGTATCCATGGCTGCCCAAATTGTTACATTTCCTTTGGGATTGTATTATTTCAATCAGTTTCCCAATTATTTTTTGATCTCCAATCTATTGGTTTTGCCTTTTGTACAAATTGTGTTTTATGTGGGCATCGCCTTGCTGTTTACGCCTTTATTCCACTTTATTAGTCAATGGCTGGGTTGGGCTTTGAACGGGATGATCCAACTGACCAATTTGGTGACAATTGAGCTGTATGAACTGCCTTATTCGGTGACTGAGGGCATTCAAATTGGAGTGGTGGAATTATACCTCCTTTATGGATGTATTTTGGGGCTGATGCTACTTTTTGAATCTCGCAAATTCAGTTATTTGGTGGGTGCTGCGGTTTGTTTGGTCATATTCAGTGTTTTTCAAATACAAAGGGTTTATTTTCAAAAACATCAGGAATATCTCGTCATTTATGATACCCCCAAAAGCTCGAATCTGAACTTAATTTATCATCAAAAAAGTGTCATCCTGGCAGACTCGACGCTGATAGCCGATCAAAAACTAATCGACTACAATATCAACCCTTTTTTGGATAGCGTCGGAGTTTCGCACCGAGATTTTCGGCTGATGGATCGTGCAAATTATGCTTATGATTTTTTTAGCTATAAAAATGAAGGCGAGTACGGTTTATTACTTTGGAAAAATTACCGAATACTTATTCTTCAGAAAAAAATCTCATTCAAAAATCTGCAAAAACTTCGTAAAATCAAACCTGACTATATTCTAATCCGGCAGAAAGCCATCCGAAAAATGGAAGTACTGGCAGAGACGCTACCGGCCAAAAACTATATCATTGATGCATCTAACGGCTATTTCCTCAGCCGGAAGCTCTCACAAGAAGCCGACTCTCTGGATATCCAATGCCATGTGATCGCACAAAAAGGTGCTTTTATGCTCCGCCCTTAGCCAAAGAATTTATCTCAACGAAGTCCCCAATTCCGTTTGTCTTATTTATGAATAATCTCTAAGTTTGTGCAACAGTATATTACTATTGATTCATTAAATAAGGAGAAAAATGTCACAATTACAAGTTGCCATCAACGGCTTCGGCCGAATCGGTAGAATCACCTTCCGTGCATTGCTTCATAAAGAAAATGTAGAAATCGTTGCGGTAAATGACCTTACTGACACCGCTACATTGGCTCATTTATTAAAATATGATTCCATCCACGGAAGATTTCCGGGCGAAGTAGCTTACGACGACCAACATCTCATCGTCAACGGAAAAGCCATTCGTGTATATTCTGAGAGAAATCCTGCCGACCTGCCCTGGGGTCAACTGGGTATCCATACCGTACTAGAGTCTACGGGTATTTTTACAGACGAAGCTGGTGCTGGGAAGCACCTTCAGGCCGGAGCCAAAAAAGTAATTATCTCCGCTCCTGCCAAAGGCGACATCAAAACCGTAGTGCTGGGTGTGAATGACGATAGCCTGACTGGTGATGAGCAGATTCTTTCCAATGCCTCCTGTACCACCAACTGTCTGGCACCTATGGCCAAAATTTTGGACGACAATTTTGGTATTGAAAAAGGATACATCACTACTATCCACGCATATACTGCCGACCAAAACCTGCAAGATGCGCCTCACAGAGACCTTCGTCGTGCCCGCGCTGCTGCACTTTCTATCGTTCCTACTTCTACTGGTGCTGCTAAAGCCGTAGGATTGGTGCTTCCTCACTTGAAAGGCAAGCTAGACGGTGTAGCCATGCGCGTGCCTACGCCTACTGGTTCTTTGACCGACCTGACGGCCATCCTGAAAAAAGAAGTAACTGCCGAAGAGATCAATGCCGCCGTGAAAGCCGCCGCTGAAAGCTCTTTGAAAGGTATTTTAGAATATACCGAAGACGAAATCGTATCTGTAGACATTATCAGTAATCCGCACTCTTGTATCTTTGATGCCAAGATGACCGCCTGCAACGGCACACTGGTCAAAGTAGTGGGTTGGTATGACAATGAATACGGATATTCTAGCCGCTCTGCCGATTTGATCGCAAGAGGCTAAGAACGTTCATCGTCTGTATCCTGGTTTAGATTTTCCAAATCTCTGAGATTTGGAAAATCTACCTTATTTTTTTCTATAAATTTTAAGATAAAATCATGGGAAGCCCTGTACGCAACCGAATTCCAATAGAAGATTATTTTATCCACGAAAAAGATGCTTTTATCAAAAGCGAATACCATAATGGAGAAATCATAGCTATGGGTGGTACTACAACAAAGCACGATCTGATGGTCAATCATCTGATTGCACAACTTTTATATTGTCTAAAGAAAAAAGGCTATAAACTATTTTCAAAGGATGTATTGGTACACGCTCCAGCTTGTAATCGGGTATTTTATCCGGATATTTTTATAGTCTGCGGCAAAATCCTGAAAGAAAAACGCCCCTGGGGGGCTTCTGCGGTCTTGAATCCGTCTATTGTGGTGGAGGTCTTGTCAGAAAGTACCCAGGAGTTTGACAGAACCGAAAAATTTGATTGCTATAAAACTATCGCGGAATTCAGGAAATATTTTTTAGTCTATCAGCACGAACTCAAAGTGGAAGTACACGAAAAAATCAGCCCAAATCAATGGCTTGAAACTACCCTTAGCCAGGAAAATGATGTACTCGATTTTGATGCTTGTGAGGTAATTCTCAAAGATTTGTATGATTTGGATTTGGAGGAGGACGAGGTTTGAAAAAAATAGAGGGCTTACCATTATATTGAAATGAAATTTATTGTAGATGCTCAACTTCCTCCAGATTTTTACCATTCTTTGATTCTCCAACAAAAAACCTATAAATTATTGCTTTCCACTTTCCTGGGTTTGATCAAACACTACAGCCTTCAGTCCATTGGGTTTTTGCTTGGATGTAAGCGTTTATTTTTGCAAACATAAATTTGATATGAGGCATCAAATTCGCACTAATTCACTTGATGAGCAAAATTTGAAGAAAAATTCATGCGTTTTTTAAAGAAAAAACCCTCAAAATAGCAAAATTTCTGCTAATATTTTAAACTATAGATAATCTTTTGTAAATTTGAGAATTAAACCGTGAAACTATGGCTAAAACAGTCTATAAAGAAAATACCTATAAAAATATTCGTAAAAGCGACAAACCCTGGGTGAATCAGTTGCTGGATTTTGTCTTGAAGGATGATCGTTTTAGAAAGATACTGGGCTTCCTCTTAATGATTGGCTCTTTTGCACTGTTTGTCGCATTTTTTTCCTATCTGTTTACAGGAAAAGCAGATCAAAGCATTGTGGCTGATCAGAGTATTTTTAGGCTATTGTTCCAGACAAATCTGACTGAAACGGGGCGCGAAGTAGACAACTGGCTGGGGCTGACAGGCGCTATTCTGTCTCATTTACTGATGTTCAAGTGGTTTGGTTTAGCCTCTTTTATACTGGTACCTCTTACTTTTTTGGTGGGTTGGTGGGTCGCCTTTGACTTTGAATTATTGCCTATTAATAAAAGTATATTTTTTTCACTCTTCATTTTGCTGTGGGGCAGTATGCTTCTAGGAGTAATTTTTGATCGGCAAGGCGAGCTGGGTTTTTGGACAGGAGGCTTCGGGTATGCCGTCACGCAATGGCTTTATAGTCTGATTGGAGTACTTACGCCCTTGCTGATCCTAGTCTTTCCAGTGATATTTGTTATTTATTTTTTTGAAATGCCTACCAATTTTTCTATAGATAAACAAAAGTTTACTTCTATGCTCAATGATTTCAAAAAAGGACAGGTCAAAGTGGGTGGACTAAAAGTGAAAACTACCTTTGTAGACCCGCGAAAAGATAAAAACCCCAAAACTAAAATTACTGAACCCAAAGATGATTTTACCAGAGATATCGTACTTGAAATCAACGAAGATTTGGACATAGAAGATCACGATAAAATGCGCGCCTTCAAAACCAAAATTACAGACAAAAAACCTCCCGTCGAGAAAAAAAATAAGGCAAATACCAAGCTGGAGCTCGAGATAGACCCTGCCACCCCTCTTTCCGAAGAATCAAAACAGACGGATGCCGACAATGCTGACTTTTATCCCTTCCCTAAAATCAAAAATCCTGGCAAACAAGTTAAGATCAATTTCGAGGAAATGAGCGACGAAGAAATTGAACAAGAACTCAATAAACTGGGCAAAATGGAGGAAGAGGAAGTGGTCATAGACAAAAAAAATCCGGAAATGGAAATTCCCAAAGACCCGATTCATTTTACAGAAGAAGAAATTATTGAGGAAAATGAAATTCCTGAGACCACATTTACCAATGAACAGGGGCTTTATGACCCCACGCTCGAACTCAGTAAATACGTCAAACCAAGCCCCGAATTGCTGGATGAAACAAGCTCAGGCAAAAGACAAGTATCCAACGAGGAACTGGAAGCCAATAAAGATAAAATCGTTGAAACGCTTAGTAATTACGGCATTGGCATCTCACAAATCAAAGCCACCATCGGACCTACTGTCACTTTGTATGAGATCATCCCCGAAGCAGGGGTCAGAATCTCTAAAATTAAAAATCTTGAGGACGATATTGCGCTGAGTTTGGCGGCTTTGGGCATTCGAATCATTGCCCCTATACCTGGCAAAGGAACCATTGGGATAGAAGTGCCGAATAAAAAACGGGAAATGGTGTCTGTACGCTCTGTCTTAGAATCGGATGTTTTTCAAAATAATGACAAGACGCTCCCTCTGATTCTGGGTAAATCGGTCAATAATGAAGTGATCATTGCCGATCTGGCCAAAATGCCCCATATCTTGATTGCAGGTGCCACCGGGCAGGGTAAATCCGTAGGCTTGAACGTATTTCTAACCTCCTTAATTTATAACAAACACCCAGCAGAGCTGAAATTTGTACTCATTGACCCCAAAAAAGTAGAACTTACCCTATTTAATAAAATTGAGAAACACTTCCTCGCCAAACTGCCCGACGAAGAAGAAGCCATTATTACCGATACCAGCAAAGTAATCAATACCCTGCTTTCGCTTTGCCTGGAAATGGATCAACGATATACCATGCTCAAAGAAGCAGCCTGCCGTAATATCAAGGAATACAATAAAAAATTCCTCAACCGCAAACTCAATCCCAAACGTGGTCACAAATACCTACCCTATATCGTATTGGTGATTGACGAGCTTGCCGACCTTATGATGGTGGCTGGCAAGGAAGTAGAGCAGCCCATCGCACGCCTCGCACAACTTGCCCGTGCCATCGGGATTCACCTCATCGTAGCCACACAAAGACCCTCGGTCAACGTAATCACGGGTATTATCAAAGCCAACTTCCCCGCCAGGCTTTCTTTTAAAGTAACCTCCAAAATTGACTCCCGAACCATTCTGGATGCTGGAGGCGCCGAGCAATTGGTCGGGCAAGGTGATTTGCTTTTTTCTATGGGATCGGATATGATTCGACTACAGTGTCCCTTCATTGATACCCACGAAGTTGAGCGTATTTGCGATTATATCAATATACAACCCGGCTTTGCACAAGCCTATGAGCTACCCGAAATAGAATCCGGACACAGTGGAATGATGGAAGAAGGGGAAGATTATGAAAGAGATGTGCTTTTTGAAGAAGCCGCCCGAATTATTGTAATGCATCAGCAAGGAAGCACTTCTTTGTTGCAAAGAAGACTCAAATTAGGCTATAACCGCGCCGGAAGGCTCATAGACCAGCTCGAGAAAGCCGGAATTGTAGGACCCTTTGAAGGCAGTAAGGCACGCGAAGTATTGATCCCCGATGAATACACCCTTGAAAGATTACTAAGCAGCCTGGATAAATAAACCCGAAGATTTTATATTAACATCCCATTAACGTATTAAAACCGACCTCCAAGACTTATCTGAACGTTCTAAAACTGAATTCCAAAGGATTTTCTGACAGATACGTCAAAAAATCCCTAAAAGCATTCTATATTTACTAACCGAATAACATTCATTGATTAAACATAAGCACAATTCATGAAAAATATCCGTCTTCTGAACTGTTTTTTGACCACCATACTACTCTGGGGAAGTACTTTCGCTGCTTTTGCACAAAATGACCCCAAAGCCATCAGCATTCTTGATAAAGTCAAAGAAAAATATCAAGCCATGAAAGCTTTTACGGCTGATTTTACCTTTAATCTGACCAATAAAACCGGCGGAGTAAATGAAACTTACAACGGCAAAATCTATGTAAAAGGCGATCGTTATCACCTCATTCTTCCCGAACAAGAGGTAATTACCGACGGCAAAACCCAATGGACTTACCTCAAAGACAGCAAAGAAGTCAATATTACTGAGTATGAACCCGAAGCCAATGAAATTACTCCCAATAGAATCTATACCGTCTATGAAAGCGATTACCTGGCAGCATTTATCGAAGATGAAGTAGAAAACGGCAAAGCGTATGAAATCATTGAGCTTAAACCCAAAAACCTCAATTCACCTTTCTTTAAAATCCGACTCAAAATCGTAAAAGATACCAAATCTATCAAAAGCTGGGAAATCTTTGAGAAAAATAACAGTCGTTACCTCTATACCGTCAAGCATTTTGCTACCGTCAAGGTAGGAGATACTTACTTCCGCTTTGACCCTACCAAATACCCCAAAGACATAGAAGTCGTAGACCTGAGATAAGTAAATAAAATAGAAAGAATTGGATTATTTCAAATTAAAATTTAGCTTTGACCTAATCCGATTCTTTATTATGACATTTGACGAACTATCACATCATATCTCTCAGACTCAATCATACCTTTGTGTAGGGCTGGACAGTGACCCGGAGAAAATCCCCCCACATTTGCACACTTCTGCAAATCCAGTCTTGGATTTTAACCGAAGGATCATCGAGGCTACTGCCGAGCATTGTGTAGCTTATAAACTCAATACGGCATTTTATGAAGCACAGGGTGCTGCTGGCTGGACAACCATGCAAAAAACCCTCGAGCTCATCCCCAAAGATAAATTTGTCATTGCGGATGCCAAACGAGGAGACATCGGCAATACCGTTCACCAATACGCCAAAGCATTTTTCGAACACCTTACTTTTGATGCCATCACCGTAGCCCCGTATATGGGCGAGGACTCCGTACTGCCCTTCCTGCAATACAAAGATAAATGGGTGATTCTTCTGGCCTTGACCTCCAACACCAGTGCTTCTACTTTCCAGATGCTCCAAATGAACCCCGAAGAAAACGGCTTCCTCCACGAAGACCAAAACCTGCTGCACAATGGCAACCAAGAGTACCTCTTCGAGCGTGTGATCAAAAGCTCTCAAGACTGGGGAAGCAAATCGCATATCATGTATGTAGTCGGTGCTACCAAAGCAGATAAGTTCAAAAAAATCAGGCAACTCGCTCCCGAACACTTCCTCCTCGTGCCAGGGGTTGGTTCACAAGGCGGTGATCTGGAGGAATTATCCCGCTTCGGGCTCAATCAATATGGAGGGTTGTTGGTGAATGTATCTCGAGGAATTATCTTTGCTTCCGAAGGGGAAGATTTTGCGGAGGCAGCCCAAATAAAAGCCCAAGAAATACACGAAGCCATGAAAATTTATCTAAAAAAATATACCCAAAGCGTATGACTCAACTCCCAATCATTTCCCAAAAAATTGAAGCACTCATTCAAGAATATACCCAATCACTGAAAGTATACAACGAAGCACAATTCCTTTTTAAACAATCCGAAGAAATCTGGTCGCTGGGGCAGATGTACGAACACATCATCCAGACCAATCAAACCTTCGCCCGCGTAGTAAACTACTGCCTCAAAGGTGAAAAAGGGCAAATAGGCGGAGAAAAAACCCCTTCAGGGCTAAATGTATACAGTTATGGCTCTTTCCCACCAATCAAAGTCAAAATTCCGGTAAAATCTCTGGATACCCAGCCTCTTGTCAAATCTCAGGCAGAATACGAAATACTTTTGGCGCAAAACCTGACCCAGGCGCAGGAACTATTGCCCTTGGCACAGGCCAACGCCAGAGAGTACAAAATTCATCACGTCATTTTTGGCTTTCTCAATGCTGCCGAATGGTTTCAAATGATGGAGATACACATGCGCCACCACCTACGCCAGAAAACAGAACTGGAAGCTTATTGGGCGGAAAGAGCTTAGTTTTGTGCTTCTAAATGGTCTGCTTTTGGAGAAATTCTTTATCTTGCAATAAGAAAACAAATATGCCCATGAACGATCGTTTTATCAACCTTTTTACTGACTATGGGTTCAAGAAAATTTTTGGAGAAGAACCCAACAAAGACCTTCTGATAGACTTTCTCAACAAGCTTTTCCAGGGAGCCGAGCGCATCAAAGATTTGACTTATCTCAATAATGAAAGACTGGGTAGAAACAGTCTAGATCGTAAAGCTGTCTTTGACCTCTATTGTGAAAATGAAGCCGGAGAGAAATTTATTGTTGAGGTACAAAGGGTAGAGCAGGAATTTTTCAAAGACCGAAGCTTGTATTATGCTACGTTTGCCATCCAAGACCAAGCCTCCAAAGGCAAAGAGTGGAAATACGAACTCAAAGGTGTATACACCATAGGAATCCTGGATTTTATATTTGACTCCAGTAAAAAAGATTCTTTCCACCATCACGTTCAGTTGTTGGAAACCCAAACCAAGCAAGTATTCTATCACAAACTAACTTTTATTTATTTGGAAATCCCAAAATTCGACAAATTATTGGACGAACTCCAGAATGACTACGAAAGATGGCTTTTTGCTTTTAAAAACTTACATAAACTAGCTGATCGCCCCAAACAATTGGAAGTGGGCATTTTTAAGAGGTTACTTGAACTGTGCGAAATTCCTACCATGAACCCAAAAGAATATGCAGTTTATCAAGACAGCCTCAAAGAGTATTGGGACCTAAAAAGTGCTATGGATACTTATTTTGGTAAAGGGAAAATGGAAGGGAAAATGGAAATGGCTCTTGAAATGATTCAAAATCAAGAACCTCTTGAGAAAATTATCCAATACACCAAATTATCCTCTGAGATAATTGAAGAAATTCGGAAAAAAAATCAAATCATGTAAACAGCTACTTATCTTTCAAGAAACTGATAAATTACCCAAAGTATCTTTTTTATGCTTAGCCCCCGCCAAATCTTCTTAAATCACATCGCCCAAACCTCTGACACACCCCTTATGATCGAAGTGGAGCGCGCCGAAGGGGTTTACTTTTATGCCCCCGAAGGCAAAGCTTACCTAGATTTGATCTCCGGGATTGGTGTCAGCCATGTAGGACACAGGCATCCCAAAGTATTGGAAGCCATCCAAAAGCAACTGGATAAATACCTGCACGTGATGGTCTACGGCGAACTGATCCAAAGCCCTCAAAATCTTTTTGCCCAAAAAATAACAGCACACCTGCCTGAAAGCCTAAGTAATGTCTATTTTGTCAATTCGGGAGCAGAAGCCATAGACGGTGCCATGAAACTTGCCAAACGCTTTACGGGTAAAACCGAATTTGTATCCTGCTACAAATCCTATCACGGCTCCTTGCAAGGCGCTTTATCACTGGGCGATGAAACTTTCAAACAGGCATACCGCCCCCTACTGCCCGGAATTCATAAAATGCACTATGGAAGTTTTAGTGATCTGGAAAAGGTAATCACCCCTAATACGGCGGCTGTGATCATAGAAGCAGTACAGGGGGAGGCAGGTGTGATTTCAGCTTGTAAGCCCTATTTTCAGGCATTGCGCCGCCGTTGCGACCAAACCGGCACCCTACTTATTCTCGATGAAGTCCAAACAGGCTTCGGACGCACAGGCAAACTCTGGGGTTTTGAGCATCTGGACATCGTACCCGACATACTGGTGCTTGCCAAAGGCATGGGCGGAGGAATGCCAATCGGTGCTTTTATCAGCTCTTCGGAAAAGATGGCTGTTCTTAAAAATAATCCAATTTTGGGGCATATCACTACCTTTGGAGGGCATCCACTGTGTTGTGCGGCTGGCCTAGCCTCGATGGAGGTAATTCTGGAAGAAAAACTCTACGAAGAAGCAGAAAATAAAGCACAGCTTTTCAAAAAATACCTTAAGCATCCAAAAATTCGTGAAATCCGCCACAAAGGACTGATGATGGCTTTAATCTTTGATAATTTTGCACAGTTGAAAAAAATTATTGATCGTGCCATCGAGCGGGGGGTGCTCACCGATTGGTTTTTATACTGTGACCACGCCATGCGGATCGCTCCACCCCTGATCATTCAGGAAGATGAAATCCGCCAGGCTTGCGAATTGTTGCTGGAAGCTATAGATGATTAAGCAAAAAAGCCGTTTATTTGTATCACGGATTTTACAGCTTGAAAAGCTTCTCGCTGGGTGGTTTGAAGAAAAAAATACGAAAAAAAGCTTCTCGCCGGGTGGTTTGAAGAAAAAAATACGAAAAAAAGCTTCTCGTCGGGTGGTTTGAAGGAAAAAATACGAAAAAAAGCTTCTCGTCGGGTGGTTTGAAGAAAAAAATACAAAAAAAAGCTTCTCGTCGGGTGGTTTGAAGAAAAAAATACAAAAAAAAGCTTCTCGCTGGGTGGTTTAAAGAAAAAAATACGAAAAAAAGCTTCTCGCCGGGTGGTTTGAAGAAAAAAATACGAAAAAAAGCTTCTCGCTGGGTGGTTTGAAGAAAAAAATACAAAAAAAAGCTTCTCGTCGGGTGGTTTGAAGAAAAAAATACGAAAAAAAGCTTCTCGTTCTTGATTGTACTTCATAAAAATTTCCAAATCCAAAATCATAATTCTATAAAAATGCACAAATTCTTGCCTCTTCGTCTTATGAGTATCTTTTTAATACTTGTTTTATTCAACTCCTGCTCAGGTAATGATAGCGGGAGCTTCAATTTTGTGAGCTTTGAGTTGGATGGCGTGCTTTGGGAAAGTGGCGATGCCTCGATTACAGCCACCCAAAGCAGTAATACATTTATTCTTACACTGGTGGCTTTTAATTCAAACGGTGAGCGGGTACAGTTGGAAATTTTAGAGTTTAATGCTCCCCGCATCGGCACCTTTGTCATTGCGCCAGCCAGCCAACACAATGTGCTTTATTCGTCCAGTGGTCAATTAGACCAAAATACCCTCAATGCACTTTCGTGCCCCAATGTAGAAGGCGATATTACGATCACCAATATAGATGATATAAGTTTTAGCGGTACTTTCCAGGCGAATGTTTGTGGGGTTGCTGGGCAAAGAATCATCCGAAACGGTATATTCAATAATGTATTGATTCAATAAAATGCTTAATCTGTTAATACACCATGAACATTGAAGAATTTCGTGAATATTGCCTCTCCAAAAAAGGCGTGACAGAAGACCTCCCTTTTGATGAAAATACCTTAGTCTTCAAACTCATGGGTAAAATGTTTGCCCTGACGGATATAGATCAGTTTGAGAGCATCAACCTGAAATGCGATCCTGACCAAGCCATCGAGCTGAGGGAAAAATACGCCTCTGTGCAGCCCGGCTATCACATGAACAAAAAACACTGGAATACGATCCTGGTGCGCGGAGAACTGAGCGACGCACAACTCCAGCATTGGATAGACCATTCATACAACCTGGTGATGTCCAAATTAACCAAAAAACAAAAACAGGATTTGAATGCTTTAGAAGGATAAATGTAGGCTGAGAATCAGAAGCTCTGAAAAATATTTCAAGTTATTCTGAAAAAAGTCTTATTTTTGATAGAGTAATTTTATGCCTAAAATGATTTAATTTCATTCACAAAAACCAAAAATCTTAAAATCTTCTACATTGTATGGACCAAATCTTAGAGTACATTGAGTCTTGGGAATTCAGATTCTTTCATATTATTATTATTTTATTCCCCTTATGGATACTTTATATGTTCATCAGGGATGTAACCAACAAACGCCAAACCATCAAACACAACTTCCCTGTGATTGGGCGTATTCGCTACTTTCTTGAGTCTATCGGACCTGAGCTACGCCAATATATCGTAGCCAATAACCGTGAAGAACTTCCCTTCAATCGCAGCGAACGCTCCTGGATTTATGCTTCTGCCAAAAAAGAAAATAATTACGAAGGTTTTGGTACAGACAAAGATATTTATGCTCCAGGACACGTATTTATCAATCCATCCCTTTTTGCTTTCAGACCTCCTCTAGATCACCCGAATCAAAAAGACCCTTATTTCCTGCCCTGTGCCAAGGTAATGGGGGAGTATAACCGACGCAAAAAACCCTATCGCCCTTATTCCATTACCAATATCTCTGCGATGAGCTTTGGCTCGCTGTCACGCAATGCTGTCATGGCGCTCAATAAAGGGGCAATGAGTGCCGGGTGCTATCATAATACAGGCGAAGGAGGACTCTCTCCCTATCATTGCAACGGGGCGGACGTGATGTTTCACTTTGGTACGGGGTATTTTGGTGTCAGGGATTTGCACGGGAATTTTTCTATGGAAAAAATGATCGAGCTTACCCAAAAACATCCCTACGTGCGTGCCATTGAGATTAAACTCTCCCAAGGAGCCAAACCGGGCAAAGGGGGTATTTTACCTGCTTCTAAAATTACCCCGGAAATCGCCGAAATCCGAGGCGTATCCACGGATAAAGATGTCATCTCTCCGGCTTATCACAGTGCTTTTAACAATATACCAGAACTACTGGATTTTATAGAAGATATTGCCGAGAATACCGGACTTCCCGTAGGGTTCAAAGCAGCCGTAGGGAGATTGGATATGTGGCATGAATTAGCCGATTTAATGCTCCAAAGAGGTCATGGTCCCGATTTTATCACCATCGATGGGGGCGAAGGAGGTACAGGTGCCGCACCGCACTCTTTTGCCGACCACATGTCGCTACCAATCGCATTTGCTTTCCCAAGTGTCTATAAAATATTTTTAGAAAAAGGGCTGACGGATCGTATCGTATTTATTGCTTCTGGCAGATTGGGCTTCCCCGCCAAAACAATGATGGCTTTTGCCATGGGTGCCGATTTGATTCACATTGCCAGAGAAGCCATGATGTCCATAGGCTGTATTCAGGCGCAAGTATGCCATACCAATAGCTGCCCGGCAGGTGTCGCTACGCAAAATTGGTGGCTTCAAAGTGGGCTAAATCCTATCAATAAAGCCGAACGCTTTCATAACTTTATCACGGCCTATCGTAAGGAAGTGCTTCAAATGGCTCATGCCTGTGGTTATGAGCATCCCTGCCAACTCACCATGCACGATGTAGAGATGGGTATGTCGGATACCAGATCAACCCAAACCCTACAAGATAACTACGGCTATGCCAAACATCCCGTAGACTTCAAAGGTATGCAATACCTCTATGATTGTGAATATCTGGGTGGCTTGGGCAAAAAAGGACAGGCTAAGTTTATTCCGGTACACTAAAATGCGGATATTGGGAGTTGGGAATTATGAGGGATGCTTCACGGAATGAAAACATAAAAAACGAATACCTAACTCCCCAATCCTGATACAAACAAGAAAATTTCAGATAAAATCATATAGAATTAATCAAAAATAATTAACTTTACACTCCCTAAAAGGCTGCAGCCGTAGTTCAACTGGATAGAATATCAGATTTCGGCTCTGAGGGTTGAGGGTTCGAATCCTTCCGGCTGCACTTTTATCTTCTTTTTATCTCGATGAGAATTCTCCAAACACACCGTCTATAGATTTTTATTGCGATTACAAATACAATCTCAGCACGTTTACACCCAACTTGATAATTCCACACTATCAAAAGCATAAGCTGAATCAGGATATATTTTTTTAAATAATTCCCGAAAAAACTTGCATAAATCTTACATTATTCTTTAATTGCAAGCAGCTTATACCAGAGAATAAAACCAATATCGACATTGATTTTAATTCTTTCATCCAAAAAAATATTTAAAAGCTAACTAATTCAAAAAACAAGCAAGTTTTTTAAAGCCTATTCAAGCTTCAACCTTCATTACTTCTAAAAGTGCCTGCACACTTTAAAAAAATATCTATATAGGGTATAATCATATAAATACACAATCACTAAACCTGATAAGTGTATGATATTATTGATGATGCAGGAAATCTCTGATTTCCCTGAATATTTTCTATCTATACTTAAAACTATACCAGAATCTCTATGTTACCTTTTACCAACAATCCAATCTACTGCTTTTTGAAAAGCACCTGTATTGGGATCAAACTAACACAGTATGGTTTGATTTACAGGTTACTGACCTTGATTATGCTCCTGAGTTTTGGGCTTAATTTATCCTTACTTGCCCAAAATCCTATTGTCACCGAAAACCAATTAACAGGTAACCCCGCTTCTGAATGGGATATTCCCGGTAAAGATGCAGGCGATCTTTCTATCCAGGGTTTTGCTACGGATATTAGTTATAATATAGGTACACGGGCAATCTTTAAGATTGATACAGATGCCTCAGCTTATACCGTAGACATTTACCGATTGGGTTATTATCAAGGCAATGGTGCTCGCCTGGTCGGAACAGGTACCATTTCTGCAACATTGCCCCAAAATCAACCCGATTGTATTTTTCAGGCTTCTACCGGACTTACAGATTGCGGCAATTGGGCTGAATCGGCTTACTGGGACATTCCTGCCAATGCTATTTCAGGAATTTATATTGCCAAAATCAAGCGTACCGACATCAGCACTACGAATTTCAGTCACATTGTTTTTATCGTAAGAAATGATGCGAGTACTTCTGATTTACTTTTTCAAACCTCCGACGCTACTTGGCAGGCCTACAATGGTTATGGAGGCAATAGCTTATACACGGGTACTGTAGCCGGATTCCCAAGTGGGCACGCACCTAAGGTAAGCTACAATCGTCCTTTCTCAACCCGTTCAGGCGGTGCAGGAGGGGGGGCGCAAGAAGACTGGGTATTTAACTCCGAATACCCCATGCTTCGTTGGTTGGAGCGCAATGGCTATGATGTAACGTATACCACCAACGTAGATACCGAAAGAAGAGGAAATCTAATCTTAAATCACAAAGTTTTTCTTTCCGTAGGCCACGATGAATACTGGTCTAAAGGAATGAGAGATCAGGTAACCGCTGCCCGGAATGCAGGCGTTCATCTGGCGTTTTTTAGTGGAAATGAAGTTTACTGGAAAACCCGCCACGAATCAAGCATCGATGGCACAAATACGAATTTCAGAACTTTGGTCTGCTATAAAGAAGGACCTGGCGGCGAAAATACCACTGGTGTAAAATCCGATCCTAACCCCGAATGGACAGGGCTTTGGCGCTATGGATGTGCACCCGGCTATGACCCTCTTACCAACAATGCCTGCCGACCCGAAAATGAACTGACTGGGCAAATCTCCTGGGATGGAACTACCAGTACAATACAAGTACCTAGCGACTACAAAAGTTTGCGCTTCTGGCGTAACAGTCCTGTTGCTGGTTTAGCAAATGGGCAATCTCTTGCACTCACACAAAATTCCTTGGGCTACGAATGGGATTGGGAACAAGAAGAATTTCTTGCAGCTTATCCCGCCGGAAGGGTAATTCTTTCCCGTACTTTCCACAATAACCGCACGCATCACCTTTCTCTCTATCGCCATAGCAGTGGTGCTTTGGTATTTGGTGCTGGTACCGTACAATGGGCATGGGGCTTGGATAACAACCACGACCGCGGGAATGAACCCGTCAGCCCAGCTATGCAACAGGCTACCGTCAATCTTTTGGCTGATATGGGTGTACAGCCTGCTACCCTGCAAAACGGTCTGAATGCGGCCTCAGCTTCTAATGATAATATTGCTCCGGTTTCGGTCATCACTAGCCCCCTTAACAATGCCAACCTCCCTAATTCAGCCTTCACTATCACCGGAACTGCTTCCGATAATGCCGGAGTAGTTGCAGGGGTGGAGGTATCTGTCAATGGTGGAGCCTGGCAAAAAGCTACTGGTACAGATTCCTGGTCTTTCAACTGGACTCCCTCCAGTACAGGCACATTTACCATTCAAAGTCGATCTTTTGATGATTTGGGAAATATCGAGACTCCCGGCACAGGCATTACGGTCAACGTATCCGGCAATCCTGTTTTTAATTGCCCTTGTAGCATCTGGGATGCATCTGCTACACCTGCCACTACGAGCGAACCCGACCCTTCAGCCGTTGAATTGGGAGTCAAATTCAGAAGTACAGTAGATGGTTTTATTACAGGGATCAGATTTTATAAAGGGCCTCAAAACGTAGGTACTTTTACTGTAAATCTTTGGAATGTGAATGGAGGGAATGCCCTCGCTACGGCTACATTCACCAATATCACTACACAAACAGATTGGCAGCAAGTCAATTTTGGTACTCCAGTAGCTATTGTAGCCAATACAACTTATATTGCTTCTTATCATACACCTTCGGGATTTTATTCGGTGGATGAAAATTTCTTTACTTCCAACGGGGTCAATACTCCTCCGCTAAATGCTTTGATCAATGGCTTGGATGGGCCTAATGGCGTGTATAAATATGGAGCAAGTAGTGTATTCCCCAATGAGACTTTTAACGCCAGTAATTATTGGGTAGATGTGGTCTTTGATACTGAAGCTCCCGAAGACAATACCGCACCACTGATCACATCGGTTTCTCCAATCGAGAATGCCGGAAACATCAGTATCGGAACAAGCATCACCGCAACTTTTAATGAAGCTATGGATGCGGCTACCATCAACAGCAATACATTTGAACTCAGAAATGGTTCGGGCTCTTTGGTTTCTGCTTCAGTCAGTTATAATCCTACAAACCTCAGCGCAACACTGACTCCTAATGCAGTACTGAACTACAGCACCAATTATACAGTACAAATCAAAGGCGAATCCACAGGGGCTGCCGTCAAAGATTTGGCAGGAAATGCCCTGGCTGTAAATTTTAACTGGACATTCACTACCCAATCTGAACCTGCACCACCCCCACCCCCACCAACGGAAGCTCCTGGCGGACCTATTTTGGTTTTACACAGCAGTGCAAATCCATTCAGCATCTTTGCAGTAGAAATTCTGAGAGCAGAAGGTTTGAATGAATTTGCTACCCAAGACATCTCGCAAATCAATGCTTCCTTACTGAATAATTATGATGTCATTCTTTTGGGAGAGGTATCCTTGAATGGTACACAGGTGACTCTGCTGACTGACTGGGTGAATGCAGGCGGTACTTTGATCGCTTTTAGACCTGACGCAGATTTGGCCGCTTTGTTGGGAATTACTCCCACAGGAGGTACATTAAGTGAAGGGTATCTATTAGTCAATACTAACAACGGACCCGGCGTTGGGATTGTCAACCAAACTATCCAGTTTCACGGTACAGCAGATTATTATACCCTTAACGGCGCTACTGCCATTGCTACACTCTACTCCAATGCCAATACAGCTACTCAATTTCCAGCCGTGACGCTGAACGAGGTCGGGAACAACGGGGGCAGGGCAATTGCTTTTACGTATGATTTGGCTCGCTCTATTGTGTATACCCGCCAAGGAAACCCAGCCTGGGCTGGTCAAGAACGGGACGGGCAAAGTGGACCTATTCGCGCCAATGATCTATTTTTTGGAGGAGCACAAACTGATTGGATCAATCTCAACAAAGTAGCCATCCCTCAGGCAGACGAACAGCAACGTTTTTTGGTAAACATCATTTTGCAAAGTAATCTAGACCGTAAGCCTTTACCGCGCTTCTGGTTCTTACCCAATCGCTTCAAGGCTGCTATTGTAATGACCGGGGATGACCACGGAGTGGGATTGACCGATGAGTTTTTTAATGACTTTATTGCTTTGAGTGCAGGACAGAATTCTGCCCAGGATGTGCTCGAGTGGCGTGCCATTCGTGGGTCTTCATATATATACCCCAATACCCCAGTTCCCAATGTCCTCAATTATCAAAGTCAGGGATTTGAAATTGGTATCCACGTAAATACCGGATGTGCCAACTGGACTCCTACCTCGCTAAGAAGTGATTATGATACCCAGATGGCTTCTCTTTTGGCTAATTTCCCAGGCTTAAATACACCAGTTACACACAGAACCCACTGTATTGCCTGGAGTGATTGGGCTACACAAGCAATCGTACAGCGTGAAAGAGGAATCCGATTGGATGTAAACTATTACTATTGGCCTGAGTCCTGGATTCAGGATCGCCCCGGCATGTTTACGGGTTCCGGAATGCCTATGCGTTTTGCCAACCTAGACGGCACCTTGATTGACTGCTACCAGGTAACTACGCAAATGACTGACGAATCAGGGCAAACTTATCCGAAACACTATCAAGAATTGATTGACAGAGCCATCGGACAAGAAGGCTATTACGGCGTGTTTTGTGCCAATTTCCACACAGACCGTCCGTCTTCCCGTGATCTAGCAAGCGGATTGATCAACTACGCCAAACCCAGAAACGTACCCGTAGTATCTTCCAAACAAATGCTCGAGTGGCTTGATGCACGCAATAATTCCTCCTTTGAAAATTTGACCTGGAACGGCAATGTGCTGAATTTCTCTATTGATATATCCAATGGAGCTGTCAATTTATATGCAATGCTTCCCGTTCAGGCTGTTGGAGGTCAGCTAACCCAACTAACTGCCAATGGAACGAATGTTAGTTTTACAACCGAGACGATCAAAGGAATTCAATATGCCTTTTTCCCGGCTTCGGAAAGCAATTTTGAAGCGACTTATTCCATAGACAATCAAGATCCACAAATTAGCAATATCAATGCGGCACCCGCTCAAGGTGGAACGTCTACCATTACCTGGAATACCAATGAACCAGCCACTTCTCAGGTAGTTTACGGTACGAATGCCGCTAATTTGAATTTAAGTGTCAATGATGCCAACCTGAAAACGAATCATTCCTTGAATTTGACGGGTTTGGCCGATGCGACTACCTATTTCTATCGAATTATCTCAGTGGATGCTGCGGGAAATACGGTGACCAACCCCAATCCTCCGGCTAATCCTTTTAGCTTTACAACTCCTACACCACCTGCTCCACCCTGCTTCCAAGATGCAGTTGTGGCAGATTTTAATGGAGGCACTGTGGATGCCAATACCGTAGTCTCTGGAATAGAAGGCGGAGAAGTGAGCTTGAAACCTACTCTTTTGGAAGAATTTACGGGAAATACTTTGCCCAATGCTTGGCAATCTGCTAATTTTAACTCTGGAGGTGCCACGATTTTTGCAGGAGGCCAGGTTTCTGTAAATGGATCCCACGTTTTCTCAAACAACACCTTTGCACCTGGAACAACACTTGAGTTCAAGGCTACCTATGCTGCCGGAGATTTCCAGAATGTCGGTTTCTCTGCCGATCAACCTTTTAACAATAATCCTTGGATAGTGATTGGAAGGGGAAATATTGGAACAGGGGACAATGGACTTTATGCCAGAAATTCAGACGGGCAAAACATCCTGTTGGGTACTAATCTACTGAACCAACAGCACACCTACAGCATTAAGTGGAATACCAACGGAAGCTTTGAGTTTTATGTAGATGGGATTTTGGTAAATACTCCTGCCTTCACACAGACAGTAAGCAGCCCCATGTATTTGCAAATCAGTAATTTTAATGTGGATGCCAATCCATTGACAGTAGATTGGATGCGTGTTAGTCCTTATAGCTCACCGGGAACTTTTATCTCACGGGTATTTGATGCTGGGACTCCCAAAGTATGGGGTGCAGCCTCCTGGACGGTACAAAGTCCCAGCGGCACGAGCATCCAATTCTCCCAAAGACAAGGAAATACGGCTACACCGGATGGCACCTGGACAGCCTTTGCGCCTATCAACAGTAATGGTGCTGATATTGAAGGAGTTTCACGCTATATTCAATACCAAGCGGTGCTTAATACCTCGGACGTTAATCTAACTCCAATCTTAGAAAGCTTTGCCATCGCTTGTGAGAATACATCAAATACAGCTCCTGCAATAAGTTTACAACCTACCTCGCAGGCAGCTTGTGCAGGAACAGAGGTCAGCTTTAACTCAGAAGCCACCGGGAATCCCAGCCCAACTGTACAATGGCAGCAAAGTACTGATCAAGGTAATAATTGGACAAACATTAGCGGAGCAACCAATCCGACATTTAGCTTTTTGGCTGCGAACAGCGATAATGGCAAACTATACCGGGCTGTTTGGAGCAATAGTGAAGGCTCTGTAAACTCTAACGTAGCTACACTTACTGTCAATGGACTGATCAATGCCAGTATTTCAACCCTGAACTCCACGCTTTGTCTGGGTGATCCCTTAGCATTACGCTTGGACGATGCCAACGGGCAAGCTCCTTTTACTTTGGTGGTAAATGGAATCACTTATACGGATGTAAACATTGGAGAAACTTTTGCAAGCATTGCGGCTAATCCTTCTGAAGCCTCGATTTGGTCTGATCAAACTATCCCTAGTGGAAACCCGGATCTTGTGGAAAATAGTCCGGTAGAGTTGGGCTTGAAGTTTCGGGCTTTTACGGATGGCTTTATCACCGGAATACGCTTTTATAAAGGACCTGGCAACACAGGCACACACATCGGTAGGCTTTGGGCTGCAAGCGGTGGAAATCCTTTGGCAGAGGCTACTTTCATCAATGAAACGGCAAGCGGCTGGCAGGAAGTAAGATTCTCCAATCCGGTTTTCATAAAAGCTAATACCACGTACATCGCTTCTTATTTCTCTCCTATTGGAGGATATGCTTTTGCTGGGGGCTTCTTTAACAACAATAGCGTGACTAATGGCTTACTCACTGCCTTATCTTCCGGTACAGATGGTGCTAATGGAGTTTTCCGATCTGGAGGTGGTTTCCCTAATCAATCATTTAATGATGCCAATTATTGGGTGGATGTGGTCTTTGAAGAAATTCAAAGCAATCCAATTACCTCCACATTTACACTTACAAGTGTGAGTGATGCGGCAGGCTGCACACAGACAGGAGTTTCCCTGAGTAGCGTCGAGTTTACTGTCAGCCCTTCTCCTTTGGGTAGCCTCAGCGTAAATAATGCTACATCTGTATGTGAAGGCGATAACCTAAGCCTAACATTTAATGCCACAGTGGGTACAGCACCTTTTGAGCTCACTGTTAATGGGGAGGTTTATTCCAACATCACACCAGGTGTCCCATTTGAAGTAGCCAACAATGCCAATACAGCCCCTTTCAGTATCTGGCCGAATAATCCGACCCCAGCCGGACCCAATGTGACTGATAATACACCCATAGAGTTAGGCTTGAAATTCCGCTCAAGTGAAGAAGGTTTGGTCAAGGGCATACGTTTTTACAAAGGCAATAGTGATAATTTTTCCTATCAGGGTTCTCTTTGGCTCAATAGCACTGAAGCACAATTGGCTACTGCCGGAATTACTACCACTGCACAAGGCTGGGTAGAAATTCTTTTTAATACGCCCGTCCAAATCCAGGCAAATACTACGTATATCGTCTCTTATTTTTCTCCAAGTGGTTTTTTTGCCATCAATGGAGGGTTTTTTGTCAATAACTCCGTAAGCAACGGACCTCTCACAGCGCTTGCCTCAGGCACTGAGGGTCCGAATGGTGTATTCAATTACAATGTAGCTGGTTTTCCCAAAACAGCCGGGAATAATGCCAATTATTGGGTAGATGTCATCTTTAGTCCTTCAGATGTCACAGCCAACTATCTCCTGAGTAGTATCAGCGATGCCAATTCCTGTACTACTATCGGAAATATCCAGGAACTAAGCACAACAGTAAGCGATCAGGAAAATCCTGTAGCAAATTGCAAAAATATTACTGTTGAATTACAAGAAGACGGTACAGCCTTGATTACTCCTGAGAACATCAATAACGGAAGCACAGATAACTGTGGAATCGCAGGGCTTAGTCTATCAGTTTCCAGCTTTAATTGCAGCAACTTGGGTGAAAATATAGTAACACTAACCATTACAGATATATCTGGGAATACCGCAAGCTGTCAGGCAGTAGTCACCGTAGTAGATAACACTGACCCTGTACCCAATCCAGATGATTTAATCCAGGTAACTGGCGAATGTTCTGCAAGCGTAACAGCCCCAACAGCAACTGACAACTGCGCCGGAACAATCACCGGAACGACAACCGATCCTATCGAGTATACCGAAGAAGGAACTTACATCATCACCTGGACATTTGACGATGGCAATGGCAATACAACCACTGCTACGCAAAATGTGATTGTGGATGATCTAACTCCACCGCAAATCATTTGCCCTAGTAATCTAAGCAGCACAGTGCCTTTCAGCGAAACAGGCAAAGTAATCACCTACCCCGAACCCACATTCAGCGATAATTGCCCCGGTGCAAACATCCAAAGAACGGCAGGATTGGCAAGTGGAGCAACCTTTCCGCTAGGTACAACCACGATCACGTATCTAGTCACTGATGCAGCAGGTAAAACCGCCACGTGCAGCTTTACAGTATCGATCACCGAAAATGCCGACAATACCCCTCCGCTCATCAGCAATTGCCCAGCAAATATCAGCGTGAACAATGACCTGGCTGAATGTGCTGCCGATGTAAGTTGGACAGCCCCCACGGCCAACGATAATAGCGGTTCGGTAACCTTGACAAGCAATTTTGCACCTGGCACAAGCTTCCCAGTAGGGACATCTACGGTGACCTATACTGCCACCGATGCGGCAGGCAATCAGGCTACTTGTAGCTTTACAGTCACAGTCATTGACAATGAATCACCGACCATCAACTGCCCTGCCAATATCAGCGAAACGGTCGCTTTCGGCGAAACAGGCAAAGTAATCACCTACCCCGAACCCACATTCAGCGATAATTGCCCCGGTGCAAACATCCAAAGAACGGCAGGTTTGGCAAGTGGAGCAACCTTTCCGCTAGGCACTACCACGATTACATATCTGGTCACTGATGCAGCAGGTAAAACCACCACTTGCAGCTTCACGGTGACTATAAATTCAGAAGCTCCGCCAAGTAATGCCGTCATTCAATTTATTCTGATCAATGCTGATGCCGATACACCAATTGGGACACTGAGTGAAGGAACTGTCATTAATTTATTTGGTTCATCGGGTTTAAGTATACAGGCAATCACCAATCCGGCTATAGTAGGAAGTGTGCGATTGCTCCTCACCCGTGCGGGAGTTACCCAGAAAAATCAAGTAGAAAGTGTAGCCCCTTATGCTTTGAATGGAGATGACGGAGGAAATTATGTACCCTTTACCTTCACGGTAGGTACTTATACCCTCACAGCAACACCTTATAGTGCAGCAGGGGGTGGTGGAAGCACAGGTACACCTTTGACAATTAATTTTAGTGTCGTTAATCAGCCTACTAATCAACTGCCAGTCGCTGTCATCACGGCTTCTAGTCAGGTGACAGATTCCGACAACAACGGCAGCGAAGTAGTAAGCCTAAGCGGAGCAAACTCCAGCGACCCGGATGGAGGAAGTATCGTTAGTTATGAGTGGAGCGAAGGGCTTACCTCTTTGGGAAGCGGCGTAAATATCAACCCAAGCCTGAGTGTAGGTACGCACCTCATCACACTGACTGTAACCGATGATGAAGGTAGTGAATCCTCTGCCAATTTCGGCATAATTGTCAACCCCGCGCCTCCTACTGGCCCTGCCCTAACTCAATTTGTATTGATCAATGCCGATACAGATACACCGATCAGGATCATCCAGGAGGGAGAGACAATCAATCTTTTTGGTTCACCGGGCTTGAGCATTCAAGCATTAACAAGTCCTACTACCGTGGGTAGTGTTAGATTTGTATTGAGTAGAGCGGGTACAACACTTAAAACACAAACTGAAAGTGCAGCCCCTTATGCCCTCAATGGAGATGCTGGTGGAAATTATACACCCTTTACTTTTACCGTAGGAGCTTATACCTTAGTAGGTACACCTTTCTCGGCTGCGGGCGGTGGAGGAACTGCTGGGAATGCGCTCACCGCCAACTTTTTTGTGGTGAATCAGGCTGGTAATCTGGCTCCTATTGCAGTAATAGCCGAACCTGACCCGCTCACAATAACGGATACCGACAACAACGGCTCTCAAATCGTGACCCTAAACAGTACAGGCTCCAATGACCCTGACGGAAGCATCGTAGCTTATGAATGGACTGAAAATGATACTGTATTGAGTATAGGAAGCAGCCTTAGCACTACTTTGAGTCTGGGTACACACGTGATTATTTTAAAAGTAACCGATAATCAGGGGGCTATTGACACGGAAACAATCACCGTCCAGGTAGTTGTTCCTCTGCCTAGCGGATCGATCACTGGAATTACCTTCGTCAGTGCCGGAGTAAGCGGTGACCCAGTAGTAGGGGTCTTGAGTGCCAATGGCAATATAGTGGTGCCGCAAGGTTCTCAGCTCAGCATTCTGGGTAATATCAACGATGCAGCTGGAAGTATGCGTATGACATTGGTCGGTGGTGAGGAAAACATCAATTATAGCCGCACAGAAAATGTTGCACCTTATGCTCTTTTTGGGGATTTTAATGGGGTGGATATAGCTACCTACCTAAATGGACCTGCGCCTGCTCCTTTGAGTCAACTTCCTGCAAGTATCGGAAGCTATAATGGTGTACTTCCAAGCGGTGATTATACGATTACATTGCAATCATATAGCGGACTTTATGCCACAGGAAGCCTTCTGGATACCAGGGTGATACAGTTTAATCTGTCTTACCAGGCTGCACGTGGGCAAACTGCTTCTGCTCAGGAAGGAGAAGAAGAAAGGCTAACTGAGATGGCAAAAGTACTTGGTTTATATCCCGTACCAATGCTGGACAGGCAAGTAACCCTGGTACTTTCTGCCGAATTGAAAGGGGAATTTGAATTTATAATCACTGATCTGACCGGGAGGACTCTGTATCAAGGCAGCAAAACACAGGCAAAACCGACCAAAGAACTGATTCTGGAACTACAACAGATCATCAACAAAGGCACATTTCTGCTGCAGGTCAAGCATGAACAACTTATACCTGCGATTTTGAAACTTGTGAAGGAGTAGTGTAATAGAAAATGATTCTTTAGTGAAAAAGCCCGGACTTAAAGCCGGGCTTTTTTTTGGGTTATTCTAAATGGATTAGCCCGCCGAGTTATTTAAAAGACAAATTCAGAGCGATCTTATCAGTTAGGTCTAAGGATTAAAAATTTTAAAACTAAAGAAAAATCGCGCATCTTAGGTCAAGCCAGTCTGATCCCGATGACTAGGATGTCGTCCATTTGTTTTTCGTTACCCATCCATTCTTTGAGGGTTTTGTCGAGGATGTCTTTTTGGTAGGTCATGGGTTCCTGATAGATATCAAAGAGAAGTTCTTTGAATCTACGGCGCATAAATTTACGGTTCTGAGGGCCGCCGAACTGATCTTGGTAACCATCCGAATATAAATACAGCGTAATGGGTTGTTCGGCATAAGAGACGATATGTTTGGTATAGAAGCGTTCTTTTTCTTCTTTAGATACCCACCCACCTACGGAAAGCACGTTGGCTTTTATTTCTTTGAGTTTTTTATCTTGGATATAGAGCAGTGAATTTTTGGCGCCTGCATACTCGATGGTTTTACTGATTTTATCAATTACACAAAGAGCCATATCCATCCCGTCGGGATTATGACTTTCTTCCTGTTTGAGGGCCGTACGAATGCCTTTGTGCATTTCATTGAGAATGATGTCGGCTTCGGTGATTCCTTTATCTAGTACGATTTGATTCAGCAGCGAATCGCCGATCATAGACATAAAAGCTCCTGGGATGCCGTGCCCGGTACAATCTACGGCAGCGATGATTACTTTTTCATTCTCGAAGCCTGTAAGGATTTTTTGGGCGATGTTGAGCTCGGGTACATCTTCAAAAATCGGGATACTATCTACTTTGGTGTACCAATAAAAATCGCCACTGACTACATCTCTGGGCACATAATAGATAAAGTGTAGGGGAAGCTCTTGGTCGATGACTTCTTCATAAGGCAGCATAGCCTCCTGGATTCGCTTGGCATAATGAATGCTACTTTGAATATTTTGGTTTTTGATGGCAATTTCATCTCTTTGTTTGGCGATTTTATTTTTTTGTTCTTCCAGGGCATTGCTGATGGCTAATATTTCTTCGTTTTGCTGGTTGATTTCTTCGTTTTGCTGGAGCAGGATTTGGTTGGTGATTTTTTTCTGGCGATTGGAGCGTAAAAGTACAAATACGATGACACTCACGAGAAAAAGCCCTGCGGTCAAAGCCCAGATCAAAATTTGTCGGATTTCCTTCTTTTTATTGAGCAGGTTGATTTCTTTTTGTTTGGTATCGAGTTCATAGGAATTCTGAAGCTCGGCCACTTTTTTCTTATTGGCCTCGCTGTATAGTTCGTCCTGCATGATGACGTGTTCAAGCTGAAATTCATAAGCCTTTTCAAAATCCTTCAAGGTGTAATAAATATCTGCTACGGTATTACTAGCTTCGGCTTCCAGTTTTTTAAGATCGAGTGTTTCAGCTATTTCTAGACTTTGGAGGGCGTAACTGAGGGCGGTATCCAGTTTTCCCATTTTAAGGTAGCTATCAGCAATATTGTAGAGTGTAGCGGAGATATTAGCCTGGTTATTTAGGTCTTCATCGATTTTGAGAGATTCCTTAAAAAAGCCCAGCGATTGTTCATAGCGATTGGTTTGGAAGTAGATCAGTCCGATATTTTTAAGACTGGTAGCGATTCCACCTTGATCTTGGAGTTTTCGGCGGATTTTGAGAGATTGATCGTAATACTGATAAGCTTCGTTGTATTCTTTTTGTTGGTAATAGATGTCTCCGATATTATTAAGGGTGCTTGCCTGGCCTTTTTCGTCGCCTGTGATTTCATCAATTTTTAAGACCCGTTCGTAGTATTTTTTGGCTTGTTTGTAATCCTGTAGGGTGTGGTATACGATGCCGATGTTGTTTAGTGTTTGAGCTATTCCTGCGGGATTATTAATTTTTTCATAGAGTTGGAGAGATTTTAGAAAATTATCAAGTGCTTGTGAGAGATTGCTTTGAAGCAAATAAATATTTCCGAGGTTTTTCAGTGCGGTAGCTTGTCCTTCCTGGTCTCCACGGTTTTGTGCCAACTCGAGAGCTTGTTGGGCAAATGCGTTGGCTTTGAGCGGTTGGGCGTTTTCGTAAGCAGTACTGAGTTGGTTGAGCAGGGTAATTTTAGCCTTGCCTTTGAGTTTTGGAAGTTGTTTTTCCAATTGGGATAAATTTTCCTGAGCTTTTCCCAGTGTAAAGGCAAAAAAGCATATACTTAAGATCAAATAATATAAAAATAGCTTGTGCATAGGATAAAGATTAAAACTCAGCGATTTATATTTTTAACATTCCTTAGAACGTCGGCAAGGAACAAAAAGTATTCCCCGAAAATTCAAAGAAAACAAACATAATGAAGCAAATACCATGCGCCGATAATTTACTTCATTATCCAAAATTAAGCCGTTTTGATCAAAGACGGACCTAATCCTAAATTTCAAAAGACTCGCCAATTTCAAGCAAAATCAATTCTTTTCCGGCATCGCTGAAAGCTTTTTTGGCTGCTTCTCGATCAATCTTGATGTAAGGGAAAGTATCATAATGAACGCCTAAGACTAAGGAGCAATCCACAAAGTCCGAAGCAATGATCGCATCTTCATAATCCATAGTAAAATTACTCCCGATCGGTAAAATTGCTAAGTCCAGTTTGGCATATTTAGGGATCAATTGCATATCCAGGGTAAGTGCCGTATCACCAGCATAATAAAAAGATTTTTCGCCTTGTACCACAAATCCACCCGGATTCCCTCCATACGTGCCGTCTGGCAACACACTGGAATGCACTGCTTGGACGTACTTCACCGTTCCAAAGTCAAATAACCAACTTCCCCCGTGGTTCATCGGATGCCCTTTGGTCAGACCTTGAGCGGCAAACCAGGAAACGATCTCAAAATTAGATACCAGCGTGGCATCTGAGTTTTGTGCAATGACCTGTACATCCGCTACGTGATCTCCATGACCGTGACTGACCAAAATGTAGTCAGCCTGAATACTACTTACATCAATGTGTTTGGCCTGATCATTTGGGCTGATAAAGGGATCAAAAAGAATTTTTTTTCCGCCCAAGTCAACTAAAAAACTAGAATGCCCATAAAATGTAATTATCATAGTTTGAAGCTTTTGGTGAATATTCAGACATAAATATAAATTTTATCCTTAAATTCTTTGTGCTTAAATTTGTAAAATTCAAAAGTTTTTCTCATTATCACCAAAGGGATTCGGTTTAACAGCCCAAAATAAACCAATCCTAGCTACTACCCAATAAAAACAATATGCTCATAGGATTTGCCTGATTGGCAAAATTGATTTGTCGGATTTCAGACAAGCGATCATGAGATTCAAATAAATCACAGCATGGAATAAATTACCAGGCTTTTTCTGGTACTTTTTATCTAAAACCGGATACCTAAACATTCATACAGGAAACACAGTATAGTCTTAAATACAGGTTTTTGAATTTGACAAGAACAGTATTTGGTAAATAGTTTGATTAAGCAGATATCTGTGTATCATCCTCATTATTCATACATTCTAATAGCTTTTATTTTAAAAAATTGCAGTATATTTGTACTATTATAGCATCTTATGGAAAACATTAAACTAGAAGGTAATAAAAGAACACCAACTATCGAGTTTGACTCTCAGAAAGGTTTCCTAAAAATCTCAGGACGATCTATTCCTGAAAACAGTTGGAAATTCTACAAACCCTTTGTCGATTGGATCAAGGAATATATCTCCACCACCAAAAACGAAAGTACCAAAATCCATATCATGTTGGAATACTGTAACTCCAGTTCCAGCAAGTATATCCTGGATATTTTACAATTGCTGGATGATTTAGCAGGCACAAACCATCCCGTGAGCTTTGAATGGTATTATGCAGATAATGATGAAGATATGGAAGAAATCGGTCAAGATCTGGCCAGTTTTCTTCAATCGGTACATACAAAACTAATTGCTTTCAAAAGGGAAAGGCCTATTGTATAATACTTTACAATCAATTATAAATATTCCCAGGCACTCCGATACTTTCCGATACGATCCATGTAGTCTAAAAAATGCTTGTAGAACCCGTGCTGCCCTAGGGTAGCACTATCTCCAATTACTACAAGCTTTTTCCGTGCACGCGTAAGTGCTACATTCATCCTTCGTGTATCCGCCAAAAACCCTATCTGCCCTTTGGTATTGCTCCTTACTAAAGAAATATAAATTACATCCCGCTCCTGTCCCTGGAAGCCGTCTATAGAATTCACCTGCAAAAAAGGTAAATAATTACTGAATTCGTCTTGATGCAGAATATGCTCTTTGAGATAAGCTACTTGTGCATTGTAAGGTGAGATGATCCCTATGGAGAAGCCTTGCTCGAGCAAATAACTATGCCCCAGACGAATTTGATCGAGCAATTGTCTGAGATGATTGACCAGTAAATCGCCTTCCAAAGGATTAAATTTACTTTGTGATTCCTCGTGGACTTTCTCATCAAAGCTACAGCCTGCCGTATCAATGAACTCTACGGCTTGCTTGAGTATTTCATCTTCAGGATTGTCGCCCAGAAAGTGGTATCTGACACTGTCATCGGCAATCAGTTCATTTCCATAAAATTGATCATTGGAGAAGCCCATAATGGGTTCATTCATTCGGTATTGTACTTTGAGCATCACATCTACCTGATGCTTGAAGATAATTTTTTCAAATAAAGTCTGAGAGAGCCCCTGACGGGCTGCTTCATAAGATTTGATGGTAGGTGGTAACTGAAAATGGTCTCCTGCCATCACGACCCGATCCGACTTGCTGATCGGAATCCAGCAGGCTGGCTCCAATGCCTGCGCTGCTTCATCAATAAACACCGTAGAAAATCTCCGAAAACGAATGTATTTATTTACAGTGCCTACCAATGTAGCTGTGATTACCTGGGCTTCATTGAGCAGTGAGTCGATGATATATTTTTCCAGCACAGTGGCTTCATTTAGTCTTTGGGTGGCCTCAGCAAATAAAAGTTTGCGTTGTAGTCGCTCCTCGGGTCCGAACTTCCGCTTATATTTGTGTGCCATTTTTTTAAATTCTTCGGCTTCTTTGCGGAGTTTTTTGAGATAGCGAAAGTCAGGATGTTGTGCAATTTGAGCTTCCAGACTGTATTGCATCAGCTCTTCGTCCATGCGAGCAGGATTACCGATACGAAGGACGTGAAGCCCCTTATCCAGAAGCTTTTGCGTCAGCAAATCTACGGCTGTATTGCTGGGGGCAGTTACAAGCACTTGTTTTTCATTTTGTAAAGTCAGTTTGACGGCCTGCACTAGGGTTGTGGTCTTGCCTGTACCCGGAGGGCCGTGTACAATGGCAATGTCTTTGGCTGCCAGGATATGATTTACAGCCTGATTTTGGGAATCATTCAGCGTATCAACGACATAATATCCCGGCATTTCGGCTTCAGTCAAAAAAGAAGGCTTTTGATTCAAAAAAATCATATCTCTGAGCTCTGCCAAGCGGTCGTCTTTGGCTACCGATACTTTGTACAGGGCATCTTCCATTTCTTTGTAAGAAGCTCCGTCAAAAAGCAGATCGATGCCTAGGTGTGGATCATCCACCCAATCAGGAAGCTCATCAATGGTAAAAGAAACCCGCATATTGTTTTTCCAGACAGCTGCAATAACGCCTGAAATAGAAGGAATCTTTTTATGCTCCCTCGAGTTGCTGAATAAAGAAACACTATCACCGACCTGAAAAGAGTGGTTTTTATTATCCTGATTGATTTTTTCTAAACTCAAATAAAAATTTTCTCCCGTACCGATCTCCGTGTAATTCACCTTAATCGGATACCAACTCCAGCCTTTTTCTACCCTGTCTTTCAGGGGAGTATGAATAATCTGGTTTTTGTACTGGCGAAGGTCTTCTTCCCGCTCTATTTCCAAGAGCCTCAATAAATCTTTAATTTCGTCCATAGTCTACTTCTTAAAGAACAAAATTACATAATTCTGCCTTAAAATTTGTTTTCCTTTATATTTCTTCCTTTTTTGGCTTTTGTATATCAAAATAAATTCCGTATTGCCGTCATGCTGAAACAAATTGAAAATTATATCACGCTTTTTGTAGATTTTGTTTGGGGAATGCCTTTGCTGATACTGCTGGTAGGAGGAGGTTCTATTTTTTTGATTTATTCACAATTTATACCCTTTCGGTATTTTAGGCATGCCATTGCTATTTTGATGGGTAAATATGACGATAAAAACGATCCGGGCGAAATCAATCACTATCAGGCCTTAGCAGCAGCTCTGGCAGCTACGATTGGCGTGGGGAATATCAGTGGGGTAGCAGTAGCCATTACTACGGGTGGTCCGGGAGCTGTTTTTTGGATGTGGGTAAGTGCCGTAGTGGGCATGGCTACCAAATACTTTACCTGCACCTTATCAGTGATGTATCGGGGCAAAGATTCTTTGGGCGACCTACAGGGAGGACCGATGTATGTGATTGAAGAAGGTATGGGCAGGCAGTGGAAACCCCTAGCAGTGTTTTTTTGCCTGGCCGGGATGATTGGTTGTTTCCCGATTTTTCAGGCCAACCAACTGACCGAAGTAGTAAGGAGTGTGGTATTGGTGCCGAACCATTGGGTGGGTGAAAATACATTTTATACAGATCTGGCCACAGGAATAGGCATCGTAATCATCGTATCATTGGTGATTTTTGGAGGCATCAAGCGGATAGGTGTAATTGCTGGAAGCATGATGCCTCTGATGGTGATTTCGTATGTGCTGAGTTGTTTTTATATCTTATTCTACAATATCCAAAATATCCCTAGTGGATTTTATACCATTTTTACAGATGCTTTTTCAGGCAATGCTTTATTGGGTGGGGCTGTGGGTACACTCATTATTATAGGTGTAAAAAGAGCCGCCTTCTCCAATGAAGCTGGCATAGGCACTTCGCCGATGATGCACGGTGCCGTCAAAACCAAAGAACCCGTACGCGAGGGTTTGGTAGCCATGATGGAGCCTTTTATAGATACCATTGTGGTTTGTACGATGACTGCCCTCATCATCATTATGAGTGGCGTGTGGCAGCATAAAATTGATCCCCAAAAACCAGTTGCCATTCAGGTAGAAAATTCTCAGGAAGGTGGAAAAGTTGTATTCAAAATCAAAGCTACCAAACCCGACCCCAAAGTGCAGACCGAACAACCACAGCTTGCTCAAAAAGGGCAAGAAGATTATCACCTTAAAGCAGATATTCGTGGAGATAGCATTGTACTTATCAGCGAATCGGGTGCTTTGCCTACTCAACTTGAGCTAAAAGCCGATAATCAAATTAAAAACATTCCCCTGATCATCAAACAACAGGAAATCTCAGGGCAAAACTACATCATCCTCAAAGAAGACCGATCCCGAGGCGTGACGGTCACAGCAGAAGTATTCAACCAGGCTATGCCAGGTTTTGGACAATACATTCTACTGTTTTGTATCTCTATCTTTGCGCTTACGACCTTGTTTTCCTATTCTTATTACGGGATGAAGTGCTTTGCCTATCTTTTTGGAGCAAAGTACAAATCACTTTACAACATATTCTACGTGGCATCTATTATCTTCGGTGCTGTAGCCAGCGTCAAAGCTGCCGTAGGCATAATTGACGGCATGTATGCCCTCATGGCAGTGCCTACAATGGGTTCTACGCTCTATCTGGCTCCCAGAGTGATGCGGGCATCCAGGGATTATTTCTCAAGGTTAAAGGCATCAAAGGCGCAGGCAAAAGCTAAGGTCTAAAGATTCAAGTAATAGTATTTTCAAAAGATTATTTTGAATTTTCACTGAAATAAAGAAAATTATAAAACTTTTTTGGGAAAGCTTGATTGGATGAAAAGACTCAATATGGTTTTCCCAAAATTAATTCCTACTTTTGCCCTTCTTTAAAAAAAGGATATTATGCGACAGCAACTACTTCGCCTCGGTGCCAAGGAATTGAGCTATGAAATCCGAGGAATTGTCAAAAAAGCAGAACAATTACAGGCTTTAAATCAACCCATCTTTTGGGAAAATATCGGTGACCCTATCCAAAAAAATGCCCGTATTCCCCAATGGATGAAGGACATCATCATTCGACTTGCCCAACAGGACGAAACCTACGGCTACTGCCATTCCAAAGGCGTGCCTGCTACCCGTGAGTTTCTGGCCAAAGAAAACAATGCCCTGGGCGGCGTTCAGATTACAGCACAGGATATTTTGTTTTTTAACGGACTGGGTGATGCCATCGGCAAAATTTATCAGTATCTTCTGCCCACCTCACGGATTATCGGTCCTTCACCGGCCTATTCTACCCACTCCTCCGCCGAAGGGGCACACGCCAATCATCATCCCCTGACCTATACCTTAGACCCTGACAATCGCTGGTTTCCAGATATGGAAGACCTTTATCTGAAAGTAAAATACAATCCCAATATTGTAGGTATCCTCATTATCAATCCAGATAACCCTACTGGGATGGTCTATCCTCTTGAGATTCTCCGGAGTTTTGTCGAAATAGCCCGTGAGTTTAACCTTTTTCTGATCTGTGACGAAATCTACCGCAATGTAACCTACAACGGCGCAAAGGCTTATGCATTAGCACAATACATTGGCGATGTACCCGGAATTGCCCTCAAAGGCATCTCCAAAGAAATGCCCTGGCCTGGAGCTCGCTGCGGATGGATTGAATACTATAACCGCGGAAAAGACCCTGATTTCAAGCAACTTTGTGAGACGCTAGACAATGCCAAGATGATCGAGGTCTGCTCTACCAAACTGCCTCAACTAGCCATACCCTTGATCAAAAGTGACCCCCGTTATGCACCCTACCGCGAAGAAGAGAATCGTAAAATCGGATATCGTAGCAAAAAACTCACCGAATTCCTGGGAGATATTGCCGAAATCTATTTTAATGAAACCTTCGGGGCTTTTTACAATACAATCATTTTTAAAAAAGACGTGCTTAAGCCCAATCAGAGCTTGCACATCGATAATCCAAAAATACAAGAGCTTCTCGATGGCTGGCTTCTGGAAGAAAACATGGCACTTGACAAACGTTTTGTGTATTATATGCTTGCTGCCAAAGGCGTTTGTGTAGTACCAGTTTCTTCTTTTTGTTCTGATTTACAAGGATTTAGAGTTACTCTTTTGGAACAAGATGAAAAAACCATGCTCGAGATCTACCGCCGCCTTCGAGAAGGTATTCAGGAATACGTACGTTCGGGGCAGTAATTGTTTATTTAATTTCTCAATCCTTGCATAGCTTCAAAACTGCCTGAAGCATTACCTCGATGCCTTTTACCATATCGTCCAAATCTGTGTGTTCGGCTGGGTTATGGCTGATACCGTCTTTGCTGGGTACAAATACCATCGCTGCGGGGTATCGGTGAGCCATCAGTTGGGCATCATGACCAGCACCACTACGCATCTTAAGGTAGGGATAGCCTAAGCCCTGTGTGCATTCTTCTAAAACACTTACAATCTGAGGCGAAAAGTCAATGGGCTGAAAACGAACCAGGTCTTGAGTAAAAAGCTTTAGATCATATTTTTTTGCAATGGTTTGAGCGATCTGGTCTAGTTCTTTCTGAACTTCTTCCAAAATTTCAGCATCAGGGTTTCGTTGGTCTATGATGAGCTTTGCGATAGCAGGTATAATATTGGGTTGATTGGGTACAAATTCTAATTTACCGACATTAATTACCTGAGTTTCCTGGTACTGTATACTTAGCTCCTGTGCTTTGAGAATCAGTTCGGCAGCACCCAAGCCTGCATTTCTGCGGTATTTCATAGGAGTAGTGCCGGCGTGATTGGCGATGCCTTCAAAGGTGTATTCCGTCCAGTAAATTCCCTGTACTTTTTCCACGATACCAATCGGAATTTGCGCCTGTTCTAAAATGGGGCCTTGCTCAATGTGTAATTCTAAAAAGGCTTTAATATCTAAAACAGAGGTGTCAAAATCTCCCCGATAGCCGATCTGATCGAGTGCCTCTTTCAGCGTGAGCGTAGTTCCGTCCAAGGCTGGAGATGGATAGATGTTTTCCAGGGTCTCGACTCCGGCAAATACGGCACTTCCCATCATATCGGGTGCAAATCGATTGCCTTCTTCATTGGTAAAGTTAATGATTGCCAGCCCTTTATCACTATGAAAGCCCTGGTCTGCAAGCATCTCGAGAATGACTAAAGCAGCCACTATACCCAGTACGCCGTCGTATTTGCCGCCATTGGCTACACTATCCAAATGAGAACCCAATGCAATCAAAGGCGCGTGGAGTTTATCTTTTTGAATCCCAATCATATTTCCTATAGGGTCTACGTAGACCTGCAGACCGAGCTTTTGCATGTCATATTTGAGTAAATCACGGGTATTTTTATCTTCTTCACTGAGTGCAAGGCGATAAATGCCTGCTTCATTCGCTTTGCTGTATTGATTGTATTGCTCGATAAGCTCTTGTACCCGATTTTTATTGATTTTCATACATTATTTAAGATCAAATTTTTATATATTTAAATGTAGAAGCAATATAATAAAATATTATCAATCTTTATAATGCTTTTTTATTCGGAATTATTCTATTAAAAATGTTTCAATTCCGTATAAATAGGAAATAATTTTATTTTTTGTATTTTCAGTGATTGTTTTTTAATTTGCCGAAAATTAAGGTCATGCAGTTATCCTTGTTTCCAGATATTATCCCGAATCAACTTTCGCTTTTCCCGAATTATGCGCCCAAGGTTCAGAATTCGACCAAGGAAATGCTGCAGCCGGAATCCGAACTAGCCCTAACTTATCCCGAATCTGACGGCAAACCAATGGCTGAAAATACCGAACACTACGATTTGCTGACCATGATTAAGTCAGCTTTAGACGTACTTTTTGAAGATAACCCCGAAGTTTTTATTGCCGGTGACCTGCTATGGTATCCTGTAAAAGGTGACCCCAAAATCAAAGTTGCACCTGATGTGATGGTTGCACTCGGAAGGCCTAAAGGGCGGAGAGGTGCTTATGTGCAGTACAAAGAAGGAGGTGTAGCGCCTCAGGTGATTTTTGAAATTCTCTCTCCAGGAAATTCCAACCGAGAGATGCAGAGAAAACATCATTTCTATAGCAAATACGGGGTAGTAGAATATTTTGTCTACCATACCAAAAGCCGCGAAATTACGCTGCAAATCCGGGTGGGGGACTATCTGGTCACTGCACTTCCTTTTCTCAATAACCAAAGTGCTTTGCTGGGCATTCGCCTGGAGGTCATTGATGGAGCATTGAAAGTAATCCGTCCGGATGGTAGCATCGCTCTGACCTATTCTGAACAACATCAGCAATGGAAAAAAGTAGAAGAAGAGGTGCGAGAGGAAAAACTAGCCCGAAAGGAAGCCGAAGAAGAAGCCAAAACTGAAAGAGAAAAAGCCGAAGCCGAAAGACTTGAAAAAGAACGTGCCCAACAAGAAGCCGAAGCCGAAAGACTTGAAAAAGAACGTGCCCTAGCAGAGCTTGAGCTTCTTCGCGAACTTCTCAAAAGACAAAACGGTAACTGAGATGCAGTATAGGAAGGAATTCTTTGTCCATGTAGAAAAATTTTTTGTCCATGTGGAAGAATTCTTTATCCATGTGGAAGAATTCTTTATCCATGTGGAAGAATTCTTTGTTTATGTGGAAAAATTCTTTGTTTATGTGGAAAAATTCTTTGTCCATGTGGAAAGATTCTTTGTCCATGTGGAAAGATTCTTTGTCTATGTGGAAAGATTCTTTGTCCATGTGGAAGAATTCTTTGTCCATGTGGAAGGAACTCTTTGTCCATGTGGAAGAATTGACTTATAAGAATAAGTATTTCAAGCACCAGATTTAGAAATTATCCGCACCCGACACCCGACACCCAAAAAACCACTCCTCAAAGCTGATCAATGCGCCAAAGCCCCAGGCACTTATCGCTGTACGCGCCGTTTCCTTCGGAGCATTGTTCGTTGATGAGATCAATGGGTTTTGGAAAATGAAAGGGTGCTTTCTCGAGGTTGAGTACCCGCCAGTCACCTGTTTGAATATCAAAATTATAGCGATTTGGATTGGTAAAAGTTGTGGTGAGTAGGTATTTACTTTGGCTGGTTTTGATTTGTTGGAGAGCCTTAAAAAAATCTTCATAAGAAAAATGCACCAGACAATCTCTGCAAAGGATAAGGTCAACAGCAGGGAGCGAATCTTCTGTGAGGTTGAGAAGCTCAAAGCGAATTTGAGCTTTTTGAGCGTATTTTTCTTGATTTTGATGTACAATGGCTTCTACAATATCGGCACCTGTGTATGCTATTTTTTGGAGATCGACTTCTTTCATCCAATTAAAGTCTCCACAGGGGATGTCAAGTATGGATGTAATGCTAAATTTTTCAAATAAAATCTTGAGTTCTTTACGGATTGCTGCGGTTTGTTCCAGATTTGAACCCATGCCGGATATACTTTCCGAATCACCCCAATAATTACTTTGATAGATTTCTGTAAATATATCTTGTTGGGATTTGCCGTAAAACCGACTGCGATTTTTGAACAAAGAATAACGAACGTATCGGTAATAATCCCGAAGGCTTTTGGGTATCAGGTCTCTGATAGGGCTTAAAATTTTAAGGAGTAATCTCATACGAATTCACTTTTTCCGAAAACTAATGGGTTCAAAAATTTATATAAATCCATAGAAAAGCGGGCTGGATATTCATATTGTAGGAAGTGTCCGCAATGCTCATAGAGTTTTAATTGGGCTTGAGGGATTTTCTCAGCACCTCTTCGGGCGACACTTTCGGTGCTGAGTTGGTGGAGCAAGCGATTGGGAATCAGGCGGTCTTCTTTACCAAAACAAACCAAAGTCGGGGCTTTGATTTGGGGCAAATCATCAAAAACGGGCTCATCCATCATGCCTTTGACAGAGCGATACAAGACGACGGGCAGGTTGGGGTGCTCTCGGAGCGAATAAAAATCACGGCTGAATTCCTTTAATTTGGCGTATTCCTGTTCATTGAGTTGGTGAAAATAGTTTTTGAGGTTGAGCACCAGTTTAAGGTATTGAGAAGTATTAAAAATACCAGGCAGGGTAAATTGCTTGAGTAGCAACTGCTCGGTAGCGGTAAAGGTTTCAAACCCGGCCGGTGCTACCAATATCAGATGAGAAAAAAGTTCTGCATGCTTTAGGGCAAGTTTGATAGAAATCTGTCCGCCCATTGAGTGCCCCACCAACACAACTTTGGGTATTTTGAGGTATTCTATCAGTTGGTGTATGGTATCTGCATAAAAAGAAATGCTATATGAAAAATCAGCACTGCTGCTTGAAAGTCCGTGACCGGGTAAATCCAGCGCCACACAACGATAATAATTTTGCAAGCTTTTGATATTTTTGGCCCAAACAGGCAGGTAACTTGCAAAGCCGTGTACAAATACCAGGCATTCCTGTCCTTTGCCTACATCGATGTAGGCAATCTCCATTTGATCAAGAAAAAGCTTTCTTACAGGAAAGGGATAATTTGTATGAATAATCATAAAATTACAGGTGAGTTTTTAATTCTCTGAGTAATTTATTAGAAAAAACAAATTCATTGAGTTCTTCTACTTCTGAATGAGAGATCTGTTTGTTGTTACCTTCCCAGATTTTGGATCCTTGATGCAAAAACATAATATTTTCTCCAATTTCCATAACCGAATTCATATCATGGCTTACGATGACGGTAGTGGTATTGTATTCGTGGGTGATTTCCTGCACAAGGTTATCAATTTTGATGGCTGTCAGGGGGTCTAAGCCCGAGTTAGGTTCATCTACAAATAAGTATCTGGAATTCATCACGATGGCACGGGCGATACCCACTCTTTTTTGCATTCCTCCGCTAATTTCGGAAGGCATCCGCTTGGCAGCGTGTGTAAGTCCGACTCTTTCTAGGCAAAACTGTACCCGTTCTTTTTTTTCGCTACGACTCATGTCTGTGAGCATATTGAGGGGAAACATCACGTTTTCTTCCACGGTTTTGGAATCAAACAAGGCGCCTCCCTGAAAAAGCATCCCTATCTCACGGCGAATTTCGCGTTTGACTTCAATATTGCATCGGGTAAATTCCCTTCCGTGGTAGTATACATCGCCTTGGGTGGGAGGGATCAGCCCTACGATACATTTGAGCAATACACTTTTTCCGGTACCACTGGCGCCGATGATCATATTGGTTTTGCCTTGATAAAAGGTTCCGTTAATACCTTTGAGTATTTCTTTGTCACCAAATGTTTTTCTGATATTTGAGATTTCTATCATACCCTTGATTTGTTAGGCTCAAATATAGGCAAAAAAAATCTTTGTAGACGATTAGATCAAACATAAGTGTATTCACTTTTCCTTTCTTTATGATGAATTCCGCCACGAATGCACGAATCAGTGTATTTATTCGTACATTCGTGGCAACCTATTCCTACAAACTGTTGGTGTGTTAAATAGGTATGATCCACAAAATTTGTCAGACAACCATTAATTTAATTTTTCCTCGAAATAATTCAGGATTTCATCCAATGCCTTCCGAGTAGGATGGTTGGCTTACAAAGTCGAGCAATAAGTACATAATGACCTTTTTTGGGAGTACATTTAATTTAATTCGTCCCCATGTGGTACACAGACCAGTAATTCCAGTCTGTGTAGACCAGATAATCAGAAAGCGAAGGAGGCTGCCTTGGGCGCATTAACCCCTAGCCCTCTTAATCATCTTTCTAACTCCCGTAAAAGTATAACCCACAGAAAAACCGATATAAGTGCCTTTGCTTTTATACCTCCCGAAAGTCTCATAAGCAGTACCCGGAAAAAAATAATACTCATTGAAAATATACTGATAAGGAGAAATATTAGCCATTAACTGAAAATCTAGCATATCAAAGTGAGGCAATACCCAACTAATGCCTGTACCAAGATTAAAATTTACTCGAGGGGTATTATCAAAGGTGCTGTAGGAGTCAAAGATTTCTACATAAGGTTCTGTATTAATGACCTCCAAAGTTAGTTCTTGGAGAAGAATATATCTTACTGAAATTCCCGGGCGGACATTAAAATATAATTTTTGGGTAATCGGCTTACGAAAAACCATCTGAATAGGTAAATGTAAATACTCAATATAATCTGTACCATACATTAGCAATCCATAATTCAAATCACCGGATTCGGACTCTTTAATATCAAAATAATATCGTAAAGGGATAGCTCCATAACCCAGTCCCCATTCAAACCCTAATGTTGGATTAATATGGTATGTGTGTAACCACGTAAAGGAAAAGCCCCAGCCTAATCTATTTTCCAAGTTAGCTGATCCGTATTCTCTTTCCGTTTTACCCTTATTTACATAGACACTTGCCACAAAGCGATTATGCCCTTTGGCAAAGAATAAATCTTCAGAAGATAAGGGTCTCCGATTATTCTGGGCAGTTAATGCACTAGTAATTAGAAGTAAAACTAGATAAGGAAATAAGAAGTAAAATTTAAATTTAACCATAATTTGTTATTAAAAGTATGGGCAAGTATTTAGTTTTTTGAAGATATAAAGTAGGGATAGTAGAATACTACCCTACTTTATTTTTATTATTTAAAGATTAGCTTTCACAAAAGATGTCCGTATGCTTGATTAATGTACTCCCCAAATTTGCTGCTGACCATTGCAATAGTGGTAACTGTCTATATCGTAGGGATTTTTAGAGTTGACTACCTGCAGAATAATGCTCCCAAAATTACCATTGATATTTACACCCACACGCTTACGATATTTTTCCTTTCGCCTTGGGGGTATGGGTGTGGATAGGCTACAATTATTATCATAAAGGATACCCGAAAAGCTCGCAATAAGTCTTGTACTCAACCTTTTCCATTTACCGTTACTTTTTTTATAGGATACAGTTTTTGCTGCAATCCTAGGGACAAAGAAATAACTTCTTAATGAAGCTACGATTTTGTAAGCTTTATTGCCATTTTCGTAAGGAAGAATCCTAGCATTCCTTTTCCAAGGTATACAATTAAACTTAGCCGATTTCTCAACACCCTCGGTATAAAAAGTATTACCTATGATGGTCGCTTTTCCATATAAAAAACCTGTACCATCACGAACTGAACTTGTAAAATCCTTGCCTATTAGGAGGGATTTGCTACGAATAGTTTGCAATAAGGTTGTCTCTGTGGCTTTGATACGAAAGAAAATAGCTGCGTTTGGAGTAGCAGGATTTGTACGTGGAACTGCATTATAGGGTTTTTCTATATAAATAGAATCTTTAATCCGAATTTCCCCTTGGTTATTGAGAACTGTACGTAGGAAATCATCCTCAAAAGCAGTTTTATTTTCCGGGTCAGTGGCTAGATCGAGCGTTTCATTGTTGAGCCAGGTATCTTCTTCGATGTAGACCTTAGTCCTCAAAGAATTATGCCTTAAGAGAATCTCAAAATCTCTAAGTGTTTTGTTCTCATCAAAGCTTAACTCTTCTATTTTAGCATTGTACGCATCTTCATTCAGATGCCCCCATTGTGATTCAAAAGCATCATTCCAGCTTTCATATTCGCCTTCCATGTAGCTCAAAATTTGTTCAAGATGATTGGCATCCTGAAATCGTAGCATTCCATTTTCTTTAATAATGGTAGAATAGGGACTGGGTGCTGATTTGCGAGAATCTGATTTAACAGAGTCAGATGGTGACGGGTCGTTACGGTCTTGGCAACTTAAAAAGCCAAAAATGATAAAAAAAGTACTTGTAATTAAGAAAAATAAACCACTAAAGTTGTTTTTGGTTGTTTTTGGTTGTTTTTGGTTGTTTTCATAAAAAAAAAATTATTAATTGATTGCTTATACAAGGCTAGAAAATATTTTCTTTAAAAACAACTATTGTTCCTAAATTTTTTATTCCTTATAGCTTCTTTTTAAATATTATATTGGATTTATGATTTAGGTCTTACTTTGGTTTTCAGGTAAATACCCTCCCTTAGGATTTAAGTCAACATTTTCTGGTTTTACCAAAGAAAATATTGATTTTAAACCCTGAGTGATCCTCTGAATCCCCTACTGGCATAGTAAGATTCTGCGCCATTGTGATAAACAAAGACGGTATTGTAGCGGCGGTCACAAAAAAGCGCACCACCGAGTTTTCTAATTTCAGCAGGTGTGTTGATCCAGCTCGAGGTTTTTGTATCGAGATTTCTGAGTTGCTGTATTGCCCGATATTGTTCTTCTGTTAGAATCTCAATCCCTATCTCAGCAGCCAAATCCAAAGCGTTATTTTCGGGTTTATTCGTTTTTCTTGAGTCCAGGGCTTCGCGGTCATAGCAAAGACTTCTGCGGCCCTTGGGGCTTTCTGTTGAGCAATCATAAAAAATGTACTCGTCTGTGTTTTGATCATAAGCTACAATATCCGGTTCACCGCCTGTTCTTTCCATTTTGTAGAGTGACCACAGTTTTTCGGCATTTGCTTCTAGCTTTGTTTGTACTTCGGTCCATTGAAGGACTGTATGGCGGTTTATGTTTTTCTCAAAACGGGCTTGCAAAAGGCTGAGCAATTCTTCACGTTGTTCGGATGACAATTCTTTTGTGTAGTGATTCATAGAGTTAGCTTATCAAGAAATACAATTTAAACTCAAATCAAAGTAGTTTTAATAAATAAAACGCAAGTCAGGTTAATCAATAAAGCCCATTACTTTAGCTTGAGTGTAAAATAGTCCAGGATTTCATCCAGAGCCTTCCGAGTAGGATGACCTTCTTGATTGACAAAATCAAGCGTGAGCACAGAATGTCCTTTCCCAGGGAGTACCTGTAATTTGATTCGTTCTTGATTTGCCTGGTTGAATACCTGGTCTATGGTGCGAAATCGGGTAGCCGAACAAAGCATGTCTTTCTCGAAGCGATAGGCCAGCATAGGTCCGATTTCGTCAAGTCTTTTTTTAGCAGCTTCTACTTCTTCGGGGCTGATGTGCAAGGCTTTATGCGTATGCCCCGGAAGAGAAGGTTGAGAAGCTACAGCAGCCAACACACTTTCATCGGTCATCATGGAGATGGCAAAATTCCCGGTAAGGCACATTCCGATTACTCCTACACCCTTTGCCTGGGTTTTGGATTTGACATCTCGGCACAAGGCCCGAAGCCAATCGGTAACTGGGCTTGATTGATGATTGGCGAAAATATGGAATTCCTTTCGCATGCAAAATACCCGGATGAGGTTTCCTGCCGAGTTCAGTGTGCCGATTTTGCCGAACAAGTGCGGTAGTACCACCTGAAAACCCGCTGAAACCAACTCATCAGCCAAGGATAAGGTCTGTATACCAATACCCGGCAACTCCTGAATCAGGATCACAGGCGCACCTTTCCCAAGTATATACACATCGTGTGTGATGGTATGCCCTCCTCGGATAGAAGCGGTAAAAGATTCTTTCAGGTATTTCTTGATTGGGGTGTTTGTTTGTGTCATCAGAGTATTCATTTTAAATCTTGTAGCAGAATGAGTATTTATAGTATAAGTATTTTGGTTTTTTTACAAGATTTGTACGCATAAAACACTTTGGTTTAGCATAAATCCAATTAAATATAAGAATAGATTTAAATAAAAATAAAGGCTCTTACCATAATTTAGACTGATAACTGAAATTCAATGATTTTAAGCCCATAATTTCGTCAAAAGACTACCTTTTAAAACTATCAGTCCAATTCTAGGGAAGAGCCAAAATAAAAAGTTGTTGGTTTTTTAATGCATAACATTATGTTATCAAAAAGTTGTATTTATTATGGCATCAAAAACAGGGAAATTTTTTATTTTTAAAATTATAAAATATATTCAAATAATTACATTTAAATCAGGATCAAATAAAATTAACTTTAAATAGTTTGATTTTTATTTGTTTTTCCCAAAAATAGACGAAAAGTTTCAGGAATGGAATATTTGATTTTTTTTTTAGACCTTGTACCATTGAATACGGAAATTCATTTTTTTTTTAACATCGTTTTCAACCAAAAAAGAGTGCTTAATCGCTACTTAAGCGGTCTTAGCAAGCCATAAGCTTTGATTCAGCACATTTTTTGAAATCCTACAGCTTGATCATTAAAAAAACTACACAAAAAGGGTCAAATTCACCTCAAAAATCAGGGGTGAAAATTTCGGTTAAGACTTAAAACCGAAATGTAAGAATTAAAAAGACTTTATCAAGGATTTGTTAAAGAAATAATTCCAAAAGTGTAATTGTATGCAACTTATTTTATCAATCTATATCAAAATGTTTTACAACTTCGAACCAATAGCGTCTGAAAACCGATCCGGGAAGAATTCCCGCAACACGGTTCTTGTTGGGCTGAAATGGATTTTTCCAATCTTTCTGGGGCTTTTGTTAAGCCTAGAGGGTTTTGGAAAAGTGATGGAACCACCGGTAATAGCCGGGGCCTTGCAATTTACGAGCACGAGTGTCAACTTAACCAGCGTTGAAAACGGAACGGTAGCCCCGTTTACAAATACCTTAAAAACCAGTACAGGGACAGCCTCAGCGATCACGCTGAGCAAACCTGGCAATGAAAGCTGGATTACGCTGCCGGCCAATCCGGCTTCTGTCAATACCACCGGATCATCCCTACAGTTTCTAATTGATCCTACGGGTTTGATGCAAGGTGTTTATACCGCAACTATACAGGCAAGTGCTGCCACATATACCAATGGTAGCTTTACGATCACACTGCGTGTTGCTAACCCGAATGCTTCGGGTACCACCGAACTAAAAATTGATTTTAGAGATGCTACCTCAGCAACACCTCCCTCAGGATGGATTTATGCCACGAACACGCTATATGGCTTACGTACTGAGGCAAATCAGGGAAATGGCGCCTATACTTTTGGATGGGTGACTACCAATGGTGCTGCACCGCCAAGTGGGATAAGACGCACAAGTTGTACCGCTATTCCGGTAGAGCAGCAAGGCTTTATTTATATGCACAACCCAAGTGCCAGCCCTCAGGTATATCGCTCCTGGGAGATGGCTGTGCCTAATGGATTGTATGAAGTAACTGTATCAGCCGGAGACGGTACAGATACCCAAACCATGATTCATAACCTCAACGTAGAAGGTACCAATGCAATCAGCCAGTTTAGTGGAACGGGAAGCTTGCCCGTCTGTTCGCCCAATCGCTTTAAGACAGGCACGGTTACGGTATTTGTAGGAGATGGGAAATTAACGGTTGATCCTTACGGGGGAACAAGTACCCGTATCAATTATATCAGGATCAAACCTGCCACAGCCAGACTTATATTTGATCCTACAAGTTTACAAGTAAATGCCGCTTTCGGTGAAAGTGCGCCGCCTACCTCGATCAATATCAGACCTAATTTCGGCAATGCAAGTCAGCTTACACTTTCTAAATCTGATAATAGCGATTGGCTTACTTTACCAGGAAGCTACACCTTTGGGGATATTCCTTTGACAATCAATATTGATAGTTTGGTAGTAGGGAATTATCAAGCAATTATTACAGCTTCTTCGCCAGGATACGAAGATGAAGTGATCATTGTAAACCTGGCAGTACAGCCTCGTAGTATGGCTTTTGATCAGGCATCAATCAATGTGAGTACTTTTTATAATCAACCTTTGGACCCACAATTGGCTACGATCACTGGTAATTTTACTAGCCCGCTGCCCGAAATTACCCTGAGTAAAACCGCCGGAACTCCCTGGCTTATCCTACCTACCAATCCTGAAGCAGGCGTTCCGCTTAGTTTTAGCTTTGATCCTACAGGGCTTCCTCCCGGATTGCACCAAGCCACTGTCACTGCCTCCGCAGAAGGTTACCAAAATGCTACTTTAGTATTTAACCTTACTGTACAGCCCTTTGGATTAAACTTTTCTAATAATACCCTTACCTTTCAGGTGACTCAAGGCCAGTCAGTAGCCGATCAAATTCGTACACTTACTGCCGATAATGGAACACCTACCGTGTTGCTGAGTAAAACTGCCGGAACTTCTTGGCTTAATTTGCCCGCAGCAGCATTAGGCGATTTGACATTTGGAGTAGATGCAGGTGGGCTTGAACCGGGAACTTATCAGACAGAAGTAATTGCATCCGCTCCCGGATATACCTCAGCTCTTTTGAATGTGGTCATGATCGTTAGCCCCAATACTACGGGTATTATTTGGGGACAAAGTGTTAATTTTCAACGCCATACAGTAAGTCCCTTTACACAACCTACCGGATTTATTTCGGATAATGGGCTGGCTTACGGCACTTCGGGTAGCCCAAGTAATCCGGCCCGCGGATGGCTTAACCCTACCAATAATACAGCCTTGAAAAATGATCGATATACCAATACCAATATCACAAATGCCCTGAGCGATGATGAGAAACTCAATAGAACCTGGAATTACCTCAATAACCCTATTGACGGTTTTTTCAAATGGGAGATGGCCATTGCCAATGGTACTTATAATGTATTGATTAGCGTAGGTGACCCGGCAGAAGCAACAGGAATTCATCGTGTGAATATAGAAGGCGTAAACGCCGTGGAGGATTTTATCCCTACTGACAATGTGCGCCAAAAGCTTGGAATGGTCACTGTGACCGTAGCCGACGGACGGCTTACCCTGGATGCCGGAGAAGGTGGAAACTTCACCAAGTTGAATTATGTGCGTACAGCCTTGGTCACTAACCCGGCTAATGACCTGATTCCTCCAACAGTAAAACTTAAATTTAACAATGAGCTTCAATATATCAGTGGAAAAGATTCCTACAATGATCAGGTCTTGATAGAAGCAGAAGCCCAAGACGCTGGAGGCTCAGGTTTGGCTGATTTGGAATTTAGCATCAATGGCGGACCTTTTCAGGATTATATCAATGGTCTTTTAGTAAATGAAATAGGCAATTATACCATTCAGATAAAAGCGGTAGATGGAAATAACAATACTACCTTGACTCCCATTACCCCTTTTAAGGTGGTACGCCCAGTACGTAGCAATGCCAAATTAGGTTTGTACAATCAGGATCGTTTTCCTTCTAATGACAACCTGACATTTTCTTTGATTCAAAACCCTTTCCAGAATATCGGACCCAACCTCGCTCAAAGCCACAGAAAAGTAACGCTTCGTTTACGCAATACGGGTTCTGCCAATTTGCGTATTGATGAACTGGTTTTATCCGATTCTACCCTTTGGCGCATCGAGACAATCGGCGGTAGCATCTACAACCCTGCGACAATATTGCCTCTTAGCATAGCACCAGGGCAGTTTGTAGATGCCGTAGTAGAATTTATTGCCAACTTCCCCACAGGGCAGTATCCTACCGGAGATCGTCGTGAGCGTATCCGTACATTACACGAAACCCTTACCATTGTTTCTAATGACGATGAGGAACCTAGCAAGACGGTATTCTTGCACGGATTGTGGCAAAGAAATGGAGAAGGCAATAATGAGCCTAATCTCAATGAAATTATTGATGCACTCGGACTCAAAACTGCCACAGGATTTAGCCCTTATAAGCCAGGAAACAACGCACAGGGTACCTTCCCAACTGGAGATGAAGTGTTTTCTGCCAACTGGAAACAAGCAGACCCTACCCGCCCGATCTATATACGCCAGGTAGCAGCGTTTCATAGCTGTTGTAATGGAGGAGCAAACATATTCTATAACAAACCCGGAGTGAAAAAAGGATTTAATCTCTTGTATCACATAGAGTTTGACGGTCAGTCTCTATTGCCACGTTCTAATAAAAACGGAACTCCAACAGAGCGTTCTTATTATCCTTCCTCTACTTATATGTCGGCCGATAGCCTGTTTAACTTTACGTTGGTGAATGATGCTACCGATGCTACCCTTAACCTGAATGGATGGGTGGGCGTCCGATGTTATAAAGCACGTGATCCTAAAGGCAATATCATTCCCAATGCTTATATCCTTACTATGGATTATCTAAGCACAACGCTATCAAACTGGGATTATAACGACAACGTTTATTATGTTGAAAATATCCGCCCTGCTCAAGGTACGGCTTATGTATCTACTCTAGGTGCTAATCAGGAAGAAATCCTGTATACCGATACCGAAGTAAACAGTGCCCAATCCGTGCAAATCACCCTGAGTAATCTGGGCAAAATTTATGCGACTGGCCCTGCCGATCCAAGCCTCACTATCAGCAAAATAGAATTGGCCGGAGATGACCTGGAAGACTTTCAGTTTACTACGCCTTCTCTGAGGACGCTGACTGCTACACAAACTACTACGATGCAGGTAAGCTTTGCACCTAAGTCTTTTGGTGCTAAAAAAGCAGAACTCCTTATCTACTACAATGCCGGTAATACTGCCTTGAATACCTATTCACCGTTGAGAATACCGCTGTTTGGCATTGCAGAAACCAATTGTGTAACGATGGACTTTGTAAAACGAATTAAATCGGCTGCACCCAATGCCAATCCCATTACAATCGGACCTGATGTATGGGAATCTGATGTGACCTATCGTAAAGGAAGTATCAAATTGGATGTGTTCGGACCTCCGATTAAAAATACAGGAAGAGATGAATTGTATAGCACGTACCTTTCTGCTTCAGGTGATTTAAAAAGTATTCAATATAAAATTCCATTGACTCCGGGAAATTATACCGTAAGACTGCATTTTGCAGAAAATTATTTTGATCGTGTTGGGTCTCGTGTTAATAATATTTTTATCGAAAATGTATTAAGACTTCCCGGTTACGACATCTTCGAGGATGTACAATTTAAAACAGCCGTGACCAAAGATTTTGATGTTACAATCACTGATGGATTGCTTGATCTTAACTTTGTGCCTACTGTAAACCGACCCAGTATTGCTGGAATCGAGATATTTAGATTTGCTGAAAACACCCAGGCACTCGAATTGACCCTCAATAATTCAATTCCTGCCAATTGCTCTCAAAGTGATGGAAGTATCACGGTAAGTGCTAGTGGTGCTACCAATCTTTTATTCAAATTGGGTGAATTTGGAGTTTATCAAACGGATAGTACTTTTGGTAGTCTGGCAGCAGGTGAATATACCATCTATGCCAAGGATGCCGATAGCAATTGTGAAGTCTCACAAGTCTTTACACTCGCACAAGCAAGCAACAGCGTAAATTTCACACTTGATCTTACGCCGGTAAGTTGTAATTCTAACAGCGACGGACGCGCCCGAGTCAATATCTCCGGAGGTACTGCTCCTTATACGATTATCTGGAATAATAACCCTGAGCTTACTACACCTACTGTGGTGAATCTGCCTACTGCCAATAACCATACTATTACAGTCACCGATGCAAACGGATGTACCAAAACAGAAGTGTTTAGCATTGGCGTAGAGCCTGGTTGCCCGCTTCGTATCAATGCCGGAGGTGGATTATTTATTTCTTCTTTGGGACGACAGTTTGTACCTGATCAGAGTTTTTCAGGAGGGAGTACGTCACAAACAACTACCACCGTTACAAGTACTCAGGAGCCTAATTTGTATGCAACTTCCCGTTTTGGAACTAACTTTAAGTATAATATACCTCTTGCCAACGGAACGTATGCCGTGGTGCTGCACTTTGCAGAAACCAGCACTACCGTTACCAATACAGGCGGACGCATCTTTAATGTGGATGTTGAAGGTGTAAGAAGAATCAGTGAAATGGATCTGGTGGATCAAGTCGGACCTTTTAGCGCAATTACTGAAACATTTAATACCACGATCAGTGATAAAACGCTAAACTTAGTTTTTACAGGTGCAGTGAACAGTGCCGTAGTTTCGGGCATAGAAGTCATTCCGATTGAAGTAGAAAACGTAGCTCCGATAGCAGGTACATATTCCAATAAATTGGTGCCACTGAATGCTCCTTATAGCTTCACCTTCCCGGTGAATACATTCAGTGATCCGGGCGATATTTTGATCTATACAGCCACACAATCCAATAACAGCCCTCTGCCAAGCTGGATTAGCTTTGACGCAAGTACACGTACTTTCAATACATTTGCTAATGTACCCGATGGCACCGAAGTTACTGTAAAACTCACAGCTATTGATAGCTATGGTTTGTCTGCTTCTTTGAATTTTAAAGTGACCGCAGGCGACGTGGATGTACTCAGCGAATTACAGGTAAGACAGAACTTCCGCGATTTGTACCCCGGGCAGAACCGTCAGATGATGTCTATTGAATTAGATGCTGGTACCAGTACCACCTTGCAGGCAACACAGTTTAATTTCACTACTTTGGGTACTAGCAATCTGCTGGCTTTGACCAATGCAAAATTATATTATACTGGTAATCAAGACAAGTTCCAACCAACCAATCAATTTGGTACTACCCAAGCTAGCCCGGACGGGGTCTACTCATTCAGCGGTACACAAAGTCTCGCAACTGGTATCAATTACTTCTGGTTAGTCTATGATGTAGCAACTAGTGCCCTTGAAGGGGATGTTTTTGGAGCTGAATTTATCTCTGCCGAAGTAAATGCCGTAGATTATATCGCAAATAACACAGAAAGCACCCGCGAATATGTAGCTCTTGCAGGTAATAATGGAAATGCGTATGACTTCCAGGGAAATAATAACTATCTTGAACTGGAAGGAAGTGTATCTTGGGATTCACAGATCACTCTAGAGTTTTGGTTGAACCATCGCGAAAACCCAAGCACCGAGAAATGGATCGTTGGTGAAGTAGACGGAACCCGCGTGGTACAACAGGGAAATACGCTGAAGTTTTATGTATATGCAGGAGGGCAACTTAGAGGACCTGCTACTGCAACGATTCCCGATTTTAGTAATCCGGATGTATTGTGGCACCACGTAGTTGCTACCTACAATGGTACTACCTTGCAAATCCTTATTGATGGTCGCCCTGGTACTTCGGTCAATTATACAGGATCCAACACCTATCGTGGCAATGCCATTCGTCTAGGTTCTACTACCTCGGCTGACCAAGGAGATTTCCTTTTGGATGAACTCAAAATATGGAATCGTGCCCTTAGTCTTTCAGAAATTCGTTTGCAGATGCACCTGACTATGTCTGGATCTGAAAATGGCTTAAAACACTACTTCCAGTTTGATGAAGACGAAGATGCCTCTGAAGTGATAGACTTGATCGGCGATATTTATGCACTCCGCACCAACCCAACGCTGACCAATTGGTCAGAAGCCATACAACCTGTTGGAAGAGGGATATCTCAACTGCTTACAGTTAATGCCGCAGGAGTATATAACTTTACCAACCCTGGTGTAATGATTACCTTTGGAAGCACACACCCACAGGGAGATGTTGTGATTACAAAATTGTACAATGTAAATCCCTATGAAAGACCATCCAGTATTATCAATGAGATTATACCAAGTGTCAATGACGGTCGCCCCAAATCACCTGATTACTGGCTAATCAATAATTATGGAGTTAATGCGGTCTTCTCACCCATTACCTTGCGTTTCAATATCCCAGATATTTTGTACAACTACAGTACACTTCCTAGTGAGTTCTGGGTGCATAAACGTAACTCCAACTCTGTAGGAATCTGGCAGGAAGAGCGCACTGCCATTACGCTAGGAGGTAATTCAGGTAGCCGATACGTAGAATTCTTCGGATTTAACTCATTCAGTCAGTTTGTGGTGTCTGCTAGTGGAGACGCTCCGCTGCCGATCAGTTTACTGAGCTTTACAGCCCAAAAAACAGGAACATCTACCAACTTATTGGAATGGATCACAGCTTCCGAGCAAGACAACCGAGGCTTTGAAATTGAAAAATCTAACGATGCACAGAATTTCACCAGCATAGGTTTTGTAGACGGAGCCGGCAATTCTAATGAGTTACGTAGCTATCAGTTTACCGATACACAAGCTGCTGAAAGTGCTTATTACCGATTAAAACAAATAGACAACTCCGGTACGTTTGCATACAGCAAAGTAATCTTTGTAAGAGGATCAGATCAGACTTGGGCACTCTATCCGAACCCTGCATCTTCTGAGGTGAAAATATTAACCGATGAAGCAAATCTGACTAGCCAGGATGTACGCTTGGAAGTAGTTGATCTACAAGGTACAAAAATCCTGAGTATCGAAGGAAATGTAGGCGATCTGGAAGCAGAGCTAAACCGAAGATTGCCTTCTATGCCTGCCGGTTTATATCTGTGTCGCTTTATGACCACCGAAGGAATTCATACCTTTAAACTGGTCAAATCAGAATAAAATAACTGATTAAAAACATATAAAGCTGTACTTCTGCAAAGGAGTACAGCTTTTTGATTTTATTTGTATACCCCAAAGCACTGGTATATCGCTCAACATAAAGGCTTGGCAAGACTAGACAAAGACCCAGCAAAATATTGGGAACCTCTGCGAAAGGCTTACATCAATCATTTTACGAATTTCTACGTTATCTTGAAAAATAGTTTATATTTGGCAATTACACACGGTTTGTAATTATTTAATCCTATTTTTTTAATAAAATTTGCAAAATCGGCAACAGATATGGATCAAAGGCTGAAAGACATTGAAGAAAATTTAAAAAAAGCCTATCAACTACTCAACAATTGGGAAGATGAACACCTACATATAGGCCAGGACCTGATCGCTAACTATACCCTGCTCAAAGAATGGCAAAATGAACTCCTCCTCGCAGATAATCCCAGCAAACGCAGGGAAAGCGAGCAACGCATCGCTCAGATCAACAAAGAAATAGAAAAACAAGAAGATCAGAAAGCCAGGCAGGAGGAAAAAATTGCTCTGGAAATCAGTCGGATACGAAAACAAATCGATGAGTTGGAGCACGAGAAAAAGACACTGCTCTCTCCCCGACGAAGCAACCATATTATCATTAGCTTTGATCATAATCGTCCTGAAATGGATTTGGCACAAAACCTGAGTAAATACTTGGCTGACTACGGGCATGAGGTTTTTCTGGCAGGCTCCCACCAAAAAAGCACCGAAGATTGGTATCAAACTATGCTCCACCAACTGGCCAAATGCGATTATTTCATATTATTGCTCTCTGAGAAATCTTTGATGAGTGAAATGGTGACCGAAGAAGTCAAAAGAGCACGTGAATTCCAAATGGGTCGCCCAGGTGCCAAACCCTTGATTCTGACCGTCAAAGTACAATTGGGGGTAGATGAATACCTCAATTTTAACCTAGCCAATTACCTCAAAAATGTCTATGAAACCAACTGGGAGTCTGTATCTGACAACGAATCCATTTTTCTGGAGATAGCCTACATCATAAATAATAATATTCGTCAAAAGCCCAACAAACCCAAAGACCTCAACAAAACCAACCCCGCCGTAGATTTTACACAATTGCCTACTCCCAATGCGCCCCTTGAACTGCCCTCTGGTTCTGTGGCTTTGAATTCTCCTTTTTATATAGAGCGTGAAGTTGATCACATGCTCAAAAATGAAATCCTTAAAGAATATGTACTCATCAAAATCAAAGGTCCCCGACAATACGGCAAAACTTCACTGCTCTCCAGATTGATTGATCACGCCAAAAAAAACGACCACGAAATCATTGCCTTTAGCCTCCAACAAATCACCAAAAATACGCTTACTAGTCTGGATGAATTCCTGAATTATTTTTGCTTTTATGCCTCCGAAGAACTCAACATCCCAGACGAAACCGATACGCGATGGAACAAAAAACGAGACCCCAAACACAATTGTCGTACGTATTTTCAAAATTATCTTTTGACCAAAAAACAAAAACCTGTGCTTCTGGCAATAGATGAGGCTGATCGATTATTTAAATATCGAGATGTCTCCAATGATTTCTACAGTATGCTCCGTAATTGGCACGAACTAGGCAAAAGTGATGATACCTGGAAAAGAGTTAAAATTATCATTGCTTTTGCAGCCGGAGAAGAGTTGGCCATCGATGATGTCAATCAATCCCCTTTTAATGTAGGGCTTCCGGCCAACCTGGATGAGTTTACGGATACAAATATCCTCCATTTAGCACAATTACACGGCTTAAACTGGACACCACAGGATGTCAAAGAATTTACAGATGTCATCGGGGGGCATCCTTACCTCATCAGAAAAGGATTGTATGAAATTGCTTCCCAACAATTATCGCTCAAAAAATTCCTGGATCAGTCTGCTGCTGATGACGGCGTATACGGAGATCATTTGAGCCGGCACTTGTGGTTTTTGAAACGAAGACCTGACCTGGCCAAAACCATGAAAGACATCATTGCTTATAAAACCACTTCTGATTTTATCAATTGTGAAATACTCAGAGGCCTCGGGCTTATCAAAGGAACAGACCCGAATTATTATCCTAGTTTTAAATTGTACGAGCTTTATCTAAAAAACAAACTTTAACCATTATGCCCCACCTCCATTATTATCAAATCGGAGGCTCCTTGCCCTACAATGCCGATAGCTATGTGATGCGCCCGGCAGATGATGAACTTTATCGTTATCTAAAAGCAGGAAAATTTTGCTACGTGCTTACAGCCAGACAGTTAGGTAAGTCCAGCCTCCGAGTCAGAGCCATGAGAGAGCTAGAAAAACTGGGCTTCCGAACGGTGTATATTGATATGACTCAGTTTGGCTCCCGCAGTTTTGCACCTGATCAGTGGTATTATTCCTTGATTGTATACATCAGCGAAAGCCTGGATTTGCTTGCTGAGTTTGATGCCTGGGAGGAGCAATTTATCTCTAAAAATATCACTCCCATCAGCCTTTTGAGCCTTTATATGCGGAATTTTCTGCTGCCTCGCCTGGAAAAAAGACTCATTATTTTTATGGATGAAATTGATGCCTTGCTAAGTCTGGATCGAGATCAATTTGATACTGATGATTTTTTTGCCGTCATCCGAAGTTTTTATAATGAAAGAGCCGATAATCCTGATTTTAATAAAATAAACTTTGCACTTTTTGGGGTTGCACATCCCAATGACCTGATGAAGGACGTAACCCGGACTCCTTTTAACATCGGAGAAGCTATCTCTTTGGATAATTTCCAGTTTGAAGAAGCCAAAGATGCACTCATTTCGGGATTATCACACCTAGAAGCAAACCCCGAACTACTTCTCAAAGAAATCTTCAAACAAACCAATGGGCAGCCTTATTTGACACAAAAACTTTGTGCCAAAATTGCCGAAGATACTTCTCCCATCAAAGATGAGCGTTCTTTTGTCTACAAACACGTCAATCAGCTTTTTTTCAATGATGCCCACGATAAGGTAGACCCCAACCTGGCTAATATCAACAACCGCCTGATCAAAAATAAGGCTTATAACCTCAAAATGCTCCAGCTCTATCGCAGGATTCTTGCCGGAGAAAAAATAGAACCTGATCAGACAGATTTTACGCAGATTTACCTCAAGCTATCAGGTTTGGTTATCGAGCACTCCGGGAGGCTGGTGATCAATAATCGTATTTACCGACATTATTTTAGCCACGATTGGATTGATAATGTACTCGATAAGCTGGATCGCCCCTATACCAAAGACCTACAACGCTGGATGGAGAAAGGTAAAAATGACCCCGCCACAGCACTTCGGGGAGATTTGCTCAAAGAAGCACTTGAGTGGAAAAAAGAACGGGAAGACCTCAGCCGCGAAGAACAGGAATTCTTTGAGTTTAGCCAACTGGTCGAGATTGTCGAAGAAAATAAAGCTACCCGTGCCGAATATTCCCAAAAACTCAACCGCAGAATCAGGGCGCAACGCAATGTGCTGATCTTATTGAATGTGTTTATTTTCTTATTTATTTTTACCGCCATCAATTCTTATTTGCTGATTGAAAAAAACAAAGAACTGACTCTTAAAACTTCTCAACTTTCTCAACAAGCCGATTCGCTCAACAGCCAAAGGGAAACCCTGGAAAAACAAAACCAAAAACTGGAACAAGAAATTAATGTCAAAGAACAACGTAACCTCACACTCCGCCAAGAATCCCGAGTGATCCAAGACTCTCTCTCCAACTCCCGCAAAGAATCACAATCCTGGCGCGATTCCCTCTCACGCTCACGCCTCGAGCAACTTAACATACGAAGACAATACGAACTCCAAAAGAAACAACTTCTCCGCGATGTGGAAACTCAGGAAAATGAATTCTACAAAACACAAGCAGAATTAAGCTCCTTAAAACAAAATTCTCTAGAATTAATCACACAATTTGAGCAACAGATAGCTTTTTTGAGCGATTTCTTTATTGAAGAAAGTAAAATTTCGCTGATGAATCAAACTAACGCATCATTTTTGCTAAATGATTCCCAGGAGTCCAAGCTGCGAAATCTAAAACAAATCCGGGTAATTCTTAAACTAAAAAAGGGTACCGAAAAACTCCCTGATATTTGGCTAAAACTTGAAAAAAAATCAGGAAACGCTTCTGTCATACATATTGATAGGGTGTTGCCTGCCAATGAGCAAGCCGAAATCAATCAATCAATCAAAGCCGATTATCTCAAACCCGGCCATTATACCCTGAGACTTGTTTTATTGTACAAGGATAAAGAGCTTGACCTCAGAAATTATAAATTTCAATTAGAATGAAAAGATTTGGTGTGGTATTTTGGGCGATTTGTTTGTTTATCTCAGAGAGTTCGGCGCAACAGTTCAGAAACTTAACCCAGGGAAATGTGTACGTTTCTCAGACCAATACCATCCATCCTTGTGAATCCATTGATTCCGACCTAAGCATTCGTAGTATTTTTATCGATAAAAATAATGTAAAATACCTTGCCACCAAGGGACAAGGAATCCTCAAACTGATCGACTGCGATCAAGAAGCCCAAAATATGCTCAAAACCCAACAAAGTTATGCAGTGGGTCAAGACCTCTCCGGAAATATCTGGGCTGCCAATGCAGGAAATCTATTGGTAAATCTTAGTCAGAATAAAACCATCCGCCTGACGATTAGCGAAGGAGAAGCCTACATCAATTTTATCCATTTTACCCAGCAATACATTTGGGTCGGTACACTTACTCACGGGCTTATTCTCCTAAATCCTGAGGGAGAAAGCGCAAATGCGGACGATTCTCTGCTACAAATCATCCATAAAAAACTCAATTTGCTTAGTCCTGAAATTTATGACCTTTTTGTAGATCAAAAAAATAATATTTGGCTGGCCACCGGCAACGGGCTTTTCAAAATCACTTCGGATAAAAAAGACGGCTTCTTTGTGGACATAGTAAAAGGTAAGGTGATTAAATCCATTGCCGGAGATGAAAAAGGAATCTGGTTTAGCACGCTGGGTGAACTTTGGAACCTAAACTTTGAAACCAATACCCCGCAACCTGTCCCACTGGACGAAGATTTGGGGGTCATAGAAGATTTGGCATTTGATAAAAACCATCAACTCTGGATTGCTGCCGATGTAGTAGCCCGCTATCAGCGAGGTACAGGATTAAAAAAGGAAAATTTGCGCGTATTTGACAGCGAAGCAGGTTTTATGAGCCGCAAAGCTGTATGCCTTGCCATAGACCAAGACAATGCCGTGTGGGTAGGAACCAGCGGCAGCGGCGTTTTTAAAGTACAAAATGATGATCATTCATTGATCAATCTCAATTCTATTCAATCTTTCCAACAAAGTGGCGGCGGCTTAAACTTTACCCAAGAGGCTGACAAGGTCGATGTGTTTAAAGTAATTTATCAGACCAAAGAAGCTTTCAAACCCGAAGACCTACCCAGGCTCAAGTTTGTACTGATTGCCCAAGACGGACGAATCTACACGCTTTTGGGAACAGGAATCCCCGAAAATTATAAAAGTTTTTCTCTCTTCAGCCGTAATTTTAAAATTGCAGAAGGGCTGACCTTAGCTCCCGGTAAATACACGCTGGAGGTACAATTGGAAGAGCATAAAATAGGAAGACTTGAGTATGAGTTGTTTTAAGGCTATTTTTTTGATGCCTCAATCTTTTGTACAATCTCCGCAATATACACCTTAACCTTCCGCATAATGGCTATGATTTGGTAGATGTCTTCCTGAGTGGCTACAAAAGCATCACTTACAGCATATTGATTGGCTTCCAAAACCATAAAAAACCAGTTTCGTCCAACTACATAACAACCATAGATCGGAAATAGATAATCATTGAGATGTTGTGCGGTGAGCATTTCAATCAGAAGCTGCCCTTTGGGGTCTGCGTCTCCTTTTCTTTCCTGCTTGTATTCGTGTAAGAAAAAAAACGGGCGAATAGGTTTCTGCTTACCGCTAGCCAGCATATAATCCACCCAGCCTCCTACGTGAATATCTTGGATTTTAGCAGTCAATTTTCGTTGTGAAAAGGGTTTGCAGTAGGTGAGCGTATAATCAACAAAATCAAGTAAAGGAGCAATAAATTGAAGTTTTAGCTCATCTTCATTCCAAAAATCAGCATGATATAATAGCTTCTCCCTCCACCCCTCCAATGTTTGTCGCTCTTGATCGGTAATTTCTGTTTTGGCGTGGAGCCAATCCTCGAGAAGGGTTGATTTTTTTTCCTGCACGATCCCAAAAGTCATCTCCACGTCCTGAGTTTCCCAATTTTCAAAATTTTTCATTGCTTTAGGTTTTTTACAAATTTAGCAAAAAAAAATTAAAAAAGCACAGACTTAATAGCCTGTGCCTGTATACCACCACCTCTTAAAATACGCTAAAAATCTTCGTCTAGGCTGAATGTATGGTCTTGATTATTGCTTTGATTGCCTCCTACGCCGGCTTTTTTGTATTCAGAAACCCTTCTTTCAAAGAAATTGGTTTTGCCCTGTAGCGAGATCAACTCCATAAAATCAAAAGGATTGCTTGAATTGTAATACTTATCGCAGCCCAACTCATAAAGCAGCCTATCTGCCACAAATTCTATGTACTGCGACATCAGCTTGGCGTTCATCCCGATCAGGTCTACGGGCAGTGCGTCTGTGACAAACTCCTGCTCGATGGCTACTGCCTCAGTAATGATCTGTAAGACACGCTCTTTGGGAAGTTTATTTTGAATATAACGATTATAAAGCAGACACGCAAAATCACAGTGCAGACCTTCGTCCCTTGAAATCAACTCATTGGAAAAACTCAGTCCGGGCATCAATCCGCGTTTTTTAAGCCAGAAGATAGAACAAAAACTTCCGGAGAAGAAAATTCCCTCAACGGCAGCAAAAGCAATCAGTCTTTCGGTAAAAAGCTCGCTTTCTATCCAGCGCAAAGCCCAGTCTGCTTTTTTGGTCACACAAGGGATGGTATCAATGGCATTAAACAAACGATCTTTCTCAACGGGGTCTTTGATATAAGTATCTATGAGTAATGAATAGGTTTCGGCGTGAATATTTTCCATCATGACCTGAAATCCATAAAAACAACGGGCTTCAGGAGTTTGTACTTCCTCAAGGAAATTTACCACCAGATTTTCATTTACAATACCGTCACTGGCTGCAAAAAAAGCGAGGACATGAGAGACAAAATGCCGCTCTCCATCAGTTAGTCTCTCCCAATCCTTTAAATCGGGTGCCAGGTCAATCTCCTCGGCTGTCCAGAAAGAGGCTTCGTGTTTTTTGTACATTTCCCAGATATCATCGTGTTTGATTGGGAATAATACGAATCGATTTTTGTTTTCTTGTAATAGAGGTTCTTCCACTAAATGATTATTCATAAGGTGATTTTATTGTAGATTTTTAACTTATATGCAAGGTAATGTTTAAGCCAATAGTTTTGTTTGGCGGCACAAAAACATGCTTAAAAAATAAGCATTCATACAAATATGTTAAATAATTATGGGAAAATCAAAGCCCTAAAGAATTTAATCTCTCCGTTTTGTCTAAATGCTTCTATTTCAAGCTTATAAATTTTCCACAGCCTAGCTTTTGTTTTTTTGCTATAAAAAGTGCCTTCAAACTTCAGCTTGTTTGCAAAGGGTAAACGATTCGCTCACTGTAATTTACATAAAAACCCAAAAGCCTTTTTAAAACAGACTTTCGGGTTTATGTTTTGCGTCTTGAGTAGCCTAGGGACTTCTGTTAGCGCAGAGTAGATGCAATCTACTGTAATTCAGTTTCTTAGACTCAGCCTAAGAAAAACATCTTGTTTTTTAGTCCTGAACACTACGTCGAACAGTATATAAAAAAAACAAAAACAGTTATTTGTAAAATTAAAACAACTATATTTCCCAAAAGTCTTTGAGTATACGTTTCCCCCCCAAATAAACTAAGAATATTTAATATGTAAGATTCAGTTATTTTACTCAAAAGAAATAGATGAAAAATCATCATTAATATTGCCAAAACTAAAGCTCCGCTTTTATCAAATGAAACTCCAAACATATTCAATAATGCTATGAATAAGAAGAGTAAACTCAATGTAATACCCAGAGCTGCAGAGTTTTCAGGATAAATATTAAAGTGTGCCACTTGATAAAATCTATAATACCTATAAAATATGTATTTCAACAGGTTACTGATTCTCTTTTTCATGAGTTTCCTTGTAAAATAGCTAGATTTTTAAACCCAAAAGCCTTTTTGAAACAGGCGTTCGGGTTTTGATGTTCTTGTTCCTACTTAACCCATAGGTTCAAGCGAGGTTGTTTGAACCAGTGTGGTGATTTGTGATATGTTGCTCTATTTCTTCCAATAATTGATTGACCATTTCATTGCCTATTTTTTCAATTTCCTCATCAGTCAAATATTGATGGTATAATTTTTCTATAACACTCAATTTTTTGTTTGTGGTGAAAGGGATTATTACATACTTATAATTCTCAAAATACACATTCCAACCTGCTACCAAATCAAATGCCTGGATTCCACCTTTGATAAAACCATTAAAATTTACTCTAAAATTAAGGTTATCAATGGATTTAAGATCCTGTCGCATTCTACTTGTAATCTCACCTGTAAGTTGGGGAATTGTACTTGTAAGGAGTTGAGTTTCCGAGTTGATAGTAATATAAGTTGATGTATTATGAAAAAAATGATACAGTTTTGATAATTTATTTAGTTGTATTTTGTCTTGAAAAATAGGACTAATATATTTTTGGATGATATCCCTTACTGTATCAATACTTTTGGTTTGCTGTATTTCTTCATTTTTTTTTAGTTTAGCTTCCAAAAGTCGTATTTTTTTATCAATGTCTTCCTCATCTTCAATACTTTCGCCTTTGGCTGCTCGCAAAAATAATTCTAAACCTGCAATCAGACTTTTCCCTACAAATACCACAAAAGGTGTATAATCATCTTGTTGGTCTGATTGATGTAGCGCATCAAGATAAGATTTCTTGTCTTGCGTAAGCACAATGGCAGGCGGATAATCGTGCATCATCAAAATAAAATTCATTAGCAATCGCGCTATTCTTCCATTTCCGTCATCAAAGGGATGAATACGAATAAATTTGTAATGAAAGCCAACGGCTATTATTAAAGGATGCAGTTCTTTTTTCTCTGTTTCGGCTCTATACCAATCTATCAAATCGGTCATTTTGGCAGGAGTTTCTTCAGGACTTGCAAAATAAAACATTTCACCTGTTGCTGTTTCTACGTGATTAGGGGTTTCTTTGTATTGCCCAATTTTAATCGCTCTCTTTACTAATTCACCATCAGGAGTTTTTGCCGGAGCAAAGTAAGGCTTTTTCAAAATTAGCTTATGTAATTCTTTGATAAATGTTTCATTCAAAGGTCTTTCTTTGCCTTTTACTACATCCATAATCCATTCCACGGCCTCATTATGTCCTTCTATTTCCAAATGGTCTTTCAAGGGCTTACTACTGGCAGTAATACCATAAAAAAGTAAAGCTTTAGTTTCTCCATAAGTAAGCTGATTACCTTCCATATTGTTAGAATGATAATTCCAATCCAAACGAATTTTCTGCATCAATCTGCCTTCTTGTTCTTTATTCAAAGGGCGAAAAGTATCAGCTTCTTGTTTTAATAAATCAATCTGCTGTATAATCTCTTTTAAATTTTCAGTGGTCATCTTATTCAGTTTTGTACCTTATTTCTTTCAATAATTCTGCTTAAATATTTTACGAAGGTGCAGTTTTTTTGGGTAATTTCCCTCATTCTTTGAGTTGTTCCGAAGGATCACTTCCAAGTATTCGGAAAGTTTGAAAATTCCAGCCGAAGGCTTGGGACGTTCTCACAACACAAGACCAATCTAAGACAATGAACCGACCACAAACCTAGGCTGACACATACCTTACCATTTAAGCAGGTAGGTACTGATGGATTTGCCTTCTTTTTGAAGTCTAAGAAGATATATTCCGGGGGGTAATTTGTAGGTAGATAACTTATAATCAGAATCTTGAGTATTTAAGGATACTTTTTCCCGAAATATTTCATTGCCAAGCATATCAGATACAAGCAGGAGATTATCCCCTGAAAAATTTTCGGGAATCTGTACATAAAATTCATCTTTACCTGGGTTGGGATATACGGTTAGATGCTCCACAGAAGATTTTTCAGGATTCAGAGAGAGGTTTTCCTCCTGGGATGCAATAGAAGCCGATGTGATAAATACAGGTTTGGTAAATGATGATTTGCCTCCTGAATTGACTGCCCGGATAATATAAGCATATTCGGTTTGAGGTTTAAGCGTGGTATCGGTATAATTTAGGGTATAAGTATTTGCCAGGAAGGCAAACAAAGGGGTTTCAGGTTGATTGACTCTGCGATAGATTTCAAATTGGATTTCTTCTTCTGAATTTTCATTACTTAGTTGTTGCCAACTCAGATAGCAACTTTGGTCTGTTTGTAGTTGTGCAGAAAGTTGCTCAGGGGTAGCTGGGGTGTAGGGTTTGGTTTTAACTTCAAGCACATGGCTAAAAGGGCTGCTGCCTCCTGGATTGACGGCACGAACCTTATACACATAATGAGAATTAGCTACTAAATTCACGTCAATATATTCCGAATCTGATACCTGACCAATTTTTTGAAAATTTGGCGTTCCAAAATCTGCTCTAAATATTTCGTAATAATCTACTGGAGCTAGGGAGTGATCCCAGGAGATTTGTGCGATTTGACGGGTGCTATAATCCAGGGTCAAGTGCTGAGGTACAGAAGGAGGGAGGATATTTGGGGAGGTTTTTACGCGTAGTTCAATGATCAAGGTAGCATCAGAATAGCCTGGAGCCGTAGCGCCTAATTTGTACTGATACACACCAGGGGCTAAATTTTTACTATCAAAGCTGCATTTGATTTCTACGGTGCTTTCATCCACCATATCTACAGAATCAGCTTTGATTTGTAGCCATTCGGGTAGATTGTCGGTGTGTAGTTTAAAGGGGATACGTCCTTCACTTGTCCAGAGCCAGGCTGATTTTTGACTTTGGTGATTTCCATAATCCAGCTCAATCTGTATCATTTCGGGGTTAAACCCCAGGGCTAGTACTTGATTTCGGGCAAAAGATTTGGAATAAGCTAGGTTAACTGGAAGTCCGCTTCCGCCGTGGGAGACAAACATTTTGTTGCCGATGACTTTAGCGGAGGCTGCCAAACGCCCAATGAGATTGCCTGCCAAACCTCGTAGATGATCTATTTCGCGCCACTCATTGGTAGCGATGTTATATTCAAAGATTTTTCCTGAGGGGATATTGTCCTTTTCTCCACCTGTGACGATAATTTTACCATCTACCACAAAAGTTGAGGGTTCGGCGTGGGCATTGGCTACGGGCATGTCTTGTAGACGTGTCCATACGTTGGTGTAGGGGTCGTAGCTAAACAGCCAGGGTTTATCTTGTGTGCCGCAATCGTGCCCCAATTGCCCACCGATTACATATACCTTGCCTTGATATACGGCAGTGGCATGGTGAATGGTGACAAATCCTTCGGGTATGGGGGCTACTTTATTCAATTGCCAACCTGATGTAGGGTTATCTAAGTCAAGGGTGTAGGTATTGGGATTGGGTATACAAAAATTGGTCAAAGAAGGGGTCGTACCTTTGGGGTGTGTACCTCCTCCAAAAAGATGCAATTTTCGTCCGAATTTGATCAAACTACCCGTGCCGATATTTTCAGGAAGAGCAGGGCCGGGTCGCCAGGAGTTTTGAGGGATATTATAAATCCAGACTTTGTTGGTAAGTACATTACCACCGGAGGATTTGCCTCCTGCGAGCCAAACCTCATTATCCACCAGGGCGGTGCCATTGTGGGTCATCCCTGTTTTAGGTCCACTGGGTAGGGGAGCGAGCCATGACCAGGTGTCTGTTTGAGGATCATACACTTCGCTGGTATGGCTTGGTATCCAGCCCGTAAGGTAGCCGTGAAAAATATAAATTTTGCCCTGATAGGCGACGCTGCTTGCTTCGATTCTTTTTTCAAGGGCGGGTTTTATGCCAGTCCATTCTACTTGAGCATAAGAATATGACATCCCTAATAAAAATAGCATTAAATAAAGTACTCTGTTCATCATTGAAGGTGTAAATTTGTGTGTTTTGTATAATCCGAAAAAAACGGAATCTATACCCAGATTAGAGTGGTTATCAATATCATACTCTTAAGGGGGTAAGTATTAAATGATGTACTTTCTTAACTCTCGAAAAATCACTTTGGTTTGAGTACACATACAAGTACATTAGGATTTGCAGGTGTTGAAGATAATTTGCACGCAAATAAACAATATCTGTGTAAAAAAGCAAGTGTATGTAGGCTTTTTGTATAAAATACAGTATTTAGAGATTGTCGCAAGATCGCAAATAATTAGATAAGGGGAGGTGGTTTTTTGGGGTAGTGCAAATTATTCACATCAAATTCTTAAATATTGTTAAATAAGCAAGGCTAAAATTAAGAAAAGTCTATATTTGTGGCTAAAATATTCTGGAAGGTATTATGAACAAAGAATCCACTTCTATAAAAGAGACATGGCAAGCTGAACCGGCGACCCATCAACTAAATTTTAAAAAGCTTAATAATATTATGGGTTGGGCTGTTTTTGGGATTTCGGCCCTGGTTTATTTTATCACAGTAGAGCGTACGGCTAGTTTTTGGGACTGTGGAGAGTTTATCGCCTGCTCATACAAATTACAAGTGCCTCACCCTCCGGGAGCACCGCTGTTTCTGCTAATCGGGCGGATATTTTCGCTCCTGGCTACCGATGTATCTATGGTAGCTTTTTGGATTAATATTTCATCCGTATTGAGTAGTGCTTTTACGATCCTGTTTTTATTTTGGAGTATTACACTTTTTGGTGCCAAATTACTCCCCGAAAGAAGCATCAAAAATCTTACAGATGCTCAGATTATTGCCCTGATGGGTGCCGGGTTGGTGGGTTCATTGGCGTATACCTTTTCAGATTCCTTTTGGTTTTCGGCTGTTGAGGCAGAAGTATATGCGATGTCTTCTTTTTTTACGGCTTTTGTGGTATGGGCAATGCTCAAATGGGAGCTTATTGAAGATGAGTCTCTTGCAAATAGATGGCTGATTTTAATGGCTTATATGATGGGGCTTTCTATTGGGGTTCACTTACTCAATTTGGTGACTATCCCAGCATTGGGTCTGATTTATTACTATAAAAAATTCAAAGAGCCTACGCCGGCTGGTATAATAGCTACTCTGGCAATTAGCGGGGTGATCATCATTTTTATTCTGGAAGGAATTATCCCCGGGCTGGCTTCTTTGGCTGGTAATTTTGAGATATTTTTTGTCAATACCTTGCGCCTACCTTTCGGGTCGGGAGCTATTTTTATTAGTATCGTACTGGTGAGTGCTTTGAGTTATGGAATTTATTATTCTATTACAAAGGAAAAAGTAGTGCTCAATACAGCCTTACTTTCTCTGACTATGATTCTGATCGGTTATGCGTCTTATGGCATCATTCTGATACGATCTACCTATAACCCACCTATCAACGAAAATGACCCGAGTGATGTGATCCGGTTTGTATCTTATTTGAAAAGGGAGCAATATGGAGACCGTCCTTTGTTATACGGACCTACGTTTACCTCAGGTGTAAAGCGAGATAGTGAAGGCGCAGCCGTACAGAAAAGTAAAGGTAAATTGTATCGGGTCAATAAGGAGAGCCAGAAATACGAAGTATATGATGAGCGGTTTGCTTACGAATTTGAAGACAATATGCTTCTTCCTCGTATTTATAGTCGGGTGGATAATCACCAGGAATTATACAAACAATGGATTTTTGGAGACCGACCCTTGCCTGAAGGGTATAAACCTACGATGAAAGATAACCTCTATTTCTTGTTTAGATACCAATTCGGGCACATGTACTGGCGATATTTCCTTTGGAACTTTGTAGGACGCGAATCTGATGTGGAAGGCTCTGGTTCACTTTCTCCTTTTGCCTCCAACCGAGGAATCCCCGAAGAATTAGCGACCAACAAAGCCCATAATCAATTTTATATGTTACCGCTGATTTTAGGGCTTTTGGGCTTGTTTTTTACCTTCCAACGAAGCCAACAAACCTTTTTTATTACCTTGATGCTGTTTTTCCTGACGGGTATGGCATTGGTACTTTACCTCAATTCGCCTCCAGTTGAACCGCGCGAAAGGGATTATATCTATGCTGGTTCTTTTTATGCTTTTGCCATGTGGATCGGCTTTGGCGTGCTGATGCTGGTCAACGCTTTACAAAACCTGATCAAAAACTCCAAAATGACTTCCATTGTGGCCACAGGGTTGGGTTTGCTTGTACCTGGTATTATGTTGGCTGAAGGTTGGGATGATCACAACCGCTCCAATCGCTACCATTCCGTAGATTCAGCCAAAAACCTATTAAATTCCTGTGCGCCGAATGCGGTACTCTTCACGGGTGGTGATAATGATACCTTCCCGCTGTGGTATGTGCAGGAAGTAGAAGGCTTCAGAACCGACGTACGGGTCTGTAATCTCAGCCTCTTGGGTACGGATTGGTACATCAGCCAAATGAAACGACCCACCTACGAATCAGAAGCTTTGCCTATTTCTCTCGAGTATGAGCAATTTATTCAAGGTACCAATGATCAGATTTTATTTCCTCCTTCCTGGAGAATTACTACCAATCTCCCTCCCAAAGACGTAGAAAGAATGTCAAAAAGTGGTATGGATCTCAAAGGCTATATCAAATTGGTAAAAGAAGGAGACAGAAGAATCAAAGCATTTGCTCCAGGCTCTAATGAAGATGATATTACCATCCTGCCTAGTAAAAAGCTGGTATTGAAAATTGATCAAGAAAAAGTCAGAAAAATTAAAGGACTGATTCCCAAAGATAAAGACACCTTATTGACCAATACCATGAGCTGGGAGTTGGGAGCCAATGAATTGTACAAAAACGATCTGATCATTCTGGATATGATTGCCACCAATGACTGGACACGCCCGATTTATTTCTCGACCACCCTAGCCAACTCAAGCTATCTCAACCTAAAGCCGTATATGCAACGCGAAGGATTGGCTTTTAGGCTTATGCCCATGAAGGTAGAAGGTGCCGCCCAGGGGTATGTCAATACAGATATCATGTATGACAATATGATGAATAAGTTTTTCTGGCGGGAACTTGACAATCCAAATTCGTATTATGACGAGAATTATAAAAGATTTGTACTCAATCTGCGCGATTCTTTCTATCGTTTGGCTGATCAGCTAATTGCAGAAGGTAAAGAAGAAAAAGCCAAAAAAGTACTCTTATTTGCGCTAGAGAAAATGCCTGACAAAGCCGTACCTTATGATGTTTATTCTACTCAATTGGTTGAAGGGCTTTTCAAAGTAGGGGAAGATAAAAAAGCCCTAGAAATAGCTCAGACCATGGGCAATAGAGCCATAGAAATGCTCGAGTACAAGAGCAAAACCGATCAAATGGACGAACAATCCGACCGCGTACGCCTTAATTTGGCTATCCTGAATCAGATTGCTCAAATATTAAAAGAGGAAGGAAAAACAAAAGAAGCCAAAAAATTTGAAGATAGTTTTAAATTGTTCTATAATCAGATTTCAAATTAAGCAATCAGTAAAGAAGCATTTTCTAAATTCTATGTATCATTTTTGATTCATAAAAAAGCCGGAATCACAAGATCCGGCTTTTTCTATGTATTTAATCTAATGCAATCAAAAAAGATGAAGTTATCCTTCCACAATTTTGAGCAGGTACTCCTCTGTCTCATCCTCATTGATTACGAATAGAATGGATTTCGCTAAAAAATCTTCATGATCCGATACATCAATAGGTATGTAAGGACTCACGATCAGATTCCCCAAAGCATCAAAAGTATGAAAAATTTTGATGTTGTATTCATTCGGAGTACCTGATTTGTATACGCCTCCTGTAACCAGAATCCCGTTTTTGAATCGGGCGGTTGCCAGCACAATCGGCTGATTTTCAAAAATATCCTCCGAAACTTTCACTGTGCCTTGCATAAGCTCCGTCCAGGCTCTTTTGCCACCTGGAGGGAGTTTCATAGTAGCGGTGTATACTTTCTTTTTTGGCATCCTTTATACATCTGTACGTGGAACGGGAGCCCCTGACATGATTTCATCATTGGCATAATCTTCAAACTTCCTGAAGTTATTGATAAACTGATTTGCCAAGAAATTGGCTTTGGCATAAAAGCTTTTATCATCTCCCCACATACGTCTTGGGCTGAGTACTTCTACGGGCACACCCGGACAAGAAGAAGGCATAGATACCCCAAAAATGGTATGTTTGCGGTATCCTACGTGGTTTAATTTGCCTTCCAAAGCAGCCGTGATCATCGCACGGGTATATTTTAGCTTAATTCGAGAGCCAATTCCATAAGGACCTCCACTCCACCCGGTATTGACCAGCCAAACGTTTACCTGAGTTTCGTCCATTTTATGTCCAAGCATTTCGGCGTATTTGGTAGGGTGCAGCGGCAAAAAAGGAGAGCCAAAACAAGCACTGAATACTGCTTGAGGTTCGGTAACTCCCGCCTCAGTACCAGCAACTTTGGCCGTATACCCCGATATAAAATGGTACATTGCCTGACCCTTATCCAGCTTTGAAATGGCAGGAAGAATACCATAAGCATCACAAGTCAAGAAGAAAATATGGTTAGGTACGCCTCCGATGGAGGGTTCTACGGCATTGGCAATGTGATGGATTGGGTAAGCTGTCCGGGTATTTTCAGTGACTTCAATATTTTCGTAATTGACTGTACGGGTGTTGGGAATAAAACGGGTATTCTCCAAAATGGCACCGTGGCGAATAGCTCGGTAAATCTCAGGCTCTTTTTCTTCGGTAAGATCAATTACCTTGGCATAACAACCTCCTTCAAAATTAAATACGTGTTCATCCGTCCAGCCGTGCTCATCATCACCAATAAGCATCCTATTGGGATCGGCTGAAAGGGTAGTTTTACCCGTTCCGGAGAGACCAAAGTAGATCGCTGTATCTCCGTGCTCTCCAATATTGGCAGAAGCGTGCATAGGGAAAACGCCAAAATCTGTGGGCAAAAGAAAATTAAGCACAGAGAAAATACCCTTTTTCATTTCTCCGGCATAAGCAGTACCACCAATCAGAATGATTCTTCGGGTCATATTCAAAATGGCAAAGTTGGGGTTCTTGGTACCGTCGGTGCTGGGGTCAGAGACAAAATCAGGGTCACAAATGATGGTAAAATTCGGCTCAAAATCTGCCAGTTCTTCTGTACGAGGTCTCAGAAACATATTGTAGCAGAAGAGGTTATGCCAGGCTTTGGTATTCACTACCCGAATATTGAGGCGATAATTTTCATCAGCACCTGCAAAAGCATCTCTGATAAAAAGCTCTTTGCCGTTCAGATTTTGAATCATTTTCTGATAAAGTGCCTCAAATTTATCCGGTTCAAAGGGAATATTAATTTCACCCCACCATACGGTATCTTGAGTTTTATCATCTTTTACAATGTAGCGATCTTTGGGCGATCTCCCGGTAAATTTGCCGGTATCACACATCAAAGCTCCGGTATCAGTCAAAAGACCTTCTTTTTTGAAGAGAGCTTGCTCAATCAGCTCAGAAGGAGTTAGATTCCAGTTGACTTTGGCAGGTTCAAAACTGCCCAAATACTGAAGTCCTTTTTTAGGGATAATTACGGTATCAAACATGACAAGCTAAATTTTAGGTTTATAAAAATAAATTAACTTATGTTCAAACCAAAGTAGTTTTGGAGATTTAGGAATGTAAATCCTTCAAAATCAAGTTAATCAATCCTGAAAATCAGTCCAATCACTTTAATCTAGGTATAAAATTTACAAAGAGGACAAACCGCCCAAAATACCAAAATGTATCATTATTGATTTAGTATAAGGTCGTTGCCCGATTAACTAGGTCCTAGTTACACATGAATTAGTTTGAAAAATATGATATTTGTCGTTTTTGTAAAATTTAATCTCTTATATTACATTAAGCTGGGAATTGTTTTATTTCACATAGATAAAATTATATCATTTTGACCAAAAATGAGGATAAAATTTGATATATCCTGATAATTTTTCAGAGAATTGTTCTTGAAAGCAAAATTATTTTGTAGTTTAGGAGTCCATAGCTATTGAATTTATAGGTATTTTAATAATCAGGAAAACAAAACATAGGGGCCAAAAACCTCGACAAGGCATCAAATTCAGGCGGAACTTTATGTTTAAAAGGCTTTTTATTCTTCTCATGCCTCTATTATTTGGGGGGGGCGTGGTTGCAGCAAAGAATATCCTACTTGTAAAACCAACTGATAAAGACGTAGTAATCAAAACGGACTATCTGGAAATCCTGGAAGATCCATCCGGGTCATTGCATATCCAAGAGGTGATACGGTCTGAATTTGCCAAAAAATTTCATTATAGCCAAGGGGATCTTCCAATTAATCAAAACACCGAAAGTACATACTGGCTTTGTTTTAAAGTCAAATTTGTGGAAGAAGACTCTCAGCAATGGTTACTTGAAATCCTCGATCTGCACATCAACCACATTCAGGTATTTATTCAAGTGAACAACCAAATTATTACCCTTCCAAGTGAAGGATACCTTGAAAATTTCAAGAAAAGACCTTACCTACATAAAAATTTTGTGTATGATGTCCCTCAAGTAGAAGCAGGTCAGGAAATCACTTTTTATCTCCGTATCAAATCCGAAAATTATGCTCCTTTCCTTTTTAAGCTTCGGCGGAATAGTTTTTTTATTCACTATGCCCTGAATGAATATTATATCCTGGGTTTATATTATGGTATTTTGCTCATTATGGCCTTGTATAATGCCATGATTTATTTTTATGTGCGAGAGCATTTATATATGTATTATGTATTGTATGTGATCAGTTGTATACTGGTCTCATTTGGAGAAGACGGACTGGGATTTCAGTATTTATGGCCTCACTATCCATTGATCAATCTTTGGATAGATAGATATGCACCTTTTTTATTATTATTTTCATTTATTATTTATACACAATCCTTCCTAGAATTTAAAAAACACATGCCTCAAACCAGGTTTTTTTTATGGTATATCATGGCTGCTTACACCATTTATCTGTTTGTAATTGAGCTTTTTACCAAACTATACCACCCACATACCTATCTGTATCTGATATTATTGCCCTTTATAATTTTATACAGGGCTGCAATTTATTTGTACCTCAAAGGAGTAAAGGTGTATACCGGATTTTTTTTGCTGGGTTATTCCTTTACAATGATTGGAATTGTAAACCTTATTCTGAGAAAAAACGGAGTTGTCTGGGATAGTATATGGTTTGTGTATAGCCTTGATATAGGGTTTGTAGTGGAAGTTTTTTTCTTTTCCTTGGCTCAGGCTTATAGATTAAGAGAGATAAAAAATGAAAAAGAACAAGCCCAGCACGAGTTAATCCTTCAGCTGAAAGAAAATGAAAAGATCATTCAGATAGAAGTTCAGCAGAGAACCCAGGAAATCAATCGGCAAAAGTCCATTATCGAGAAACAAAACCAGGTGCTGGTAAATCAATCCGAAGAATTAAAAGCTCAAGCAGAAGAAATCAAAAGGATCAACCAACTATTAAACCAAGAAAATGAGCAACTGCAAAGCAGCGTCAAGGAATTGACTAAGTCTAGAGTATTGACGCAAGTTGTTGATTTTGAGGAGTTTATTAAGATATTCCCAGATGAAGATGCCTGCTATCAGTTTTTAGCAGAGATCAAATGGCAATCCGGATACGCTTGTAATCGTTGCCAGAACAGAAGCTACACACTAGGACGGGGACACTTTGCCCGCCGTTGTACCAAATGTGGCTACAACGAATCTGCCACTGTCAATACCATTTTTGAGCGTAGTCACTTGGATTTACAAAAAGCACTTTATATGCTTTTTCTGGTCTATAACCAAAAAGAAAATACAAGTGCAGTAGAATTATCCCAAACTTTAGGTATCCGAGAAAATACGTGTGGAAAATTTATTCGTAAAATCCGCACAAAAATGAAAAACACAAAAAATCAAATACAGGAAGGCTGGACTCATATTATACTGGATTAGCTGGCTGATACTCATTTATCCTGCAAAATTCTGCACACGATCAATTTTCTTTTTATTTCGGATGAAATTTTTAGACCACAAAGCAAAAAAACGAATCAAAATTGTGTTTTTTCAATAAAATATAGTTTCTTTAAGTGCCGCTTAGATACGCATCTATAAAGGTTAAATATAAGTTTGAGGTTCATTATCAAGCTATTTCGAGATTAAAATCTTGAGTTTAAAGTGCCGTTTTGTGTTATAACTGTTTGTATATCAAAGAATTACATATATTTTTTTATAAAAACACTTGATTTTATACTAAAAATATCAGAGTTTTGTAATGCAACTTACTCAAGGAAATATCCAAAAATGTCTTTTTCTAAGGAATTGCAATCGATTTCGGTACTTCCTTATATTTAAAAATGACCTTTTTCTATTCTCAAATATGATTTTTCTAAGAGTAAGCTCATAAAAAAGAAAGTTGATTTACATTGTAAACCAACTTTCGGCATCCAAAAGGTATTGCAAGTACCAATTGGCGATCATTTAATCTAAAATTAAAAAAAGATGATGTACAAAATTACCAAAAAACTTGTATTTAGAAAACCAATTCCAGACCTGAAAAGGTTTCTGCTAATCCTAAGTTTAGGACTTTTTTTGGGGGCTTTCCAAAATGCTTTTGCTCAAAGGACTGTGAGCGGTAAGGTAACCGATGATACCGGCTCTGGTATCCCTGGGGTTGCCGTAGTAGTCAAAGGTACCGATGTGGGTTCTGTCACCGATGTAGATGGTAACTACTCTATTTCTGTACCTGGTGACAATGCTGTGCTCATATTCAGCTCGGTAGGTTTTGCCAACCGTGAAGAAACTGTGGGCTCACGCAGCACCATCGATGTAGCCATGGAAAGTACCGACACGCAATTGAGCGAGCTTGTCGTAACAGGGTATACCATTGATGACCGCCGTGAGACTTCCGGCTCGGTTGCAATCGTAAAAGCCAAAGACCTTCAAGTGATCCCTTCCGGTAACGTGGAGCAGCAGCTTCAAGGTCGTGTAGCCGGGATAACGGTCATCTCTAACGGTCAGCCTGGTACTACTAGCCAGATTCGTGTGCGTGGTTTTGGTGCATTTGGTGGTAACGAACCTTTGTACGTTGTGGACGGAGTACCTGTGGGTTCTACCGACTTCTTAAACCCAGACGATATTGAGACCACTACCGTACTCAAAGACGCTGCCGCTGCCTCTATTTATGGTGCGCGTGCTGCCAACGGGGTAATTATCTATACCACTAAAAGAGGTACACGAGGAGCCAAAAAACTAAACGTTACTTATGATGGACTGGTTGGTTTTACGGATCCAGGTAAAGGTATCGAAATGTTGAACCCTACCGATTTTGCAGACTGGACTTGGAGAGCTTTGGCCAATTCAGGGCTACCGTTTAGTCACCCTCAATTCGGTACAGGTACTACCCCTGTGATCCCTACGTATTTGAGTGCGCCTGATTTTGACAATCCTGGGCAAACTAGATCAGGGGTAAGCGGTGAGATTGACCTGGAAACTGCCAGACCTTTCTACAACATTGATCCTACACGTGGATCCATTGTTCAATTAACCAGAGCGAATGTAGCTGGGACTGACTGGTACGATGCCATTAGCCGGACCGGATCTATTCACCGCCACACCATTGGTATCAACGGTGGAGGAGAGTCAAGCCGCTATTATGTAGGTATGAGCTTGCAGGATCAGGACGGTATCTTACGTTACCAAAACTTCCAACGGTATACTTTCCGCGTTAATACGGAATTTGATGTGCTGAAAAACCTCCGAATCGGAGAAAACATTCAGATCACTTACCGTCAGGTATTAGGTCTTTTAGGAGGTGAAGGTGGTATCGGTGCAGCAGATGACGAAAACCTGGTTTTGGATGCGGTGCGTATGCCAACGATCATTCCAGTATTTGATGAGTTCGGAGGATACGCTGGCACAGCTTCCAGAGGTTTTAATAACCCCCGTAACCCCGTAGCTTCTCAGGATGGTAGCAAAGACAACCGTAACTTCAACATTAACGGATTCGGTAACGTTTACCTGGAATACGAACCAATCAAAGGTTTGGTATTACGTACCAGCCTTGGAGGTCAGTACAATTATAACTACAACTGGTTCTATAGCCGTCGTCAGTATGAAAACTCCGAAAACAACTCTGCATTCACTTATGGAGAGGGTGGAAGTTATACATTCCAGTGGGTGTATACCAATACTGCCAACTTCAAGAGAACCTTTGGACAGCACGGCGTGGATGTACTCGCAGGTATTGAGGCTTTGAATACAGGCTCTGGCCGTGGTATTAATGGTTCTGGTTTGAATCCTTTCTCATTAGATCCAGATTATATTACACTTCCTAATACGGAGCGACTTCCTGTAAACAGCTTCCAATTTAAAGGGGTTAACTTCTACTCTTTGTTTAGCCGTTTGAACTATACCTTCAATGACCGATACATTTTCTCCTTTGTCATTCGTCGTGATGGTTCTTCTCGATTCGGTTCTAATAACCGCTACGGGGTGTTCCCGGCTTTTTCTTTGGCATGGCGTCTTTCTTCCGAAAGCTTTATGCAGGGACTTACCTGGATCAACGACCTGAAAATCCGCGGTGGTTATGGTGCTATGGGTAACTCTAACAACGTAAACCCCAATAACCAATATAGCTTATACGGAGGTGACCTAGGTAACTCTTCTTATGACATCAATGGAACTAACAGCAGTGCCTTGCTCGGATTTTATCGTACACGTATCGGTAACCCAGATGCAAAGTGGGAAACCAGTATTACGGCTAACGTAGGTTTTGACGGTACTTTCTTTAACAATAAACTGGACATTATCTTTGACTGGTGGCAAAAAGACACCAGAGACTTATTGTTCCAAGTACCTGTTCCTTCCGTATTGGGATACCAAGCTTCTGCGCCTTCTGTAAATATTGCTGAAATGAAAAATGCAGGGGTTGATATTCAAATTATTACCCGTGGTAAAATTAGCGAAGTAAGTTATGAAGTGACCGTAAACGGAGGATTCCTGAAAAATGAGATCGTTTCCCTGGCTGGTGATTTGACTTATATCACGGCTATTGACCCAGGTTACCGAGGCATTAACCCCATCCGTAACCAATTAGGCAGACCTTTGTCTTCTTTCTTCGGTTATCAGGTAGAAGGTTTGTTCCGTGATCAAGCAGATGTAGATGCACATGCTACACAAAACGGAGCTGCTCCTGGGCGCTTTAAGTTTGCCGATACAGATGGTGATGGAGAAATCACTCCCGATGACCGCGTATGGTTGGGTGCTCCAGTACCTAAGTTCCAAGGAGGACTTAATTTCAAAATCACCTGGAAAGGAATTGATTTGGAAGTGTATTCATTCCTATCTGCTGGAAACAAAGTGTGGAATCAAACCAAATGGTTTACACATCTACAGCCCTCATTCCTCGGTTCACAAAAAGCAGAAGCAGTGAAAGATTCTTGGACTCCTCAAAACTTAGACGCTACTATTCCTATCTTTGAAACTGCTTCTAACTTTAGTACCAATACCCAGGCAAATTCTTGGTACGTGGAAGACGGTTCTTATTTCAGAATGCAAAACATCACATTGGGTTATAACTTCCCAACTGCGATCTTACAAAAACTGAAAATGACCAGACTAAGAGTGTATGCTTCTACCAACAACGTATTTACCATCTCTGGCTACTCAGGACTGGATCCAAGTGTAGGGGGTGGCGCAGATACTACCTTTGGTATTGACGTAGGGAACTATCCAATCACCAGAAGCTTTACTTTTGGTGTAAATCTTGGTTTCTAATATTTAATCTTGTGAAATTTTAAAAATATTGATCTATATGAAACTTACCAAAAAAATATTTCTTACTGTATTTGTACTGATGATTTTTGCTGTTTCTTGTAAGGACAGTTTCTTGGAAATACCTCCGGTAGGTCAGTTGTCAGATGCACAGCTAACTTCTGAAACGGGGTTGCAAGCCGTATTACTTTCCGCTTATGCACAGTTAAACGGTCGTTTTAATCGTCTTGCCAGCCCTACCAACTGGGTTTGGGGTAGTATTCGCGGTGGAGACGCCAACAAAGGTACTGACCCAGGTGACTTTAGTGACATCAACCCTATCCAGGAGTATGAATATCTTTCTACCCAGGGTGTCATTCGTGATAACTGGAACGGTAACTATGAAGGTATCGCCAGAGCTAACCTGGTATTGCGTTTATTGAACAATGCCGCTCCAGAAGTTACTGATGCTACCAAAGCATTGATCGCTGCCGAAGCCAGATTCTTACGTGCACACTACTACTTCCAATTGAAGCGTAACTTCAACAATACGCCTTATGTGGATGAAAACGTAGACTACGGTACTGGTATCGAACTGGTCGGAAATTCTGAGGATCTGTGGCCTAAAATCGAGGCTGACTTCCAATTTGCCGTAGATAACCTACCAGATACACAAGGCTCAGTAGGTAAAGCAAACGTTTGGGCTGCCAAAGCTTATCTGGCTAAAGTATATTTGTATCAAGCAAAATATGCTCAAGCTAAAACCCTCTTTGACGATGTAATCGCAAACGGTAAAACCAGCAACGGTAAGGCTTATGATCTAGTACCTGAATATGCAGGTGTATTCAGAGCTTCTAATGATAACAACGAAGAGTCTGTATTTGCTATCCAAGCTGCTGCCAATACTGGTAGCGTAAACAATGCCAACCCTGAGTTTGACCTGAATTATCCGTACAATACAGGTCCTGAAGGTCCAGGTAACTGCTGCGGTTTCTTCCAACCAAGCTTTGAGCTGGCCAACTCTTTCCGTACCGATGCCAATGGTCTGCCAATCCTGACCAAAACCGGAACAGTACGTGACTATAACATTGGCGCAAACCAAGTTGTTACTGATTTTGGGCTTCAGTCCAATCAAGCTTTTACGCCTGATGCCGGTAACCTGGATCCACGCATTGACCACTCTATCGGTCGTAGAGGTATTCCTTACCTGGATTGGAAAGATTTCCCAGGTCGCGACTGGATTCGTAACCAGGAAAACGGTGGTCCTTATGCACCCAAGAAGTTTATCTATTACAAATCTGATGTAGGTTCGCTACAAGATAACAGCTCTTGGACTCCAGGCTATACCGCACTTAACTTTACTATCATCCGATTTGCAGACGTGCTTCTTATGGCTGCTGAAGTAGAAGTAGAGCTTGGTAACCTCGAAGCCGCCCGTGCATTGGTGAACAGAGTTCGTGAAAGAGCTGCCAACCCCTCCGGATTTGTAACTAAAGGTGGAAATCCTGCTGCCAATTATGTAATCGATACATACGATACAGCCTGGACTGATGCCGCAGTCGCAAGAGAAGCTGTAAGAATGGAGCGCAAACTGGAGCTTTCTGGCGAAGGACACCGCTTCTATGACCTATGCCGTTGGGGGGTTGTTACCGAAGAAGTTCAGGCTTATCTGGCTTATGAAAAACAATTCCTCGGAACAACTTTCTCTGCTGCCAAGTGGGATGCTGGTAAAGATGAATTATTGCCTCTGCCTCAAGATCAAATTGACTTGTATGCAGAAGGAATCCTGACTCAAAACCCTGGATTCTAAACCTGTATTCTGTTTAGGATGATCAAATAAAAACTGGTACAGGCAGGCCTGTACCAGTTTTTTCTTATTATATTACTAGTTTCTCTCAAATATTTAGTGTTTTATTTATACATTTGCCGGATAATTATCATACATCCTTTTGATTTTTCTTGAAAGACGATTCTTTGGCTTCACCCATTAACTGACATGAAACACACTTTACCATACGTATACTTTTGGGGAATTATCTTCATCTGCTTTGCCTGTAGCGGAGGCGGCGAAAAAACCAAAGAACCCCAGATATTCAAACTCCTAAGTAGCACCGAATCCGGAGTTACATTTGAAAATACCCTCACCGAAAACGACTCCGTCAATTACTTCACCTATCCCTACCTCTATATGGGTGGCGGTGTATCCATAGGCGATATCAACAATGACGGGCTGGCCGACATCTACCTCACTGGTAATATGGTCAAAAATAAGCTCTACCTCAACAAAGGCAATATGAAATTCGAGGACATCTCTGCCAAAGCTGGCGTAGAAGGTGACTCCCGCTGGATGACAGGTTGCACCATGGCTGATGTCAATGGCGATGGCTTTCTGGATATCTACGTATCCGTTTCAGGCAAATCCGCCCCCCGCGAAAACCTGCTTTATATCAACAATGGCGACCTGACTTTCACCGAAAAAGCAAAAGAATATGGCGTAGCTGACCCCGGAAATAGCACCCAAGCTACCTTTTTTGATTATGATCAGGACAATGACTTAGACCTTTTTGTGGCCAATTACCCGATCACTCCTTTCAGTACACCCAATGGTACATACCGTTATTTGATGGATAATGTGACCCTCGAGAACTCCAGCCACCTCTATCGCAATGAAGGCGGCGAAAAATTTACAGACGTGACCAAAGATGCTGGAATGCTTAATTTCGGACTAAGCCTGAGCGCAACTTCTGCCGACATCAACCAAGACGGTTGGGCTGACCTCTACGTATCCAATGATTTTAGTACACCTGACTTCTTTTATATCAACAACGGTGACGGCACTTTCTCCGAAAAGCTCCGCGAAGCCACTCGAAGTACCTCTATGTTTGGCATGGGTACAGACATCGGCGATTTTAACAATGACGGGCTGCTCGACATCGTACAGATGGATATGAACCCCGCAGACAATCGCCGCAACAAAGCCAATATGGCCAGTATGAACCCTGACCTTTTCTGGAGTGGCGTACAGATGGGCTTCCACTACCAGTATATGCAAAACTCCCTACAGCTCAATAACGGCTTGCACAACGGATTACCTAATTTTAGTAATATCGCCCGTCTCGCAGGTATTTCATCCACAGATTGGAGTTGGACTCCCTTGTTTGTAGACCTAGATAACGACGGCTGGAAAGACATTTTCATCTCCAATGGCACCCGAAGAGACATCAATAACAAAGACTTTTTTCACGATGTCAAAGAAAAACCGGACTTGAAAAAAAATCCTCTTAAATATGCTCTACAAATCCCCTCCGAAAAAGTAGACAATTATGCCTTTAAAAATAATGGCGATCTGACCTTTAGCAATGTCATCAAAGACTGGGGACTTAGCTTTGAAGGGTTCTCCAATGGGGCAGCTTATGGGGATTTGGATAATGACGGAGACTTAGACCTGATTGTCTCCAACATAGACTCCCTGGTAAGTATTTTTGAAAACCAAACCAGCAACCTAAAGAAAAATCACTTCCTGCAATTCAAACCCAAAGGACCCCAAGGAAATGTATTTGCCCTCGGTACGAAGGTTGAGATAAAAACCGGAAAACAAATACAAGTACAAGAACTCACCATGACCCGTGGATTCCAATCTTCTGTGCAACCTTTGATACATTTCGGCTTGGGTACACTTACTCAGGTGGAACAGGCCGTGGTGACCTGGCCCGATGGGAAACAGCAAATTCTTAAAAATCTAAAAGCTGACCAAATCATTGAGTTAAAATATACGGATGCTCAAGTACCCCAAGTACTTTCTGCTCAGACAGGAAAACCCCTTTTTGAAGAAATTAGCCAAGAACTAGGCGTAGAATATCTGCACCGCGAAGATAATTACAATGATTTTGAATATGAACCGCTTTTGCCACACAGTATGTCGAAATTCGGACCCGGACTTGCCACCGGAGACGTAAACGGCGATAAACTAGAAGATTTTTTTGTGGGAGCTGCTACCAATTCCACCGGAAAACTATATCTGCAGACTGAAGAAGGTAAATTTGAACCCGCTGCCTCTCAACCCTGGCAACTAGATTCTTTGCACGAAGATATGGGAGCAGCCTTCTTTGATGCCGAAGGAGATGGAGACTTAGACCTCTACGTGGTAAGTGGCGGCAATTCATACCGAAAACACTCCCCCAATCTACAGGATCGCCTCTACCTCAATGACGGCAAAGGAAATTTTGAAAAAAATAAAACCGCCCTGCCTAAAATGCAAACCAGCGGCTCTTGTGTAATCCCCGCAGATTTTGACGGAGACGGAGACATGGATTTATTTGTGGGTGGAAGAGTGCTTTCACAAAGCTACCCACGCGCACCCCGCAGCTATATCCTACGCAATGAAAGTGTCGGTAAAAAGATCAAATTTACAGATATAACTTCTCAGATTGCGCCGGAACTTGCCGAAGTAGGGATGGTCACTGATGCCGAATGGGTAGACTATGACGGCGACAAAGACCTGGATTTGGTCGTGGTCGGTGAATGGATGCCTCTCAGCTTTTTCAAAAATGAAAAAGGCAAATTCAAAAACATGACCCAAACCTACGGACTCGAAAAAACCACAGGCTGGTGGTTCAGTATCCAAAGTGCTGACTTTGACAAAGACGGTGACCGGGATTTTATCGTCGGTAATCTGGGCTTGAATTATAAATACCGGGCTAATGAAAAAGAATCTTTTGACGTATATTCGGACGATTTTGACAAAAACGGCAGGCTAGATATCGTGCTGGGTTATTATAATAACGGCATTCAATATCCGGTCAGAGGCCGTCAGTGTTCTTCCGAGCAGATTCCTATTATTCAATATAAATTCGAGACCTATAATGAATTTGCCAGTGCTACCCTTGAAGACGTGTACTCTGAGCAAAATTTAAAAACAGCCCTTCATTACCAAGCCTGGACATTCGCTACGAGTTATGTAGAAAACCTAGGAAATGGCAAGTTTGCCGTGAAAAAAATGCCGAATTTTGCTCAACTATCCAGTGTAAATGATTTTATTACCGAAGATTTTAATCAAGATGGCAACCTAGATATTATCCTGGCCGGAAATCTACACGCCTCAGAGGTCGAGACTCCCCGCAATGATGCCGGAATCGGACTTTTACTGCTGGGAAATGGGAAGGGTGATTTTAGCCCAGTGTCTATGCCCGAAAGCGGTATTCTGCTAAAATACGACCTCAAAAAACTGGCTCTGATCAAATCCGACCAGCATTGGCTTTTGCTGGCAGCCAATAGCAACGGCCCTTTACAAATATACGGTATCAAACCCAAAAAGCAGGGAGTTGCCCTTGTATCTCAGGTAAGCCCCAAAAAAGCTAAAAAATGAAATATTTTCCCAAAGATTTTGTCTGGGGTACAGCTACATCCAGTTATCAGATAGAGGGTGCCTGGCTCAAAGACGGCAAAGGGCTTTCTATCTGGGATGCCTTTTCCCATATTCCCGGAAATGTTTTCCAGGATCATCACGGTGATATTGCCTGCGACCATTACCACCGTTTTAGCGAAGATATTCAACTGATGAAAGCCCTCGGGGTAAAAGCGTATCGCTTTTCCATAGCTTGGCCGCGTATACTGCCTCAGGGAATCGGCCGCGTGAACCCCGCCGGAATCCAATTCTACTCCAAAATCATTGATGAGTTACTCAAAAATGAAATTACTCCTTGGGTGACACTCTACCACTGGGACCTGCCTCTGGACTTAGATATGAAGTATGATGGATGGCTAAGCCCAGAAATTGACCGATATTTTGCTGAATATGCTGGGGTTTGTTTTGAGCATTTTGGAGATCGAGTCAAGCACTGGATTACCTTGAATGAACCCTGGGTAGTATCTACTCTAGGTTATGGATTGGGAATCTTCGCCCCTGGCAGGAAATCAAATACAGAACCTTATCAGGTGGCTCATCACCTACTCAAAGCACACGCCCAAGCTGTATCGTTTTACCGTGAGAAGTTCCAGAGCCGTCAGCAGGGTATCATTGGTATCACCAATAATTGTGACTGGCGCGAACCTGCCACTTTTACCCATACCGACCGCGAAGCAGCCCAAAGGGCATTGGAGTTTTTTCTTTCCTGGTTTACCGACCCAATTTATTTTGGAGATTATCCAGAGGTAATGAAAAACCGTGTCGCAGACCGCTTACCGAAGTTCAAACCCGAAGAAAAAGCTCTGATACACGGTTCCACAGACTTTTTCGGCTTGAATCACTACACCACATTCTATGCAGCCGATGCCCGTGGCCAAGAAAGCCCAACCGATATTATCGGAAATAGTGGACTCGCCGAAGATCAGGAAATCATTCTGAGCAGTGACCCTGCCTGGAAAAAAACCGAGATGGCTTGGAACATCGTCCCCGAAGGCTGTAAAAAACTTCTTCTCTGGATCAGCGAACGCTACAATCACCCGGATATTTATATTACCGAAAACGGCTGTGCTTTTGATGACCATCCAGACGAAAAAGGTCGGGTAGACGACCACGACAGAATAGATTTTTACAAAAGATACATCCACGCCTGCCATGAAGCCATTGAAGAGGGCGTAAATCTGAAAGGATATTTCGCTTGGTCATTCATGGATAATTTTGAATGGGCATCCGGTTATTCCAAACGATTCGGTTTACACTATGTAGATTATCAAACCCTAAAACGAATTCCAAAAGCTTCAGCGCATTGGTACGCTCAGGTAATTCAAAATAATGCATTGCACTAGTGAAAATATATAAAAATATTTATAAATATTTGATTGTCACCGTATTCTTGGCAGGAGTGACACTGATTTTGTTTCAGTTTGTTATTCAGAAAAAAGAAGAGGGGCAAGCAGCCTTTGAGAGTTATTGTGCTTCTTGTCATGTATTGCCAAACCCTTCAGACCTACCCAAAACCGTTTGGGATAAATACCTGTTACCCGAAATGGGAGCGCGACTAGGCATAAAAACCCCCGGCTATGATCCTTTCAAAAGGCTGGACATGGAAGAAAGTTTTTATCTTAAAAATACCAATACGTACCCCGAAACCCCCCAAATAAAAGCAGCCGATTGGGCACAACTCAAAAAGTATATTCTTAAACACGCCCCCGATTCCCTGGATTTGAGCAGGAGCAAAATACCTAACCCTTTGAAGCTGAAGCAATTTAAAGCCTTGCTGCGATCTGTAGATCAGCGACCGGGTGCATTTGTCACCTGCCTAAACTATCAGCCTAGCCAAAAAAACTTAGTAATTGGGAATGCTTACGGTGAACTGTACTCCTGGAAAAATTTCAAAGAATATGAATTAACCCATACATTCGGCAGCCCGATCGTGAATTTTATTCAGGAAGGCAATAAAGAATACGTCACTGAAGTTGGTTTTTTACACCCTACCGACAACCCACTCGGCAAGTTATGGATCAAAGAATCAGGTAAACCCATTCAAAGGATAGAACAGCTACAACGACCCGTTCATTCGCTGAACATTGATTTGGACGGAGATGGAAAAGACGAAATCTTGGTATCTGAATTTGGGAACAACCGTGGGAAAATATCACTGATAAGCTGGCATAAATCTCAGAAAAAGTACGTTCAGTCTGTCTTATTGATGATGCCTGGAGTCGTAAGAATTCTTGCAGAAGATATGGATGGAGATCACAAAAAAGACCTCGTGTTTTTATCTACACAAGGTAACGAAGCACTTCATATTTTATACAATCGGGGCAATCTAAAATTCTCTCTTAAGACTATTCTGCGTTTCAGCCCAGGGCACGGATCATCTTGGTTCGAGCTATTTGATTATGACAAAGACGGCGACCTAGACCTTGCGCTGGTCAATGGAGATAATGCCGATTATTCCGTAACTTTAAAGCCTTTTCATGGACTTCGAATTTATCTAAATCAAGGCTCAAATCGATTTAAGGAGGTTCTTTTTTATCCCATGCACGGTGCAACACGACTAATCGCTTCGGATTTTGACCAAGATAAAGACATTGACTTTGCCATTACTTCTTTTTTTACAGATTGGGAAAATACCCCTGAACAATCTTTTGTGTATCTTGAAAATCAAAAATCTACTTCTTATAAATTTCAAGCTTATACATTTCCAGAGGCTGCAGAGGGCGAATGGATGGTCATGGAATCAGGAGATTTTGATCAGGACGGCGATTTGGATTTGGTACTAGGCTCTTGTATCAAAGCTTCGGCTTCTTGGTCATTATTAAATCGTTGGAAAAGTCAAAATGTAGATATAATTTTCTTAGAAAATACCCTGAAATCTTCCCGCAAACGAAACTTATAAAGTTTAAGGGGCACAGTTTGAAAGTTGAATAAAATTTTCAAATTTTTTTTGTGTTTTCGATAATTTAATTAATATTGCAAATTAATTAAGGAAACATTAATAATTCTCATCTCATATAAGGCTTCTTCATTATTTCATATACAGGGAATTTACATTTTCCTAGTAACATTTTTATTCAATAGACCAGAAGCCATTCATACAAATTTTAAGGGGCTTTTACTTTAAAAGGATTTAAGGGCAATCATGGAAGATTTTTATGATCTCAATAAACAAATCCTTTACAAAAAGATTACATAGACTAAATTGTAAGTTTTCTTACTATAAAGATAAACTTGGTTTGAGTTTTACCATCTGCGGATGGTGACAAGTTGCCTCTCCTTCCTGAAAAGTCGGGAAGGGAGGTTTTTTAGGTTTAAAAATCCTTTTCTTCATCATAAAATACCAAGTAACTACGGATAAGCACCCCGTCCGAATGTTCTTGGGTTTCTAGCACAGCGTCGGTAAGTTTTAATTGATTATTGACAAAAACGAGATAAACGGCTTCTGCAAGTCCGAGGCTTTTGGCATAATAAGCCAGTTGTTTTTTTCCTTTATTGAACTGAGCTTCGTAATAATAAATCTTGCTTTCTATGAGATATTCTCGTTTGTCCAAGTAAATAATAAGGTCACTTCTTCCGAGTCCTGTATGGGCTTCACGGTAGCTTTTGCCCTCGGCCACCTGTAAGAATGCCTGGATGTACGTCTCAAAGCTATAGAGCAAAGCGGCTTCTTTGATGGATTTGTAGTTGCCGTTTTCGTCTTTTTCTCTGAAATAATTAAAGCCTCGTCGTTTTACATAATCCTTGTAACCCTGGATAATTTTGTCAAAATCAATCAGTCCGTCTTGATTTTGAAACTCCTTGATGATCAGATTTTGTTGGATTTCCCTTTGCTCGCCGTTGGTGTAGGGATAGAGGGCATTATAAAGGCGTTTTTTATAATAAGGTACCCAAAATTCTACGTAACCTGCTTCGTTTTCCTGAATCAAACCCAGGGTATGCAGGAATTTTATTTCGGGGCGATCAATTGTAAAAGGAATCTCAGCCTCACGAAAGAGTAAATTTTCCAAAAAAGGGCGATAGTCTTTTACTTTGTTGAGGATGTTAGAAAAGTTTTTGTCGATGGCTTTGTTGAGGTACCAATCTTCTACCTCGAGATAGTCGTGATAGTTGATGAGTTCCTTGCCTTCGTTGCGCTCCACGAGTTGGGCGGCAAAGCCATTGACCAGTCCGGGTTGATTGGCAGTAATTTCGCTGATTTTGGCTTTTACCTTTTCTTCAAACAGTTGCCCTGTTTCGGTTTCGTGCTGTCCGAGCAATTCAAAAGTTTCTTCAGTACTAAAATAAGGTATGGACAAACTATCGGCAATATTAAAAGGGGAGGCATAATCCTGCATAATTCCGACGATGTTACTTACCCCAACTAAAATAACGCTTTTGAGGGCGTGATATTCGCGGTTGTGGTATGCGTTGCGGATGGTATGCAAAAACTCTCCCAAATATTCGGGATTCAGCCCTTCTACTTCATCAATAATCAAAACCAATTTGCGTTCGGTGATATTTTCAAGGGCGTAAAATACCTCGGAGAGATTTTCTTGTGTAAACTGGGTTTTCCAGAATTTATTCATTTCTCCACGCAGGCGAATAAGAAAAGAGGAAACCGGAACAGTTCTGTAATTCTCGACATTGATTTGACATACTTCATAGCCTTTTTTGATCAGTTCTACCGCCAAGAGTCTGAAATAAGTACTCTTACCAGTTTGGCGAGGTGCCCATAAGGCAAAGTAGCGATCTCTCTCCACCATTTTAATGCCCTTAGCCACCAAAGCAGTGCGGGGAAGGGTGTAGTGTTGAGTCGGGATATTGGGTCCGGAGGTATTGAAGTATCTCATAAATCACTTGACAGTATTAGGCCAATTTAGTAAAAATTAAGAGATTTACAAGCAGATTTTGATCATGGTTTGGCGTTGGGTTTCTTTACTTCAAAGAATGTCTTTTCACCCTGAAGGAATTTTATTTTACTCTTAAGAAAGCCTATTTACCCTGAAGAAATCCTACTTTGCCCTGAAGAAATCTAATTTTATGCTAAAGAAATCCTACTTTATCCTGAAGGAATCCTACTTTGCCCTCAAGAAGCCCTTCTTTGGTCTAAAGATACCCTACTTTACCCTAAAGAAAGCCTATTGTAGACCAAAGCAGCTTTGGTTCATGAGGAAGAAATCCTATTTTATGCTAAAAAACCTATTTGCTCCTTACTTATTAGAAGACAGATATAAAGGACAACAGCATGGCCGTCTGCTTGAGCCTCCCCCAACCTTGTCATCCTGTAAAGGAACTTGTTTAATCCCACCGAATCGTAATTTGTAAAAAGTTCCTTTCTTTATGAGAGGATGACAATGTTTTTTATACCCAGATTAAAGTGATTTAGGAAACACAAGACCCCTGCGGGGCAAGTTTTTTTGATTGTAGCTAAGGCTTAACGACAAGATCGCTCGAAGCGATCTTGTCGTTGCTCGGCTAAAATTTTCCTCCACCCCTTACTAAATTATCTTCCTGAATTTGCTTATTTTTATC
>JANRIC010000157.1:0-35465 GCA_033765345.1 Microscillaceae bacterium
CTGGACAAAATTACTTTTGTCGTATCAGATCAGTCATCGATACCCTGCTCAAAAGGAATATCCCACTCATGCCTACTTTACAAGAAATTTGTAAATTAAAAACACAGTAAGGATAGATAAGATATTCCTGAGTAGTAACAAATATGGTAATGACGATGGCTTTGAAAATATAATAAGCGCAGTAGATCATAGTTTTTAGAGGTTTTGATATTCAAGCAATTAGCCTACCCGGATTATGCAATATCCGAATAGGCTAAATATAGTAAAATTTGCCTAAAAATACAAATCATTCATCTGCCAACCAGGCTTCTACCTCTTCTTTGCTGGGGTTTTTGACATTATCGAGCTTCATTTTTTTGCGCATACTGCATACATCATTAAAGAGTTTGGAGGCATTTTCTACGGCTTTGAGGTCTTTGATGGTCATGTAGCCCAGCTTTTGGATCACAGGTACAAGGTCTGCTCTCACACCAATTTTGACATAATCTTCCAAAGTTGCCTGTTGTGGTTTTTTCTCGGGGCGCATCTGCGGGAAAAAAAGCACGTCTTTGATCGTCGGCTGATTGGTCATAATCATAGTCAGTCGGTCGATGCCGATTCCTAGCCCGGCGGTAGGTGGCATACCGTATTCTAAGGCTCTGAGGAAATCCTCGTCCAGCACCATAGCTTCATCATCGCCTCTTTTGCCGAGTTCGAGCTGCTCCTCGAAGCGGCGGCGTTGGTCGATGGGGTCATTGAGTTCGGAGAAGGAATTACAGATTTCTTTTCCATTGGCAATTGCCTCAAAACGCTCTACGAGGCCGGGTTTGTTGCGGTGCTTTTTGGCTAAGGGCGACATCTCAACGGGATAATCAGTAATAAAAGTTGGTTGGATGAGTTTGGGTTCGCAGTGTTCGCCAAAGATTTCATCAATAATTTTGCCTTTGCCCATGGTTTCATCCACTTTGACCTCAAGCTTTTGGGCGGTTTCACGCAGTTGGTTTTCGTCCATTTCGGAGATATTGATTCCGGTAAAATGCTCAATGGCTTCAAACATCGTGAAGCGTTTCCAGGGGCGTTTGAAGTCGATGATATTTTCTTTGACCTGTACTTGCGTAGTACCGTGGAGATTGAGGGCAATTTTTTCTACCAGTTCTTCTACCAAATCCATCATCCACTCATAATCTTTATACGCCACATACAGCTCAATCTGCGTAAATTCGGGGTTATGAAAAGGGCTCAAACCTTCATTGCGAAAGTCTTTGGAAAATTCATAAACTCCTTCAAAACCCCCTACGATCAGCCTTTTGAGGTAAAGCTCATTGGCAATGCGGAGGTACATGGTCATGTCCAGGGTATTGTGGTGTGTTTTGAAGGGTCTGGCGGCGGCACCTCCGTACAAAGGCTGGAGAATAGGCGTTTCTACTTCCAAATATCCTTTGGCATTGAGGTATTTGCGCATCGTATTGACGAGCTGCGTTCTTTTGATAAAAACATCTTTGATCTGGGGGTTGACTACCAGGTCGGCATAACGCTGACGGTAGCGCATCTCTGGGTCGCTCACAGCATCATAAACATTGCCTTCTTTATCTTCTTTGACCACGGGGAGTGGCTTGAGCGACTTGGAGAGTAGAATAAGTTCGTGAACGTGTACGCTCAGTTCGCCCATTTGTGTTTTGAATACAAAACCTTTGACTCCAATAAAATCCCCGATATCCAGTAATTTTTTAAAAACCGTATTGTAGAATTCCTTATCTTCTCCGGGGCAAAGCTCGTCCCGATTGATATAAAGTTGGATTCTACCCTGGGAGTCCTGAATTTCAGCAAAAGAAGCTTTTCCTTGAATCCTTCGGCTCATCAATCTACCAGCTAGGGTGACTTCCTGGTATTTACCAGATTCTACAGCCTGGCCTGCGATAAGTTGATTTTCCAGTTCGTTTTTTATTTCTTGTGTAAAGGCATTCACTTCAAAAGTAGCCGCTGGATAGGGCTCAATTCCCAAATCCTTAAGCTGTTGTAATTTTTCTCGACGTAATAGCTCTTGCTCGCTCAATAAAGACTCATTCAACATTGTAAAATTCAATTATATTGTAAGATAATTCTTCTAAAATTCAGCAATTACAAAAAATTTCATCACAAAATTAGACAATGAATTCTAAATGGCAAAAACTTCTAACTAATTAATATTCAGAAGCTAAGATTAGTTTTGAATAATCTCGGAAACAGCCTGTGAATTAGATTGTTACCAAAAAAGAAACATGACTACGTAAATAATATATTCTCGGTTTTATTTTTTTATTACAATTTTTTTCTTACTTTTGTATATAAACCGAAACATTTCTATAAAACAGCATATATTCTATAATTTCTTCTTGATTCTTACCCATCTCATCACACTTTGTATTCATACTAAGTCTTAAGCCGTATTGTCTCAACTAATTAAAACAGTGTGTGTAACCCTATTTCCTGACACCAATCATGAGAAATTATACTAAATTAATGGCCTTACCCTCAGAATTATCCAGAAGATCAGGAGCTTTTCTTCAGGAAGTAATCATACAGAATTTATCCTTTATCTTTTTAGAAATTATTCAAATTCTTACCCCTTTACAACGTCGTAAGGTTGTGATCGTGGGGACAGATTCAAAAGGCATCAAATTATTCCGTTTTTTTCATTCCAACAAAGCAGTAGGCTATCATTTAAAAGGTATTTTTGATGTTGAGAAAAAACACGGAATCGTAAAAGGAGATATAGAAGATTTAAAATCATATTGTTTAAGAGAAGAAATTGATGAAATTTATTTTACACGCTCTACCCGTGAGCAGTCCCTGATTGCCGATCTTTCACAGTTTGCCGACCAACATTTTATCTATTTTCGGATCGCTACAGATTCGGATCCGCTTGTTCAAAAAACCTCCGAAGTAAATACCTATTATTTTAATGATGTGCCAGTGATGTCGGTTCGCAAAGAGCCTTTGGCTTCTCGCTTTAATCAAGGCTTAAAAAGAGCTTTTGACATTGCCTTTTCACTGGCTGTGTTGGCTATCCTGATTCCTTTTGTATTCCCAATCATTGCCCTGGCGATCCGATTAGAATCTCGTGGACCGATTTTCTTCTTGCAAGATCGCCCTGGTAGAAAAAACAAACTCTTTAAGTGCTGGAAGTTCCGCTCTATGACCGTTAACAACAGCACCGAGCAACAAGCCACCAAAAACGACAAAAGAATTACAAAAGTGGGTGCTTTTCTGCGTAAGACTTCTCTGGACGAACTGCCTCAGTTTATCAATGTACTTTTGGGAGATATGTCTGTAGTAGGTCCTCGCCCCAATATGATCAAACAATTGGAGTATTACTCTCAGGTGATTGACAATTACAGCTTCCGCCACTTCGTAACTCCCGGAATCACAGGTTGGGCACAGGTAAACGGCTTCCGTGGTGAAACCCAAACCGACGACCTGATGGCAAAAAGAGTAGAACTTGATATTAAATATATGCAGGCTTGGAGCTTTTGGTTAGACATCAAGATCATCTTCCTCACTGTTTGGAATATCGTCAAAGGTGAAGAAAATGCTTACTAATGCGAGAGATACTTATCAAAAAATATATAGTTATTATACCGCGCAAGCACAAGTCCGTGATTCGCTAAGACTTGTGGCAGAGGAGAGTATAGTTCCGATGTCACTGGAATAATTTTAAAAAATAGTAGGCAAAAATCCAGTTATTTGAAAGAATACTGGGTTTTTGTTCTTAAATACTTCAAAAATCTGCCAACAAAAGCTGTATTTTTGGAATCAACTGCACCAACTCCCCTTGAAGCGGTCTGAGCACTGGAATTCCTAATTTTTGAGTCATTTCTTGCTGATATTCCAAAATTTCCTGCTTGCTCATTCCTTCTTCATTCAAGGTCATGGCAATCACTTCTGCGCCATAAAATTTGATCAGTTCTATTTCACTCTCAATGGCAGGAATGGGAACTTCGGTATCGTCATAATATTTACGTGCGGGTCTGTGCTGTAAAACCACGTGATGAATATTTCCAGAAATTAAAAATTCTGCCCCACAAGGTCCACTCGGGTTTCTGAGTGCTGATTGCCCCTCAAGCAGTATGAGGTCGGGTTTTTCCTGACGGTCACAGGCTACAATCACTCTTTCCACTTCGCCACTGATAAAATCATTGATCGTGGTATCAAAGATAAAACCGTGTTTATAACCCTGCATCCAGCCTGTTTGCCCGGTATAGATCATTTCGGTGCGAATACCGGCCGATTGGCAGGTTTCCAACAGGAAACGACAGGTAGTTCTTTTGCCCAGGGCGCAATCTGTACCTAATACGGCGATTTTAGGAGTTTTGACCTGATAAATTTCCCCAGTCCAGAACCGTAGTTCTTTGCGGGGGCGTATTCGGCGAATGTCAAAGATTTGTATTGCAGACTCTTGTACTACTTGCTGAAAGTCAATATCTTCATGCAGCATATAGTGCAATCCGCTCACTAAATGAATCCCCTGGTGAGCCGCAAACAATAATTCTTCTTTGAGGCTTGGCGGCAGGTATCCTCCGTGTGTGGCTACCCCTACGATACAAAAGTCTGGTCGTAGTATACCTTGAGTCTGAAGGTATTCTTTGACTGTGGCAAATACTTTGATGCCCAAGCTTTGCCCCTGCATGACCTCTCCGGCATCTTTACCAGCAAATTTGGGATCAATCACGCCTAATATGTCAAACCGCTCCGTACCACGCAGCAGCCCGTGGGCAGTTTTGGCGGTGCTTGTATCCAAATAACCTCCGGTAATCACGATTGCTTTTCCACGAATATCCATACATTATTCTTTATAAACCAGTTACTTCAACAATTCCACGCCCAATCCAGGTCCTCCGGTCAAGTGCATATAGCCGTCTTTGAGTACAAAACCGCCTTTGACTACATCTGTAGCCAGGTCAAGGCTACCGTCCAAATCGAGGTATTTGGTAGCGGGGCTAGCCAGAGCAATATGCAAAGAAGCGGTAATGCTGACAGCACTTTCATCATTACAGCCCCACATCAGGTCTATGCTTGAGTGTTCGGCAATTTGAGCCAATTGACGAGCCTTAAGTATTCCACCGCATTTCATCAATTTGATATTGTAAATTCCATAAGGCTGTGGAGGGTGTGCCATCACAATGGCCTGGAAGGGAGAGTGCAAATCTTCGTCGGCGGCACATCTTTTCCGAATACTTTTGGGGAGTTTCATCATCAAATCCATATTACCAGGAGTAAAGGGCTGCTCTACAAACTCTACATCATAGGGTGCAGTTTCTTTAAAAAACCTTTGGGCTTCTTCTAGGGAATACCCCTGATTGGCATCTACACGGATGAGCATTTCCTTTCCGACGGTTTCCCGGAGTTTGGTCAATCGCTCAATGTCTTCATCAATGTTTCTCCCGATTTTGAGCTTAATAATTTTAAACCCTGTAGCTTTGAATTCTATGCCATCAGCCAGGGTTTCTTCCAGGCTTTTGATGCCAATGGTCATAGACGTAGGCAGGGTTTCGTGAGCCCTCCCGAAATAATCCACCAGAGAAATGTCTAAATATTTGCAAAATAAATCGTGAAGAGCTACATCAATAGCAGCCATGGCTGCGGGGCGGGCTATGAAATGTTTTTCCATTTCCCGAATGAGGAATTGGAATTGGCGGATGTCTTTACCAAGCAGTAATGATTCCAGGTTTGCCTGTAGCTCTGCGAGTGAATCCTCCAGGTTTTCACCAGTCACGTATTCTGAAGGTGAGCCTGAACCAATACCGTACAGCCCTTCACCAGTTTCGAGATACACAAAGAGATTCTCGGTTGAGTCTACGGTACGATAAGTTACTGTGTAAGGTCTCTTCAGACCTAGGTTTTCTTTCCAGCACTTAACTTGGGTAATGGTGGTGTGGGTATTTTTCATCATCAAACTGCTAAACGGATTATCTCGCCTTTTTCAAGAATGGGTACTATTTCATAAATATCGGTGGTCAGGCAGAAGTCAATATCATCCATTCTGCCTTGATCTTTTAGCCTGTGAAAATGTGCCGAATCGGTCAGGAATCGCTTAGGATTATTTTTACTCAGGTGGTATGCCGATCTCGCCAGGCCGCAGGCATCATTATTATATTTAAAATCTCGTACCAGATCATCCAAGACGGCTCCAGCAAAGATAGAATCTTCCAGATTTACCTGGCCTTTCCAACCTGCACAAAGCAAAAGTGCATCTTTTTGTTGGTCGAGCAGATATTTGATAATGGCAGTTTTATTCAAAAAAGAACCGATCACCACCTGTGTGGCGGTGGATACTTTAGCAATGGCTACAGTCCCGTTGGAGGTAGTCATAGCAATTGTTCGGTCTTTGATCAGGGGATTGTTGACATAGCTCAGGGGCGAATTTCCAAAATCAAAACCATCCACTTTAAAACCGTTTCGTTCGGCTGCTCCCAGATACCCTCTTTGCTGATATGCCATACATTCTTCTATCTCCATCACTGGAATAATACTGCTTGCACCGTGGTAGAGAGCGGTCACTATACAGGAAGTAGCCCTGAAAATATCAATAACCACCACAATTTTATCTTCAAAATAAACGTGTTGTAACAGATCCGGGGTCAGACAGACTTCAATAGTTTTCATGAATTTAGACTCAATATAAAATGGTTTGCAAAAAAGGATTTTATAAATCCTTAAATATCAGATAAATCAATCAAATAAACCTCGTAAATCATGTCCATCTTGGTATAGATTTAGAAGATCATTTAGAAAATTTATATATATATCATTTTCTTTTCAGACAAAAGGGAGTTTCACCACTTTAGCTTTAAGATTTTTATCACGAATCCGAATATAAATTTCGGTATCTGGTTGTGTATAGGCTTGAGGCAAATAGGCCAGCCCAATCCCTACATTCAAAACCGGAGAAAGAGAACCTGAACTTACTTCGCCCAAATACTCGCCGGATTCATTCACAACTGGGTAATGGCTTCGGGGAATACCACGATCTATCATCAGGAAACCAATCAATCTTCGAGGAACGCCCGCAGCCTTTTTATTTTTCAGAGATTCGCTATTGATAAAATCCTTATTAAATTTAGTAACCCAGCCCAGTCCTGCCTCGAGGGGGCAGGTTTGGTCATCAATATCATTGCCATATAGACAGTATCCCTTTTCAAGGCGTAGTGTATCTCTTGCACCCAGTCCAATCGGCTGAATGCCAAAAGGTTTTCCAGCTTCAAAAATGGCTTTCCATACTTTTTCTGCCTCTGTATTGGGCACATAAATCTCAAATCCGCCTGCACCCGTATAGCCCGTGGCCGAAATAATGAGGTCTCGGACTCCGGCAAATTCTGCCCGCTCAAAAGTATAATATTTCATCGCTGATAAATCAACCGCAGTCAGACTTTGCATAGCTTCGGCGGCTTTGGGTCCCTGTACGGCAAAAAGAGAGGTTTGCTCTGAAATATTCGTCATTTCAGCACCCAAATCATTATTTTTTTGAATCCAGTTCCAATCTTTGTCAATGTTTGAGGCATTGACTACCAACATATATTCCTGCTCATCCAGGCGATAGACCAGCAGATCGTCTACTACTCCTCCTTGGTCATTGGGTAAATAAGCATATTGTACTTTTCCGATATGCAAGGCATCTGCATCGTTAGACACTACTTTTTGGATCAAATCCAGTGCCTTATCGCCTTTGATAAGAAATTCGCCCATGTGAGATACGTCAAAAACGCCTACTCCTTCCCGGACTTTCATGTGTTCGTCTTTGTCAGAAGTATAACGCACCGGCATCTCAAAGCCTGCAAACTCGACCATCTTAGCCCCCAGCTCCAGGTGTAGATGATGTAAGGCAACTTTTTTCAATTCCATCATATCGTATTATTGTACAAACCATATAATTTCAAAATTAGCCAAGAAATACGAGTTTTTTTAAAAACACTGGTATTTTTTTAGCAAACAGGAGCTTATAATTTTGGTTTTATTGTGAATTATCCCAGGGATTTACTACCTTTGCCCTCCGAAATTTCAGAAAAGATCATCCATCATTATTCATTATAAAAGTACAAGGCAATGAAAAAAGACATCCATCCAAATTATAGGGAAGTCGTATTTATGGACACATCCAACGAGTTTAAATTTATCACCCGCTCTACTGTTCAGACTGGTGATACCATCATGTTTGAAGGTAAGGAATATCCGCTGGTAAAGGTTGAGGTGAGTTCAGAGTCTCATCCCTTTTTTACAGGTAAGAAAATGTTCGTAGATACTGCCGGACGTGTGGAGAAGTTCAATCGTCGTTTTGCTCAGAAAAAGAAATAAGTCCGAACAAATCCGAGATAATTTATCGATTTTCTCTTCAAAGTCTTTTAATTCTTTTAAAAGACTTTTTATTTTATGGGCAATATGCTAAATTTTGCTAAATTTTGCATTCATCCATCAATAAAGACCATACACCGTGAACTACATTTTATTCGACGAGCCCGAAACCCGATTACAGCTTAAACCTTTTACTTTCATTCGTCCTATTGCCTGGATTCGAGTAGGTATTCTGACAATTGCCGAAAAATGGCAGAAGTATCTTTCTACTTCGGGCGTGCATGCACTCACAGAAGGGTATCTCCAGGGAAAATACCCACTGAAGACTGAGAATGATAACTTATTGATTAACAGCACCGTGTATCCCAGCCCTGAGTTGATTCAAGAAATCATGGCATTGACACCCCAAGAGGCTCTGGTGAAAGATCAACAAGTAATAGCCTGTAGATTAGCACCACAAAATATAAGCTATCCTATTGATAAGCAATTATTTACATCTCTTAAAGAAGCAGAATCTCAGGTAATGAGATTGACTAATCTGACTGATATTTTTAGTCATAATGGCCAACAAATTCGGGAAGATTTTGAGATCATCACCCGAGGGCGCATTTCTCAGCCTATAGAGGATAAGCATACCATCGCCTATAACCCCAAAAATATCTTTTTGGAAGAAGGAGTTAAGCTGAGAGCTTGCATCTTAAACGCAGAAAATGGACCTATTTATATTGGTAAAAATGTACAAATCCACGAAGGAGCCATTGTTAAAGGGGCTTTGGCTATCTGCGAAGACGCTGAAATCAGGCTAGGCGCCAAATTACGCGGTGATACCACCATCGGACCTGGCTGTAAAGTAGGAGGAGAAGTCAGTAATTCGGTTTTTTTCGGACACAGTAACAAAGCCCACGAGGGTTTTTTGGGCAATTCAGTGATTGGTGAATGGTGCAATCTGGGAGCTGATACCAATACCTCCAATATGAAAAATAATTATAACTTTGTAAAAATCTGGAATTATGCCCAAAAATCATTCGTAGATACCGGAAAGCAGTTTTGCGGTCTGATGATGGGCGATCATAGCAAATCCGGCATCAATACCATGTTCAATACCGGTACTGTGGTGGGAGTAAATGTCAATATTTTCGGAGGTAATTTCCCCCCCAAGTTTATTCCCTCTTTTTCTTGGGGTGGTCAGGAAAATTTTGTAGAATATGAGCTTTCCAAAGCACTGCAAGTAGCCGAAAGAATGGTGGAGCGTCGTAATCTGGAATTTGGCGAGGAAGATAAGAAAATAATGCACGAAGTTTATAAAAGAAAATTGCCTTTTATCGTTCAGAAAGAAAATTCAAATTAAACACACTGAGGAATTTATGAGAAAGTTGTTACCTTGTATACTCATTTTGCTAATCATCCACCTGCATACCTACGCACAAACTGCAGCCGATTACTTTAAATCCGGAGTTCAAAAATATGAAAAAGGAGAATATTCCCAGGCATTGGTCGATCTCGACAAAGCCATAGAATTGAAACCGGATTATGCAGAGGCCTATTTTGCCAGAGCAAGAGCCAAAACAGGGCTGATGTTTATGAGTGGTGCGATTACTGATTTTTCAAAAGCTTTAGAACTTGATCCCAACAACTTAGAATATCTGCGTGCACGCGCTGCTTTATACAATATCCGGGGAGAGAAAACCCTCTCTCTAGAAGATTATGACAAACTTATTGTGCTCAATCCCAAAGATATTGAGGCTTATCGCAGCAAGGCCGAATTGCTCACCAGTATGCAGGAACCCCGAAAAGCTTTTGAAGTGTATAACAAACTCATCGAGCTTGCCCCAGAAGACGAAGCAGCTTATTTTAGCAGAAGTGCCATCAGTCTTTCTTTGAAATACTATCAAGGAGCTATCAATGATTGTAGTAAAATCATCGAGTTGAACCCTAAAAGTGTAGACGCTTATGTAAATAGGGGTACTTTTTGGTATATCGTCAAAGAGTTTGAAAAAGCCCTAGCCGATTTTAATAAATCCTTGGAACTTCAGCCCGAAGATGCCGAAGCTTATTATAAAAGAGGACTCACCCACGAAGCACTGGTAGAAAGTGGAAAATCAAGCAAAGAAAATGCCTGTATTGATTGGAAAAAAGCCCAAGAACTAGGCTTTGGAGGAATAGAGAAAAAAATCACCGAAAATTGCCAGTAAGTACTTAACCTCTTGTGCAGCAGATATTTTACAGGTCAAATTTTTAAATCAGTACTGATTATGTTTTATTTGTTAAAATAGAATTTAAAAAAATTAACCCTAAGAACATAACCCTTTGAATATGAAATATTTATCAGCAATTTTAATTCTTTTATTAGGTTTTGGACTTTCCCTAAGCCAAGCACAAAAGCTTAACTCAGCCGAAGAACAAATCTTTAAGGCCGAAGCCGTAAAAACCATTGAAAAGTATTATGCCGAGCTTCCAAAAGCCCTGGGAATTCTTAAAGACAGCGTAGACATCAAAGTCGACAATGACGAAGGTGAAGAAACTACTCAAAGAATTAGCCGCAAACAAGAGTTTATTGAGCGATATTTTGATAACAATGACATCTATGTCTACAATGACCTTAGCCCGGATGACAAAGAAGACCGAAACAGCCAAAGGGTAATGACCATTGATGAATACTTGGACGAAATGAAACGCCTCTACGGCGAAAAAAGCCTTGAAAAACTCAATCTTGCCCTGACTTCTTCACTCGTCGAGCAGGTAGGGTATAACAGCCAAGCCGTAGAAAAATTCTACTATTGCAAAGTAAAAATTAAACGAAAACTCAAAGGAATGTATTTGGGTGAATATTACACCGAAAACACCAAAGACCTTACCTTCTTTGTCAAAACTCTAGACAAACCTGATACACGCCTTAAGAAATTTAGCATCATTAGTATAGACTATGACAGTCAGGAAATCAATGTCGGCAATATAGGCGTAGAAGCAGCTATTGCCAAAGGACTCAATTTCTACAATGAAGAGCAATACGACAAAGCCTTTCAATATCTGATTAAATACAGCGAAGACAAAAAATTTAAGAAAAACAGCAACGCTACTTGGGCCTTGGGGTATATGTTCTTCTGGGGACGTGGTACCGAAAGAAGCGACGACGAAATGGTCAAATGGCTTACCCACGCTGCCGACCGCAATAACCTCTACGCACTGTATTACCTGGGAGAGAATTATTACGTAGGAGAATACGGCGTAGAAGAAGACGAGAAAAAAGCCTTCAAAATGATCAGAGAAGCTGCCAAAAAGGGATTTGCAGAAGCGCAATACTTCCTCGGGCAGCGTTATGAGAAAGGTGAAGGAGTCAAACAAAACAAAAAAACAGCCCTCAATTGGTATGAAAAAGCTGACAAACAAGGGCACATCCAAGCCAAATATGCCTACAAAAAACTAAGCGGGAGCTAAAACTATACCCCCAACTTTGCCGGCTATTTTTAGCCGGCAAATAATCAATCCAAAAGTATACACCCCTGATAAAATTGATCCCTGAACCAGGGCTAGCCCTTCACAAAACAATTTCCAGCAATCAATTAAATTTATAGTGAATTTTTACTGAAATTGTATTATATTGTATACATGAAATACATTTTAATCACAGAATTTAAATAATTTTCCTTTTTTACAGGACTGACCAACCTGATTTTGAGTGATTTAGTAGATTAAACTCCTAAATTCAATTTTGTTTGATTGCATCCAACAAAACAATATATTTCAGGAAATTAAGTTCTCTAAATAGTATCGCTCAAATAATTGACACACATACAATAAAACTATACTAATTTTTAAGCTTTAAAACCCAATGACCGATACCAATAAAAATCCTTTTCTCAATCTAAAAGGTGTGAAAATGCAAATAGAAAATACATCTTCTTCTGAAAATCAGTCACTAGACCGACATCAGAAAGTCTTAAACTATTTTCAAAATCTTTACCTGATTGCCGCAGTAGACAAACAACTTGCCAAAGAAGAGACTTCTTTTCTCGTAGAAGTAGCCCAACAAATGGGCATTACGCCCCGTGAAGCGGCTGAAATTATGATGACTCGTAATGAAAGAACGCTTGTAGTGCCCGAATCCGAAGAAGAACGCCTTATCCAACTCGAGGACATCATCGTGATGATGATGGTTGATAAGAAAATTCACGAAAAAGAATACCAACTTTGCCTGGCTTATACCCGTGCTATCGGCAAAGATCGTGTCACGCTAGACCGCCTGATCCTTAAAATTATCAAAGGAGAATAAGTTTTTCGATCACGTTTGATTAAATTTGCTTAAAATAACCTGATATGATGATTTTGTATACACTTTTCTGGACTCTTTTATTCCACGATCAAAACCTTACACAACAAGCACAAACTCCTCAAAACCAAACAACTACTCCCCATACTACATACTTTCTGGATGATATTTGGAAGGTATTGATGAAAGTAAAATACACTTACTCTCAAAATAGTTATATTCCTGCTTTCGATGAAAACATCAAAGCCCTGGATGGCAAAATTGTTACTGTCAAGGGTTTTATGTACCCCATTGATGAAAAAACCAAACACGATTTTTTTTACCTTTCCTATTATCCGGTGAATGTTTGTTTTTTCTGTGGAGGAGCAGGTCCAGAATCTGTCATTGAAGTGAATGCCAAACAAGCCGTCACGCTTCAAAATAAAGCCATTACCCTCAAAGGCAAACTTAAGTTGAATTACAAAGACCGAGAACGCCTTTTTTTTATCCTCCTCGACGCCGAAATTATTTGAATTTGAGAAACCGCAGATTAAAACAGGTGAGTGCAAAAGAAATGAACTTTTCACTCACCAAGCATCTCTATACAACTACTCACTTCCTACCAAAGAAGCCGTATATTCAGAAGCATCTTTAAGAGGGATACGCTGCCCATCTTTGTAAGCAACTACCCAAGCTTCGGGTAGCCCCAAGGCCAATAGCTCTGTCATTTTGGTCTTGGCTTCCTCATAATGATCAAATAAGCCGATGAGATATTTATTCAGCCCTTCGGCTTTTTCGGTCATAATGGTTTGCCCTTGTGCTTTCTGACTAAGGATTTGAAGATTGTCTCTTTTATAGGCACCGATTTGGATGGTAAAATACAGCCCGGTTTCGGGGATATGCCCGTTCATATCTTTGGTATGGGTCTCAGGGTCAGTTTGAAGACTGGTATTTTGTTGGTTTTCGGCCATCTGCCTAGAAACTTCTGCCAATTCTGCTTTTAGTTGTTTGGTTTGCTCTTCCAGTATTTGGCTATTTTCTTCTACTTTTTTGAGGCGTTCCATTTCGGCCAATAAATCCTTTTGGGCTTTGGCCAAAGAATCGTTTTTTTGATTTTGTTGTTGATATTGACCGCGCGCTCTGAGTAATTCTTCAAATTTTTCAAGATTCCAGTAATATTCGCGGGCAGTATCTTTGAGCACTTTTTTACGTTCGCGGTATTCCTTAGAAGTAAGGTCAGGATCCATAATGCTGAGGAGCTCTTGGGCGTGAATATCAGCAATACCCCACAAGGATACGCCCAAAAAGAATAAGAGCAGATGTATTTTCATAGTTCAATATTTAAGAGTTTAAGAATGTATTTGCCTTTCAGGCTGGTTTTAGCATGATTACGAAAAAATTGAAACGGATGAGAGAAATTATCGGAGGATTGAAGCGAGATTTCTGACGGTGCAAGTTACGGGTTAAAATTCCCATAAAATTCTGGGTATTTACTCCCACGGATGAAGGATAAATACCCAAATACATTTGCTTAAATATCGTATTATGTATAAAAAACGGATAAATATTCCCTACATGAGAAATTTATCCGTAATACTTTTCTAAACTAAAGATTGTCGCAAAAAATTTATTCTACTTTAAAAGCTTTGTAGCCGATTTGCTTTCCATCCGAATAAATCTCGACGGTATACGTACCTGTTTTGAATTCATAGTCGCTCGGGCGGTCATAAGCCATTTGCACATTTTGCTGGCTGTTGTTATACAGAATTTGTTTGCGAGTGGTATAACTTGCCTGTGACCCATCCATATCAAACTGCCCCGAACCCGCTTTGGCATTAAATACCACTGTGCCAGCAGGCTCCACCAGGCGAAGGTACAAGTCTTTATTTCCTGACTGTGCAATGGCATTTTTGGCGATTACAAAGTCAAAAGTAAGCTTGTCAATTCTTTTTGCCCGGAAAACATTGCGTGATTCCTCTTTATTTTTTTTGCTGAGTGCTGTAATCTGAATATTTTCAGCTCTCAGTACACTAGCCAAAGAACTTAGCTTTTGATTGCTTTCTTCAACAGCTTTGACGGTAGTAGAGAGTGCTTCTGTGCTGCTTTCCAAGCTATCTCGTTCTGTACTGAGCGACTCATTTTCTTCGCTTAGTTGCTCATTTTGCGCTCTTAGCTCTGCCAATTCTTTGTCTTTGGCGGCAATTACGCCTTCATAAGCCTGGATTTTGGCCAAATACTGCTGAACTTGAACCTGTGAAATATCGGCTGTTTTTTGCAAAGAAGCCAAATCTGCTTCAAGTTGATCTCGGTAAGTCTCCAAAGCTTTGTAATCCGCCCCTAATTTCTTCGCTTCTTTGATTTTTTCTTCCAATTTGGCAGAGATATTTTCCATTTTTTCGGAAATATCCTTGATCTCTTCGTCTTTGGAAGCAACAATTTCCTCTCTTTTGTTGGTTTCGTTGTTTGTGACAATCAAATAAGTCACAAAACTACTTAAAGCCATTAGAATAATAATCACGATGATTGTCAAGGGCGTAATTCCGCCCCGACTCGCTGCAAGGAATGAAAAATTATTATGCATTGTTATTTACGGTTTTGGTTATGCAACATTAAAACTAAATCTTTGTAATAAACCTTCTGCAAAAATGCATAAAAAACTGCGTTAATTGAATATTTTTTTTTGCAGCTTAATTATTTTAACTTCCCTTGTATTCTCGCACATATTTTGAACGTTTGTGTAAAAAATTGGTATATATCCACATGGATTCTGAAAAAATAGTAGAAAACGGAGAAAGCTCCACCGGAAGGGTCAAAATCATTCAGCAAATGTTGAATGCTTTGGGCTATAACGCAGGCCCTGAAGACGATTGGTTCGGCCCGCGTACCGAAAGGGCTTTGATGGATTTTCAGAAAATCTGTTTTGTAAACGGCCGCTATGACAATGCCACCCAAAAGGCCCTTGAAGAAATTTATTTACAATGGAAGGAAAGCCAAACCCAAATCCTAAGCCTTGAAAAGATACCCATTACCAATTATTGCCTCGATCTGACCGATTTCTTTAATGAAGAATACCCCAAAACACAAATTGTACTTCATCTTAATTGTGGTGTACCAAGTGCTTACTACACCATTCAATACTGGCGAAATCTGGTAGGAAGAATCGGAACCGCTTTTGTAATTTCAGGAGAATTTGAAGCCCCTTATCGAAGCACCAAAGACGGGCAAATATTCAGGGCTTTTGATGAAAAAAAATGGGCTTACAATACCGGAGCAGGTGATGAGGTAGACCAACGTATCATCGCTATCGAGATCTGTAACTGGGGACCTCTCTACAAATATGGCGATAAATTTTATGCCCAGGCAGCCATCAATCAGGAAATCCCCTACCCAGAAGTCTATGATTTGGGTTATGAATTTAGGGGGGTACGCTACTGGCATCGCATCACAACGAAGCAATGGCACTCCGTAAAACTCCTGCTGGGAGCAATCAGTAAAAAATACGAAATCGACATCAGCGGTAAATATGACCAAACCTGGTCGGATTATGACCCCAAAGCCGTCAAAGGATACCGCAAAGGCGTATTGGCGCATAGTAGTTTTATCCCCGAAAGCGTCAAAAACCGATGGGATATGCCCTCCTTTCCAGAACTGCTTGAGATTTTGAATGGTTTTTAAGGGTTTTACCTGAATCTGTTATGCTCCCCTGCTGGTTCAAAAATCTTCGCCATAGTCTTTAAGGAAAAAGTGAAATATTTGATCATCAACCATATTTTTGTTTTGGTGTAAATATTTTGGGTAGCGTGTAACCTGAATGCTGTTCGTTCAAAACAGCGGGCTGTGATGAGACAGCCGATGGCGACTGAGCAAAGAAACTTGAACCAGAATTGGTCTCGCTAAGTTAGTAACATGAAGCAAAGACATGAACCAGAATTTCTAGTACTTAAAATACAATGGTTTGCAAAAAAATATTTTACAAATCCTTAAAAACTTGTTCCAAAAGGGTCTTGAATTGCAAATCTCATAAATCATATAAATCTTGGTATAAAAAAAATATCCATGAAAAAACAAGAAGTCTTAGATACTCTCGATAGTTTTCCCGAAGAATTCAAGCTCGATGACTTGATTGAAAAGCTTATTTTGATAGACAAAATTCAAGAAGCACAAAAAGATATTGCCGAAGGAAATGTCTATTCTCTGGAAGAAACAAAAGCTTTTTTTGAGCATAAATGGTCGAAGTAATTATCACCCGAACTGCCCGCCAGGATTTGACGGATATTGGAGACTATATCAGTCAGCAATCCCCCGAACGCGCACAAGCTTTGATAGATAAATTACTGCTGCGGATATCTGTTTTAGAAAAACATCCTGAAATAGGCTATCCCATTCCCGAACTCAATGACCCAGCACTTAGGCAGCTATTGGAGAGTAACTACCGCATTTTATATCAGATTGCTTCTGAGAAAATTATTTACATTCTACGTTTTCTCCACAGCAAAAGACAATTAGAACTTTAAAGAACTCACTGCTGGTTCAAAAATCTTCGCTATGGTCTTTAAGGAAAAAGTGAAATATTTGATAATCAACCATATTTTTGTTTTGGTGTAAATATTTTGGGTAGCGTGTAACCTGAATGCTGTTCGTTCAAAACAGCGGGCTGTGATGAGACAGCCGATGACGACTTGGAATATCAAAAATTATTAAAGAACTCGTGTTGAATAAAGCAGGGGAATGAATGTATGATATTGCTCTATGTTAAGATGCAGAAAAATTTCCCACAAACCTCGCAACATCCCCCTGAAGACCATTTGAGTCTTCTACATGACCCGCAGCATCTTCCTGAAGACCATTTGAGTCTTCTGTATGATCTCAGTAAATCTTCCGCTTGTCGTTTTCAAAAAATGCATTTTCTTTGTATTTATGAAATACACTAATGATAGCATTGTGCTAAGTTTTCTTTTCCTGCTTATATCCTGCCAGCCTGGGTTTGACAAAAAAGAAGTACCCACCATCGGCTTTTTGGATGCCTTTGAGGATGAAACCATCGCCAAAGCCAAAGATGGTTTTTTGGATGCTTTGGAAAATGGGGGCTTTAGCGAAAAAAATAAGACCTTACAGGTCATTTACAGAAATGCCCAAGGCGATATTCCCACCTTAGTACAGGCTACCGACTATATGATTTCCCAAAATGTAGACGTGATTGCCGCCAATCCGACCACTTCTACCATCACCGCCGTTCAAAAAACCAAAGATATTCCGGTTTGTATGATGGTTTGTTCGCATCCGCGTATGATTAATCTGGTAGATGACCAAGGGCGTTATCCTGCCAATCTGTTTGGGGTGTATGATACCCAGGATTATATCGGTACTTCAGTAGAAATCATCAAAAGCCTCCTTCCTAAGGCTCAAAAAATAGGTGTGGTGTATAACCAAGCCGAACCACAATCTGCCAATGCGCTCAAAATCATCCGAAATACCGCCCAAAAAGTAAAATTGGATGTAGAAGCCTTGCCCGTAAATGCGTCTTCGGAAACCCAGCTCGTAGTAGAAGCCCTGATCAACCGAAAAATTGACGCTTTTTTTGCCCTGCCGGATAATATCGTGTTTTCATCTTTTGAAGTCATTGTCAAAGCTTGTGACCGGGCTGGGGTTCCCGTTTTCACCAGTGAGGAAGGTCTGGTAAAACGTGGTTCGGTGGCTGCCTACGGTACAGATATGTATGCCTGGGGCTATCAGGCTGGCGAACAAGTAAGTGCTTACCTCAAAGACAAGTCAAAAGGGCTGCCCAAACTTGAAAAAGCCATCAAACATAACCGCATCTACAACCCCGAAGTGGCCAAAGCTTATCAGATCAAAATGCCGGAGGGTTTTATGGATGTCAAAACTCCTCCTCAAAAAAATCTAAGGATAGCCCCTACCAAAGCCCAAAATGCCGGAAACAGCTATGATTTTTACCTTTCTGCCCTGATGTTGGGTTTGGGCTTTTCGGCACTGGGCATTGGTATATTTATTTCTATGCGTATTTTTGATATTCCTGATATTACCACGGATGGGAGTTATACTTTGGGAGGCAGCGTGACTGCGGTTTTACTGCTTCAGAATTATCCCATCGCTGTGATTATCCTGGCTACACTGGCGGCGGGTGCTTTGGCCGGGATTTGTACGGGGCTTATTCACACCAAATTGAAAGTAAATGCACTCCTTGCGGGTATCTTGGTGATGACAGCCCTTTATTCGGTCAATTTGATGATCATGGGTCGCTCAAACATTCCATTGCTTGAGGAGCGCAATTTTTTGGATATTTTGTCATTCATTCCCCAGCCTTTTTATAGGCAGCTATCGGTTTTGCTTGTGACAAGTATTTTTTTGTGGTTGTTGATCAGCTATTTGCTTAAAACTGACTTTGGACTGGCCATGCGAGCCACGGGTAATTCTGAGTCTATGATCCGTGCCAATGGCGTAGATACCAATTTGATGAAAATCATCGGACTGGGCATCTCGAATGCGCTGGTGGCTTTGAGCGGATTTTTGATTGTGCAATATCAGGGATTTGCCGATGTGAATATGGGCATTGGGATTGTGATCATCGGGCTGGGTTCGGTGATGATCGGCGAGACACTCACGGGCTGGTTCGGCTTGAGTCAGATTCAAGCCCGTATTTTAGGCGTGATTTTGGGGACGATTCTATTCAGGCTGATTTTGGCTTTTACGCTGGCAGTGGGCATTGATCCGAATTTATTGAGACTGGTTACGGCACTTTTTGTGCTTTTGGTGGTAGCGATTCCGAACTTGAGGAGCTTGGGGAGGGGGTAGTTTTTACCGTTCAAAAAGTTTTTTCAACATGGAATAAAAAGCGGGATACCTGTCATAGTTTGGATCTAACAGATCATCCAAATAAGCATTTTGTTCTTGTTCGGTTTCAGAAGCCATGAAATCATTCAGAATGAGTTCGTATTGCTCTTTACGCATAAAAATCAGCGTTTCGTGTTGGAGATTTAGCAAATCGATGGTGTAAACTGCTTTTGCTAGGTCTGAAACGGCTAAATTTTTTGCTGGAAACATATTTCCTTCGATGTCATAATCAAAAAAATCCTCAATATTTTGAATTTCTAGTGGGTTTAAAAATAAATTTTCGTCATATTTCCTTAATTTTTTATGTCCGCAAAAGTCTTTTTGGGTTTCGGGATTTTTATTTCTGCTATCAAAACCATCGCAGGAAACGGTCAGATTGGATTGTTCAAAAGTGAGGTCTTTATGTAGCTTTTTAGGTTTGATGTGTTCAATATGGGAAAAATCTTGATCGGTCGAAGCTAATTTTTCTTCCAATTGCTGCTCGCAGTAAATGCAAAGCCCTTTTTGCTCTTGCCAAAGGTGTTGGTACAAAATCAATTGGATTTCACGACCAGTGGGTGTAGCACTGTCCATTTTTTTTAAGCCTTCCCATTTTTTACTTTTTAATCTACCTTTATAACTTTCCACAAAAGCATCAAAATCTACAGAGCGATAGGATTTATCAATAAACCTCATAATTTGGTAGGCTGTGTTTTTTTCCTTTTAAACAGGGTAATCTGATGATTTACTTTCATGATAAAAGGGTCTTGCCTGCCCAGGTCTTCGGTAAGTTGATTAATCAAAGCTTGGATTTCAGGATTCTCGAAGTTTTCTTCGTGAAGGTTTTCGGTCACCTGATTGATTTTTTGCTGGGTCTCATAATCCCTGAGAGGAGTTCCCATGATTTCTCTCAGGATTCGGTTGGGCTCTAGTCCTTTGGTATTTTTATGTGCCTTTGCCATATTGACGGCTTTTATTTTACCGCTTTCTTCCTCAGGAACGAGTACAAAAAGGCTCTCAGGTTTTACAGAAGCAATGATATGTGGGGAATGTGTGGCCAAGATAATTTGATTGTTTTTGCCCACATTTTGGTAGAGCTTCAAGATCTCTTGCTGCCAAGTAGGATGTAAAGAGGCTTCAGCTTCATCTACCAGTATGATAGAATCCTGCATATCTAAGTTTTGAAGATAAACCGCCCTGTAAAAAAGCTGCTTTTCACCATTAGAAAGGTCATCTATAGTGATTTTTTGGCCGTTGAAGCTTTGGAAGATTGCTCCTTTTGTAGTTACATCAATGAGTTTAGTATTTATCTTTACATTTTTTAAAGCGTTATTAACGGCTTGAATCACCTCATTGATAATTTCTGATGAGTTTTTTTCTCTTTTTTCTAAAATTCTGTTGATAGTAAAATTAACAATAAATCGCTCAACCATTAATTTTTGGGTTCTAAAATCAACGTATTCAACGATATTTGAAAAAGTTTCTAAGTTTGCTAATGAGTCGGTTTCATAAGACGGTTCCATCCAAGAAGGATTAAAATTGATATGATGTGGAAGAGGATATTTTTCGTGTAAATATGTATTTGCGGGAATGTAGTACATTTTTGGATAAAAATTTGTAAAACCCAAAAAAGGATTAAAGTCATCTATTTCTACTTTGATGTTATTGTGCTCTGGGAGAGTTTTGTAGATAAGATTTATAGTCAGTTCCTGATCTCTAAATTTTTTAATTAAAGTAATTTGATCTTTAAAATCATTCTCAACCAAAGTATCTGTTACTTCTCGCTCGAGTAGCTTATTTAAAATCAATTCTTTTGTACTCAACGAAAAATCAAATTCTATCTCTACACTTTCAGCTTTGATAAAAGTATCATCATAAGGACTATTGCTTTGAATAATATTTGAATGATGGCTAAATAATTTGTTTATCAACTCCAAGATCGTAGTTTTCCCACTGCCATTCACACCAGCCAGTACGATGGTATCCAGGGTATTGCCCTGGATATCGGTAAAGTCCAGTTCAATGTCATCAAATACTTTGTAGCCTTTGATTTTTATTTTCCTGATTTTCATAAGTTAATTTTTTTAAAAAACACTTCAAAGCCTAATAAGCCCTTTCCAGCACCCCTTTCATAAAATTGACAAAGGCTTTATTGACTACAATATTACCGCCGGGAGTGGGATAATCACCTGTAAAATACCAGTCGCCACTATGATTGGGGCAGGCAATGTGGAGGTCGGCTACGGTTTGGAAGATCACCTGTACTTCGGCTTCTACATCCTGTGCCTTGACGATCTCAGAGATTTTTCGGGAAATGTCTTCATCTGTAAAGGGATCGTATAGCTCCTTCACAAAATTTTGACGAGAAGCCTGATTACTTTCCAATGCGTGCAGGCATTTTTCATAGACTCGATCCAGCAGATAGGCTTGTCCGCTTTCTTCCAAAAGTGCTTTGACTGCCCTAAAAGCCACAAAACTACCCATTTTGGACATATCTATGCCATAACAATCTGGAAAGCGAATCTGAGGGGCAGAAGAGACAATGATGATTTTTTTGGGTTCGAGCCTATCAAGCATTCGGATGATGCTTTTTTCGAGGGTTGTGCCACGCACAATGGAGTCATCTATAAGCACTATGGTATCTTTTTTCTTTTGAATGACTTCATACGTAGTGTCATAGACGTGTGCCACCAGGTCGTCACGATGCTCATCATCTGTGATAAAAGTACGAAGTTTAACGTCTTTGATGGCTAATTTCTCGACTCTGGGTCTAAAAGAAAGGATTTTTTCAAGCTCTTTGGGGCTAAGAGCCTTGAGTTCTTTTCCATTGACCCGCCCTTCGATGATCATATCCTGGCGATATTTGATCAGGTATTTTTCAATGCCTTCAATCATACCCAAAAAGGCTGTCTCAGAAGTATTGGGAATATAAGAAAAGACGGTATTTTCGAGGTCATAATTTACAGCTTTGAGGATTTGAGGGCAAAGCAGCTCGCCAAGTGCTTTTCGTTCATTATAAATGATCGGGTCAGAGCCTCTGGAGAAGTAAATTCGCTCAAAACTACAGGATTTTTTCTCAGGCTCAGGAACAACAATTCTTTTTTGGGAGTAATTCCCATATTTATCAATAATCAAGGCATGTCCGGGGTTAATCTCCCGAATCTCACTGTATTCAATGTTAAAGGCGGTTTTGATGGCTGATTTTTCGGAAGCAGCTACGACTACTTCATCATCTGCATAATAATACGCCGGACGAATGCCGATAGGATCCCGAACCAGAAAAGCGGCACCATAACCTGTAATTCCGGCAATGGAATACCCTCCATCAAAATATTTACAGGCTCTCATCAATACCCTTTGCAGATCAAGTTGCTCTTCAATCATGTGGCTAATCTCCTCACGGGTATACAAATCCTTGTATTCATCCCAAAAACGGCGGTTTTCTTCATCGAGGAAATGCCCGATTTTCTCAAGCACGATGACTGTATCCACTTTATCCTTGGGATGTTGCCCCAACTCGATAAGCTTATTAAAAAGCTCATCTACATTGGTCATATTAAAATTACCAGCAAGCACCAAATTGCGGCTTTTCCAGTTACTTTGCCTCAGAAAAGGATGACAATTTTCTAAAGTATTTCCGCCGTGAGTACCATATCGCAGATGCCCCAGAAGAGCCTCTCCCATAAAAGCCACATGCTGGCGTACCCATTCAGATTTTTCCACATCCGTCTCTACGCCCCCCAGATTTTCCCTAATTTTGAGGTCTATCCTTTGAAACACATCCTCAATCGGGGAAGGGTCATTGGAGCGATAGCGACTGATGTATCGTTTTCCTGGAGGAACATCTATCTTGATATTAGCTACCCCTGCCCCATCTTGACCTCTATTGTGCTGTTTTTGCATCAATAGATAAAGTTTTTTTAATCCGTAGCGATAAGTTTCGTATTTTTCTACATAATACGAAAAGGGTTTCCGCAAACGAATCAATGCAATGCCACACATATCGGATTTATTTTATAATGAATGATTTATCTAATTTTACTAATCAACCGTGCTTATTAAAAAGCGAAGGTACGTATTTCTTTAAAATTATATACCTATAAAACAAGTTCGGGTGGGTTAAATGTTCAAAAAATCAGTAACGCTTAAAATAACAAAGAAATAAAGGAATTTATTTTTTTAAAGTTTTTTATTACTTTTGCAGAGAAAAATTGGTTTTTGATTTATCAACCAACTCCACAAGATTTTTTACGTTATGATATTAGCCCTGTAAATCAAATAACCCTAAGACAATATCATGAAAAAAACATCAATTGAAGAAAAGAAGTTGGCTTCTGCGATAAAGGATGTAGATAACCGTATGAAAAGTGCCCGAAGCCCTGAAGAACATCAGGAGTTGGAAAAAGAAATGGCCGAGCTGATGCAAAAGCTATTACAACAAATGAGAGCAAAAAAATAATTTGAAACAATAGTCTTTGAATGGATAGTCCGAGTAGTAAATACTCGGACTTTTTTTTAACTTTAACTTAGCTCGGAAAAACCAATAAAGCTTCCTTTATATCGTTATTGTAATAGAATTTACACAAAATAATCAAACTGATTTTTGCGTGATTTCATGTCAAGGTTGCAAAAATCACTCGTTTGCCTGTAACCTGAAATTTGTAAATCCCAAAGCTATCTCTTACTCATCAGCCAGCCCCTATTTATTTAAAAATATGCTAAAGTTTACATGACTAGTAAATCGTGTTATCTTTGTAGATAAGCAACTAAGCCGAATTGATGTCCTGCATAAATTTTTGATATTTAATGAATGTACTCATTTATAAGGGCTCGCCCTGTACCTTATAAGCAGAGTGAATAAAAAAACTTGGTCGGTATGAACTTTCTAAAAATCCAAACTCATGAAGTATTTCTACTTTTACACATGCTGCATAGTCCTTTTTGTATCGCTCAACGGAGCTTTTATGCCAGTTTTTGGGCAATTATCCATTCAGGATGTAAACGCAACTTATATTGTCAATTTTGACAATACCTTAGCAGGAGTAAATAATGGTACATTTACAGGAATAGGCTTCGCACCCGATCCTTCCATAGGTCAGCTTGATTCAGATGCCTGGGAAATACTCGGTATGAGTGATGGGGCGTTGAATTTTGGAGATACCCAAACGGCAGGGGATTTTGCCCGGGAAAGTAGCCCCGGAGGTGAAACAACTGGTGGCCTGTATGCCTTTGATGTAGGCGGTAGTAACCTAGCTCTTGGGGTTCAAGCCACAGGCACAGACTGGTCTCCAAATGGGACAATCACTTTACGTATTCAAAACAACAGCAGCCAAACCTTAAAAGGCCTAAGAATCAATTATTCTATTTTTGAGTTCAACAATGAAAATCGTGCTACAAACTTTAACTTTGCTTATTCTAGCGATAACCTAGTTTACACAAATGTCCCCGCATTAAATTATACCACTACACAACCAGCCGGATTAGAAATTTGGCTTGCTACCAGCCGAAGTACTGATATCCAAGAAATTGATATTTCTCCAGGCGCATTTTTTTATCTCCGTTGGGAAGGAAGCGACGCCGGGGGTACCGGAAGCCGTGATGAAATTGCTTTGGATAATATTGAAGTTCAGGTTACTTCTTCTTTAGCTTACACTATTGGTGACTGGCGTCCCCAGGCTGACGGAGTAGGACTGGATGATGCCAGTTCCTGGGAAGCTTTTGATGGGACTAACTGGATTCCTCAAGCCATTTCACCGGAACTAAACTCCCCTACGCCTTCCAGATTGATCATAGATCGCCTGGGCATTACCGCTGGCAACTCCAATACCGTTACTTATAACGGTATCTTAATACTGGCAGGGGCAAGCCTCACAATCCAGGTACAGGATGCCACCATCGCTGATGACTCCAATCCCATTGATTTTATCGCCGCAGGGCAGGTACTTGAGATTCAAAACCAGGGAAGACTGATCATTGAAGGAGATATAGCACTCCACCCAACTGCTCAACTTATCGTGCGAGATGGGGCTGTGCTTAGCCTTAACCAGAACTCTTTTACTAACCAACACCCCTTTTGGGATGGCATCGAGAATTTTGAAAACGGCTCAACCTTTGAACTCAACAACTGGAACTGGACAAGTGCCCCAGCCCAAAGAAGCTTACTCAACGCAACGCCTCAAATTAGTAACAACACCAACGGATATAAATTTGGCAATCTTATCTTTGAAGCTAACCCTACCGAAAATTTTATTTTAGCAGATGGTCAACAAGGAACAGTCGGAAACCCCTTTCGCCTGATTGAGAATGATTTTACCATCAATAATACTGCTGCAAGCCAGGCACTCAGCATCAGTAATGCCACTACAGATTCTTATTTTATGATCAATGGTAATTTGATTCTGACTAATGGCTCTTTGCTGATTTTTAATGCAGGTTCTACAGTAAATCATTCCTTACATGTAACTGGAGATTTTACCGCAGCCACTGGAACTACCGTACAGCTCTCAGGCAATATCAATACATTAGCATTGATCAATCTCACAGGAGATTTGACTGTATCTTCAGGAGCTACATTTTCCTCACAAAATACCAACAGTGAGTTGAATTTTGTTGGAAACACCACCCAAACTTTAAATATTGCCCCCAATATCAACAATATCGATTTTTATGTAAATAATGGAGCTACTGTACAGTTAATCACACAAAACTTAAAGTTTAATGGCAATTGTTCCTTTACCGTAGAAACTGGAAGCACTTTTAATTTTGGCTTCAATGGCTCAACCTCCCTTGAAATTGAGCAGGTCGGCGGCACTTCTAATGTATTTACTTCTGAGCCGGGAAGCACACTCCGTATTTCCTCTCCTGATGGAATCTCCGAAACCCTGGACAGCAATATCAAAGGCATTCCACCAAGCAACCGGAATTTTAGCCAGGATGCTACTTTTGTTTATATCGGGCAAGGTGCTACGCAATGGACAGGAGACGCTCTAGGAAGCGGGTTTACAGCCAAAAACGTCATCGTAGAAGTAAACACAGGCACGGTTCTCTCCATCGGACCAAGTAATACCGCGCTGGGCATCAGTGCAGGAGGTCGTTTGGAAATACAAAGGGGTATCTTTTCAGTACCTAACGGCTCCTCCATAAGCGGAAATGGAGACTTGATTATGACAGGCGGCGAATTACAACTAAGTACCTCCTCTCCCACTGTATTGCCCCAACTCAATGGTGACTATGCCATTAGCGGAGGAGTTATCCACTTGAATGGCAACTCAGACCAGATTCTTCAAGGAGGGCAAAACTACCACAGCCTTACTTTTAGCAATGCTGGAACAAAAACCATTTCCTCCGCCTTGCCTTCTCTCAGTCTGGAAGGCACTGTCCAAATCCTGGGTGATGCTGTGTTAGACCTTGAAAATAACAATTTTGATGGTACTGCCGCCCTCATTATGGATAATCAAGCAAGGCTCAGAATCAGAAGGCTCAATACCACCCTACCCCAACTCTCAGGCACTTACACCTTAAACGGAAACAGTACGATCGAGCTCTACGGCAGCAACAATACGCAAACACAGTCATTGAGGGGTGGTGTAAGCTACAACTTTGTAGAGATTAATGCTAATGCAGCCAATGAATCCAGTGAAGAAGCCAATGTCATTGCGAGTTCGGGCTTTTCGGTCAAAGGAATTTTTGCAGTCAACTCCCCTGCTACTTTCCAGATTGCCAGCACCTTTGTTATGAGCGGAACGGGAAGTTTTGAGGTCAGAGACGAAGCCGGATTTAAGTATGGCTCTGCCGAAGGAATCACAACCACAGGCACAAGCGGCAATATCCAAACCACCACCCGCAGCTACTCTAACAATGCCGATTATTACCTCATCGGTGGCGTAGAACAAGTAACCGGAAACGGACTGCCGAGCACCGTCCGCAAGTTGATTGTAGATAAAACCGCCAACAGTGCTAGCCTCAGCCAGCCCTTACAAGTGACGGAAGAACTGAGGATTGTGCAAGAAGACCTCAACCTCAATGGAAACAATATCATACTCGATGCCACTGCCTTTTTGAATGAAGACAGAACCAATAACCACGTCGTGTTTGATACCTCCGCTGCTGACGGAGGCGAAGGACTCATCATTGCCAACGGCAGAAGCTATGACGAAAGCTCTCTGGGTATCGACATTTCGGGATTAGGGCTTCATCTGGGGCATAATACGCTAGGAGGCGCAGTGATAGTTGATATTCGGAGAGGGCATAAACGCATCGGTATCAGCAACCAAGGTATTCGTAAATATTTTGACATTAGCACGGTAAGCGGTAGCGCAAATCCAAGTACGATACAATTTCATTATGCTGATGAAGATTTTATGGGAATTTCGGAACTGGCAGGAGAAGAAAATAACTTTAGCCTTTCCAGATTTGGCACTTCCTGGACTGACAGACTGGGAACCGTAAATGTAGACGACAATTTTGTGCAATACGATCAGGTCGATGCCTTCTCTACCTGGACCGTGGCAAGCTCCAACTTGCCACTGCCAGTTACTTTATTAAGTCTGGATGTGCGTGTGGTATCTGATCAAGAAGCTCAATTGATTTGGAAAACTGCCCAGGAGTTGAATAATCAGGGATTCAGCATAGAGAAAAGTCTCGATGGAAAACTTTACAAAACCATTGCTTTTGTGGAAGCATCCACAGAACAGGCACTTAGCAAAACATATACATTTACAGACCGTCAATTTGATGAATCGGCTTATTATCGCCTAGGACAAACCGACCTGGACGGCAAGGTACAATACAGCCCTACAGTTTTTGCGGAGCATCTGGGTACTTCAGCATTGAATATTTACCCCAATCCCTTTACAGAAAAAATACATATCTCCTCGAGAACTGCCGAGCCTGTCCGAATACTACTGATGAGCCTTCAGGGGCAAATTCGTTGGGAAGCTTATGGTGAAATAGAAAATCTGAATAAAACGCTTAATGCGGCTTTACCGGGTTTAGCAGCCGGTACATACATCATTCGAATGGAAACTTCTCAAAAATCGCTTACTAGGAAAATTACGAAGTTTTAAGTAAATAACATCTCATATTATTCAATAATTCAGAATAAAATTCTGAATTATTGAATAAAAATAAAAATATCCATGCAAACCATAGAAATTACCCTAAAAAATGAGGAATTATTGAGCGTCCGGGAAGGAGTAAAAGAAGATGCCTCCGCTGCCATTGACTATCTCAACCGGGTAGCTTATGAAACTGATTTTTTGTCTTTTGGAGGAGGAGAATTTACCAAAACCATCGCCGAAGAAGAACAATACATCGAGAGACATCAGAATTGTGAAAATCAAATTTTTTTAATTGCCGAAATCAAGGGAGAAATTGCTGGGATTCTTACCGTAGATGCCAGTCCTAAAAGCAGATTCCGGCACGTGGTAGAGTTTGGTATCTCGATCCCCAAAGCGCATTGGGGCAAGGGAATAGGCTCTATCCTGATCAGGATAATGATTGATTGGGCAAAGGAAGGCAAAGTAATCAGAAAAATCAACCTCAAAGTACGCTCTGACAACGAATCAGCGATTCAACTCTACAAAAAATTCGGTTTTGAAATAGAAGGGCTCATGAGAAGAGATGCTTTTATTCGGGATAGATTTTTTGATACCTACGTGATGGGTTTGCTGATTGATTGAATTTCTCTTTACCTTTGTAGCAGAAGATTCAACAGGTATTCATGAAAGACATCAAAGAACTTCTCAAGCACTTAAACCTTGAGAAAATTGAGGAAAATCTCTTTCGCGGTCAAAGTGCAAGTATTGGCAGCTCAAGGGTATTTGGAGGGCAAGTATTGGCACAGGCACTTAGCGCAGCCATTCTTACTGTACCCGAAGAAAGGGTGATCCATTCTCTGCACGCTTATTTTGTACTGGCAGGAGATATTAACTATCCGATTGTATATGAGGTAGATTTGATCCGTGATGGGGGAAGCTTCACCACACGTAGCATTAAGGCCATCCAAAAAGGTCGTCCGATTTTTAATATGTCGGCTTCGTTTCACATCCGTGAGGAAGGCTACAGCCATCAGATTGACATGCCACAGGTCCCCCCTCCTGAAGAACTTGCCAACGAAGAAGAAATCGCCAAAACCTACCGAGATAAATGGCCAGAATCATTTAAAAAATTTCATACGATTGACCGCCCAATTGAGTTTCGCCCCGTAGAACCTTACGATCCCCTGAATCCGGGCAAACGCAGTCCCTACCGCCAGGTTTGGTTCAAGACCAAGGGCAAAATGCCCAAAGACCAGACCACACATCAGCGGGTCTTAGCCTACGCTTCTGATTATCAGCTCCTAGGCACTGCGATTTTCCCTCATGGAGATGTAATCAATTTCTCCAATATTCAAATGGCCAGCCTGGATCATGCGATGTGGTTTCACAGAGCGTTTCGGGTGGATGAATGGCTACTTTATGACCTTGATAGCCCAAGTACATCGAGTGCCAGAGGTTTATGTAGAGGAAATATTTTTACGAAAGATGGAAAGTTGGTCGCCTCGGTGGTGCAAGAGGGATTGATCAGACCTTGGAATAAGTCCAAATAAGTGGTTTTTTCAGAAATTCAATAGATCACGCAAATCTTCGGGCACTTGAATCACAGCCTCGCGAACCACCAGAAACTGCCCGGAATTGGTATCCAATCTAGCTTTTTGTTCCTTTACGAAAGAGGTAATATCCTCAATAGATTGTATAAATTCTTGATTAAACTGTTGTAATGCCTGCCCTTTCAGACCGATTTGAATGGCTCTGCGTTCAAGCTGATGCCCTTTAGGGTGATGGTCGGGATCCCATTGAATCCTGACTGTGCTTTGCTTGAGGGCATTTTTCCAGGCATTTTCTGAGGGGTAAGCCGCAGGATGATAAGCCGTGAAAACCCCTTGTCTCAGCAATTCAAAAAATCCGGTTTCTTTTATTTCAATAGCCAGGATGCGGTTTTGGTTTTCTTTTTCAGCCCAGCCACTTCGAAACATCATCCAGAGAAAATTTGGCTTAATCCAGGTCATTCTCGAGAAGCTATAGGCATCTCCCCCAAAGCGTTGATTCTTGATAGCATAGTCCGCTATAGCATCATTAAAAGCCTGATAGACTATGATATCTTCGGCTCTTTTTTGCCCAAGAATGGCTTTTCCCTTTTGTGGTAGCCCTTCTTCGTATTGGGTATAGGGAATTGTTTCAAGGTTCATGATTGAGTTATCAAAAATTTACTTATTCATCTGGGTTTACACCCAACTCTCTCAGCAAAGCCGCAAGTTTATCTGCCCTTTCCTTTTCAAGTTGCGCTTTTTGTTTTTCAGCTTCGGCTTTTTGTTTTTCCATTGCTAACATCAGAAGCGCATCTTCTTTTTCCTGGCGTTCGTGATCCAGGCTTTCAGTAAGTTCGGTAGTCATTTCAGCCCCGGTTTTGAGCATATTTCCTTCTTTATCACACCAGCGCGCCCATGGGGCCTGATGTCTTTCAAACAAACCTTCCCAAAGCAGGATGCCCAGTTGGATTTCGGGCATATAAAAATTGGGGTAATGAACTCGCTCGTATTTCCGTTCGGAGGTTAATTTAAAGACATTAAGTCGATCTTCATAAATCTCCAGATAGGGGTCTACCAAAATGTAATAAGTCACCCCCATTTGTCCGTAAATTTTCATTTTTTGGTCAGCCTCTCCTCCTATTTTATTGGAGATCACTTCTACCACAAGCTCAGGCGCTTTGCCAAATACCCACATCAGGTAGCAGCGATTTTTTTTCTCAAACCATTCTTCAGGGGCTTTGACATCAAAGCTCAAAAACATATCCGGCACCACAGGCGGCTGCTTAAAGGTATGATAAATAGCTACGTTGGAAGATGCCAGAAAATCCCGGTCAGTCCATTTATTGGCATGAAGCGGATCGATAAGAAGGCGTTGTTCTTTTTCTGAAAAAATATTATCCACTGGAGTATCGTCTTCGGTGATTAGTTGATCGTGATCAATGTCAATTTCATAATAAGTCGTATGGGCATAAACCTGCTTACTGCCTTCCTCATAGACGAGTTTGTATTCATCTTGAAAGCCAAGTTCTTTTAAATCTATGGGTTTGTTCATCGTACTCATTGTTCAAAAGTAGAATTAATATTTTTAAAAAACAAGAAAAATTTCAAATAAATTAAATATAAAACCTATTTTTATGGATTAAATCTTTACTTTTAATCTTAAAGACAATTTATTAGGAATTTATTAAATTAAAAATTTGATATACTTAATCATAATCGGTTGTTCTCAGTTTATCAAGCGTTTCTTAATGCCTTTTGATGCGCATTATATCCAAGAATATAAGTCTGGTACGGATTACTTTTTAACAATAATGATTCTACTGAATTTTAGCGCACAAGCAACTCCGTACCAGATTATACATTAAATATACAAAAAATCTCTAAAAAACAGTAACTTCCTTACTGCCCATCTTTAAGTTCTTTGGCCTGGATTTCTTTTTTCCAAACTTCCTTGCCCATATTGTCCAAAATGGAGATATTCAGCACTCTTTCGGTGCGTTTGCCGCTTACATCGAGGATAGAAAAGTTTCTTTGACCGTAGTACGTGCCGGGTACACGGTAAGTATTGGCTTCGTCCTTGCTGCGGTCGCCTACGGGTCCGGCGGTAAAAGGCGAAACAGTCAGCTCATAAATCGGATAAGTGCCGGGGCGGTCCATCTTTGAAAGCTCGGTATGGTGGCGATCACCAGAGAGGAAAAACACCCCAGAGATTTTATTATCCTGAATGGCTTTGAATAGTTTGGCTTTTTCCTCGGGGAATTTGTCGTAGTTTTCTGTCCAGGGAGCCGTCACAGGATTAAGCACCTGTGTACCAATCACAATAAATTTAAAAGGTGCACGGCTCTCGATCAGGGCATCGATCAACCATTGAAGCTGCTGCTCACCGAGTAAATCCTTGTCGGCCAGGTTGCCATTATTGGGGGCACGGAAATAGCGATTATCCAGCATAAAAAACTGTATGTCATTCCAGAAAAATGTCCCACTTGCGCCTCCACCTGGGCCATAATTGGCATTTCCCCAAAAAAGCTTAAAGGTCTCAAGGGTTTCATCTTTCATCCAATAGCCTCGGTCGGCATTGTCAGGTCCGTAATCGTGGTCATCCCACACGGCATAATGATGCACTGAAGCCAGTAGGGCTTGTACTTCGGGCAGCGAACGGGTATGCGTATATCGGTCTCTGACGCCAGTTTTGGAGTCCCAGTCTACTTCTCTCAGATAAGTATTGTCGCCACCCCAGATCATAAAAGCAGGTTTTTGCTCGAGAATGGATTTAAAAATAAAGTGTTCTCCCCCATAAGGATTGCCGGGGCGGTCAAATTCGGGTTCATTGACATAATTGCAGCTTCCGAAAACGAATTTGAAAGCAGGTGGGTCGGTACGCCATTGCCAGAGGGTCTGACTCTGAAACTCGCAGGCATAAGGCAGATTGACTTTCTTTTTATTGATAAAAAGCTCGTATTGATATTGTTTGCCGGGATATACCTCCACGACGACTTTGGCAATGTAAGAATCTTCGGCACGAGTCACCTGAATGGGAGTTTTGATCCTGCCGCTAGGATTGCCTTTCTCAAAATACTCAAAATGAACCTTAGCCGAAGATTTGGTTTGTACCCAAAGTAGTGCCTCTTTCATGGTAGAGTAGCCCACCATTGGGCCGGATTGCAGGTATTTATTTTGAGAAAAAGCCCAAGTAGAGCTCATGAAAAGCCCCAGGAATAAGATTCGAACAGATAAATTTTTCATTTTTAAAGGTTTGATGATAGTTTTGTGTTTATCGCAAACAGGTTTTGCGGGATAAAGTTAGTATATTTCCTGTCAATTGAAAAACAAAAACAATCTATGACGCAGCAAGAGTTTTTATACCAATACCTCAACAATGCATCTCCGACCGGCTTTGAAAGCTCCGGGCAAAAAATATGGTTGGATTATCTCAAACCCTTTATTCAGGAACACAGCGTAGATACTTACGGCTCAGTAGTAGGAGTCATCAATCCTGGTAAGGAATACAAAGTAGTGATCGAGGCACACGCCGATGAGATTTCCTGGTTTGTCAATTACATCACCGATGAAGGCTTTATTTATGTAATCCGCAATGGCGGTTCCGACCCGATCATCGCCCCCTCAATGCGGGTGAATATTCATACAGCCAAAGGAATTGTAAAAGGCGTATTCGGCTGGCCGGCCATCCACGTGCGTCAGTTTGACGAAAAAGACGACCCCAAACCGACCATGAAAAACATTTTTATTGACTGCGGCTGTAATTCCAGAGCCGAAGTGGAGGAACTCGGTGTACACGTGGGTTCGGTGATCACCTTTGCCGACGAACTGATGGAAATGAATGAAAAATACCTCGTTGGTCGTGCCCTCGACAACCGCATCGGCGGGTATATGATCGCTCAGGTAGCCCGTATGATCGCCGAAAACAAAATCGAGCTGGATTATAGCCTTTACATCGCCAACTCCGTCCAAGAAGAGATCGGCCTGCGAGGTGCCGAGATGGTCACCCACAAAATCAAACCAAACCTAGTCATCGTCACCGATGTATGCCACGATACGCATTCGCCCCTGGTCTATGACAAAAAAGTGGACGGCGACATCCAGGCCGGCAAAGGACCCGTACTGAGTTATGCCCCCGCCGTACAAAACAACCTTCGGGACAGAATCATCGCCATAGCACAGGAGAAAAAAATACCATTCCAACGCCTGGCCTCTTCGCGCTACACGGGCACAGATACCGATGCATTTGCCTATTCCAATGGCGGTGTAGCTTCGGCACTCATTTCGCTGCCCCTGAAATATATGCACACCACCGTAGAAACCGCCCACAAAGAAGACATCGAGCAAGTCATCCAATTGATGTATGCCTTTTTGGTGCAATTAAAAGCAGGGACAGATTTCAGGTACTTTAGTTGATGGTTTTGTGAGTCAATTTAATGGGAGAGATTATTGGAAATTTCACCGAAAACCCAACATTCATAACAAGATCGCCTTCGGGTGATCTTGTTGTTATTTTAATAGGGAATTAAAGAAATGAAGGGAATTAAGAGAATTAAAGGAATGAAGGGAATTAAGAAAATGAAAGGAATGAAGGGGAATTAAGAATTAAAACAGCCGATTTTAAGTGACAATGACCTTGTTGGCAAAATTTGGATTATTCTCAATGAGATATATAAAAGGGGAGGTATCAATAAATATTTTCATAAAAACATCAGGGGTGAAGAAAAGAAGTTTTGGGAAGTGTAATTTAGTAGGGCTTAAAGTCTATCATCTTCTCTAAGCGAATTAACGTGTTGTTGAGCGTCCATTTCCCAAATACCCTGCCCACTTCCTATAAACCCATCCAGGATTGACTCTACTTTTTTACGACGATCAATTTTTTTGAGAATCTCATTAAGAATCAATTCCAGGTCTTTTATGCTTAAATTGCTAATTTCATAGATCAATGTTTGAAGTTTGGTCATAGTCTATCATTTTAAGTTGCACAAATATATACTTTTTAATTAAAGCAATTAAGAGAATTAAAGGAATTAAAGCAATTAAGAAAATGAAGCCCACCTTCTTTGTCATGCTGTAAGCATCTTTTTATGAATTGGGCGAAGGGCTATTTATACACCTTATCCCCAAGCTTTCTGCTTATCCATTGGTTTTTTCATAGTATCTGTGCAAGATAAGGCGTACCTAAAGGCACGCTTGTTTTTCTTCTGTTCAATAGGCTACACACAGTTTGTCCCGATGGGACAGGGTTCGTGTCCCATCGGGACAAATTATGGGTAACTGATGTCTTTCTCGAGGTTTACGTGCCGTCAGGTACGTTTTATGTGCTTGGAATAGCATCGATCGTACGGCTTGAGCGAATAAGAAAGTTTCTGAGGGCATCGCTCGTGCGGCTTGAGCGAATGAATAATTCATTTACTGGTTATTAGAACACGGATGACAAGGACTTTGTACGAACAGCATGTATAATCTGCCTCGGATAAAAACAAGTTCGGTAGATTCTGAGAATCACTTAATTTTGTACTA